>JAKSRR010000004.1 GCA_024403455.1 Lachnospiraceae bacterium | reverse complement strand
AAACCTGCAAGAAAATCAATTTAGTACTTGATTTTTCTTAGCAGGTTTTTATGCTAAAGTTCTCGGCATATCATGGTGTAAATAAATTAAAAAGTTGACATGTGATGCAATTAACTTATACTAGTAAATATGGAGGGCATTCCATTGAGAAATGAGCGTGGAGCGGGAAGAAAATCGAAAATCTCTGAGAAACAGTTTGAAGAAATCTTGACTCGGATTTCCAATGGAGAAACTGTATCAAAACTCGCCATAGAATATGGTATTTCGCGGCAGGCAATTTATAAACGAGTAAGAGATCGTAATATAGAACAGACGATATCTTTGGACTATGTGGTTGATAATATTTGTGTCACGCATATAGAAGCGGATGTGAAAACAGAAACAGTGCGTATTTTTAATTATGCAGCTAAACTATCCCTACTTCCATTTGGTTTCGACGAGAAACCCTCATGGGATGATTTTTGCCATTTGTTGGAAATGGAATATTTTAAGGCAAAGGGAATAGATGGAGAATCAGGATATAGACAGTTTTTGATACAAGATAGCCCTACGAAAGAATTTTTAGCTAGGGATATTCTAGAGCGGAAAAATACAAGTTTAAAATTCCAAGGGGAGGATGATTCTTTAGAACTTCCGGTGTTTCAGTTTACAAAGAAAGAACTTCTATATGCTAGAACAGATACAGATGGATTTCAGATGAAAGCGCTTTCTAGGGATAGAAGATATTTTGTGAAGTCGCAGTCCATGATTTCTGGTGTGTATATGGATGACTGGGCGGTGGAAATAATAGCATCGGATATTTGTGAACATATAGGAATTCCACATGTTAAGCAGAAACGATGTCAGTTCGCCTATGCTGGCAAGTTGTTTAATGCGGTATATTCGAAAAATTTTGAACTAGACGGCTATTGTTTCATATCGTTTGAGCGATTGCTGGAAAGAATGGGCTTATCCTCCAGAGATAAAGAGTTTATAAAACTTGATGCGATGCAGAAATTAAAATGGTGTGCGCAAAAATTATCAGATGCCGGAGACATTCCTTATGAAGAAACGCAGCGGTATATGTTAAATCTTGCACTCGCGGATTGCCTGGTTGGAAATGTAGACAGACATACAAAGAATTTTGGCTTATTTTATAACTCAATAGAAGGAAAGTATGAAATTCCGTTACTATTTGATAATGGAATGGGATTATTTGAACACGATGGATATAAGAATACCTATGAAACATTTGATGAAGCCATGATGACGGTTTATGTATCTCCTTATGGGGAGGATCCTTTTGACATGATACAGATGTTAGAAAAAGAGTTTCACTTGTTGGAAATATATCCTGGTTTAAAGACGCTTAAAATTCAGAGTGAGTGGATGACTCCCTTTGCGATGGAATATATAGAAAGGATGTTATCTATATGGCAGAAGTAAGATGGATTCAGAATTTAAAAGGAATTTTATATTATTTGGACACGCCTCTTCTGGATTTTGAAATTAGAGAACGCCAGCTAGTGAAAGCGAAGAGCCTTAGCGGCGGGAAATTATTTCCTCCGGAACTCGCAGTGTATGGCATTAACTATGGTAATCTCAATGAATTCTTTGAACGCCGAACCATGAAAGAAGGGTGTATGTTTTACCGTGAACATTTAAAGGCCATCGGAATGGAGAAGTTTAATTTTGATGAGTATATCAAATTAAAGAATGGAAATAATCATTTGGATAATTACTGGGTAAAATTTGAGGACTTTGGTGCAAAGTCATTTGCCGAAGTATGTGAAATGTAGAAATTTGAACTTGGTAGATAACAAATCACTCTAGGTAAAGGAATAAAAATGAAAATATATATTGATTTTGATGATGTAATTTGTGAAACAGCCTTATTCTTTACAAAGATTGCAAAGGAGCTGTTTGGGATTGATGTCCCCTATAGTGAAGTGCAATTTTTCAACCTTAAGAAGTCCTTTGACATTACGGATGAACAATATGACAAGCTGATGCGGGTTGGACATTATCCGGAGAATTTGCTTTCTTACGAAGAAACGATAGGGGCGTCAAAAATAATCAATCAGTGGGCTTCAGAAGGTCATGAGGTATCGGTTGTTACCGGAAGACCATATGATTCATATGAGCCGTCGAGAAGGTGGCTTGATGAACATGGATTGGCTAGGATTCCATTATTTTGCGTTGACAAATATGGTCGCGAAACATTTAATCAGAACTGCACGTATAGTATGACATTGGAACAACTCTATCAGATGAATTTTGACTTTGCGATTGAAGATTCACCGGCTGCATTTGAACATGTAATGCATTTTGAAAAATGTAGAATAGCGGTATTTTCAAGACCATGGAATAAGAATGTGCTGCTTCCTAACGACAGTTTTATTAGATGTACGGACTGGAATGAAATCGATTGTGTTTTTCAAAAATATGTAAGGGAAGCTTTGGAAGCAGATGGACATCTTCTGTGAAAAAGAGGATTGGGGGTTAGTGTACTAAATAAGTCCCTCTAATGAAAGCGCTGAGGGATATAATGATGAAAAGTTAGTTGTGATTGAAGTGGGAGGTTCTTATGAAATTTATCCATTTATCAGATCTTCATCTTGGGAAAAGGGTGAATGAGTTTTCGATGATCGAAGATCAGAGATATATTTTAACCAAAATAATAAATATTGTTGATGAAGAAAAGCCAGAGGGTGTTCTTGTTGCGGGAGATGTATACGACAGATCTGTTCCGTCAGAAGAAGCGATGCAGTTATGGGATGAATTTTTGATTAAATTATCGAAGAGAAAAATACCGGTATTTGCAATTAGTGGAAATCATGACTCTGCGGTGCGTTTTTCAAGCCACAATAAACTGGTTGAAAATGCAGGGATCTATTTGTCTCCAGTGTATGAAGGTGAGGTTAAACCGATTACATTGGAAGATAGTGAAGGAAAACTGAATATTTATTTGCTTCCATTTATTAAACCAGTGCATGTAAAACAGTTCTTCTCAGAGGAAAAAATTGAAGATTATACAGATGCATGCAGAGTTGCTATAAAGCAGATGAAAGTGGATGAGAAGGAGAGGAACATTCTTGTCGCACACCAGTTTGTTTTGGGTGCAAGCACATGTGAATCTGAAGAGCATACTGTGGGAGGTCTAGATAATGTTTCGGCTTCTGTATTTGATTGCTTTGATTATGTGGCACTTGGTCATATTCATGGAAAACAGTCGATTGGACGGGAAAGTGTAAGATATTCAGGTACGCCACTAAAGTATTCTTTCTCGGAGAAGAATCATAATAAGTCGGTAACGGTTGTGGAGTTCGGTAAAAAAGGAGACGTGGTCATCAGAGAGTGCCCATTAGTCCCACAGCATGATTTGCGGGAGATAAGGGGGACCTATGATGAGGTGACCAGCAAGAAGAATTATGAGGGGACTGCTGTTGATGATTATCTTCATATAATACTTACCGATGAAGAAGACATTCCTGATGCTATCGGAAAACTTCGTGTCATTTATAAGAACATTATGAAACTCAGCTATGATAATAAACGAACTCGCGAAAACAAAGTGATTTCTGATGTGGAAGATGTTGAGAAGAAAACACCGATAGAATTATTTGAAGAATTCTATGAACTACAGAACAATCAGAAAATGAGTGACGAACAGAAAAATTACACGGTGGAACTAATAGATTCTATATGGGAGGTGTAGGTAGATGAGACCATTGACTTTAAGAATATCTGCATTTGGCCCTTATGCGGGTGAAACTGTGATTCCTATGGCTAGCCTTGGAACAAAGGGCTTATATTTGATTACCGGAGATACGGGGGCTGGGAAGACCACTATATTTGATGCTATTTGCTATGCGCTATTTGGCGAACCCAGTGGCGAAAGCAGAGATAGTTCTATGCTTCGGTCGAAATATGCTTCTGCGGATACGCCAACAGAAATTGACCTGACATTTTTGCATAATGGGAAAGAATATCGTGTAGTAAGGAATCCTGAATATGAAAGACCGGCAAAGCGAGGAGAAGGATTTACCAAACAGGTAGCGAATGCTTGTTTGTATCTTCCGGATGGTAAACCGATAACGAAGCTAAAAGATGTTACCACTGCTGTAGAGAATCTTCTCGGCGTGAATCGTGACCAGTTCTCTCAGATTGCCATGATAGCCCAAGGAGATTTTAAGAAACTTTTACTTGCAGATACAAAACAGCGTCAGGAAATATTCAGGGATCTTTTTAAAACCTCCTATTATCAGAAATTGCAGAACTCTCTTGAAGTGAAAAGAAAAGAGATAGGAAGTAAGGTTGAAGATGGAAAGAAAAGTGTAAGTCAATATATTAATGATATTAGCGTGGATGAGAATGATGTTCTTGCTTTATCTGTTGAGAAGGCAAAAAAAGGTGAATTTATCACAGAGGATATTCTTGTGCTGATAGAAGAAATCATCTGTCAGGATAAGGACATTCGTGAAAAGGAAGCTGCAGAATTAGCAAGGATAAATCAGGACCTTGAAAATATCAATGCAGGAATTGGTGCGGCTGAAACTGCAAACAAAGCAAAGGAGACTCTAGAGGCAGCAGAGGAAAAACTGAAGCAGGCAGTCCCAGAGGAAAAAAGAATAAAGGCTAGCTTTGACGAAGCGAAGAAGGAACTTGAGAAAAAGGATGAGTTAACAAAGAGAATTGCAGCGCTGGATGAAGAAATAGACAAGTGTGTGAAGGTTGAAAATTTACAGCATGCTATTGCTTTGGGGGAAGAGGAGATAGAAAGGCAAACAGCTCTTCTTTCAGATAAAGAAGCAGAAAAAAATTCGGAAGAAAGAAAACTGCAAGAAAGCAAAGAAGAACATGCTTCTATACAAGATGTTGGAGCAACAATAGAAAAACTGAACCATGAGTTTGGTAAGAATAATGAAATCAAAGAATCATTGGAAGATCTTGCTTCGGCAAATAACGGTCGTAAGGCGGAAGAAGAGGCATTAGAAAAAAAGCAGAAAGAGTATGCTGAAAAGAATGCCTTGTTTTTGGGACTGCAGCACATCTATGAAGCAAAAGAACAGGCATTTCGAGATGGACAGGCGGGGATACTTGCTTCTTCCTTAGTGGAAGGTCAGAAGTGCCCTGTGTGTGGATCTACGTCGCATCCGGAGAAAGCACAACGCGCAGCTGAAGTTCCCAGTGAGAAGGAACTTGAGATCGCAAAGAAAAATGCAGAGAAGGCAAGAAAGGATGCCAATGACAGTAGTACAGAGGCTGCAAGTATAAAGAAGTCTGTTGATATAAAAACGGAAGAAGTAAAGAAGTTGGCTAAGAAATTATTGGCATCCGATGACATTGTTAGCATCGATGAGAATATTTTGCTGTGCAAAAATGAAATACTATTAAAAGAAAAAGAAATCGAAAAACAATTAAAAAAGGAAAAAGAGAGAGCTGTTAGAAAAGAAAAGTTAGAAAAATTAATTCCAGAAATGGATAAAAAAATAAAAGAGATAGAAAATGCAATTACATTGATAAAAGAGCAGTTGTCTGGGAAAAAGTCTGCTGTTTCGGAGAATAAAAAGCAGATGGATGAGCTTCATAAAGCACTCACTATTTCTGATAAGACAGAAGCGGAAGGTCAGAGAGAACAGCTGCAGCAGTCAGTCAAAGTGCTTCAGGAAAACTATGACAAAGCTGATGAAGAATTAAAAGAGATTAGCACGAAGATTGCTACCTATAAGGCTGCAATTGAAAGCAGCAAAAAGACCTTGGAAAGTGTGCAGGCGGTCGATGTAGAAGCAGAGAAAAGTAGAAAGACTGAGTGTGAGGAGAAACAGGCCGAAGTTATAGAAACACTCAGAATTGTAGGTTCACGTATCGATAGAAACGAGGATGTTCTAGAAAATATTAGAAGTCAAGCTGGAAAAATAGCAGAAACTGAGAAACAGCTACAGTGGATGACAGCGCTTGCGGATACTGCGAATGGTAAGCTCCGCGGAAAAGAGAAGATCATGCTGGAGACATATATTCAGACTACCTATTTTGACAGAATCATTAATCGGGCGAACCTTCGCTTTATGAAAATGTCAGGCGGTCAATATGAATTAAAAAGACAACTGGAAGCAGTGAGTGCAAAAAGCCAAAGCGGTCTGGAACTTAGTGTTATTGATCATTACAACGGAACCGAGCGTAGCGTAAAGACATTGTCAGGTGGTGAATCTTTCATGGCATCGTTATCACTTGCGCTTGGTTTATCGGATGAAGTGCAGTCATCTGCTGGTGGCATTCATATTGATACGATGTTTGTTGATGAGGGTTTTGGGTCGCTTGACTCAGATTCTTTGGACCAGGCATACAAGGCACTTGCAAGCCTTACAGAAGGAAATCGACTTGTGGGTATTATTTCACATGTGGCAGAACTAAAGAATAAGATTGATACGCAGGTTATTGTTAAGAAGGAAAAGAGCGGAGGAAGCTTTGCTTTTATTCTGGTATGAGCTAGCATGCTAATCCAACAGATATCATTGGTTCTGAAAAGGAGGAAGACTATTTAGAATACCTAGATATTCTCTTACTGTTCCGCATTTAACAATCTGTTTTAACAGTTTCTGGGAATCGGGGAACAATGTTGCCATATAAGGCCAAAGCTCTTTGATTTTAAATAAGGTATTGCGATCGTCCTTCAGAAATGCCATGTAGTTTTCGACAATTTCGTGGTGGAACGCTTTAAAGGTTTCAAGACTATGGCAGAATGTGCTAGCATCTGCACTGGAAGAGTGATTTCTGATTTCTTTTGCAAGAGCAGGGTTCGTAATAAATCCTCGTCCCATCATGAGGCCGTGAATACCAGGAAGTTCCTCTATAAAGTGGAATGCATCTCCTGCTGAAAAGATGTCTCCGTTGTAAGTAATTGGGAATAAGTCCTGAGCTCCGTCCAGTGTCTCTTTGACATAGATATATTTTGCGGTTCCTTTGTAATAGTCTTCTCGGACTCTGGCGTGAATGATAAGTTCCTTTAAAGGAAACTTTTTGTAGACGGCAAGGAGATCCTCCCACTCCTCGTAGAAGTCAAATCCAAGTCTTGTTTTGATAGAGATGGAAAGATTTGTGGAAGAGAAAATTTTATCTAATATTTGCTCCATTGCATGGGGATCCTGCAGAATTCCGGACCCTTTTCCTTTGCTGGTTACGGTGCCGGAGGGGCAACCAAAGTTTAAGTTGATATGCTGATAACCTAGCATAGCTATCTGAGAAGCAGTATTTAAAAAGTCCTCTGCGTTTCCACAGAGAATTTGTGGAATGAGTGTAAGCGTCGCATTGTTCTCTGGGAGAATATCACGCAGTTCTTTATTGCTCAAATTTTTATTCTTGTGGGCGGAAATAAAGGGACTGAAATACTCATCTACGCCGCCATAGTACTTCTGCAGCGCGTTTCGAAAGATATAGGTTGTAATGCCCTCCATGGGGGCTAACGATAAAATAGGTATCTGCATCATAACTTCATTATACCACCTTAAAAAGGGGAGAGAAGGAGGGCGCTTTTTCCTTGCGGCATACCCCGTGCTGTGGTATCATAAGAAAGGCGAAAATCCACCATATATAGTGGTTGAAATGTTTGAAAATATTAGATTTGGAGGGTAATCACATGAACGCAAAAGAGTGTATTATGGGAAGACGTAGTATCCGCAAGTTTAAGAGCGATGCTGTTAGTGATGATGTACTTCGTGAGATCGTTTTGGAAGCGTCCTATGCACCTAGCTGGAAGCATTCCCAGATTGCCCGTTACTATATTATCAAGGATGAGGCAAAGAAAGCAGAACTCGCTGCTCATACTAAGCTTTGGGCAGGTAATGGTGAGATTATGAAGAGTGCGCCTGCTGTTTGTTGTGTAGTCGCTATGAAGAATCGTAGTGGTTATGAAAGAGATGGTTCTTTCAGTACTGTTCGTGAAGATCGTTGGACCATGTTTGATGCTGGTGTAGCAACCCAGACATTCTGTCTTGCAGCTTATGAACATGGCCTTGGAACTGTAATCATGGGGCTTGTTGATCCTGACGCAGGAGATGTTCTTAATCTTCCTGAAGATCGCGAACTTATTGCAGTAGTGCCTATTGGTTATCCAGATGAAGAACCAGTTGCACCAAAGAGAAAAGCAGTGGAAGACCTGCTAACTATTATTTAATTTTCTGGGGAGAGTATTCTCCCCACTTTTTTTGAGAAGTTTTCAAAGAGAAAGGGAGTAAAACATGTTACGACATCTGATGAGCCCGCTGGATTTCACGGTGGAAGAGCTGGATAAGCTGTTTGATTTGGCTGGAGAGATTGAAAGGAAGGAGGCCGCCTATGCCCATAAATGTGATGGCAAGATTTTAGCAACCTGTTTCTATGAGCCTAGTACAAGAACCAGACTTTCTTTTGAAAGTGCCATGATTAAGCTTGGCGGAAAGGTGCTTGGTTTTTCTGATGCGAAATCATCTTCTGCAGCAAAAGGTGAGAGTGTGTCTGATACCATTCGTATGATTAGTGCGTATGCAGATATTTGTGCAATGCGTCATCCTAAAGAGGGTGCACCTATGGTTGCGTCAACGAAGGCTTCTGTACCGGTAATCAACGCCGGTGATGGCGGTCATCAGCATCCTACCCAGACCCTAACGGATTTGTTAACCATCCGCTCCTTAAAAGGACGTCTTGGTAACTTTACCATTGGTCTCTGTGGAGATTTAAAATTTGGTAGAACCGTACATTCTTTAATCAACGCATTGCTTCGTTATGAAGGTGTTAAGTTTATCTTTATCTCACCAGAGGAATTAAAACTTCCCAGCTATATTCGAGAAAAGTTGGTAGAGGAAGGCGCAAGTTTTGAAGAGGTTACCAGTTTGGAAGATGCTATGCCATCGCTGGATTTGCTTTATATGACTCGCGTACAGAGAGAACGTTTCTTTAATGAGGAAGACTATGTACGTTTGAAAGATTTCTATATTTTGAACAAGGAAAAGATGGCACTGGCAAAGGAAGATATGCTGGTATTGCATCCCCTTCCTCGCGTTAATGAGATTTCGGTTGAAGTGGATGAAGATCCTAGAGCGGTTTACTTCAAGCAGGTTCTGTATGGCCGTTATGTAAGAATGGCACTTATCCTAACCCTACTTGAGCTGGCATAGAAAAGGAGAATTACATGTTAAACGTTGGACAAATTGAAGAAGGCTACGTGCTTGACCATATTCCCGCAGGAAAGAGTATGTCAATCTATTATCATTTAGGACTTGGCAAAAAGGACTGCACCGTAGCTATTATCAAAAATGCAAAAAGCAATAAGCTTGGCAAGAAAGATATTATTAAGGTTGAATGCGCCATTGAAGAAATGGATATGGACGTGTTGGCAGTTATTGATCATACCATTACTGTAAACATGATTCAGAATGGAGAGATTGTAGCAAAGAAGGAATTGGTGCTTCCACAGGAAATTACAGGTATTATGAAGTGCAAGAATCCTCGCTGCATTACATCCATTGAGCAGGAACTTCCTCATATCTTTTATTTAGCAGATGCGAAGAAGGAAGTATATCGTTGTAAGTATTGTGATGAGAAAAACTCTGAAACTATGTAGATAGTATCCTGATAGTAAATGCAGAGGGAAGGATAGAAGTATGCCTAAGCGACCGGCCCATAAGATGAGCATGGAGTCTAGAGCAAAGCAGTTTGCGCCTTTTGCGGCTTTGGGAAATCTCTCAAAGGCTTACGAGAAGATTGAACGAGAGATGGAAGAAAGCCTGGAACCGAAGTATGCTTCGCCGGAGGAAACTGGTTTGTATGATTATTGGGGACAGGATGCTACAGAAGATTCGATTCCATAAAATGAGGGACGGACAACGGAGCGAAAAGCTACCGTTGCCCGTCCCTACTCTATGATAACCTCTGGGGAAAGGTTCTACTGTTTTGTGCCAAAAATCTTGTAGGCTTTTTTGCGGAGTGCAAGATATAAGAGAACACCAAGAATGCCGCAGGAAATGATTTCACCAGCACATACCGTCAGTGCGAAGTACCAGATGGCTCCTTCTAACTTGTTGCCAAAGGCAAGTACTAAGGGAACGACGATGGTGTTTCCAATGATAGGTGGCAGGGGTGCAAGGAAGTGCTTATACTTAAAAGCGGTTCTGCCGATAAGATAAGTGAACACAGCAGCAATCAGAGTGGTTAGTGAACCACAGATGACATCTAAAAGAATGCATCCAGTTAAAATGTTGCTAAGCAGACAACCGATGAAGAGACCAGGAATGGCTGCTGGTGTAAAAATTGGCAGAATGGTCAGTGCTTCGGAAAAGCGAATTTGAATAGCATAGTTAGCTAAACCAAATGCGTTTGCTAAAAAGGTGAGTGCGACGTAGAGTGCGGCGATAATGCCGGCCTGAGCGATTGCCAGGGCTTTTGACTTTGTATTCATATTTTTCCTCCTAGTATTTGTTTAATGTCTGGATGGATTTTCGAACAGACAGTCTGATGTTCAGACATAGGGATTATAACATAAGTTTTGCAGAATGCAAGCTGAATTTGTAAGAGTGTAGATTGAATGAAAAGTAGAATGTGTAAGAAAATAAAAAATAAATGGAGCATCTCCCTGGGGAGTGCCCTTTGTTTTCTGGGGTTAGCAGGCTGCTCTTTTGGGGGAAAATCTCCTGAGACTGCAGACAACATGGAAGGTCAGGAACAAGAGGTCACCGAGGGTATTGTCTCGGAAAACGAAGTAGAACCTGAGCAGGAAACAGAGCCTGAAGAACCGCATATTATGATAGATGCAGAGGCGTCTGCATGCGATTTATCTAGAGCGATGCCTGTAAAAGGACGTCCCATTGATCAGACCTATGGAGAAGTGCTTGCGTATATTGGTGGGCAGCCGGAAGGTGCAGAGGTGGATTTGATGGGCCACGCGCTAACCTATGAGGAAATAGCGGACATTTTGCAACTGACACAGGGACAGGATGTTTCATTTTTATATAACGTACCTTTAGGGGAATTGGTGATTCCTTGCGATACAGCAGAGATTATGGTAAGTGAGATGCCTCTTGCTGAAATGGACGGATTTGATTTTGATACATTTATATCGTTGTTTCCTAATTTGGAAAGCATAGAGATGTGTAACTGTGGATATACCAATGATGAGATGGCGGCCATCTGTGATCGCCATGAGGATCTGCGTATTATTTGGGAAGTGCATCTGGAACATTGGGATTTTCGTACGGATATTGTTGCTTTTACCTCTGATAAAACCTGTGCAGATGATTTCTATATGCAGAATGAGGATGCAAAATATTTGAAATACTGCAAGGATTTATTGGCTCTCGATTTAGGGCATAATTATGTCAATGATCTGAGCTTCTTAGAAAAGCTTACGAACCTTCGCGTACTTATTCTAGTAGACAATGTGGTTTATAAAAGACCTGATGGTTCACTACACCACCTAGATGATTTGTCTGTCCTCAGTAATTTGACGGAAATGCGTTATCTGGAATTCTTTAGCAATGCGGTTTCTGATATTAGCTTTTTAAATAATATGCCTAAACTCATGGATTTAAATATTAGTTATAATCCAATCTATGATGCAGGACCACTTTATAACCACCCACGGCTGGTGCGCTTGTGGATGGAGCATACCTACATTCCAGCATCACAGGTGTCGGCACTTCGCGCTGCCTATCCGAATACCATTATTGTAAGCGAAGGAGAAGGATCCATCGATCAGGGATGGAGAGCAAATGAGCATTATTATGCAATGCGTAGAATGTTCCATGAGAATGCAGTAGAAGATGTGTTTATGCAGGATTAATTCTTTGTTTCTATTTGGTAGGAGATTAGGATAATTATTGTAGGAATTGAAAATATAGAATAGGCGAATTCGTCTGTGAATTAGAAAGAAAAAGGGGCTGCTGTGTGCAGCCCCTAATTTTGCTTTTTATTTATCTTTGTTTTCTTTTGCTGCTTTTTCTAACTTAGTCTTCTGACGATAAATTTCACTCTGGAAGTTTTGAACATTGGCAAAGGAAAATTTCTTAACGCTAAAGTGCATATTGCCGCCGGCATATTCAATAAAGATATGCTTCTTTTTGGTTAAGAAGAAAACAATAAGTTCAATGAGTGCGATAGGTAGGAAAACCGCACAGGACCATCCATCCATAGGACCGATTAAAGCAAGACCTGCAATAAAGAAGATAACGGACAAGATCACAAACCACCAGTTAGCAAAGGTAACAATCTTGGTGCCAGTCACATCTTTGATATCTACACGTTCATTCACAGAGGTAACAGAAACAATGCCGCGACGTGCATTGTAATAAATTCTCTCGTTGGTGAGGATACAGTCCTCGTTCATAATGCCTTCACCGGATAAAATATTAGAGCCAATGCCATTACGCATGGAAGCAACGACAACTTCGCCCTCGTTGATAAAGCTTCCCGTGGTACCTGCATAGGAATTGTTGTTCCAGGAACCATTGAAGCCCATGGCCATGTTGTCCATGCCATTGTTCATAGGCGCATTCTGCTGGAAGCTTTGATTCATACCGGGATTGTAGCCCTGGTTCTGCTGCATCATGGGCATGCCGTTATTCATAGGTTGCATCATGGGAGTACCATTGTTGGCGGGCATTGCATTATTCACAGGTGCCGCAGTGCCTGCAGGAATAGATGCTCCACAGATGGTACAGAATTTTGCGTCATCACTAATTGGTGATCCACAGCTGGGACAGTTCATATTGTTTCCTCCATAATAAAATGAAATATTTGTTGTGTAAGATTCAACTTTCTTATTATATCACGGGGAGGTGCATCGCTGATGGAATATTGAAAAGGAATGGCTAATTTGTTGATTGGAGGTTGATAATTGGGGGAAGGGAAGGTATTATACATAAGGAATTTAAAGGATTCATTTCGAATGGAGACAACTTCTATGAAAAAACATCATTCTATTGTATATCTTACAGAAACTGCGCTGATGGCAGCGATTCTGTGTATCTGCGGCCCCCAAACGATTCCCATTGGACCAGTTCCGATTACCTTATTTACGTTTGCATTGTCTTTATGTTCTGTAATTTTAGGGAGGTGGATGGCACCACTTTGTGTAGTTGTATATCTACTGCTGGGTATGGTCGGCCTTCCTGTATTTTCTGGTGGCGGCGCAGGTTTGGCAAAAATCGTAGGACCCACTGGCGGTTATTTGGTAGGTGGGATTTTCCATGCTTTTGTTGGTGGACTTTTTGCGCAGAAGTTTATCAAAAAGATTCCCCTTGTCTTTTTAGGACAAATATTAGGACTTCTCGTGGTATACTTAATAGGAACTATCTGGTTTATGTTTGTAAGCCATATGGAACTTCAATCTGCTTTAGCAGCATGCGTATATCCATTTGTTGGAGTAGACTGTGCTAAACTTGCGGTTGCTTCTGCAATTGGTATACCTGTTCGCCGACAGCTGGTAAAAGCAAATTTATTAAAATAAGTAAAGGATAAAAAGATGGATTACAGAAAATTATTTTCCCTGTTTACAACCATGCCTTTTGAGGATGGCAGTATGATTGGTAAGCTGATGTTTACGGAAACGGATAAAGAGGAAGGCGTAGAAGTAACTACAAAGAACCAGCTCTTTACAAAAGTGGAAGTAAGAAGAGAAGGCATGCTTGCAGAGATTACATTATTAAAGCCTACGGGGGATCCCACAGCTGCTCCAGCAAAGACGGTTACATTTGCAGAAGAACTTGCAAAGGTTTCATTTAACCCGCAGGAGATCATTGCGTTTGTTGAATCCATGAATGATCCTAATACCATTCATAGAGGAGAACATCCCATTGTGCCCGGATTAGAGATGGCAGAGTTTTTCTTACAGTGGTTAAATGAGAATGAGCCTTCTACTTTAAAAGAAAATATGGTAGATATTAGATTAACAGCTCCTGCATTTGGCGATGAAGAGTTAACGCTTTGCAGAGATAGTGCTACCAGCTATGGAATGGTGAGAAATGGTGAACTTCTTTGGAAGGCACGTATTATTAAGAAATAAAAAATAGAAAAAGGTTATGTAATGCACCGGCAGAGGATTCCCTGCCGGTGTTTTGATGTTAAAGCAGACAAGAAGATTTTGCTTTGTAATAGTTGTATTTTAGAAAAATAAGAGTTTTGAAGATGAAAAATGATGTTAGAAAAATAGCGGTCTTAGTGGGGGCAGCGCCTGTTGGTAAGGAGATGGCAAAACTCGAGGCGCTATTAAGGGAGGATGTCTATAAAATTGCAGTAGACGGCGGTATTCATATGTTTACTTCACTGCAGTGCACACCGGATTATTATGTGGGAGATATGGACTCTACAAAAGAGGCTGCAGATACTTCATATACTGTTGGGGTAGAAACGAAAGTTGTACCTGTTGTGAAAGATGATACAGACATGGCTTTAGCGCTGCAAGAGGCGTTTACTCGAGGAATTCGGGAAGCCTGGATTTTTGGCGGTCTTGGAGGCGATAGGATTTCCCATAGCTTTGCCAATGTACAGCTGATGCAAAAGTTTGCTGGGCAGGGAATGAAAATTATCATGGTGTGTGAACAGACAGCATGCAGCGTTCTGGTGAATGGAACGATGGATTTCCCAGAGACGCAGCAAGGACACCTGTCGGTCTTTTCCTTAACAGATGTGGCAAAAGGGGTAAGGATTAAAGGATTGTTTTATGAATATGAAGGGGAATTGCATAATGATTATGCCTTGGGAGTTAGCAATCACTTTGTGGGAAAAAGCGCCAGTGTTTCTGTGGAAGAGGGAGCGTTGCTAATTGTTTGTGAGGAAGAGTAGGGACAAGGCGGAATCCCTGTGACATAGAGGAACAGGGTTATTCAGAGGGACACACCTATGCCCAGAGGGACACACCATTGCACAAAAGGACCGTCCCCGGGGCAAGTGTGGTATAATTATGTAAACTATATTAAGGAGCACATAAAAATGAGAGAAAGTGGAATATTGATGCCAATTTTTTCCATCCCTTCCCCTTATGGAATCGGGGCACTGGGAAAAGAGGCATACCAGTTTGTGGATTTTCTGGAAAAGTCTGGGCAGGGATTTTGGCAGGTACTGCCTTTAGGCCCTACGGGATTTGGGAACTCTCCTTATCAGCCAGTATCAGCTTTTGCAGGGAACCCTTATTTTATTGATCCAGTAAAGTTGGTAGAGGAAGGATATCTTACTTACGATGAGTGTAATGCTTGTGATTTTGGCGGGAATGTAGAACGCGTAGATTATGGGAAAATCTATGAGAATCGTTCCCCTCTGCTTCATAAAGCTTATGAAAGATTTTTAGAAAAAAAGGCAGCTGATAAAACGCTTGCAAAGAAGTATGACGATTTCCTAGCAAAACACGTGGAATGGATTGAAGATTTTGCGCTTTATCATACCATCAAGGCTATGGAGGAAGGAAAAGCTTGGTATGAGTGGCCGGCAGAATTAAAAACTAGAAAAACAGCAGCTCTTGAGAAGGTTAAGTCGGAAAGAGCAGAGCATATTGGATTTATCTATTTCAGACAGTTTATGTTTGCGCAGCACTGGGAAGCCTTACATGAATATGCAAAGAAAAAGAATGTAAAGATCATTGGAGATATGCCATTTTATGTTTCTTTGGATAGTGCTGATGTATGGCAGCATCCGGAAGTCTTTCAGTTAGATAAGGAACTTGTTCCGAAGGTAGTTGCAGGTTGCCCTCCCGATGCATTTTCGGCAGAGGGTCAGATGTGGGGCAATCCCATTTATGATTGGAAGAGCATGAAGAAAAACGGATACGAGTGGTGGGTAAAGCGTATGCAGCGAAACTACGAGCTTTTTGATGTTATCCGTATCGATCATTTCCACGGCTTTGCGGAATATTATGCAGTGCCCTATGGCGCAAAGAACGCGAAGGAAGGCAAGCAGGAAAAAGGACCAGGTATGGATTTCTTTAATGCACTAAAAGCTGCTATGGGCGAAGTGAAAATGATTGCCGAAGACCTTGGTACGGTCACAAAGGAAAATGAGGCACTTCTGAAGGATAGTGGTATTCCTGGTATGAATGTATTGCAGTATGCGTTTACCAGTTGGGACAGCAAGTATATGACCCATCGTCATGAGAAGAATTCTGTCGTTTATACAGGAACCCATGATAATACTACGCTGATGGCATGGGCTCAGGAAATTAACGAAGGTGATAGAGGATTTGCCAGAAGGTATATTAACTCCATGAATTCTGATTTTGGCGGCTTTGTGTGGGATATGATTAGGGAGGCTTATCATTCTCCGGCTTTTCTCTGTATTGTGCCTTTGCAGGACTATTTAGTAAAGGGAAAAGAAGCTCGTATTAACATGCCTGGTACTATGGATGGCAACTGGGAGTGGAGATTGCAGCCCAACTTCCTGTCCGATGCTTTGGCAGGATCTATTAGAGGACTTGCAGAGACCTATGGAAGAATGCCGCAGAAGGAAGAGAAAAAATAGGAAGCTGGATTTAGCTGTGTTATTGAAAAAAAACGGTTAAACGTGTAAAATAACAACTAAGTGTGTTTTTCTCCCCAGAGGGACACAAGATACTGTGGTTTTATAAAATTAAGAAGCAGAAAGGATCCCGTACAATGAGTTACATGGATGATTTTAATTTCTGGTTAAACGATGACTATTTTGACCAGGCAACCAAGGATGAATTACTTGCTATTCGTAATGACGAGAAGGAAGTAGAAGACCGTTTCTATAAGGAACTTGAGTTTGGTACAGGTGGTCTTCGTGGCGTCATTGGTGCAGGTACCAATAGAATGAACATTTATACCGTACGTAAGGCAACCCAGGGTCTTGCAAATTATATTAAGAAGCAGGGCGGAGAAAAGAAGGGTGTTGCTATTGCATACGATTCCCGTAGAATGAGTCCTGAGTTTGCAGATGAGGCAGCACTTTGCCTTGCAGCAAATGGCATTAAGGCATATGTATTTGAATCTTTAAGACCTACGCCTATGCTTTCTTATGCACTTCGTCAGTTAGGTTGTATCTCTGGTATTGTGGTTACTGCATCTCACAATCCTCCGGAGTACAATGGATACAAGTGCTACTGGGAAGACGGCGCACAGGTAACCGCACCAAAGGATAAGGAAATCATTGATGAAGTAAAGGCTGTTACCGACTACCATGCTGTAAAGACCATGGATAAGGCAGCCGCTATGGAACAGGGATTATATGAAATCATCTCCAAGGATATTGATGATTCTTATATGGAAGAACTTAAGAAGCAGATTATCCATCCTGAAGTAATCAAGGCTGTTGCTGATGATATTAAGATTGTATATTCTCCTTTCAATGGAACTGGTAATATTCCTGTTAGAAGAATTCTTTCTGAACTTGGATTTAAGAATGTATATGTTGTTCCTGAACAGGAAATGCCAGATCCTAACTTTACCACCTTGGCATATCCGAACCCGGAAGATCCTAAGGCATTTGAGCTTGCATTAAAGCTTGCTAAGGAAAAGAATGCAGATGTAGTTATGGCAACAGATCCCGATGCAGACCGTCTTGGTATTTACTGCCTTGATACAAAGAGCGGAGAGTATGTACCTTTCACCGGTAATATGTCCGGTATGCTGATTGCGGAGTATATTCTTCGAGAGAGAGTAGCAACGGGCACCATGCCTGCAAATCCTGCTCTGGTAACTACCATTGTTACGACCAATATGGCACAGGCTATCACTAAGGCTTATGGCATTAAGGAAATCGAAGTATTAACCGGCTTTAAGTTTATCGGTGAGCAGATTAAACTCTTTGAACAGACCGGCTCCAATAACTATGTCTTTGGTTTGGAAGAGTCCTATGGATGTCTTGCAGGTACCCATGCAAGAGATAAGGATGCAGTTGTTGCTGTTATGTGCTTATGCGAAGTTGCAGCATATTGCAAGAAGCAGGGCATCACTCTTTGGGATATGATGATGGAAATGTACGAAAAGTACGGCTTCTATAAGGAGACCCAGGTTGCTATCACAAAGAAGGGTAAGGAAGGCCTGGAAGAAATCGCACAGATGATGGAGAAGCTTCGTAACAATCCTCCCAAGGCTCTTGGTGAGTTAAAGGTTTTGAAGTTCCGCGATTATAAGAAGAACGTTATTGTAGATAACGAAACCGGTGCAACGAGCGAAACTGGTTTACCTTCTTCTAATGTTCTTTACTTTGAGTTAGAGAATGACGCATGGTGCTGTGCTCGTCCTTCTGGAACAGAGCCTAAGATTAAATTCTATATGGGTGTGAAGGGTACCAGCCTTGCAGATGCAGATGAGAAAGTAAAGGCATTAACCGAAGCATTACAGGCACAGCTGTAATATGTATCCAGAATATGAGTAATTAGTATTTTTAGACCATACCCTGCGGGGTATGGTCTTATTTGCAAAATGGAGACAACCATGAATATATCCGATATCCAGAAAACTATTCGATATATGAAACGTAATGGCGTCAAAGACACCTATTTGGCAGCTAGAGAGCGCTTGGAAGAAAAAATCCGTACCAAGCGGAAAGGACGTTATGTCTATACAGAGCCTACGCCTGCCGAACTGGTGAAACAACAGGAAGCAACGAAGGCAATGGTGAATCCGCCTCTCGTTAGCATTTTGGTGCCACTTTATAATACAAAGAGTGTATTTCTGGAAGATTTGATTCTGTCGGTGATGGACCAGAGCTATCAGCATTTTGAACTCATTCTGGGGGATGCGTCAGATGATGATCACTTAAAAGGACTGGTTGAAGAATTTTCGGAGCAGTACGGGAAAATTCGTTATATTCGTCTGGAGGAGAATGGCGGAATCTCTGAAAATACAAATGCCATTTTGAGGGAGGCAAAGGGAGACTATATAGCGCTTCTTGACCACGACGATGTACTGACGACAGATGCTCTCTATCAAATGGTGGTGGCTCTTCAAAAGAAAATGGAATCCTTAGGGGTAGAGGAGTATTCTAAAGGCCCTGCACTGGTATATTCAGATGAAGATAAGTGCAATACCTATTTAGATTCGTATTTTGCGCCAAATCTTAAACCTGCATATAACTTAGATTTACTTTTAACAAATAACTATATATGCCATCTTTCTATGTTCCGCAGAGATATTTTGCAGGCTTTGGAACTAAGAAAGGAGTATGATGGTGCGCAGGATTTTGACCTAATTCTACGAACGGTTTTGGTGACGGAGCAGCAGGTTGGCGAGGATAAAGTGAAAGATTATATTCTGCATGTCCCCAAGGTTTTATACCACTGGAGAAGTTCAGAAGGCTCCACTGCAGAAAACACAGATGCAAAAGGATATGCTTACGAAGCCGGCGGAAGAGCGATAGAGTCTTTTCTTTTGGTGAAGGGATGGAAAGCTACTGTGGTAGCGAAGAAGCATCTCGGATTCTACCAGGTGGAATATGATAATCTTTTTGAAAGTCGGCCGAAGGTAGGCGTTATTGTAAGGCCGGCCTATGCAAAAGGGAAACTTTGTATGGGTGCAATTAACACCAGTGGAAAGACAGTATATGGTGGGCTGCGAAAAGGATATAGTGGTTATTTGCATCGCGCCAGTCTGCAGCAGAGAATTGGCTGCGGTGATATTAGATGCATGGAACTCAGAGAGGATTTGATTCCGCTTTTTGAAAAAATAACGGGGACATCTTATCCTTTATCAGAGGAAGAAATGGCCTATACCGGAAAGCCCGAAAAAGAGGAAGTATTTATCAAGAAAAGCATTAAATTTTGCAATAAACTACGGGAAATGGGCGTTGAAATAATATATGACCCTTCAGAGAAAGTAGAGACAAATGAAGCCGAGAGTTAGTGTTGTAATTCCCAATTATAATGGGGCAGAGTATCTGGAAAATTGTCTATTAAGTCTTGGGCAACAGACCATGCCTGGGATGGAAATTATCGTTGTGGATGATGCTTCTGAGGATGACAGTGCAAAAGCATTGGAGGAACGATATCCTGCCGTACGCTTTTTGTTTCATGAAACGAATGGTGGCTTTTGCAAGTCCTGTAATGATGGTGTGAAAGCTGCAAAGGCACCCTATGTTATTTTGTTAAATAATGACACAACCTGCCACAAAGACTTTGCGAAGGCATTA
This sequence comes from Lachnospiraceae bacterium, assembly GCA_024403455.1. Classification (GTDB taxonomy): domain Bacteria; phylum Bacillota; class Clostridia; order Lachnospirales; family Lachnospiraceae; genus NK4A136. The sequence goes on along the minus strand of JAKSRR010000004.1, from coordinate 97,212 downwards.
TATAAGGCGATTCGAAGAAGTCCTAAGATTTTTTCCGCCCAAGCGAAGATGGTTTCTATGCAGAATCCAGAGGTACTTGATGATGCTGGAGACGGCCTAACCATTATGGGATGGGCATTTGCTCCCGGGAAGGATAAGCCCGCAGAACGGCTACGGAAGAAAAAACATATTTTCAGTGCCTGTGGCGGTGCAGCCATCTACAGAAAGGATGTGTACCTTGCTTTGGGTGGTTTAGATGAAGTGCATTTTGCGTATTTTGAAGATGTAGATTTGGGATACCGCGCAAAACTGCAGGGATATGTGAATATCTCGGTTCCAGCAGCGGTTGTATATCACGCAGGCAGTGCAAGTTCAGGCTCTAGATATAATGCATTTAAAGCAAGATATTCTGGACGTAATAACTTTTATTTCCTCTGGAAGAATATGCCTCTTTGGCAGCTTCTATTAAATGGACAGTGGATTTTCCTGGGCTTTTTTATCAAGAGTATCTTCTATATTAAAAAGGGACTTGGTAAAGAGTATTTGGCAGGACTTTGGGAGGGGATGAAACTCACCAAAGAACACAGAGATAAGAAGGTTGATTTCCATAAGGTGCCGATTCGCAATGTACTAAAGGTGCAAGTGGAATTGTATTATTGGACCATTCGCAGGATTTGTGGGTAAAATATGCCCTATAATTTGAAAAAAACGGGTTAATTGTGTAAAATTAATATGGCGTGTTATGTAAATCTCATTGCATTAGCCATTGTGATTTCGCGGTATAGTGAAGCTCATTTGTTTGTTGGAGATTCGCATGATTAAGGATAACCAGAGGGTACTTAATAGAATTCATGTGCTTATGGATGCTGTCATGATTGTGACAGCTTATCTTGCTGCATGGGTAATTAAGTTTAAGATTCTGGATAACAATACGCCAATGGTCGGTGTTTTGCCGAAAGAGGACTATTTTCAGCTCTTAAGCATTATCTTGCCGATTTATCTTGTGATTTTTTATCGCTGTGGCATGTACATGGCCAAGCGTCAGGCAACAACGATTCGGGAGATTTTTAATATCATAAGGGGCTGTAGTTTTGGACTTCTTTTGTTTGCGGCAGCGCTGTATGTACTTAAGATTACAGATATTTCCCGAACTATGATTGGTATGTTCTTTGGGTTCTCCATTGGTCTGGAAATTCTTTCTAGACTTATGATTCGTGCGATTTTGCGGAGCATAAGAAGAAAAGGATACAATGTGAAGTATGTTCTGCTAGTAGGGTACTCCAGAGCAGCAGAAACTTACATTAGAAGAATTGATGAGAATCCCCAGTGGGGCTATGTAGTACGCGGAATTTTAGATGATCATATTCCGGCTGGTACTGTGTATAAGGGGGTTAAAGTTCTAGGAAAGATTGATAATATTCACATTATCTTACCGGAAAATAAGCTAGATGAAATTGCTATTACTTTGGCGCTAAAGGACTACGAGCGATTGGAAGAGCTAGTAACCATCTGTGAGAAGTCCGGTGTGCATACGAAGTTTATTCCGGATTATAATAGTGTCATTCCTACAAAGCCTTATATTGAGGAATTGTCGGGACTAGCCGTAGTAAATATTCGCTATGTGCCCCTGTCCAATACTTGGAATATGTTTGTGAAACGGTTGGCAGATATTATAGGGTCGCTGTTATGCATTATATTCTTTAGCCCGATTATGCTGATTAGTGCTATAATGATTAAATGCTGCGACGGCGGTAAGGTTATTTTCTGTCAGGAACGAGTTGGTCGTCACAATAAAACTTTTAAGATGTATAAGTTCCGCACAATGCGTGAACAGACGGAAGATGAGGAGAAGGCTGGATGGACCGTGAAGGGCGATCCCAGAGTGACGGGGATTGGAAAGTTCCTGCGTTCTACTAGTTTAGACGAGATTCCTCAGATGTTTAATGTCTTAAAGGGAGACATGTCCCTAGTGGGGCCTAGACCAGAAAGACCGCAGTTCGTTGAGAAATATAAGGAAGAGATTCCTGGTTATATGATTAAGCATCAGGTGCGTCCAGGTATTACTGGATGGGCACAGATCAATGGCTTTCGTGGGAATACTTCTATTCGTAAACGTATTGATCATGACTTGTATTACATTGAAAACTGGACCGTTGGATTTGACATCAAGATTGCATTTTTGACGGTATTTAAAGGTTTCATAAATAAAAATGCTTATTAAACGGGGATTTGCCGCAGATTGGCAAATCTATTAGAAAGAGGAAAAAATGGCAACAAGTAAAAAGGGCAGCAGTAAGAAGAAGGGAAGCAGCAAAAAGAGGAGTAAGGCAAAAAAGACTCGTGCTATTGTACTGATTGTTGTTGAAGTACTGCTACTGCTCGCTGTAGGTTTTGTTGTGTGGATGGTCATGAAAGGCCTGAAGACTGGTGATGGCGATGGCAGTGGTATGGAGCATATCGACATTGAAAAAGAAAATCTTGCTGTGAATTCTGGTGTAAATGACTACTTTGAACAGCAAAAGACAACGGTTGATGAGAACGGAAATACGATTGTAGGTAAGGGATATAGAACGATTGCACTTTTTGGTGTGGATTCCCGTGAAAAACAATTATCCAGCAACACTCGTACAGACACCATTATTATTGCAGCCATTAATTTGGACACAGGAGAAGTTAGGATGGTCTCTGTACTTAGAGACTGCTATTTGAACCTAACTAATGGCTCTTATAATAAGTGTAATGCGGCTTATGCCGTGGGTGGACCGGTACAGGCCATCAACATGTTAAATACGAACTTGGATTTAAATATTACCGACTATGTTACGATTGGCTTTACCGGGGTGACTTCCTTAGTTGATGCTGTTGGTGGTATCGATATCAATGTCCTTTCTAGCGAGATTGAACATTTAAATAACTATCAGATCTCGATGGTAGGTACTACGGAAGATGGTGAGCATTTCTTTGCAAATGCTGGTACGGATTATATTCCCGTGGAACGTGAGGGCGTGCAGACATTAAATGGTCTCCAGGCAACGGCATACTGTCGTATTCGTTATGTGGGTAATGATTTTATGCGTACCCAGAGACAGCGTACGGTAATCACGCAGATCATCAATAAGGCAAAGGGAATGAATCCTGCTAGTGTAACTAGCATTGTAACGGATTCTATGAGCAATATCTCAACATCCTTGGGATTAGACGAGATTTTGGAACTTGCAAAGAATGTTTCATCCTATAACATCTTGGAAGAGTCTTACCACTTCCCGTTTGATGAGTATCGTACAGGTGGTATGATTGGAGCTAAGGGAAGCTGTGTAGTTCCCTTGAATCTAGTAGATAATGTTAAGGAACTTCATCGTTTCCTGTATGGAACGGAGGATTATCAGCCATCACAGACTGTTATTGAATGCAGTAATCAGATTCAGGCGGATACAGCGCCTTATCTTGGTCGGTAAGGAAAAATGATATGTTATTAGAAGGGGTCAGTATTGTACTGACCCTTTTTTCGTGAGAAGACTACGAATTGGACACAAAATAAAGGTAAAATGTAATTGGTTAGTTTGGAAACGGTCACTGGTGCCAGGTAGGAAATCGGTCCCTGGTATGGTATAATAAGCATTGCTTTGTGAAAAAACACGTAGGGAGATTGTCCCTAAATGAGGATAGAATGCAGACTGTTGATGTAATCATTCCGACCTATAAGCCGAATGAAAAACTAAAAAAAATCATAACGCTTTTAGAGCAGCAGACCCACCCTGTACAAAAGATTATTTTGATCAATACAGAACAGAAGTACTTTGATCATTTCTTTTATAGCACAGGTTTTCTGGAGCAGTACAAGAATATTGTAGTGCGTCATATTTCAAAATATGAGTTTGACCACGGCGCTACAAGGCGTATGGGCGTGGAATTATCAACAGCAGACTATTTTGTCTGTATGACAGACGATGCAGTTCCACTTAATGAGACACTGATTGAAAATCTTCTCAAACACCATGCAGAGCCTATGGTGGCAGTGAGTTATGCAAGGCAGTGTGTTCCTAAAAAGTGTGGTGAGATAGAAAGATTCTCTAGGAAGTTTAATTACCCATTAGAGTCTAGGGTGAAGTCGCTAAAGGATTTGCCAGAGCTTGGGATTAAAACATATTTCTGCTCTGATGTTTGCGCTATGTATAATCGACAGGTCTATAATTTGTTGGATGGATTTGTGAAACGCGCGATATTTAACGAAGATATGCTATTTGCTGCAAAAGCGATGGATGCAGGATACCAAGTTGCCTATGCTGCTGATGCAAAGGTAAGACATTACCATAAGTATAATAATCTTACGCAGCTACGTCGAAATTTTGATAATGGTGTCTCACAAGCAATGCATCCGGATGTTTTTGCGAAAGTCCCGGCAACAAAAGAGGGAAAAAGACTAGTAAAAGCTACTGTAGAACACCTTAAGAAAGTAGGAAAGAAAAAGCAGATCCCAGGATTCTATGTAACGTGTGCTTATAAGTACATTGGATTTTTCCTGGGCAAGCATTACAAAAAACTTCCCAAGTGGTTGATTGCAAAGTGTACATCGAATCCAATCTTTTTTAAAAAGGGCGTTGGAAGTGAGGTTCACATTAATCCAGCATATGGTTATGGAAGAAGCCAAAAGGAAGATGAGTGGGCAGAGAAAGAAAAATTAAAATGCAAATAGATATAAAATGCAAAATAAATAATGAATGGAGAATGGCGTATATAAAGGAATTACGATGACTATAAAACGCCAAAGAAATGTATGGAAGATTACAATCAGAATGACAATGGATATGAAAGTATCTGTTCTGTATGCAGAAGATCAGAATCTGTTGCTGGTAAAATGTTAAAGATGCCAGGGAATACTTGGATTTGCAATGACTGTATGCAGAAGACAATGGACATGGTGAATGCCATGGATTTAGGCCCCTATATGAATGGTGAGATGCCTCCTATGGGAGGTTTTGGAATGCCTTTTGGGTTTGCTATGCCAGGACAGCCTAAGCCAGAGGCAAGCCAGACGGAAGAAAAAAAGGACGCAGATAGCGTTGTAGAGAGCGGCGACACAGATTCAGAAGATCAGCCCACAAAAGAAGATAAGAAGGATGATGACAAGTCTAAAGATGACAATGTGAAAAATGTCATGGGTGGCATGCCTCGCTTTAGCTTCCTAAACATGAATGATTTATTAGGTGGCGGTTTTTCCGGCAGCCGTAAGGTTAAGAAAAAGAAGAAAGGGGAGTATAAGCCCCTGATTGAGCTGAAAGATATTCCGGCACCCCATGAAATCAGAGCCAAGTTGGATGAATATGTCATTGGACAGGACATGGCTAAAAAGGCGATTTCTGTTGCGGTATATAATCATTATAAGCGTGTGGCTACTGGTACGCAGGAAGATATCGAAATCGAAAAGTCTAATATGCTGATGATAGGACCTACGGGTTCCGGAAAGACCTATCTGGTGCGTACATTGGCAAAGATTTTGAATGTGCCCTTGGCGATTACAGATGCCACCAGCCTGACGGAAGCTGGTTATATTGGTGATGATATCGAAAGTGTTGTATCAAAACTTCTGGCAGCAGCAGATAATGATGTTAATAAAGCAGAGCAGGGTATTATCTTCATTGATGAGATAGACAAGTTAGCCAAGAAGGCAAATAGCAATACTCGCGATGTCAGTGGTGAATCGGTTCAGCAGGGAATGTTAAAACTACTAGAAGGAGCGGACATAGAAGTGCCTATTGGTTCCTCATCTAAAAATGCTATGGTGCCCACAACAATCGTGAATACAAGCAATATTTTGTTTATCTGCGCCGGTGCATTTGCTGGACTTGATGAAATAATTAAAAAGAGACTTAATAAACAAAATACCATTGGCTTCGCGGCAGAACTCAAAGATAAATTTGATAAAGAGAATGTTTTGGCACAGGTCAAAACGGAGGATATTCGCAAATTTGGTATGATTCCAGAGTTTATTGGCCGACTTCCTATGGTGATTACGCTAGAGTCTCTTACAAAGGATATGTATGTACAGATCCTTTCGGAGCCTAAAAATGCAATTCTGAAGCAATATCAGAAGCTTCTCGAGTTAGATGAAGTAAGATTGGTATTTTCGGAGGATTGTTTAGAAGCGATTGCAGAAAAAGCCAGCCAAGAGGAGACGGGAGCAAGAGCTTTGAGAGCAATCATAGACAAATTTATGCTGGATATTATGTATGAAATCCCCAAAGATAAGAATATCGGCACCGTGACGATTACAAAAGCCTACATTGAAGGCTCAGGTGGGCCGGTTATTGAGATGAGAGGATAAAGATTTGGTGATGTTAGGGGCTAAAGCCCTGAAGGCTTGATGAACTTGTTCATAAGAACCTGCAAATGACTTCATGACCCGCAAAACATGAGAAAGTAATAAAACGAGAGGCATTCAGAAGTTTCTGAGTGCCTTTTTTATATGCCAGAATCCTTTTGAAAACTTTCATCTGGAGATAATTTCTGTGAGAATAAAGACTCATCAAAATAATCATATTTCTGTGCAACATTGATCTTCCTACTTTTTTTATAAGATTTTTCATTGCTTTTATTTCTTTCCTCTCTTTTTTTGCTGCTTTTTTCTGTAATAAATTTCATATTTCCCTCTTTCTCCCTTTTTTTTGAGAGTTTTCCACAGTATCCACACTAAAAATAAAGTATTACAAAATATGACATTATGTAAACCAAAATAAATTGATGAAAAATATAGACAATTTATACAACATATAGGCGTGGTTAAAATAATGAAAAATATTATGTTAACAATAACAATTCAAATTTAATACGAATATATAACGGACTGTTTCGTGAAGGATTTCCATCATTTCGCAAAAATGCGTTTTGTTTATAGAAAGTATGTCGAAATGATAAGAAAACGAAAAAATAATGACGAATGGTGTGACAAAATTATTGTCAATGCTTAAATTACACGAAAAAAATGGAAAAATGAGTGGGATAATCGCAGCATAAGAATTGAAAGAAAATTGAACTAATAAATTGACAGAAATGACGGATAAACATGCAGGGGGTAAAACTGGCCCCCAATAGATCAAAAACGAAAATATCAATATCTCCATAGTCAATAATTATTTCCAGAGTATTTTCTAGATATTATGTAAACTAAAATTGGAATAAAATATTATGTAAACCAAATTGAAAAATGAAGAAAATTATATTATGTAAACCAAATTGCAGGTGGATAGTTTCACATAAATTGTGGATAACTACAGTTTTTTTAATATTATGTAAACCAAATCGTATTTTTAGGATAAGGTAGCGAGACGGAATAATTTGATTTTTCTGAATATGATCAGGAAGTATCATGACATTGTATAAGACGAATTTTCGTGCTGCTGGAGATGAATAACAGAGCAGAGTAATCGGAAGTATAGAGTGGTAGAAAATGCGATAAATTAAATAATAGGAGTGTATGACTAAAACAGTCATTTTCATGAATAATCCGATTTTTAAGTGGCGACGCAACAAGACGCCAAAAACAGTGCGAAAAATCAAATATAGATTTACAAACACGCAATTTCTTGAATTATCTCCTGTTTCTAGATTGCTACATATGTGGTTTACATAACATAATTATAGAGAAGAGACAGAAAGTAGAATCCTGCTAGAAAAATGCCTATTCTAGAGCAGTCAACGAAAGAATTTTACGGTTAACCAGAGGACACATTGAAAACATTTTTAGAACCGTGGAAATGTGATAAAATAAATAAGAAGGATTTTTGTAAGGAGAAAGCGCTTGCTCCATATATTTGAGAAGGATGCTCTTCAGGAAAAGGATGAGCTTCTAGCAGAAAAGTTTAGTGAGGCGGGCATAGAGTCCCCAGTCTTTCCCTATGTGATGAAACGGATTATGGCTGTATGCCAGAATCTGTACGAAGATGACGTGGATGCGATTCAGTATCTGGTATTTCTCTATGAGAGAGTATTGGAAGATCCAATGATTTTGCCGGAAGAAAGAACCATCCTGCATCTGTTAGATAAGTTGGAAGAGGATGTAACGCAGCAGCCGGATGTCTTTGGCACCCGTGCTCTTTTTGTGCTTGGCTTTCTAGAAGCGGATATTCTTTCTGAAGCATTGGATACCTCTGAAAACGAGAATGCACAAAAGGCAATTGGTCGTATTCATCGTATTCGAAATACCAGATTAAGACGCAGGAAGGCGGCAGCAAGCCAGGAGTTACAAAAACCTACGGCTATTAAGGAATATCTTGACCGTTTTATTATTGGACAGGACGATGCAAAGAAAGCAATCAGTACAGCAGTCTATGGGCATATGAAGCGGATTCATCATCCCGAAGTGCCTTTTGCTGGAGATGTTGTTCTGTTAATTGGCCCTTCCGGCTGTGGAAAAACAGAGATTATGCGCCGGATTAAGGAACTTACGGGACTTCCTATGGTATTTACGGATGTATCTAATTTGGGCGCTGAACAGTTCAGAGGGCGCCATAAGAGTGATATTTTGCTTGAATTATTTGATGCCGCCGAAGGAAAGAAGGATCTGGCTGAAAAAGGTATCATTTTCATGGACGAGTTTGATAAGGTGCTGTTGCCTGCCATTTCTGAGCGAGGCGTGGATATGCATGATGATGTGCAGTCTCAGCTCTTAACAATGTTAGAAGGCGGCGATGTGGAAATTAAGGATGGACACAATACCCTGACATTAAATACTTCGCGAATGCTGTTCGTACTAGCGGGAGCATTTCAGGATATTGAAGATTATATTCGTGCAGACCAGATGAAGCAGGGAAAAGTCGCTGGTAATATTGGCTTTCTTGGGGTACCTAAAAAGGAGATGGATGCTTCCGTGATTAAGGAGCATATTACCCATGAAGTGCTAATGGCATATGGTATGAAGCGCGAACTTGCCGGACGTATTGGCAGTATTGCAGTATTAAATGCCATGACAGAAGAAGATCTTTTACGCATCCTAACCGAGCCAGAAGACAATCTGGTGGAACGTTATGGGGTAGAGTTGGAACTAGGGAGTGGCGCATCCCTCACCTTTACAGAAGGCGCGTTAAAGGCCATTGCAAAAGAGACCATTAAAGAAAAAACAGGTGCTCGTGCCCTCTTTGCAAAAGTGCAGGAAATCATGAAGCCTGTGCTATATAAGGCGCCATCCATGAAAGGGAAACTTTCAGAAGTGGTGATTGATGAGGATGTAGTCTGGGGCAAAAAGGAAGCAGGCTGCTACTGCATAGAGGAGGAAGAAGGCAGGTCGTATGAAGGAAGTTTTTAAGTATACGAATGCGGACAACAGATATGATTATATTTTGCACTGCCTGGAAAAATGTGAGCAGGAGCAGATGCACCTTGGAAACAAGGAGGTGCTTTTGGCGTACACGGGACTTCTGGTGCACTATATTATGGTGGCTAGACCGGAGCATGAACATACGCTGTACAGCATTATGAAACTGGCAGGAGCAACTTTTAAAGAGCCAGGATTTCGATCCCCCTTTTGGTCCATTATTTACCGCTATAGCATGTCGCATCAGGAAGATGTAATTTTTCAGGATGGCAGAAATTTGGAACATATCTTTACCAATGCGGATTTAGAGGACTTTTTTGCTTTTATGGAATGGTCCATCATGGACGTAGATGACCCGCAGGAGCAGGAGAAGATGTTAGGACATCTTACCTATTGCCGGATTCGGTATATTCATAATCGTCCGAAGAAGATAGCATTCTCTTCTGGAAAGAAAAAGCATAAGGGACGTCCCGTACAGCTTTCTGGAGAGGATGAAAAAATCCATAAATTCCTGGAAGAATATACACCAGAAAAAATTAAATCCTATTTAGATGAATATGTCATAGGGCAAGATGAAGCGAAGGAAACGCTGAGCCTTGCTGTTTATAATCATTATCTGCGTCTGCTGTATCCGGACCATAAGATTTTGAAAAACAATGTGGTTATGATAGGACCATCGGGGTGTGGAAAGACGGAGTTAATTCGCAGAATCAGTGATTTAGTGACGGTTCCTGTAGCAACCTGTGATTTCAGCGGTATTGTGGCAACCCCTTGGAAAGGACGTAATAAGGAAGAGGCATTGTTAAACCTTTTCCTGAAAGCCAATCGTAATATTGATATGGCAGAGTGCGGGATTGTCTTCTTAGATGAATTTGACAAAATTATTCCCTCCAGGAAGAGCAGTCGTGGTTCTGACATCAATGATGAACTGCAGGGGCAGCTCTTAGGCATGTTTGAAGGGACGCTAGTGGATGTGCCTTGTCAGCTCAAGGAGCACGGCAGGGAAATGATCACAATGAGTACAGAAAACATTTTGTTTATCTGCGCCGGCGCTTTTGAGGGGTTAGAAGAGATTGTTCGAAAGGACAGAAACACAGCGGGAGATTCCTTTGGCTTGTCGACCTTGAAGAACAAGGATGTGGAACTATCCAAGGATAATCTGAAAATGAAGCATCTGATGGAATATGGTATGAAGACAGAGCTTGCGGGGCGATTATCCAATATGGCGGTTTTGCATAAGCTGGACAAGGCGGCGCTTCGAAGAGTGCTAACAGAGCCAAAAGAAAGTATTTTGGAGAAGTACAAAAATGAATTTAAAGTGGAGGATGACCTTCGATTATCCTTTACGGACGAGGCCCTTGATGAAATCGTCGAGAAAGTAGATGGCATGGACATCGGGGCCAGAGGCCTAAATGCGGTTTTACATGATATCCTGCAGGAACCATTATTCTTTGCGCCCGGGGAAGAAAACCTAGTAGAAGTGATTATCACCAGTGACGTGGTGAAAAGAGGGGAATCACCCAAATATATTTATCTTTAAAGATAAGGGGTTACAGACATGGAAAAAAAGGTTACGAATCAGAAAAAGAGAAAAGGAAGTCTTCGTACCAGCATACTTGTGCGTACACTGGTTCCGATGCTTTTGATGGGGGCGATTTTTGCTATTGCAGCCATCAGTGCTTATCAGAGATTCCTGGTTAAGGAACTGGAGGAAGCCTTAAAGGGTGTAGCGAAAAGTGTTGCAGCATCTTATGAGACGATGGTGCCGGGACTTTACCAGACCACTGGTGATACAGAACCCTATAAAATCTTAAAAGGTGACACAGAGATTACTGGTAATTATGCCCTGATTGACGCGGTGGCGAAAGAAAGCGAAACGGAGGTTTCTGTTATTTTTGGGAATGTTCGTGTTCTTACTACACTGAATAACTCTCACGGCGAGCGCTATATTAATTCTGGTGTGAATCCAGCCATCGTCAGCGATATGGAGAAGAACAAAGCAGCTATCTTCCATGAGGTTGAGATTGAAGGGAATGCCTACTACGTCTGTTATATTCCCATTTACAATAATGATGTTTATGTAGGTATGGTAGCGGCGGCGAAGTCTGTGCGTGATATGAAGAGTGAGCGAAATGCGGCGCTGTTTCCTATTTTGTTAATTACAATTCTATGTATGCTTTTGGCAAGTATTATCAGTGTGACCTATACATCGGGACTTTTGGGAGACGTTCGTTCTATGAAGAAATTCCTTCACGGAATGATGGGGGGAGAACTGTCCAATGAACTTCCGGCGCCGTTATTAAAGCGTTCTGATGAAATGGGTGAGATTGGTAAAGATTTAAATGATATGCAGGCGGCAATCCGTGTTTTGGTAGAACGTGATCCACTGACAGGATTATATAATCGTCGTTACGGTGGAGCCCGCTTACGTAAAATGATGCAGCAGAAAGAGAAGTACGGTACCAGCTGCGCTGTATGTATCTGCGATATTGACTTCTTTAAGAAAGTAAATGATACCTATGGCCATGATGCCGGTGATGAGGTATTGAAGCGTGTAGCCTCGATTCTGACCCGAGGAATGACTGGAAAGGGCTTTGTTGCCAGATGGGGTGGCGAGGAATTCCTACTTGCTTTTAATAAGGTAGGACAGGATCAGGCCGCAGCGTATTTGGAAGAAATTCTTGACCAAATTAGAGCAGCCGAAGTGCATTATGGAGCACAGACGATTCGCGTTACCATGTCCTTTGGTGTGGCCGATGGTGGTCCCTACACAGACTATGGCCCGCTCTTAAATGAAGCAGATGCTCGTCTCTATTATGGTAAGCAAAATGGACGTAACCAGGTAGTTTCTACTTCCAGTGAGATCTTAAAGGCAATGGCAGAGGAGAAAAAAGCCAAGGAAGAAAATGCGAAGGCGGTTTTGGAAAGCCATCAGGTTGATGAAGTGGCTAGGGCTGCGAAGAAAGTGGAAGCACTGGTTGCAGACGCAGAACCTGGCGATGAAAACATGATGGAAGGTACAGAGAAAAATACAGCCAGCACCAAGGAAGACCCGGATGTAGAGAATCTGATTCCATCCGCAGAACTTGCAGGTAAAATGGCAAAAGAACATGATATGGACAAGAATCTCTTTAACCAGAGCGAACTGATTGAGCAGATTATTCAGCGAATAGGGGATACGCTGCTAAAAGAGATTAGTGAAAATGATGATTAATAAACTGCGAAAGATGCAGGAATACGAGGAAGAATTATGAGCACGGATGTATATGAAGAAGAAACCACTATGGAAGGGGTGGTATTAAACGGACAGTCAGAGGATAAAAAAGAAAATAAAATGGGCGTGATGCCCATTGGGAAATTACTGCTAAACATGTCGCTTCCCATGATGATTTCCATGCTGGTGCAGGCTTGCTACAATGTTGTGGATAGTGTGTTTGTAGCTAAAATCACAGATCCATCGGTGGGAGAAAATGCTGGTACCGCTGCGATTTCGGCGCTTGGTATGGCATTTCCATTCCAGACATTGCTGATTGCCTTTGGTGCGGGTACATGTGTTGGTGTCAATGCGGTTCTCAGTAAAGCACTGGGGGAGAAGGATACACATACTGTCAATAAAGCTACTGCTAATGGTATCTTTTTAAGTGCCTGCAGCTATGTTCTATTCTTGTTGATTGGACTGTTTTTGCCAGGCGTGTTAATTAAATCCCAGGGTGGGGAAGGGCTTACCCTTTTATATGGAACCCAGTATTTAAGAATTGTTTGCGTATTTTCCTTTGGCTTATATACCCAGTTCATTTTTGAACGTCTCTTGCAGGCAACCGGTCGAACCATTCTTACCATGGTTACCCAGTCTGTTGGTGCTTTGATTAATATTATTCTGGATCCCATTTTCATTTTTGTATTCAAAATGGGAGTTGCTGGTGCCGCTTACGCAACGGTTATTGGACAGTGCGTAGCGGGGGTTCTGGCAATTATCTTTAACCTCAAGATGAATCCAGACATAAAGATTGACTTCCATGGGTTCCGTCCTGACGGTAGAATGATTGGACGGATTTATGCAGTAGGTATTCCCACTATCATTATGCAGTCCATTGGATCGGTAATGACCTATCTGATGAATAAACTGTTAAATGGTATTAATCCCGCATCTGTAGCCGTATTTACTGTGTATTTTAAATTGCAGAGTTTCTTCTTTATGCCGCTCTTTGGCTTAAATAATGGTTTGGTACCGATTCTTGCTTATAACTTTGGCGCACAGAAGAGAAGTCGTATGTACGAGGTTATCAAGAAGAGTATGGTGGTAGGACTACTGCTGATGGTGCTAGGTTTCATAGCCTTTGAAGTGATTCCGGAACCACTGCTTCGTATCTTTGATACTGGGGATCCGTCCCTTATTATCTTAGGAAAGCCGGCCCTGCGTATCATAGGAATCCATTATTTGATTGCATGGTTCTGTATTGTTGGTGGTTCTGTATACCAGGCATTAGGCAATGGTTTCTATAGTATGATGGTTTCCGTTTCCAGACAGTTAGTGGTATTACTTCCGGTGGCTTATGTTTTAGGAAAGAATTTTGGTCTGCCTGCTATTTGGTGGTGTTTCCCCATTGCAGAGTTAATGAGTTTACTGATGAATGTTATTTTCCTTGTTCGTATTAATAAAAATGTTATTTCCCAGGTGGCTGATAATCCTTAAGTAAGATAGGAGCAGAAATGAGTAAAGCAAAATTAAAAGTTATCCTTCCCGCGGTAGGTGCGGTTCTTGTCACTGGTGGTGTTCTGGCTGCTGTTGGAATCAGTAATCATGGGAAGAAAACAGGTACTGCAGAAGATAGCGCACAGTCGGCGCAGGTGACAACCCAGGTGGATGCAGACGGGAATACGGTGATTACCACAGTAGAAGCGGATGGAACTACGAGGGTTGAAACTGTCGACGCGGAAGGCAATGTGATAGATACTGTGGAAATGGCTTCGCATGCGGGCGGAACCGTAAATACAGGGAATTTGTCGGCGACTGGCAGTGGATACGAGGGAACCAAGGGAACTGGTAAATACAACTATGGGGAAGCATTGCAGAAGTCCCTTCTGTTCTATGAATTACAGCGTAGCGGTGACCTTCCGGAACAGACTAGATGCAACTGGCGTGGAGATTCATGCCTGACAGATGGCAGTGATAATAATGTTGACTTGTCTGGTGGATGGTACGACGCAGGAGATAATGTAAAGTTCAATCTTCCCATGTCCTATTCCTCTACTTTATTAGCGTATTCCTTGTACAAAGATCCAGAGGTCTATCAGGAAAGCGGACAGAAGGAATATATTTTGGGAGATATTCGCTGGGCATGCGAGTACTTTATAAAATGTCATCCAGCGGATGAAGTATATTACTATCAGGTGGGAGATGGTAATGCGGATCATACCTGGTGGGGACCTGCGGAACTAGTGGATGTTGCGACGGCAAGACCCTCTTTTAAGGTTACGAAGGATGCGCCAGGAAGTGCAGTTTGTGGTGAGACGGCAGCAGCTCTAGCCTCAGCAGCCATTGTATTTGAAAAAGAAGATCCAGCTTTTGCAACGAAATGTTTGGAACATGCCATCAGCTTATACCGATTTGCGGAGAATACAAAATCCGATGCAGGTTACACGGCAGCCAACGGATTTTATAACTCTTGGTCTGGATTCTACGATGAATTGTCCTGGGCAGGTGCATGGATTTATCTGGCTACGGGTGAGGAAACTTACCTGAAGAAGGCGGAGGATTATTATAGCCAGGCAGGACAGGATTATGATTGGGCTCTGTGCTGGGATGATGTACATATTGGTGCGGCGTTGCTTCTCTCTGAAATCACAGAAAAGAGCACCTATACGGATGCTGTTGAGAAACATATTGACTGGTGGTCAGCGTATAATGCTTCGGATCATATTACTTATACACCCCAGGGGCTGGCATGGTTAGATAGCTGGGGAAGCCTTCGCTATGCTTCTACGGCTGCTTTTGTGGCTAGCGTATATGCGGATTTGCCGGTTTGTGATGCAGCCAGAAGTAAAGCATACTGGGATTTTGCAGAGTCCCAGGTGAACTACATTTTAGGTGATACCGGCTTTTGTTATCAGATTGGTATGGGAAAGGATTATCCGCATAATCCTCATCATCGTACTGCACAAGGCTCCTACTGTAATAACATGAATGAACCAGCTGAAGCCAGACATACTCTATATGGTGCTTTGGTTGGTGGACCCGATGCATCGGATGGATATATAGATACGGTCAGCAATTACAATACCAATGAGGTTGCCTGCGATTATAATGCCGGATACACGGGGGCGCTGGCTAGAATGTACTCTCGTTATAAAGGAGAGACATTAAAAGATTTTGGCGCCGTGGAGACTCCTGGAAAAGAGTTATATGTTGAAGGAGGCATTAATGTTGAGGGACAGGACTTCATTGAACTGAAGGCTTATGTTTATAACATGACGGCATGGCCTGCACGTATTCCGGACAATCTGGAATTGCGTTACTATGTGGATCTTTCTGAAATCTATGCTGCTGGTGGAACCGCAGAGGGGATTGAGATTACGACCAATTATGTCCAGGGGGCAACCGCCCAGGGATTAAAGTGTTGGGATGAAGAGAATCATATTTATTACTTATCGATCACCTTTGATGATAATTCGTTGTATCCCGGCGGTCAGGAGCATTACAAGCATGAGGTGCAGGCCCGCCTTCGAAATGCTGGTGGAGTTTGGGACAATACCAATGATCCTTCTTTTGTGAATATGCAAAATGGTTCTGTTTCAGACCAGACGGGTATGGCGCTGTATACGGGAGAAACTTTGGTATATGGTATAGAACCACCTAGCGGAGACGGAAAAGGCAATGTCATTACCCTTGTTCCGGGGGCAAATGATGGCGCTGGAGCGCAGCCTGGACAGGGTTCCGCTGGTGGATCGCCTGTTGGAAGTAAGACAGCAACGAATGAGAACGTTTCTGTAACCGTAAATTATGACAACATGGGTTCTACGGCATCTTCTATTTCCGGAACCATGACTATTAAAAATGAATCGGATGGAACGCTTAAACTATCCGATTTAGGCATCGAATTCTATTTTACGAAGGATAGCGACCAGGGACTTAACTTTGCATGTTATCATGCAGCAGTCAATGGGGCAGATGGAAGCTATACTGGTGTAAATGGATGTAAAGGTGTGTTTGCTACGGCAAAGGGCGAGGATACGGATCAGAAGTGTACCATTACCTTTACGGATGGTATAGTGGTACCTGAAAAGGGCACTATTACTGTGAATTTCTGCATCAATCATGCAGATTGGTCGAACTTTACGACCAGCAATGACTATTCCGTGCAGGATGCAGAGCATATTGTTATTACCAGTGGCGGAAAGATTATTTTTGGAAAGAGACCATAGGATGGCCGAAGAGAAGAACGCGAAAAAAAACGTGGCAGGAACCAAAAAGAAAAAACGCAAGTTGCGACTTAAGAAAGAAGTAAAGGGCGTTCTGGTTTTTGTGCTTCTGATTGTAGCAGTTTGCATTTTCCTTGGAGTATTAAAGCATCGTACTCGTTTCGACTTTGTGGAAAGCTTGCCGGAAATTGTACTTTCTGTGGATGAAACCAATATCAGCTTGCAGGAAATTTCCTACTACATTATGAAGTTAGAAGCTGATGTGGATCAGACGGCACGGCTTTATGACAGTCAGAATCCAAAGGCATACTGGAATGTGTACTTAAACCAGCAGACAGCGGAAGGGTATGAGTCTGGCTATGTATCAGACCTTGCCAAGAATGCGGTCATGGACTATTGTATCCGAGATAATATTTATTACAAAGAAGCTGTGCAGAGCGGTTTTGCATTATCCCAGGAGGCAATGGAAGGGATTCGGTATGAAGCCCAGCATGCGTATGAAACGATGTCTATCAGGCAGCGGGAGATGACGCAGCTTACAGCGGAACAGTTTGCGTTAATTATGGAAAAAGAAGAGACGGCACACCAGTATATGGTAAAGCTTGCCTCTGGCAGTGATGAGGGAATGCTGCAGGCTATTTTCCTGGAACTGGATGTGGGCGGAGACCTCTACGAGCAGATGAAGGAAAAGCATGTGATTGCGATTGATACCAACTTGTGGGACAATGTGAAGGTGGGGAGAGTCACCATTAATTACGATAAGTAGCTACAGGTTATGAACATTAGTGAGATTTTACCAAGAACAAAAGTGATTATAGCGGTGACCAACGGTTCCGATATGCAGGCCCGATTTATGAGCCAGGTGGTTCGTAATACCGGGGATGCTCTTCTTTGTATTCCGTTTCGACATAAGAATAAACAGATTCTTTTTGATGGTGATAAAACCAGGATTGTGTTGGAACTGCGAAATAGTGAAGGCGTTCTGCATAATTTCAAAGGCTGCCGCATTACCCGCGTAAAAAAGGACGGACTCGTTTATCACAAGATAGAGTCCTCTATGAAAAACAGTATTGAAAACCGTCGTGGTGGAAGACGATTCTTTATTGGGGAGAGTTGTACAGTCTCCATTGATGGTATTGATAATCCATTCTTTACGAAACTTAGGGATCTGGGCTTTGATGGTGTTGCCTTTGTGCTTCGGCACGATAAGACAAAGGGCATCAGAGAAGGTAAAAAGTTTACCTTATCCTTTAGAAATCATGAGGGTACAGAGGTCAGAGTCCGAGGTGTTATTGTACGAAAGGAATGGCTGGAACAGTACATGATTTATGGGTGCAGACTGGAAGATAAGGATGAGGAATTAGATAAATACGTGAAGTATTTGGAAGCTAAAAATACACTAACCGATGTGCAGTTTGATGATATTGTAGAAGAGTAGGGGAATCCCAGAAAGAGAGGCAGAAAGTGGCAAAAGGAACAGAGATGTTTAAGGAAAGAAAAAGATGGGTATTCTTTGGAATTCCCTGGACTTTTACGGTGTATCATATCAGCGATGAGTTTGTAACGATTGATAAAGGCTTCTTCACCAAGACGGAAGATGATTGTTACATGTACAAAATCAAGGATGTTAAGTTAGAGTCTACCTTAGGGGAAAGAATGTTTAAATTAGGAACAGTTATCTGCTATACCGGTGATACAACCCATCCTGAACTGCGTCTTTCCCATATTAAGCATGCAAAGCAGGTGAAGGATTATATCCTAACGCAGTCCGAATCAGAGAGACTCAAGCATAGAACCATTAACACCATGGATATTGGTGATGGTGGCATTCAGATGGACGTTGAACTCGATAACTAAAGGAATGAGACTGTAAACAATATGCCATTCGGTTGCGGATGGCATATTTTCATGGAAAATAACAGCGGGTGACAGCGTGGCCCGAAGGGAACAGGGTTGCAATAAACGTGTAGAAACAGAAAACATCAAGGAAAGATTATGACTGAAAAGCAAAGGATAGAATATACCCAAAAATTGGCAATCCGAGGAAGTGTCCTGGGACTAGACTCTATGAGAAAGCTTATGCAGCGTCTGGGCAATCCAGAGAGGAATCTTTCAGTTATCCAGATTGCTGGAACCAATGGAAAAGGCAGTATTCTTGCTATGCTTTCAGCCATCCTAAAAGCAGCTGGATATAAAGTAGGAACCTATTCCTCGCCAGCAGTTTTTGAGGAAAGAGAAATCATTAGGATTAATGGAAAAAATATATCTTCCAAAGACTATCTCTTATACCATGAGAGGATGCAGGAAGTGACCGATGCCATGGAGGCAGCAGGGGAGGTGGTTCCCACTCTGTTTGAGGTACAGACGGCGATGGCTTTCTGGTACTTTCAGGAAAAGAAGGTAGATTACGTCATTCTGGAAACCGGCATGGGCGGGAGGGATGATGCGACCAATATTTGTGAAAAGAACCTAGCAGCCGTTTTTGCAACCATATCCTTGGATCACATGGCGATCTTGGGACGGACTATCTCGGAGATAGCATCTGTAAAAGCAGGAATCATGCGAAAGGGCTGTCCTGTCATTCTGGGGATGCAGTCAGCAGAAGGAGAGGCGGTGCTGCGCAGCAAGGCAGCGCAGATGGAATGCCCTCTCTATGAAAACAAGCCTTATTCTGCAAAATGCTATAAAACAAAGACACAGTTTTCCTACGAGCAGTACCGGAATTTGGAGGTAGCCCTGCTAGGAAGACATCAGGCAGGAAATGCGGTTACCGTTTTGGAAACAGTTCGTGCGCTACAGGACCAGGGAATTAGCATTACGGAAAAGGCAATTAGGCAAGGACTGTCAGAGGTTTTCTGGCCGGGACGAATGGAAATCATCAGTGAAAAGCCTCTCATTATTTTGGATGGTGCCCACAATGAGGATGCAGCCCTTCGGCTGAAGGATGCGTTAATCGAACTTACGGGTGAGAAGCCATTAGTTTTTATCATGGGAATGTTTAAAGATAAGGATTGTGAACGGGTGGCAGAGATTATGGCTCCACTGGCAGCGCAGATCATTACCATCACTACGAATAATCCGTCGAGAGCCATGGCATCCCACGATTTGGCAGAACTGGTTAGAAAATATAATCTAAATGTGACAGAAGCGGGAAGCATCGAAGAAGCGGTGGAAATTGCCGAGTTGTTATCAGGAAGGATTTGTCCTATTATTGCTTTTGGGTCGTTGTCCTATCTGGGTGATATAAGAAAGTGCTTTCTGGCAAAGCGGGGAAACAAGTAAGGTGACATAATAGAAAATGACCGAAGCAGTCAATAAAACAAGCAAAAAGCGGAAAAAGAAGTGGAAGATTCCATCAACCATCCTTACCCTGCTGCTGGCAGGGACTGTTTTTGCGTGCATTGGTTGGGGCGTAAAGCATGGACCGGTAAAGCTGTTGCCGGCAGGAGATCCAGGGGAAACGGTGCGTACTTTTATGGAGCATGTTGTTTTGGCAGAGTATGAAGAAGCGGCAGCATGTACCAATGGAAAGATTCGTTATACCTCTGCTAATTCCCAGGCGCTTCGGGAGGAAGATGGTGTAGTAGGGGCTATCATAGCAGATCATCTGGAAGACGGGTTTACCTATGAGACCATTAGTGAATGCCAGGTAGAGGATTTAGAGGCAACGCAGACGATTCGCGTTAATTTTTATCAGGTTTCCAAGATGGCAGCAGATCTGTCAGAAGATGTGCAGGCAATCCTTGCGAGATTTGTGGACGAGCGGGATGTGCAGGATGTTTACGATGCAGACAGAAACTATCTGCCTTCTGTGATTGAAGAAGCCTATACACTGGCAATAGAAGACCGGTGCAACGAGGATATCTCTGCGTATTTGTCCTCCATGGATATAGATGTGCACCTCTCCTATACGGGCGGAAAGTGGATTATCACAGAAGCGAAGGGATTAGAAAAGGCTATTTTAGGAATAGCGCTGCAGGAACCGGAAAATGATTTTGCCTCTGTAATGACGGCGCTTCGGGCAGACAGTTTGCAGAATCTTACCTATGTTCGGAAAATCTACACCATTCCAGAGCATGCTATGGCACCAGCAGAGAACCAGGCAGCCTATGGGCAAACGACGAATCCAGAAGATATTGATGCCGTCATAGCAGCTGCTGAGGAACTGTTAGAAGGGCAGGAACTTGCATGGAATCCAAATGCGGATTTCGCCCCACGGTCTGTGATTAAGTATTATCTAGATGAAACGCTTTTAGTCATTTGCTGGAAAGAGATTATAGAAGGCAAATGCTGTGCCATGGCTGAGATTAAGATTGCCGATGGCAGCCAGCTAAGAAGAACCATTGCTGGTGGAGAGTACGGTTCCTCCATCCAGCTGCTACCCACGACCATGGCAAGAGAGTCCAATGCTGTTTTGGCGTTATCTGGAGATTTTTATGCATTTCGACCATTAGGCATCACTGTATATGATAGAAAGGTTTACCGTTTTGCACCCCAGACCATTGATACCTGCTACTTTACGGCAGGGGGAGATATGATGTTTACCTACGCGGGAGAGCCGGCCACTATAGAAGAGGCCCAGCAGTTTGTCGATGATAATGATATTACCTTTGCGGTTGCCTTTGGGCCGATTTTGGTAGACCACGGACAGCTGAGAGAGATTAAAAGCTATCCTATTGGGGAAGTGAACGAAACCTATTCCCGTACTACATTTGCACAAAAGGATCATCTGCATTATTTGCTGATGTGCATCAACTATGAAGGCGTAACCCGTGCGGCTACCATTCAGCAATCCGCCAGGTTTATCTATGAGAAGGGTGTACAGATGGCCTATGCCTTAGATGGCGGACAGACTTCTACCATGATTATCAATGACACTTTGTATAACTGCGTTGATTTTAATGCGGAACGACTGATGAGTGATATCATTTACTTTTCGACGGCGCTGCCAAGTGAAGAGGAATAGAACGTGCGAACCATATTTTTTCTAAAAAACAACACCATATTGTATTGGGATAACGTAGTTATGGTTCTGGCCATGGTTTTATTTGCATTCCTTTTCTATACGCTTTATGTAAGTGGCGGTGGGAAGAGACGGGTGCTACTATTGTATATTCCCCTTGCTGTAGGGCTTTCTTTCCTCTGTAGCCGTCTTTTGTATTGGTTTTGTCATCAGGAGCAGTTTGCGGGTATTGCTGGTGCTTTTGCGCAGGCATTGACCCCGGGCTATTGCATGACGGGGGTGCTTGTGGGAACGCTTTTGGCTGCACTGCTTACCAGACTTACGACGTTGGAAAAAAAGACCTTAAGAATTTTAGACGCTGTGGGGCCGTCTTTAGCATTTACCTTTGGTGTGCTCCGCCTCTCCGCACTTTTTAATGAGACTTGTCGTGGTAAGATAGAAGTGTTAACGGAAAATAATAGACACTTGCCGCTAGCCGCAACTATAACCAATGCCTTGGGAGAGACAGAATATCGCCTGGCAACCTTTATGCTGGAGGCAATCTTATTTTTCCTACTGTTTGTGGTTTTGTTGTTTTTATTTATCCGATTGCATTATAGTAAGAAGTATAGTAAGAAGAAATTTCCTAGGACGGGTGCTGTTTATTACCTGGCGGTAGTGATGATTGGATCGGTGGAAATGATTTTGGATTCCACCAGATATGATTCTTGTTTCATGCCTTTTAATGGATTTGTGAGTCTGGTACAGATTTTATCAGCAGTCAGTGCGTTAGCCGCATTTGTTCTGATTGTGATTCGCTGCGTCCGCAAAAATGGATGGAGTGTCCCAGCAATTCTCTGTTCCGTGTTCTTTCTTGCCTGTATTGCGGGCGTAGGAATTACAGAATATTTGATTCAACGACATGGAGACTGGTATAGGTCCTGTTACCTTGGGATGGGCATTGCCTGCCTGGGGATGGATGTTCTTGCTGTGCTCATGACTTTTTTTACGAAAAAAATCCATAAATAGCAAAATAAAAAACGTATCAATAATAGAGGTGCCAAATGACAGACGAGCAGTTTAATGCCTGCATGCAGAGAATCAGGGAAAAAGACAAGAATGCCCTGAATGAAATTTACGTGGAATATAACGCCTATATCTTTCGAACAATCTACGGTGTACTGAACCAGCGAGAGAATGCGGAAGATGTATCGGTGGACTTTTTCATGAAACTTTGGCAAGTTGCTGAGCAGTATAAGGAAGGAAAAGGACATAAGGGGTATCTGGCAACCATTGCAAGAAATATGGCTCTAGACTTCCTACGAAAGCACAAAAGGGAAGTGCTTCGGGATGAATTCACGGATGCGGAACTGGCAGAGGAAGAACAGCGGCCACCGACAAGGGCCGAAGAGGAAGCCGCGGATATCCGATTGGAGGATATGCTATCCAAGCTAAAACCGGCGGAGCGGCAGGTTGTCAGTATGAAGGTGCTGTCTGAAATGACATTCCAGGAAATCGCAGATGAACTGGGGAAACCACTAGGTACGGTCACTTGGTGGTATCGAGAAGGAATTAACAGACTGAAAAGGTGTGGCTATGAGTAAAAATTTAGAAGAAGCATATATTAATAGCATAGAATCTTCTGCTCCAGATCTGTGGGGAAGGATTTCTGCACGCATTGATGCTTATGAGGCGGAGCAGGCGATGCATGTACAGGAAGAAGCTGTGACAAAGATGCCAGAGAATGTCATTCCGATGACTGCTGGAAAGAAAAAGCCACAGACGAAGACTTTTATGAAGCGTTATGGTGGCGTAGTGGTAGCGGCAGCAGCTTTAGTTATTGCTGTTCCAACCATTTTGCTGGTATCCCGTAATGGTGGAAGAAAGAGTATGGAAACGGCTACGACTGATATGATGGCTGAATCCACGACTTCTACTTATGAGTCGATTGCAGGAGGCGCTTACTGGGATTCGAAGGATGTAGCAGAGTCTGCTATGGATGATATGATGGAAGCAGACTATGATGCAGGGGATGCTGTGTGCACAGAAACGAATGCTGTTTCTGAGGAAGCGTCTATAACAGAAGGGGCAGTTATGGAGAGTGAGAAAGAAGACTGTGAGGAATCAGACTGCGCGCCTTCCGAGATGTTTTGGTATGATGTCCAGGCCCAGGTTTTAGCGGTGGATGGAGACGAATTAACGCTACAGATTAGTGAGCTTGATGGAGAAGAGGATGAATTGGTTTATCCTGGTGCCATTTTAGAAGGCGTAGTATGTCCGCCAGATTATGTGGATAGTATGGGCATTGGGGATGAGGTTGCAGTGACATTACTCTATGATGGCGTCTTGTGGAACCTCGTTAGTAGGACGGATTGTTATTGACAAATGTGTCAGAAATGAAAGGCTTATGATACAGATTGATTTGATTACCGGCTTCCTAGGAGCCGGTAAAACTACTTTTATAAAAGAATATACGCGTGCTATGAATGCACAGGGAAAAAAGGTTGGCATTATTGAAAATGACTTTGGCGGTGTCAATGTTGATATGCTTCTATTAAAGGATTTACAGAATCCCCTTTGCGTTTCAGAGCAGATTCTTTCCGATGGGGATCCGGTAACCTATAAAAGACGACTGAAAGCAAAGCTCATTGCTATGTCGATGCAGGGATTTCAAAGAATCATCATAGAACCGTCCGGCATCTTTGATATGGATGCATTCTTAGATACGCTGTATGATGAGCCGGTTTGCAATTGGTATGAGCTTGCCAATGTGATTGCAATTGTAGATGCACATTTTCCAGAGACGATTTCGAAGGAATCTGCCTATATGATGACTAGCCAGATTGCTCATGCTGGAAAGATTGTATTTAGCAAGTGCCAGGATACATCGGCAGAGGATTTGCTTCGCACGAAAGATAGTATAAAAGATGTGCTAGCTATGTATAAATGTTCTCGTATTCTTCGGGAGGAGGACTATTTAGCAAAGGACTGGAAGACGCTTACAGCAGAGGATTTCCAGAACCTGTTTCAGGCAGGATATAAGACTGCAGATTATGGGAAGGTGTGGATGGATCAGCAAAAACAGTTTGGATCCCTCGCGTTTTTGGAGCTGGGAATGCAGCTTGGCGAGGTGAAGGAAGTTGCTAAGCACCTATTTGCAGAACCAGCCTTTGGCAATGTGCTTCGCGTGAAGGGGCTTGTGAAAGGTAACGATTCCTTCTATCAAAGCTACAACTTTACAAGAAACGAAGAAGCAGTGGACACTATGCGGGATGGGCAGGAAGTGCTTGTTGTGATAGGAGAGAACCTCTGCAAAGAGCAGATTTCAGCATTATTTTCAAAATGATATCTTGGCAATCATAGGTGGTATCTTATAAAATGAAACCAGAGGATATACTTTTGTTATATTCTCTGGTTTTTTTATAGATGCAGAAAGATGATGTGCTTTACTGCGGGGAAAGGGAAATGGTGATTGGTATGGAAGGCAGTACAATGCAGTATAACGTCGGCACGCTTCCGGTTCGTGCTGGCATTTTTGGAAATCGAAAATTGCCAGCAACAGAAAGTATTCGACACTTTCATGAAGAATACGAAATTATCATTATGCGTATGGGAGAGATGATGTATGAAGTGGAAGGCCAGTCCTTTTCCTTAAAGGAGGGCCAGGTGCTGTTTGTAAATGCAGGAAGAATGCATCGTCTCATATATGGGGAAGAAAATGAGGCTTCCTACGTTTATTTAGGGGTGCATCCCCAGCTTCTTTTTGCGAATCCTTTCCTTGCGGAGTATGAGGAAAAAATGAAAGCAGGAACTATGGGAGATTTTCTGCTGCTTAGTCCTACTAGTCCCAGACAGATGAAGCTAACCGAAAAGGCAGAAAATGCCTTTCAGCATATTCTTCGCAAAAAGGAGGGCTATGCCCTTGGCTTTGTGGGAAGCATCTATGAACTTTTTGGGGCATTGTATGAGTATATGATGGAATCCCAGACGGAGATAGAGGAAGATCCCAAGGAAAAGAGTCTTCATGCGATGGTGGGGTATATCCAGACGCATTATGCAGAAAAAATTACCTTAGAGATTCTGGCAGCAGCAGGAGAAACCTGCAGAAGCCGCTGCTGTGAATATTTTAAAGAGTATTTTCAGGTATCGCCAAATGTATATATTACGGAGGTTCGATTGGCAAAGGCAATGGATATGCTACTGACCACAGACTTAGATGCTAAGGAAATCGGAAAACGTTGCGGTTTTGCTGGAGGAAGTTATTTTACGGAAACCTTTCGAAAATATAAGAATATGACGCCGCTTGCCTTTCGTAAGCAGGGGATAAAGAAATAGAAAGTTCCCTTAAAGTATGATAAAATATAGCCTTAGGGCTTTGCCCAAAAAACATGAGGAGAAAATTTATGAATGGATATGAACTAGCAGCATTTATTGTGTACTTTGCACTAGTCATTGGTGTCGGTGTATTTTTCTTTATGAAATCCCGCAAAAATGGTGGTGAAAAAGAGTACTTCCTTGGCGGACGTAATATGTCCGGTCCAGTAGCAGCCCTTTCCGCCGGTGCATCTGACATGAGTGCCTGGGTTCTCATGGGCCTTCCCGGTGCAATCTATGCCTTGGGACTTGGTCAGCTTTGGATTAGTATCGGTCTTGCTATTGGTACGGTACTTGCATGGATTTTTGTGGCACCTCGTCTTCGTACTTTTTCTATGAAGGCCAACGATTCCATTACGATCCCCCAGTTCTTAACCAATCGTTTTAAAAGTAAAAATAAGATTCTGCAGGTTGTATGTGCGGTAGTATTTATTGTGGCTTATACCGTTTATGCAGCATCCAGTATCTCTGCCTGTGGTAACCTTTTCACCACGGTATTCCATATTGAAAATCCGCTGCTTCCTATGATCATTGCGGCAGCTATTATTATTATCTATACCTTCCTAGGTGGATTTAATGCTGTTTGCTGGACGGACTTCTTCCAGGGATTATTGATGCTGGCTGCACTGATGGCAGCACCTATCGTAGGTATGTTTGCAATTAAGGCAGAAGGTTTTGTACCTATGTCCGAAGTAAACATGGGCGAGAATTACTTTAATATTTTAAGCAGTGGTTCCTTTGATAAGGCCAGTCTCATCGATATTTTATCTGGTATTGCATGGGGCTTTGGTTACTTTGGTATGCCGCACATTCTGATTCGTTATATGTCCATTCGTTCTAAGAAGGAGATGAAGCGATCCAGAGTGATTGGTTCTGCATGGACCATTTTAATTCTGGCAGCGACCTCTGTTGTAGCAATTGTTGGTAGAAAGTATATTGGTGATGCGCTTCTCGTTGTGATGGAAGACGGGGGAGATCGTCGTTCTGAAATCTTTATCGAGTTAGTACGTAGCTTGTTCCCTGCATTGTTATCCGGTATTCTGCTTTCTGCTATTTTGGCAGCATCCATGAGTACGGCAGATTCCCAGCTTCTTGCATCTTCTTCCGCATTTGCTAGTGACGTTTACAAGCCAATCTTCAGAAAGAATGCTAGTGATA
This sequence comes from Lachnospiraceae bacterium, assembly GCA_024403455.1. Classification (GTDB taxonomy): domain Bacteria; phylum Bacillota; class Clostridia; order Lachnospirales; family Lachnospiraceae; genus NK4A136. The sequence continues at coordinate 70,033 of JAKSRR010000004.1, read as the reverse complement.
AGGAAATGCTTTGGGCAGGACGTTTCGTAGTCATTCTGATTGCGATTGCAGCACTTCTAATTGCGATTAACCCGAACTCAGGCGGTATTATGGATTTGGTATCTAACGCATGGGGATTCTTTGGAGCTGCGTTTGGTCCCACCATCATTCTTTCCTTGTACTGGAAGCGTTTCAACTATATTGGTGCAGTTGCTGGTATCATTACCGGCTTTACCGTAGATGTATTATGGTTGTTTGTGGTTCCTAATGAAGCCTTTGGCGGTTTCGGTGGAGTTTACGAATTATTCCCTGGATTTATTATCGGTTTCCTTGTTTGCGTAATTGTTACCTTAGTGACCAAGGCACCTTCCAAGGAAGTACAGCAGCTGTTTGATGATGCAGTAGCATTCACCAAGAATGAGGAATAAGCAGGTTCAAACAGTAATAGCGTTTGCATCATAAGAAAAGGAGCATCAGACATGGAAGAACAGTCCATTGAATTTCGTTATGACACCCAGCTTCTCATCGAGGGAGAGAACCTAGATGAGGATGCCATCAATGATTACTTCACTGAAAACTTTAAGGGAGATTGCCTTCTGGCGGTAGGCGATGAGGAACTCATCAAGATTCACTATCATACCAATGAGCCCTGGAAAGTACTGGAGTATTGTCGCAGCCTTGGAGAAATCTACGATATTGTTGTAGAGGACATGGATCGTCAGTCTAGAGGCTTGCAGGGATAAAGGATCGCAAGGGAAAACAAAGGAGTATAAAAGAACATGGAAAAATTAGACATTGCAAAAGAATTGGCTGGAAATACCTATCCCGGCCGTGGCATTATCATCGGTAAGAGTGTTGATGGAACCAAAGCAATTACGGCTTATTTCATCATGGGAAGAAGTGTGAATAGTCGTAATCGTGTTTTTGTAACAGAAGGCGAAGGTATTCGTACAGAGGCATTTGATCCTTCTAAGCTTACCGATCCCCACTTAATTATCTACGCACCGGTTCGTGTATTAGGAAATAAGACCATCGTAACGAATGGTGATCAGACAGATACCATTTATGATGGCATGGACAAGGCCCTTACCTTTGAGCAGTCCTTACGTTCTAGAGAATTTGAAGATGATGGTCCGAACTTCACTCCTCGTATTTCCGGAATTATGGAAGTGGAAAATGGCAAATACGATTATTCTATGAGCATTTTAAAGAGTAACAATGGTAATCCTGAGGCTACCAATCGCTATACTTTCTCCTACGAAAATCCTGTAGCCGGAGAAGGTCATTTTATTCATACCTATGCACAGGATGTGAATCCGCTGCCGTCTTTTGAAGGCGAACCGAAGTGGGTTGCAATGCCTGATGAGGATATTGATGCCTTTACAAAGACAGTATGGGAGAACTTAAACGAAGATAACAAAGTGTCTCTTTTTGTTCGTTATATCGATATTGCTACGGGAACCTATGAAACCCGTATTGTTAACAAGAATACTAAATAAGTGTGCAACAGACACAACGAAAAATGGAGGAACCTATGAAAGAACTTGAACTGAAGTATGGTTGCAATCCCAACCAGAAACCTGCAAAAATCTTTGTAAACAACGGAAGTGACCTTCCTATTGAGGTACTTTGCGGTCGTCCCGGATACATTAACTTTATGGATGCCTTCAACGGATGGCAGTTAGTGAGTGAATTAAAGAAGGCAACTGGTCTTCCTGCAGCAGCAAGCTTTAAGCATGTTTCTCCTGCAGGTGCAGCGGTAGGTCTGCCCATGAGCGACGTATTAAAGAAGATTTACTGGGTGGATGATTTAGGTGAATTGTCTCCTTTAGCATGTGCTTACGCAAGAGCAAGAGGCGCAGATCGTATGAGTTCTTTTGGTGACTTCATTTCTCTTTCTGACGAGTGTGATGTTGATACTGCAAAATTGATTAAGAGAGAAGTTTCTGATGGTGTCATTGCACCTGGCTATTCTGCAGAAGCTTTAGAGATTTTGAAGGAAAAGAAGAATGGTAATTATAATATTATCAAGATTGATCCTTCCTATAAGCCGGAACCCATTGAACACAAGGATGTATTTGGTATTACCTTTGAGCAGGGACGCAACGAATTAGAGATTAACAGAGAACTTCTTTCCAATGTTGTAACAGATAATAAAGAGATTCCTGACAGTGCGCAGATTGACCTTATGATTTCCTTAATCACCTTAAAGTATACCCAGTCCAATTCTGTATGCTATGTAAAGGGTGGACAGGCAATTGGTATCGGTGCAGGCCAGCAGTCCCGAGTACACTGTACTCGTCTGGCAGGTTCCAAGGCAGATAACTGGCTGCTTCGTCAGTGCCCGAAGGTATTAGAACTTCCTTTTGTAGATACCATTAAGAGAGCAGATCGTGACAATGCCATCGATAACTATATTGGTGAAGAGTACATGGATGTTCTTTCTGAAGGTGCATGGCAGAAGGTATTTAAGACGAAGCCGGAGGTATTTACGGCAGAAGAAAAGCGTGCATGGCTTGATCAGTCTACCGATGTTGCCCTTGGTTCTGACGCATTCTTCCCCTTCAGTGATAACATTGAAAGAGCAAAGAAGAGCGGTGTAAAGTACATTGCACAGCCCGGCGGTTCTGTTCGTGATGATGCTGTTATTGAATGCTGCAACAAGTACGGTATGGCTATGGCATTTACCGGTATTCGTTTGTTCCATCACTAAGAATTTATTTTCCGGGAGCCACTACTAGGCTCCCGGGTTTTTTATAGGGTATTATGGTATTTACATCTTCAAATTTTGTACTATTTTTAATCGCGGCGGTAGTACTGTTTTACATACTTCCGAAGAAAGTGCGCTGGATAGAGCTTTTGCTTGCCAGTTGCCTTTTTTATATTGCCTCGGACTGGCGAGCCCTTTTGTTCATGGTGGGAACGACGGTAGTCACTTATGCTGGTAGTCTGTATATTACAGGAAATGGTATTGACCATAATAGTCAAGAGAAAGATGTTGTAGGAACGGGTCAGAGAAAGAAGGGGAGTAAGGTTTTCTTTGTTCTTATTCTTCTGGCGGATTTAGGTGTACTGCTGGTTACCAAATACACCGGCTTTGCCGTAGAAATAGTGAATCTGTTTCGAAAGGGAGCGGAACCACTTACCCCGCCGGCGATTCTTGTTCCCCTCGGCGTATCTTTCTATACCTTCCGTACCGTAGCATATCTTGCGGATTGTTATCAGGGCAAGATTGTAGCAGAAAAAAATCCCTTAAAATTTTTCCTGTATATTTCGTTCTTTCCTACGGTTATTCAGGGACCCATTACCAGATACAAAGATCTGTCGGAGCCTTTATTTAGTGGAAAGGGTGCTTCGGAGAAGACTTTTTGGTTTGGAGTGCAGAGAATACTTTGGGGATTTTTTAAGAAGCTGGTCATAGCGGATCGTGCAGGCATTGCCGTAAAAGCAATCGTTTCTGATTTGGAGACATACCGTGGAGGATATGCGCTTGTGTATATCTTCCTCTTCATGTTTGAATTGTATGCGGACTTTTCTGGTGGAATGGATATTGCACTGGGGGTCAGTGATATATTTGGAATTCCAGTAGTAGAAAACTTTAAAAGACCTTTCTTTTCAAAATCGGCATCAGAGTTTTGGAAGAGATGGCATGCGACCATGGGAGCATTTTTCAGGGATTATATCTATATCCCCTTAGGTGGAGATGGAAGAAGTGCAGCCACGAAAGCAAAAAAGAATTTTGTGTTCTATCGAAATATGATTATTGTTTGGCTGGCTACGGGACTCTGGCATGGCGCAGGATTCAATTTTATTGTATGGGGATTATTAAATCTGGCGGTTCTTCTTTTGGGAGCAATTACGAGACCGATGACGAAGAAATTCCAGGAAAACTGCGGACTTGCAAAGACGAAGGGGTTTCAGTTTTTTCGTATGCTTCGTACCTCCTTTGTCATTAGTTTCATTATGTCACTGCTGAGCTTCTCTGATGCAAAAACAGCATTTACGCTGTGGGGAAGTATCTTTACCGGTGCTGGATATAAGGAAGTGTTTAATGGAGGATTACTGGAACTAGGCCTACAGTTCCATGACTATATTATTTTACTGGTGGGATTCATCATGCTGTTTGTCGTTTCCCTTCTGCAACGAACTGGCAGTGTTCGCGAAAAAATGTTAAAAATTCCGTATATTTTGCGGTTTATCATATTCTTGTCACTTCTAGTAAGTATCATTTTATTTGGTATCTATGGCATTGGCTATGATGCCAGCCAGTTTATTTACAATAGGTTCTAGGGAGGGAGAAAGACATGAAAAAGTTTCTGAAATATTTCCTCTCTACCATAGTTGTACTGATGACCCTGTTTTTCTTGCAGGAGCTGCTGGTGCCAAAGTACGTCACAGACCTTCCGGAAGGCAGCATGATTTCGGAATACTATGATGAGGAACGGATGGATCACGATGTAATCTTCATCGGGGATTGTGAAATCTATGAGAACTATTCGCCTATTACGATGTGGGAGGAGTATGGGATCAATAGCTATCTCAGAGGTACCTCTCAGCAGTGTATGTGGCAGACCTACGGAGTTTTGGAAGATACCTTAAAATACGAAACGCCGAAAGCGGTGGTTGTGAACGTGATGTCTATGCGTTTTAATGAGCCCCAGAGTGAGGCCTATAACCGCATGACATTGGAGGGGATGCGATGGTCGAAAACGAAGGTAGATACCATTAAGGCATCCATGATGAAAAATGAAACTTTCATCAGTTATGTTTTCCCGATGCTTCGTTATCATGAGCGAATCTGGGAACTGACAGAGGAAGATTTTGAATACTATCTGAAGTCAGACAAAGTTGTGCATAATGGTTATCTTATGCGCGTGGATATTCGTCCGGTGGATTATATTCCAACGGCAAAGCCCCTAGGAGACTATTCTTTTGGTGAGAATGCCTGGTTATATTTAGATAAGATCAGAGAGACTTGTGAGGCGAAGGGGGTAGAACTTATCCTTGTAAAAGCACCGAGTGTATATCCTCATTGGTATGACGAGTGGGACGAAAACATTGTGCAGTATGCCGCAGAGCACGGACTTTCTTACTATAACCTTTACTATGTGGCTGATGAAATTGGAATCGATTATCAGGTGGATACCTTTGATGAAGGTCTTCACATGAATTTAACTGGTGCAGAAAAGGTAGCCAGATACTTTGGTAGGATATTGCAGGAGGAACATGGCATTCCAGATCGCCGAGGTGAGGAAGAACTAAGCCGCATTTGGGAAGAGAAGATTGCTTTCTATGAAGCAGACAGAATAGCCAAAGAGGCAGCGTGGGAGGAGGAACAGAAGCGTGAAGAAGAGTGATAATCTTTACGGGATAGAAGCAGAAGAAAAAAAGAAAAAGAAAATCAGCTTGAAACTAGACTATAACTCGCCGGTCATTTTAACTTTTGTATTTCTTTCATTAGCGGTTCTTATTCTGCATTATGTAACGGCTGGTTTGTCCACAAGAGCCTGCTTTTCTGTGTATCGTGGTTTTGTAACACCCCTATGGTTTGTCAGGTTAATTGGTCACGTGTTAGGGCATGCTTCCTGGAGCCATTATATTGGAAATATGACGCTGCTTCTCTTAGTCGGACCAATGCTGGAAGAAAAGTATGGCAGTAAAGTTATTTTGGAAGCGATTCTAATAACGGCAGTGGTTACGGGACTTGTTAATATATGGATCTTTCCATTTACTAGACTGTTGGGGGCGAGCGGTGTTGTATTTATGATGATTGTTATGTGCAGTGTCACCGGCAGCAAGAAGGGAACGATTCCTATTACGCTGATTTTGGTTATTATTTTGTACATTGGACAGCAGGTAGTGGAAGGTGTTACGTCTAACGACAATATTTCGCAGCTTACCCACATTATTGGTGGTGTTTTGGGTGCAGTTTTTGGATTACTGCTTCGAAAAAAAGGGGATAAGGAATGAAAAAATGGTTTGTATCGCTTCGGTATCCGGTGCCTAAGGATATGGAAGAATATCTGGAGAATCTGGCACGGGACGGCTATGGGCTTCAGTATATAAAGCAGGGCGGTCTGTTTTTCTATGAATTTGATAAGAAAAAGGGTGGAAAATGCTGCTACATGGTTGATGCCATTCAACCAAACCAGGGAGATCACATGTTTTACCTGTCAGAGCAGGATTGGGAATACCTTGGAAAGAGCGGTAATCTTATCATTGCCAGAAAATACTATACAGATCGAAGACCAGAGAAACCGGTGAATGAGGTGCTTCGTATCAAGCACTGCAGAAATGTAGGTTTGGCGTATTTGATACTAGCGTTAGTACTGCTTGGCCTCTGCGGACTGGCTGCCTATAGTTTATATAAGCTTCCGCAGACGCTGATGCCGCATCCGGTGCAGCATAGGATTTTGTATATTGTACAGATGGTATTACAGTTTCCGCTAGCATTACTCTTTTTGCGAAATGCCAGACAGTGTTTTGGATATCATCCAGTCATTAGGCAACCTAGAAAGGTGATGCCGGCAGAAGAGGAGACACAGGAGAGCTTGGAATTCCTTGCTGGTGAAAAAGAACCGGCAAAGGAGGAGAAGAAAGAACCGGAGCAGTATGTATCCATCTTTGGAGAGGAAGAGCCGGAGTTGGATTTTTTGAAAAAGTAAGGGGAGAACAAAGGAGAATTGCATGATTCAAACAACAGATTTGACAATGGTATATGGTAGTGATTTCCTTGCAGTAGACCATCTTTCCTTTCATATTGAGAAGGGGCAGATTGTGGGATTCGTGGGGCCGAATGGTGCCGGAAAAACCACGGTAATTAAGATGCTTACCGGTATTTTAAAACCTACAGAGGGAAGTGCTGTTATCAACGGATTCGATATCCGAAAGGAAGCACTAAAGGCAAAATCATCCATTGCTTATGTGGCAGATGATCCCGATATCTTACTGCAGCTCACGGGCTTAGAATACATTCATTTTATTGCGGATGTATATAAGGTTCCGAACGAGGAACGAGAGGAGCGAATTAAGGAGATGGCAGAACGCTTTGCCATTACGGAAGCATTAAATAAGCCCATGCGAGAATATTCTCATGGTATGCGCCAGAAGTTAATGATTATTGCAGCGCTGATTCATAATCCTCCAGCATGGATTCTAGATGAGCCCATGACTGGATTAGATCCAGCAGCAGCTTATGAATTAAAACAAATGATGAGAGAACATGCAGCGAAAGGGAATGCTGTTTTGTTTTCTACCCATGTACTAGAAGTTGCAGAAAAACTCTGTGATCAGATTCTCATTATCAACCATGGTAAGGAATTGTATCAGGGAACTTTGGAAGGACTGACGGAGCAACATCCGGGTGAAGATTTGGAGAAGATTTTCCTGGATATGATTAGCTACAAAAAGACGGAGGCATAAATGAAGAAATCCAAAGGCGTTTTCACACTTATTAAAGTACTTCTTCATAATGCAGAAATGCGTCTTCCACAGGAAGGAAATCGCAAGACGTTTTATACGGCTTTAGGTGTTATTGCTGTGGCTTGTATCATGCTCCCCTGCTGTTTTGTAGTAGGCTACATCAGTTATATGATGACGAAGTCTTTGCAGCTGACAGGCGGTGATGTCACAGGCGGACTCCTGGCGGAAGTGCACATTATGTCTGCATTTTCCATGATCTTTGGTATTCTGGTTATTTTTAATGTATTGTTCTTTTCTTCAGATAGAGAGCATTTGGTTCCGCTACCGTTAAAGGCGGAGGAAATACTGGCAGCCAAGTTTTTCTATGCCTTCTTTGCGGAAAGTGTTATGGAATTCATGGTGCTTTTATCTATGTTTGTGGGCTTTGTAATTGCAGATGGTCCAGCGCCCATGTCCATTATCTCGGGGCTCATCGGTACGGTAGTGATTCCGCTGATTCCTTTAACCTACTGTGCAATCCTTAGTATTCTCCTGATGGCGATTCTCAAGAATGTGAAGTCTACCAAGGTATTTGGACAGATTTCAACACTGCTTTTACTAGTGTTTGTGGGATTATTCCTGCTTTCTTTTAAAGGAATGGGAAAGATTACGGTAGAAAATTTTGTGGGAAGCATTGCTGATGGAAGCAATCTCTTCGTACGTACCCTAAATAAAATCTTTTTTGTATCACCGCTTCTCATGAAAGGTATACAGGCAGGAAATGTGTTATATTTGCTGCTTTATTTAGTTTGTAATGTAGCATTAGTGGCACTGATGCTTGGTATAGGTCACTTCTTATATCAGGAAGGCTTATTTACTGTCGCACGCTTAGGGGGCGGCAAAAAGAAGAAGGCAGCTGCTCTTGGAAAGAAAAAATCAGATTCCGTCTTTGCCTCTTGTGTGAAGAAGGAGTGGAGAGTGTTAATACGTACCAAGGCTTACCGTATTAACTGTGTGATGGTGAATTTCCTTTGGCCAGTAGCGGTGCTAGTACTCTTTCTTACCAGAAAAGAGGGAGGAACATTTGCACATATTTTGGATAGTTTTCAACAGGGGCAGGATTGGCCAGCCGTTTTGTATACTGTTATTTTAACTGCTGTGGGATTCATTGCATCGGCAATGAATTCAGTGGCGTCTACCTCCTTTACCAGAGAAGGGGCACATCTTAGTCTTGTAAAATATATTCCGGTAGATTACAGAACCCAGATGAAGGCGAAGGCTTATGTGGCCATTATGATTTCCTTTGTGCCAGTATATATGGCAGCAGTAATTGCTCGTATATCTATGGGGGCACCGATCTACTGGTATTTGTTTGATTTTGTCATCCTGCTTGCAGTGATTGTTTTTACGACAATTCTGGGTATGATTTTGGATTCTACAGCACCGCACTCTGCTTGGGATGATGAGTACAGTGCGCTTCGTGGAAATTTGAATACATTCTTTAATATGGCTATTGTTATGGTGACTGCCATGATTCTGTGTGGAGGCGGATTCTTACTGTACTACCATACGTCGATGAATGGATTAATATTCCATGTGGGACTGGCTGTAACCTTGCTGCTTATTGTAGTAATCAGTGGGAAAGTCGGAACAAAGAAAATATTACAAAATATGGAAATCATGTAAGTATAAATGGCACATGAAAAGAATTATTTTTGTGATAGAATAATCTTCAAATGAAGCATAGGTAGAGAGCAGCTGTATGGCAAACATTGTTCTTGATGGAAGAAAAATTAAAGCACTGGAAGTATTGAAAGCCTGGGGTGTATATGCTGGTAAGACGGAGGCATATGTGAATGCCCTGTGGGACGAACTGGTCTTTGATGAAGCACTGTTTGCGGAGTTTTTATACTATATTGATCATCACGAACTGCTTGACCAGTATAAATGTCACGGTTTTTCATTAACGGATTTATATGTGGTTCGCCTCAAGGACTTTAACATCCGCAGTGATTACGGGAAAAATACTTCGGATTGCAACAAGGAAGCCATGGTCCTTGAAACCTTTGTAGAAATGCTTCGTCTAAAAAGAGATCCGGACCATTTTATTAAAGTATTGGAAGAAGGACGCGACCAGGATAGGTTGTGGTAAGCGGCCCGTAGTTTTCTCCGAAAACACAGGAGGTTAACCTCTCCTCGCCATGAGGGCCCATAGTTTTCCTCGAAAACACAGGAGGTATATACGTGAAAAAACAGACACTTAGTTTTATTTTTAAATTGGTAATCTTAGGAGTTGGTCTTGCTATAAAGTTTGCTATGCCTGATACAGACATGCTGTGGCTGAACATTATTCTGTTAGCCTTTGGTTTCTTTATGCTCATTAAAGGGGCTGACTGGTTTGTGGAAAGCGCCAGCAAAATCGCTGATAAACTGGGCGTATCCCAGCTGATTATAGGATTAACCATTGTTGCCTTTGGTACCAGCGCACCAGAAGCAGCTGTATCCATTACTGCAGCTGCTGGATCCGCGGGAGGCGGCAGTGTGGATATTGCTATCGGTAATGTTCTGGGAAGTAATATTATGAATATTCTGGTGATTTTAGGAATTACCTGTATTATCTGTCCCTTGGCAGTACAGAAATCTACCAGAAAAATAGAAATTCCTTTTGTGATTTTTATTACAGCGCTAACCTTAGGTCTGGGATTATCCGATGGAAAGATTGGGAAGCTAGATGGTGCAATCTTACTTACCCTAATGGTGGGATTCATTGTTTATCTTCTGATTATGGCGAAGAAGGGCCAGGGAAGTGTGGAAGAAGGAGAAGAGGCAAGTGCAGATGATAAGGTGCCGCTCCTTATTTTGCTTGCACTTATTGGCGGTGCCTGCATTGTATTTGGATCGGATATTACGGTTGCGGCAGCAACGGTCATTGCAAAGAAGGCTGGTATGAGTGAGAAGATGGTAGGGCTTACCATTGTGGCATTCGGAACATCACTTCCGGAACTGATGACCAGTATTATCGCGGCATCCAAGAAGAAAGCAGATATTGCGATTGGTAATATCGTTGGTTCCAATATTTTCAACCTGTTGTTTGTTATGGCACTAACTGCCATCGTGTCTCCTGTGGCATTGCCTTATAAGAATGCGACAACCAATTTCTTAGTAGATAACTGCGTTGCCATTTTTGCGGCAGTATTATTATTCATAGGTGTTCTGAATAACCGAAAACGATTAGAGCGCTGGTGTGGTGTACTGATGATTTTATCTTACGCCGGATATTTTACGTATTTGATGCTCAGCCAGAATGCTGCGCTATAGTTTTTTATAATTCTTTGGGGTGGGGGAAAGTAAGAAACAATGCTCATTGATGATCTGCGTTTAGAAATCGACGAGGACTTAAAAAATAATCTGACGTTAACGGACTTAATCTCTGTAGATGTTTTACAGAAATTACAGGATTCTTTCGCTGGAGTGACACAGATGGCATCGTTAATAACGGATGCCGAGGGAATACCAGTCACAAAAGGAACCAATTTCTCGGGTCTCTGTATGGATTTCTGTAGAAAAAGTGAAAAGGGTCTAAAACGCTGTGAGGAATGCGACCGAAAAGGCGCACAGATGTCTTTAGAAAAGAAAGGACCCATTTCCTATTTCTGCCATGCGAATATGGTAGATTTTGCGGCTCCTATTATGTTAGGGGACCGAATGCTTGGTTCGTTCATTGGAGGCCAGGTTCTGACGGAAAAGCCTGATCCGGAGAAAATGCGGGAGATTGCCAGGGAATTACAGCTCGATGAGGATAGTTTTGTGGAAGCCGCCATGCAGACGCATATTGTTCCGCAGGAGGAGATTGACAGAGCTACCAGATTTATCTATGAGTTTGCAGCCAGTATGTCCGATATGGCTTATAAGGAATTTTTATCTAAGGAGCTTAGTAGGAAAGCTTTGGAAGCGGCTGTTCAGAAGTCTGATTTTCTGGCAAATATGAGCCATGAAATCAGGACACCGATGAATGCTGTTCTAGGATTGTCGGAAGTGGCGCTTAGAGAGAATATGTCGGATTCCCTGCGGGAATATTTGGAACAGATTCAGGCTGCCGGTAGAAATTTGTTAGTCATTATTGACGATATTTTGGATTTATCTAAGATTGAATCCGGAAAGCTAAATATCAACGAAATCAACTATGAACCTGCTAGGATTGTGCAGGAACTCATCCCCTTGATTGCTGGAAAGATGGATGAGAAAGGCCTTGATTTTATCGTGGATTATTCCATGGACTTACCGAAGGAATTGTGCGGAGATAAAGTTCGGCTACAGCAGATATTCTTGAATCTACTGAGTAATGCTGCGAAGTTTACGGCAGCAGGGCAAGTGAGAATGAAGATTTATCATGAGGCTTTAGCTGAGGATAAGATACTCTTGAAAGTGGAAGTGACAGATACGGGTATTGGTATCAAGGCTAGTGATATGCAGAAGCTGTTTACGTCCTTCCAACAGTTGGATGCTCGCAGATCCAGACAAAACGAAGGTGCTGGACTAGGGCTCGCCATCTCTAAGAATCTGGTAGAGATGATGGGCGGTAAGATTACTGTACAAAGTGAGTTTGGTGAGGGAACAACCTTTACGGTATCGGTTCCACAAAAGATTGTTGTGAGAAGAGCAGAGGTACAGCCCCTTCCAGAGAATATCTTCGTTGGCTCTATGTTAAAGAACAAAACTGCGCAGGAAGCATTGGCGAAGGATTTGGAAGCCATTGGGCAGGGCAAAGTGACTTACCGGGAACTGGAAGATCTGTCTGCAATGGAGCAAGGCTATTGCATCATGGATGCAAAGTTTTTTGATGAGAATGCATTGCTTTATTTAAAAAATCATGCGGAGATACAGTGCTTTCTACTTGTACCGTTTGATTACGCAGGAAAGATTCATCTGCCGAATGTAACCATGCTTCGCAAACCAGTTTATGCTGCAGTTCTACAGGAAGCATTTGGACTATTAGCTTCTGAGAAACGGTCGCAAAGGACAGCGAGGACGCAGTTCGCTTATATTGCGCCAGAAATCTCTGTTTTGGCGGTGGATGACAACAAAGTGAATCTTTTAGTAACCACCAAGATTTTGGCACCATTAAAGATGCAGATCGATACAGCCATGAGCGGGAAAGAAGCAATCGAAATGGCTGGTAAGACGAAGTATGACATCATTCTTATGGATCACATGATGCCGGAGATGGATGGTGTGGAAGCGACCCATAGAATCAGACAGGAAGTGCCTGGGTATGAAAAGACCCCGGTGATTGCATTAACAGCCAATGTGGTAGATGGTACGAGAGAAATGCTTCTTAAGGAAGGCCTGGATGATTTTGCAGCAAAACCCATCAAACCGAAGGATTTAGTAACGCTGCTTGCGAAATGGATTCCAGAAGATAAGATGATGAAGGTGGAAGAGCCTGTTTAAAAGTCATTAGGAATGTTTGAAAAGATAGTGGTATTGTGTTAGAATACCTATGAATTGCGATGAAGGAGACTCCTTTCCTTAGAGAGCAAAAGAGAGGCGGCGTCATGGGCTGAAAGCGCCACTTGCAGGAGAGAAAAGGGGAACGCTCTGGAGCTGGTAGTTTGAGCCATCCCTCTTAAGCAAAGTGCCAAAAGAGTGAGAAACGGGGTAGGGCTATTCGGGTCGTTCCGTGAAAGACGTTAGAAAGTGGAAAACTAGACTAGTTTTCAATGCGGGTGGTACCGCGGATCAATGATTCGTCCCGGGATATTTCGAGAGAAGTGTCCCGTTTTTTTGTTTTTCTAAAAGCATATTATTTAAAGGAGAGAAAGCATGAGCGCGATTTACAGAGACATTACTTTAAATCAGATGACAGAAGCGGATATTGATAAAAACCTTCGCATCGCAGGCTGGATTGAAAACATCCGTGACCACGGCGGTGTATCCTTTATCGATCTTCGTGATATGTATGGTGTAGTACAGGTAGTACTTCGTGACACTGGTTTATTAAAGGGACTGACCAAAGAAGATTGTGTTTCTATCGAAGGAAAGGTGGAGAAGCGAAGTGAGGATACCTATAATCCTAAGATTCCTTCCGGTACCATTGAGTTGGAGGCACATTCCATTAACCTGTTAGGAAAGGTATATACCCAGCTTCCTTTTGAGGTACAGACCAGTAAGGAAATTCGTGAGGATCTTCGTCTGAAGTATCGTTATTTGGATCTTCGTAATCCTAAGGTTAAGGACAATATGATATTCCGTTCTAATGTTATTGCTTTCCTTCGCCAGAAGATGACAGAGATGGGATTTATGGAAATCCAGACCCCCATCCTTTGTGCATCCTCTCCTGAGGGCGCAAGAGACTATATCGTTCCTTCCAGAAGATATAAGGGTAAGTTCTATGCACTTCCCCAGGCTCCGCAGCAGTATAAGCAGCTTTTAATGGTTTCTGGATTCGATAAATATTTCCAGATTGCACCTTGCTTTAGAGACGAGGATGCCAGAGCAGACCGCAGCCCGGGAGAATTCTATCAGCTTGACTTTGAGATGAGTTTTGCAACCCAGGAAGATGTGTTTGCTGTTGGTGAAGAAGTACTTTCTGCTACTTTTGAGAAGTTTGCGCCGGAAGGATACACTGTAACAAAGGCTCCTTACCCCATTATTCCTTACAAGGAAGCAATGCTTAAGTACGGTACAGATAAGCCTGATCTTCGTAATCCATTAGAGATTATTGATCTTACCGATTTCTTCCAGCAGTGTACCTTTAAGATGTTTATTGGCCGTACTGTTCGTGCAATCAAGGTACATGCGGAAATGAGTAAGGGCTTCCATGAGAAACTCCTTAAGTTTGCAAACTCTATCGGTATGGGTGGTCTTGGCTATTTGGAAGTTTTAGAAGATGGCTCTTACAAGGGACCCATTGATAAATTCATTCCGGATGAGAAGAAGGTTGAATTAAAGACACTTGCAGGATTAGAAGTCGGTGATACCATCTTCTTCATTGCAGATAAGGAAGAAAAAGCAAATCTTTACGCAGGACAGATTAGAACAGAACTGGGAACTAAGCTTGACCTGATTGAGAAGAATGCCTACAGATTCTGCTATATCAATGACTTCCCGATGTACGAGTACAAGGAAGAAGAGAAGCAGATTGGTTTCACACACAATCCGTTCTCTATGCCTCAGGGTGGCTTAGATGCATTAGAGAAGGAAGATCCATTAAGCATCCTGGCATATCAGTATGACATTGTATGTAATGGTGTAGAACTTTCCTCTGGTGCTGTTCGTAACCATGATATGAAGATTATGGAGAAGGCGTTTGAAATTGCCGGTTACGATAAAGAAGTATTGAAGAATAAATTCGGTGCTTTATACAATGCATTCCAGTTTGGTGCACCGCCTCATGCTGGTATGGCACCTGGTGTAGACCGAATGATTATGCTTCTTCGCAATGAAGAAAACATTCGTGAAATCATTCCCTTCCCTATGAGTGGTACAGCGCAGGATCTCATGTGCGGTGCGCCTAACGATGTTACGGAATTACAGCTCCGTGAAGTACACATTAAGGTAAGAGATTAATTAAATTTGAGGTAAGTAAATGGATAACGCTTCCTGCAGGGTTCTGTGGGAAGCGATTTGCGATAATAGAAAGGAGCCGACAATGGCAAATGTCATTAGTGATGAAACCATAGAGTATGTTGGTATTCTTGCCAAGCTGGAGTTAGATGACGCCCAGAAGGAGCAGGCAAAGAAAGATCTGGCAGAAATGCTAGATTATATTGACGAGCTTTCCGAACTGGATACTTCCGCAGTAGAACCTATGAGTCATGTACATCCTACCTGCAATTTCTTCAGAGAAGATGTAGTTACCAACGGGGATGATAGAGAGAATATTTTGAAGAATGCTCCCGAAGAAAAAGAGGGTGCCTTTGTCGTACCGAAAACATTTGATTAAGGAGGAAAGCAAAATGGATTTATTAAAGTATTCTGCAAAAGAGCTTTCCGACAAGATTAAAGCCGGAGAGGTAACTGTAAAGGAAGCAGTAGATGCTTGCTTTGCGAATATTGACGCCAAAGAAGAATCTGTACATGCCTACATCACTATCTGCAGAGAAGAAGCATATAAAAAGGCAGAAGAGGTACAGAAGAAGATTGATGCTGGGGAATTAACTGGCCCCTTTGCCGGTGTACCGGTTGCCATAAAGGATAATATGTGTACGGAAGGTATTTTGACCACCTGTGCATCTAAAATTCTTGGCAATTTTGTACCTACCTATTCCTCAGAAGCGGTAAAGAAGTTAGAGGAAGCTGGCGTGGTGGTTCTTGGTAAGACCAATATGGATGAGTTTGCTATGGGTTCAACGACAGAAACATCCGCCTTTGGTGTTACCAGAAACCCTAGAAATACCGAACATGTACCTGGAGGTTCCTCTGGTGGTTCTGCTGCAGCTGTAGCAGCAGAGGAATGCTTTATGGCTCTTGGAAGTGATACTGGTGGCTCCATTCGTCAGCCAGCATCCTATTGTGGTGTGGTAGGTATTAAGCCTACCTATGGTACGGTATCCCGCTATGGACTAGTTGCTTATGGTTCTTCCTTAGACCAGATTGGACCTCTGTGTAAGACAGTAGAAGATGCAGCTATTACGTTATCCATTATCAGTGGACAGGATCAGAAGGATTCCACATCTATTCCTAGAAATGATTTGGACTTCACGAAAGCACTAGTAGAAGATGTGGCTGGAATGAAGATTGGTATTCCGAAGGCATATTTTGGCGAAGGTCTGGATGCAGAAGTAAAGGATGCAGTACTTGCGGCAGCTGAGGCACTGAAGGCAAAGGGTGCGATTGTAGAAGAGTTTGATTTAGACTATGTAAAGTATGCAATTCCTGCATATTATACGATTGCAGATGCAGAGGCATCCTCTAACCTGGAGCGATTTGATGGTATTAAGTATGGCTACAGAACCGAAGAGTTTCAGGGACTTCATAACATGTATAAGAAGACCCGTAGCGAAGGTTTTGGACCGGAAGTAAAACGTCGTATTATGTTAGGCTCCTTCGTACTTTCTTCAGGTTACTATGATGCTTACTACTTAAAAGCACTTCGTGTAAAGGCATTAATTAAGCAGGCCTTTGATAAAGCATTTGAAAAGTATGATGTTATTTTAGGACCGGTGGCACCTACTACTGCACCAAAGTTAGGAGAGAGTCTTTCCGATCCAATGAAGATGTACTTAGGCGATATATATACTATCGCAGTGAACTTAGCTGGTCTTCCTGGTATTTCAGTTCCCTGCGGCACAGATTCAAAGGGAATGCCCATTGGTCTTCAGCTAATTGCGGATTGCTTTAATGAAAATGTATTATTGCAGACGGCATATACCTATGAACAGATGACAAAGAAAGGCGGGAACTAATCATGGCTAAAGAATATGAAGTAGTAATTGGTCTGGAAGTTCACGTAGAGCTTGCCACGAAGACAAAAATTTTCTGTGGCTGTTCCACTGCATTTGGTGGTGCACCCAATACTCATACCTGCCCCGTTTGTACTGGTATGCCTGGATCTCTGCCTGTATTAAATAAGCAGGTTGTAGAATATGCCATGGCAGTAGGTGTAGCAACCAACTGCGAGATTACCAGACATGGCAAATTTGATCGCAAGAATTATTTCTATCCTGATAACCCACAGAACTATCAGATTTCTCAGTTATATCTTCCAATCTGCAGAAATGGATATGTAGAGATAGAGACAGAGAATGGAACCAAGAAGATTGGTATTCATGAAATTCATATGGAAGAAGATGCGGGAAAACTAATTCACGATGAGTGGGATGATGTTTCCTTAGTTGACTACAACCGTTCCGGTGTTCCCCTGATTGAGATTGTTTCGGAACCGGATATGCGTTCCGCAGAAGAGGTTATTGCATACCTTGAAAAACTGCGTATGCTGATCCAGTATCTTGGGGCTTCTGACTGTAAACTGCAGGAAGGCTCCATGCGTGCGGATGTCAACCTTTCTCTTAGAGAAAAAGGAACCACAGAGTTTGGTACCCGTACAGAAATGAAAAACCTGAATTCCTTTACTGCGATTACCCATGCGATTAAGGGTGAGATTGAAAGACAGTCTGACCTCTTAGAGGCGGGGGAGAAGGTAGTACAGGAAACCAGAAGATGGGATGACACCAAGGGTGAGTCTTATGCAATGCGAAGCAAGGAAGATGCGCAGGACTATAGATATTTCCCGGATCCTGACCTGATTCCGATTGATATTTCTGAGGAGTGGCTTGAGAAGGTTAAGGCGAGCCAGCCAGAGTTCAGAGATGCTAAGAAGAAGCGCTATGCAGAGGAATTTGGACTTCCTGAATATGACATTGACCAGATTACCTCAGAAAAAGCATTGGCAGATATTTTTGAGGCAACCACAGCTATTTGTAATCAGCCGAAGAAAGTCAGCAACTGGTTGATGGTAGAAACCATGCGTCTTCTAAATGCGCATGAGATGGATGCATCGGACATTAAGTTCTCTGCAAAACATTTGGCTGATTTAATTGGACTCGTTGATCAGAAGATAATTAACCAGCCGGTTGCAAAGGAAATTTTTGAGCATATGTTTACGGATGATGTGGATCCGGTTGCTTATGTTGAGGAACATGGACTAAAGCAGGAGAGCGACGAAGGGGCATTAAAGGCTGTTGTAGAAAAGGTAATGGCTGATAATCCCAAGTCAGTAGCGGACTATCGTGGTGGCAAAGAAAAAGCTATTGGAGCACTCGTTGGACAGACTATGAAAGCCATGGGTGGAAAAGCAGACCCTGCAGTAGTAACAAAGCTTCTAAAGGAACTGTTATAAAGCAGAGTGACACGGAGGTAAAAGTATGTATTTTGTGCCGGATGGTACGGTGAAAGCCGGATTTTACACCTGTCGCAAGTGCGATTATCGTTTTTTGTCTATCCAGACTATGGCAAAGATTCCCTGTCCCCTGTGTGAACAGGACATTGATTATGAAATTGGTCCTGACGAGAACATGGAAGACTATTTGGATACGGCTGATTTAAATGAAGTCGTAGAGGGCGATGAGAATGTGAAGCGTATGGATGTGCTACTGAGTGCTGCCTACGTGGATGACGAAACTTGGATATAGGGTTGTATGATAAGAGACCGGCTTAGGCCGGTTTCTTTGATGAATGTGTGCATTTTACGGATGCCAGAAAGATGATGCAATGAATATTTATTTGATTAGGCACGGGGAAACGAACTGGAACATAGAGTGGCGTCTGCAGGGACAGACGGATGTTCCGTTAAATGAAACGGGGCTGCAGCAGGCAAAAGAGGCCGCCAAGCGGCTAAAGGAAATTCCTTTTGATGGCATATATTCCAGTCCCCTGCAGCGAGCGAAGGACACGGCATGTACCATTGCTTCTCTTCACCAAGAAGTAGTGGTGCAGACGGATGAACGACTGAAGGAATTTGGCTTTGGTGCCCACGAAGGGACAACCCCAGAAAATGACCCTGACAAGGAAGACAGACGTATTCTTTTTAAAACCCCTGAAAAATATGTGCCGAAGGGAGATGCGGAGTCTTACGATGACTTAAAGAATCGCGCAGAGAGCTTTTTGAATGACCTAGTTAAGACGGGGAAGGAGAATGTGCTGGTTGTTGCCCACGGTGCTTTGTGTAAGGGACTAATTTGGGTGATGCTGCAGTCAAAACTGGAAGATTTCTGGAAGATGCCACTAATGGAAAACTGTAAAGAACTAAAAATTAAATGGCAGGAAGGAAGGTTCCAGTTGCCAGCGGAGTTTGAAGCCTTTCGACCATCAACGGTCTGCAATTGTTAGCTGGTACCAGAATGTGAAAAAAATATGATTTTTTGTTGACATAATAATGAAAACTATAGTAGAATGATGCGGTAATCCAAGTGGATTACATATTATTAACCATTATAAGGGAGGAAATTAAAATGGAGTTTTTAGCACTTATTTTAGCAATCGCATCTATTCCCCTGACCTTCTTCTTAGGTTCAGCTAGTGTAGATGGTGTATTTGGTACTACCGGTATCATCATGGCAATCATTCCTGTTGTTGTTGGTATCCTTGGTATCGTTATGGCTGCTGTATCCAAGAAGAAGGGTAAGGGCGGCGTTGCTACTGCAGCTTTAGTAGTTGCAATCATTGGTACTGTATTTGCTACCATCCGTTTCGCAGCTTGTGTAGCTTGCCACGCAGCAGCAAACAAGGCTGGTCAGGAAATCACTGGTGCACTTGAAGATGCTGGTGCAAGCTTTGATTGGGAAGAGTAATTTACACGAAATTCCATTTGCTCCCCGTACTCAGTACGGGGAGTTTTTTTAACGGGAGAGATGTATGTGTGTATTTTTTAATGTATTTGGAATGAAACTTCCGGCCTATGGCTGCATGATTTCTTTGGGACTGATTGTTGCCAATCTGATTGCCATCTTCGGTGTAGTGGAAAAGAAGGGCGTCAATCGATATGATTTCCTGATTCTGGAAGGATATAGCTTTTTATTTGGAATACTCGGAGCGAAGTTACTATACTTTGTTGTCTCCTTTAAAGATATAGATTGGAAGCATTTTTTTGAGCCCCAGTACTTCATGGCTCTGTTGAATGGCGGTTTCGTATTTTATGGCGGATTAATCCTTGGTATTTTTGGCTGCTGGTTAGGCGGAAAAATTCATAAGATTAATTCCAGAGAATTTGCCTATCATGCCATTTTCATCGTGCCTATGATTCATGCTTTTGGACGAGTAGGCTGTTTCTTTGCGGGATGCTGCTATGGAATCCCTTATAATGGACCTTTGGCAGTGGTATATCCGGAAAGTCCGTTTTCTAACGGTGCGCCTGCAGGGATTCCCTTATTCCCTATGCCTCTTGTAGAAGCAAGCTGCTTATTGATTATTGCGTTATTAATTATGATTTTGGATAAGGTGAAGAAGGATGCCCCTACGGTATCTGTTTACCTGATTTTATATGCGATTGTAAGATTTGTTTTGGAAAACTACAGATATGATGAAATTAGGGGTATCTATTTTGGCTTATCAACTTCCCAGTGGATTAGTATAGGAATGATGGTGGCAGGGATTGTTTTGATACCTATTCAGTACTGTGGAAAGAAGGCTAAGGCAAGACGGGCACTTCTGGGAATTAGTGAAGGAACAGAGATACCGCCGAAACAGGAAGAAGCTTCCCAGGAAGCGCAAAATGACAAAGCGTAGAAAATTCGGTAAAATATAAGGGACTAGTGATATTGATTCACAGCAAGCGAAGCGCTGCGAATACCAATGATAGAACGAAATCGTTTGAAAGAAGAATGAGCCATGGATGCAGAAAAGATTAAAAAAGCCGTCACCCTATTACTGGAGGGTGTAGGAGAAAATCCAGATAGAGAAGGTTTGAAAGAAACACCGGAGCGTATCGCTAGGATGTATGAAGAAATCTTTTCAGGCATTGGACAGACGGCAGAAGTGCCTTTAATGAAGACTTTTTCTTCTGATGCTAAGGAGATGGTGGTAGAAAAGGATATTGTTTTTTATTCTATGTGCGAACACCATCTGCTTCCGTTCTATGGAAAGGCGCATGTAGCTTATATTCCGAACGGCCGAGTTGTGGGACTATCAAAGCTTGCCAGATGTGTAGAGGTTTATGCAAAACGTCCGCAAATCCAGGAGCAGCTAACAGAACAGATTGCAGAAGCACTGATGGAGTATTTGAAGCCACTAGGAGCCATGGTGGTTTTAGAAGCGGAACATATGTGTATGACCATGCGAGGAATTAAAAAGCCCGGAAGTAAGACGGTCACGATGGCTGTAAAGGGTGCATTTGAGGAGAATGCTGTATTGCAGGATCAGTTCTTTAAAATGGTGCGCATGTAGGTGGAAAGAGAAGAATAATGGATGAGATTCTTATCGAGGATTTAGAAGTATTTGCCCATCATGGGGTATTTGAGTTTGAAAAAGAAAAGGGGCAGAAATTTTTGGTTTCCTGCCACCTTTTTTTATCGCTAGAAAAAGCTGGAAGGCAGGATGATTTGAGGCTTTCTGTAAGCTATGCAGAGGTGGCAGACCTTATTTGCAAGGAGATGCAGGCGCAGTCCTATGATCTCATTGAAGCAGCTGCAGAGCATCTGTGTAAATGTATATTAAATACTTACGAGCAGATTCAGGAAGTGCATTTAGAACTGAAAAAGCCCGAGGCACCGCTTCCGCAGAAGTTCGGCTCTGTTTCTGTAAAACTTCAGAGGAAAAGACATCATGCTTTTATTGCTTTAGGCGCCAATGAAGGGGATGCAGAAAGCCAGATTCGTAGTGCAGTAGAACGATTAAAATATCGGGATGATACTGTGGTACTTGCGATGTCAGAACTGATAGAAAGCACACCCTATGGTGGCGTGGAGCAGGATAATTTTGTGAATGGGGCCTTAGAGATTGAGACCTATCTGGAACCGTTTGCGCTGTTAGAAGAATTACATGCTCTGGAAAAAGAGTTTGGCAGAGTACGTCATGTGCATTGGGGACCAAGAACGTTAGATCTGGATATTCTTTTTTATGATGATCTCATTCTGAATACCGAGACCCTTACCATTCCTCATCAGGATATGGCGAATCGGGATTTTGTGTTGAATCCATTATTGGAAATTGCGCCTTGGCTAAGGCATCCGATTACAGGAAAGTCTATAGCGCAGATGGCAACAGAAGTGAAAGAAAAGCATGTTTGTTAGCGTATTCGTATTTCATTCATCCGATTAATAGTGATAAGAAGGAAGGAACAGGCCTTTGAAAATCAAAAAGATACTTCCCTTTATTGTTTTGGCTGTAGTGATTGCAATCCTGGTGGTTGTTAGAAGATTTGCCGCTAAAGCCAGCATTATACCAGAGAATGAGGTTACCCTGCAGGGCAATACGGCAGGCAATATTTATAATGGTGGAAAGTTTTGCGAAACAGAGGAGGGCGTTTATTTTTCTAACGCCTACGATGGTGGTGCTTTATATTTTCTGGGGACCGATGGCAAAGCGAAAAAGATTGCAGAAGGAAATATCTCTTACATTAACGCAGCGGGAGACTATCTTTATTACTATACAGCAGAAACCAGTTCAGGTGCCGGTTTAGGGTATGTTCGTGGCGGCCGTGGAATTTACAGGATTGCAAAGAAGGGGAAGAATGATACGATTTTGGTACATGGTACTTCTGATG
This sequence comes from Lachnospiraceae bacterium, assembly GCA_024403455.1. Classification (GTDB taxonomy): domain Bacteria; phylum Bacillota; class Clostridia; order Lachnospirales; family Lachnospiraceae; genus NK4A136. Next base: position 47,454 of record JAKSRR010000004.1, on the reverse strand, counting down.
CGGTGCTTCTTTTAGGCAATTATATTTACTATACCAACTTTGGTGACACGGATGGGAAGAACAATGCAGTAGTAACGCTGAGTCGCATTTCTATCAATGGGGAAGAGGAGACCAAACTTTCTGAGAACCACGTCCTTTTAGGGGCAGCAGACGGCATTAACCTGTATTATGCCGGTGTGACGGAGAATCATCATCTATATGCGTTAGACAGCACAAGTGGTATGGAAAGGGATGTGGCGCCCTTAAATGCTTATAAGCCCATTGTACAAAATGGTTTAGTATATTATATGGATATCAGCGATGATTATAAGGTGAAGTGCTATCATATGTCTGATGGCTCTGTAACCACCATTGTAAATGAGCGCGTAGATACATTTAATATGCTGGGGGATATGATTTACTATCAGAATTGTAATCCAGATAGTTATGCCCTTATGCGCATACATACAGATGGTTCTGGATTGGAAAAAGTGTATGATGGTGTTGCGTCTTCTATTTTTATGACGAGTGACTATACCTATTTTACGCTTTTCGGGGCAGATATACCGATGTATAAAACACCGACCTATGGTGCTGTGCAGATCGACACTTTTACAGAGGCTCTGCAGGCAGCGCAAGAAAGTATAAGATAAAATGAAACTATGTATTGATTTAACATCTCTGGCGGACCATTTTTCCGGCGTGGAGAGATATGCGTCTTCCTTAACGAAGGCAATTATTAAAGATAATAAAACCAATTGTATTCTTCTGTTCAAGGGGCAGGTGCATCCTTTATTTTGGGTTTATGAGAAACACCCAAGAGTACGAATGGTGGTACTTCGGGAAGGCTGCTCTAAGGTACTTTTTAATCAGGTGACACTACTGCGGGCTATTCGTTTGATTAAAGCTGACGCGTACCTGTTCCCGGGATTTCCTATGCCCATTTTATGCCAAAGAAGGGATTGTTTCGCGGTCATTCATGATGTGGCTTGTTTTGATGAAGGAAAGACCATGCGCCTCTTGCAGCGGTGGTATTACCAGCTTTCCAGACTCCATGAAGCGAGAAGAGCGAAGCAAATTTTTACGATTTCTGATTTTTCTATGAGTCGCATCTTTAAAAAACTTCCCTTGGCAAATCCAGAGATATTAAATATTTCTTGTGGGATTGATGATGCATACCTTTCCTATCAGAGAGAGGCGTGCGAGATTCAGACGATGCGTAAGAAGTATCGAATCCCAGAGAATTATCTTCTTTCATTGTCTACCCTAGAACCGCGTAAGAATCTAAAAGCACTGGTGCTAGCCTATGACGCCCTTGTACGAGGTGGAAAAAAACTTCCGCCACTAGTACTGGCAGGAAGAAAGGGCTGGCGTATGTTAGACTTTTTGAAAGGAATCTCACCAGAAGCCAGAGAAAAGATTTATATTACGGGATTTGTGGAGGAAGAAGATCTTCCCAGCCTTTATGGTGGCGCTTGCGGTTTTGTATTTCCGTCTATATATGAAGGGTTCGGGATTCCGCCAGTGGAAGCCATGGCCTGCGGATGCCCGGTACTTGCGTCTAATGCGCGAGCATTAAAGGAAGTACTAAAGGATGCGGTCATTTATTTTAAACTGCAGGATGGTCAAGATGGATTAAAGAAGGGACTGCTTTCTTTGGTAAGGCTGTCTGGGGGCGAGAAAGATGCCAGAATCCGACGTGGTAAGGAATTGGCCGGGAAGTATCGGTATCAGGATGTTGCGGAGAAAGCATTAGCGTCTATGCGAAGGGCAAAAGGATATTCTTGTTAGGGGAGAAAAATGCGAATTGCCATTGATGCCAGGAGTCTTTCCTGGGAAAATGGAAAATATACAGGGGTGAGTACCTACTTATACGAGGCCTGCGTGGCCTTGTCTCTTTATCATCCGGAGCATGAGTATTTTGTTTTGGCGCCCAGACCGTTCCAAACCGTTCATACATTTCCAGATAACTGGCATTTTATGACAGAGGGACAAATTTCTACCAGGGGTAAAATCTGGGCGCTGCTTGAACTTCCAAAGATTATAAAAAAAGAAAATTTTGATATTTATTGGGGACCGAACTTTACACTGCCTGCGATTCGTAGGAAGCGTGTTAAGACGGCCTTTTTTGTTACGATTTATGATCTGGCACTGTGGCATTTCCCGAAGGTTGGCGAGAAGAAGAATTTCTTTCGGGTGCGCATGGGAACAGGAAAAGCGGTGAAGAAAGCAAGGACAGTTCTTACTATTTCTGAATATACGAAGAAAGATATTGTGCAAATATTAGGGGTTCCAGAAGAAAAAATTCATGTGGCTTACCCGGGAGGTGTAGGCGATCAGAGAAGTTTGGTAAAACAGCCTCTTCCAGATTACGTGTCGAATGCGCCGTTCTTTTTGTTTGTTAGTACGATCGAACCAAGAAAAAATATTCTGACCATTATTCAAGGATTTGAAAAGTTTAAGGCATGTGGTGGGGATGGCAAACTCGTCCTTGCAGGAAAACGTGGTTGGAACTGTGAGGATATTTATGAAGCGGTAAAGCATAGTCTCTACCAGAAGGATATTATTATGCCAGGCTATATTTCGGCGCAGGAAAAACAGGCGCTTTATCAGCATGCCAGAGGCGTCCTCTATCCTTCTCTTTTTGAGGGATTTGGAATACCGGTATTAGAAGCATTTTCCTATGGCGTTCCAGTGGTTACTGCCAGAAACTCATCCCTTCCTGAGGTAGGTGGGGAAGCTGCATTCTATATAGAGGATGCAACGGATGCGCAGGCATTGGCCGAGAAAATGGAAACGGTTTGCAACCTAACTGCGGAGGCAAAAAGCAACTTACAGGAGAAGATGACTATGCAGGTGGAGAAATTTACCTGGAAACGAACGGCAGATGCACTAATGGCAGCATGGCAGGAGGCGCAGAATGATTAGCGTGATTATTCCGGTTTATAATCTGCAAAAAGAACTGGATCGTTGCATGGATTCTGTGCTGGGACAGACCTTTTCGGATTATGAGGTCATTTTGGTGGATGATGGATCTACGGATGGCAGCGAGAATCTCTGTGATACTTTTGCGCGGAATTGTGAAAATGTTTTTGCTGTGCATCAGATCAATGCAGGGTTGTCGGCAGCAAGAAACCGAGGAATACGGGAGGCCAGAGGAGAATATATCGCTTTTGTAGATGGGGATGATGTTCTTCATCCGTCCTACCTAGAAACTTTGCATACACTTATAGAGAAGCATGGTGCTGATATAGCCGTTTGTGATTATAAGCGCATGCAGCCAAAACAGATTAGTGGATTTATGAAGACGCAAACCATTAAGAAGGTGGAGAAGTGTTTTTCTGGAAAAGAAGCCTTTCTTCATAGAGCGATGGTGCATCAGGCGGCATGGAATAAATTGTATCATCGGAGCATCTTTGCAGAAGAAAGATTTACGGAAGGTATCCTTCATGAGGATGTGGATAGTTACTATCGTTTTCTGCTTTCTGCCAAAATGGTGGCATATACTGACGTTAAACTCTATGGATATATTATGCGAGAGGACAGTATATCTGCAGAGGCTAGTCCTAAACGTTATAAGGACTGGGCAGGGGCAGCTTACAGGATGCTACGGTACATGGAAGAGAGAAACTGGCCGGAAGGACGATTTCATGCCATGGAAGAAAATTCGGAATTTTACTGTTTGGCATATTTCCAGTGGAGAGATGTGTATGGAAAGAAGTCTGTGGCAGACAAAATCCATGCGAAATATAAGCAGATTGTAAGGGCAAATAGAGATATTAAGATTCCTTATCGCTACCGATTGTTTTACCATTCGCCGGCGCTTTTTTACCAGTATATGAAGTGTAAGGAAAAGGCCTGGTATAGTGAAGTGGTTCTAGGACAGGTAGTAGAATAGGGAACAAATGCATAGAAATTCATGCAAAGGGGAAGGAATGCGTAAAGGCAGGTTCAAAAATAGTGGAGAAATATTGCGAGAAATCCGGGATGCACTATGTCAGCCTGTTTTTGAAATGCATTATAAAAGATTGTTAAGGATGAACGAGAATCCTTCTGCGAAGGGGGATTTATATATTTGTGATACGCCATATCACCTATTGGTTGCCATCATTAAGGCAATGCAGCAGGGGCAGAAACCTAGCCTAATGCTGTCGAATAAGTTCATTCGCTCTAGAAAAATAATACAGAATCTTAAAGCCAGCGGTTTATTTGTGAAGATTTATGGATTGAAAGACAGGACTAAGAATCTCATGGATTACATGGAGTATCATAAATACAGATGGCTTAGCAGAAGAACTGACAAGAAGAAAAAAATGGAGCAGGATTTTCCATCGCTTCGCGTAGTTGCTTCCCAAAGAGTGTTTTTGTTTAATGATACAACCATAGCAGGATATTACTTGCAACTGCTGCAAAAGCCCTACCATCTTTTGGAGGATGGAAGAAATAACTATGCATTTGCAAAGGATGTGCTACGGTTAAGAGGGAAAAATAAATGGGTTGAGGCGAGAGACTATATCTGGCATAGCCGTCACCTGTCTATGGGGCAGTCGCCGCTTGTGAGAAGTCTAGAGGTGCATGAAAGAGTTCCTAGCTTTCGCTACATGAAAGATGAATTGCCGCTTCATGTTGTTAATAAAGAGGATATGTTTGCTAATCTTTCAAATGAGCAAAAAAGGATGCTACTGCAGATATTTGATGCTAGTAATCTAGTGGAATGGGGGATGCGCCTGAAAGGAAAGAGGTGTACGCTTTTACTAACGCAGCCGCTAAAAGACCTAGATCCTACTATGACAACAGAGAGGCAGCAGGAAATATACCTAAGCATGGTGCAGGAGTATGGCGCGGGTGCGCTTTTCGTAAAATTACATCCCAGGGATAAGGTATCATACGATAGTGTATTTCCTGGGGCGCATTTTCTTCCGGCTGATTTCCCGGCGGAGCTACTTGGTATGGCAGAGATTTCCTTTGCCGTAGTGCTTGCAGGGATTTCTACAGCTGCAGAGAGCATTCCAGCAGAGAAAAAGATTGTATTTTCTCTAGATGATTTTTGTAGGAAATATGAGCTACAAGGGGAAGAAACTTTATTGCAATAAAAAAAACTGTAGGCATCTGCCTACAGTTTTTTGTTTTCTATGAGTGACGCAAGATTTGCTTCTTCGTCTTACTGATTGTTGTGAAGGATGTTGGAATCAACAATCTTATCAAGGGGTGCAAAAGGAATGTCCTTTAACTTTAAGCTTGCAAAACCAACGAAGACAAAGAAGAAGGTCTGTGCCCAACCAACGATATCTCTAATGGTATAGAATACCTGGGTAACTTTATTAAGAGAATAGTAATTACCAGAGTAGGTATTAACGATATCTAATACGTCGCCAATCATAACAGGAATGATGACGAGAAGTTCTTTGATTACAAAGAATGCAAGAAGGAATACAACAGCCTTTAATGCAGTACGCTTTAAGAAGTCGTTTTCTTCTTTGAGGAAAACATAGCCGGCAATGATAATCAGAGGAACGATGCCACTGAAAAATCCGCACCAGTACATAATTGCTGCAAGAAGTCCGGCAGAAATACCAAGTTTAGTTCTCATAGTTTAGTCTCCTTTTTGTGGGTGTATTAGTCAGGTTGCCCTTTCTTGCATTATAACCAAATACTGTGTCTATTTCAAATAAAAAATGTTAAAACCACTAAATATTGATAGAAAAACAGGTGGAATTTAGGTAAAATAGAGATATATGTGTTGCTATGGCTGTTATGCCTAAGTGGCGGAAAGGAAGGACCGGTTGGTCCGTTGAAAATATGGAAGCAGAAAATCTTACGCAAGAAAAAGAGGAGCAGACAACTGCAATAGAAGAGACATCCGCAGAGGTAGTGGAATCTGCTGCTAGCGGGGAAACGGAAGGCTCCGAGGTGCAGTCAGAGAATGTTGATTCTGTAGAAATAGAGAAGCCAGAAGAAGTGGCCAAGGAAGAAAAAGTGGTGGAGGAAGATGTTAAAGTGGAACCGCAGAAGGAAGTGGTAGTAAGTAAGCCTGAAAAGAGAAAAAAAGAAAAGCGGGGCATTCCGTCAGGCTGGCAGGTGTTCTTTTCTGTTCTGCTAAGTATATTGTTATGTGTCAGTGTGGTTGGGACCTTATCCCTCGCATGTATTCGTTATTTTCTCTCTGGTGATGGGTTGCAGAGCTTTGTGGAAAAAACCTTCCAGGGAACTGTTGCGGCATCCTTTTATGATGTGACTACCGAGATGATTTCAGAGGAGTTGTCTATTAAGATTGGTATCGAAATCAATGATACTGAGATGGAAGAAATTAGTGATATGTATTACGACACCATCAGTGATGTGATTGCCTATACGGCGACAGGGAAGGGAGAGCCTTTAGATGTTGCCATGTGGGTTGGATTTATAGAAGAACACGCGGATGATATAGAAGTACAGACTGGTATCAGCCTAGAGGACGTGGATTATGATGATTTGGAAGCCGGTCTCATAGAAGTGAATGATCAGTTGACAGAGAGTTTGGATGAGGCAAAAGATTCTTTGGCGGACAACCGTGATTACCAGATTTTTAGCTTCGTTGTAGGGATTGCCCTTTCTGTGAAGTTTTATTTTGCCATCGGAATTACCTGCATTATTGCGCTGTTAATTATTATTATCTATAACCGTTTTGCAGGACACTCCCTGACTTGTCTAGGAATCAATGCCATGGTTTCCGGGGCACTCTGGGGCATCGTTATGGGTGTTTTAGCGATTGTAAAAAAAGCTTCCGGACTAATCTCAGCAGGCATGGAATCTTTCTGGGGAGAGATGTTAAAATATGGTCTGATCACAGCCGGAGGTCTTTTGGTACTTGGTATTCTCTTTACGATTATAGGAAATGCGGTACGGAGAGGATACGAAAGAAAGTTTTATGAAGCAAAAAACAGTTAATCTGGGAGATTGTGCAGGAAGCGCGCATGGATGTTAGGGTTACATTAGAAGATATAGATGAAGAAAATTGGCGTGAAGTCGCTATGCTTACCACAGAGGCTGATCATATTCCTAAGACCTGTGAGAAGTATGTAGCTGGAAATGCACTTTCCATATGTCAGGCCTTTTTTGAAGATACTTGGACGGTCAGAGTCGCTTACTGCGGACACCGGCCCGTCGGATTTGTGATGTATGGCTATTGTGAGGAGTATGATTTTTATGAACTATGTCGATTGATGGTGGATGTTAGACACCAGGGCAGAGGTTTTGGAAATATCATCCTCAGGCTGGCGATTGAAGAAATTCTAGAAATCGAAGATTGCGAAGAACTTTGCATACGTATGCATCCGGAGAACGAAAGAGCAAAGCATCTTTATGAAAAAGTCGGCTTTAAAGATAGCGGACGAATGGCTGGAAACGAGGCTATTTACGTGCTATCATTAGCGGATTATAGGGAGGAAGAGTAGCCGGGCCGGTTTGCTTTTTTGCCCTGTTTAGTATAAAATTATTTCACTATATTGCGTGCAAGGGGATGGCTTTTATCACCTCCGGGCGACGTGGGATATTGTTTTGGGAGTTATTATGGCAGAAATTACATTTAATGACATGGAAATCTCTGCAATTGGTGAAGTGTCCAATATTAGTATGGGCAACGCAGCCACAGCGATGAGTGTTATTGTGAACAGAGAAATCGATATATCTGTTCCCCGTGTTGCGATAAAAAATAAAGATGAATTTGTTCGCAGCCATACAGAAGATAGTGTTGTAGTACGTGTAGATTATGTAAAAGGTCTGCAGGGATATAGTATTTTCTTTCTAAAAGAAAATGATGTAAAGATGATTGCCGATTTGATGATGGGCAGCGATGGACACGGAATGATGACGCAGATGGATTTTTCGGAGATGCATCTTTCTGCGATTTCTGAAGCGATGAATCAGATGATGGGCGCTTCTGCAACAGCTATGAGTACGATGCTAGCCCATTTGGTGGACATCTCTACACCGAGTGCCACGACCATGAGTGCTGGAGAATATATAGCTTTCGAAATCCCAGGGGATGAGAAGTTCATTCAGATTGATTTCCAGATGAAGGTTGGAGATTTGATGGTTGCAGATATGGTACAGGCGTATCCACTGAAATTGGCAAAGGCCATTGCGGATTTGTTTATTATAAAGAAACAGCAGGGGGAGAACCCTGCCCTGTAAAGCGTTTGTTGTTTATTAGGAGGAGAAAAAATGAAAAATGTAGCTGTAACAATTCGCCCTACGGATGTTCGTAGCGTAGTTTATGAGAATAAGTTTTCCGGAAAGCCCGGTGAGCCTATGAAGATTCAGGTGAAGAACAATGCAGGTGTTAAACTGAATCCTGCACAGCCTACCATGGCAGTAGTAGGTGTAAAGTTCGAGGCAAAGGATGAAGCAGATACCATTCGCTTTGAATTAGAGACTGTGACTGCAGTACAGGTAAGTACCTTTGTGGATAACCTGGATGATATGATTAAAGAGAACTATATGTCTACTATCATGATGGCAGTCAATGAGAAAATTCGTACCGTAGCCTCCATGGTTGGTATGAATATTGCAATTCCGCCTATTAAGTTCGAACGTAAAGATTCTTCCAATAGTATTGATGCAGAAATCTTTCGTGCATAATTATTATTAGTGTAATGTAATGGGCAAGGCCAGATGGTTTTTGCCCATTCTTTTTTTGGGTAATTCTGATTGGAAAGGAAGAGTAGAATGCTTTATCAGATTACAAACGGAACCGTTGCTTTTGGGGATAAGGTGGTTCTGGATGCTATCAATTTTGAAGTGCGTAATACGGAAAAAATCGCAGTCATTGGTAGAAATGGCTGTGGTAAGTCTACGTTGCTTAATTTAATCCTAGGAGAGATTCCGTTAACTAGAAGTGATGGAGACGGTGCATCTATCGCAAAAACTGGTGGCGTAACCATTGGCTGCTTAAAGCAGATGACCTTTGATGATGAGCATGTGACGTTAGCGGAAGAAATCAAGAAAGTATTTCAGCCTATCCTTGCCATGAAGGCACGCATGGAGACTCTTTTAGCTGCGATAGAAAAGGATGCGAAAGATAGCGATGTTGCAGAGTATTCAGCGTTAGAAGAGCGATTTACTTACCTTGGCGGTTATCGATATGAGAAGGATTACGAACTCATTGTAAAGCGTTTTGGCTTCACACCAGAAGATGAGAAGAAGCAGCTTACAGAATTTTCCGGTGGACAGCGTACGAAGATTGCTTTTGTAAAACTGTTGCTTTCCAAGCCTGATATATTACTGTTAGACGAGCCCACAAACCATTTGGATATATCTACCATTGGTTGGCTGGAAGGATACTTGAAAGAATATCCCAGAGCGGTCATTTTGGTAAGCCATGACCGTATGTTTTTAGATAGAGTAGCAGATGTGGTTTATGAAATTGAGCGTGGCCACATGAAGCGATACCCTGGTAATTACACGAATTTCATGGCAAGAAAACGGGAAGACTATGATAAACAGCTGAAAGCCTACGAAGCGCAACAGAAAGAAATTGCCAGATTGATGGAACTGGTGGAAAGGTTTAAAAATACGCCAACCAAGGTAGCGATGACCCGCAGTAAGCTCAAAGCTATTGAGCATATGGAGAAGATTGAAAAGCCAGAAAGCTTTGATGACAGAGCTTTTTTCAGTAGTCTTGTTCCGGAAAAAGAAAGCGGTAATGATGTGCTGCAGGTGCAGAATCTGGTCGTTGGATATGATAAGCCTTTGGCAAAGGTTAATTTTGAACAGAAAAAAGGACAGAAGATTGCTATTATTGGCGGCAATGGTTTAGGGAAATCTACGTTCCTTAAGACGCTGGTGAGTGTGATTAAAAAACATAGTGGAACCTTCTCCTTTGGGTATAATGTGGAGATTGGGTATTTCGATCAGCAGATGGCGCGCTATGAAAGTGATAAGTCTGTCATTGATGAATTTTGGGACGAGTATCCTACTATGACAGAAACCCAGGTGCGTAATATTCTGGGCGGATTTTTGTTCCGTGGGGATGATGTCTTTAAAAATGTGAACAATCTTTCTGGAGGAGAAAAAGTCAGGCTGGCGCTAGCAAAGATTTTCGAAGCAAGACCAAACTTCCTTCTATTAGACGAGCCGACGAACCACATGGATATTGTTGGAAAAGAAGCACTGGAATCCCTTCTAAAGAATTATGAGGGGACGGTACTCTTTGTATCCCATGACAGATATTTTGTCAGAGAGATTGCAGACGCACTTCTTGTATTTACAGAAGAGGGTGCCATGTACTATCCCTTTGATTATACGGAGTATGAAAGAAACTATGGCAGCGGGGAGAAGGCAAAGACGGGAGATGATGCTCTTAGGCTACATGCCCCTTCTGCTGACGAAGCAGAAGAAAAGAAGGGTAAACCGGATGCTGCCAAGAATTATAATAATCCCGGAAAAGAAAGAGCCAAAAGAGAACGAAGAATTGCCAAATTAGAAGAACTGATAGAAGCGGGAGAAGAACGGCTTGCTGCCTTAAATGATGAACTGGTTGCTAATGCAACGGATTATGGGAAGCTTGCAGAAATCCAGAAGGAGATTGATCAGATTAACGCCCAAAATGATGCCTATATGGAGGAATGGGAGAAACTCTCCGAGGAGGAATAAGTCTCAGAAAATAGAGCCGGAACTAGATTGTAGATTTGGAAATAAAAAAACAGGATTGCTTTGGCAATCCTGTTTTTGCTTTTTAGATAGAATCTTAATTACATCATCTTCATGAAACCTTCACGGTCGTTGGTGTAGTTCATAGCCATACTTCTGTCGATGAAGCCACCCATGCAAAGTCTCTTTAAGTCGGAGTTTAAGGTGTGCATACCCATGGCAGCATTTGCCTGCATGGTGGAAGCAATCTGTGCGGTCTTATTCTCACGAATCTGGTTACCGATTGCAGGGTTCATAATCATGGTTTCGGTTGCAACTACACGGCCATTGCCATCGGCAGTAGGAATGAGCTGCTGGGAAACAACACCGTAGAGAATGGAAGAAAGCTGGATACGAAGCTGTTCTCTTCCTTCTACAGGGCATCCGTCGATAATACGGTCGATGGTCTGCGCTGCACCAGTGGTATGTAAGGTAGAGAATACAAGGTGTCCGGTTTCTGCAGCGGTAATAGCAGCACGAATGGTTTCGTAGTCACGCATCTCACCTACGAGGATGATATCGGGATCTTCACGAAGTGCAGAACGAAGACCGGATGCATAATCCTTAACATCGGTGCCAAGCTCACGCTGGTGAATCAGAGCAAGGTGATGGTTGTAGATGTACTCAATAGGATCTTCCAGAGTCATGATGTGGCAGAGACGAGTACGGTTAATCTTATCGATTAAAGCTGCTAAGGTGGTGGTCTTACCAGAACCGGTAGGTCCAGTAATCAGGACAAGACCTCTAGGCAGCGTAGCAAAATCATTGATTACATCAGGAAGCTTTAACTCTTCAATGCTAGGGATCGTCTCGTTCAGAATACGAACGGTTGCAGCTAAGTTATTACGCTGATGGAAAATATTAACACGGATACGAACACGGCCATTTAAGCAGAAACGAGCGAAGTCAAGATCCTGACCAGCATCCGCTTTCTGAATCTGTTCCGGAGTCATTAATTCGTTAATCAGTGCACGACATTCAGGCATGGTAAGCTCATTATCAAGGAACATTAAGGTTCCGTGACGACGAAGTGCCAGGTGAGTTCCTACAGTAATGTGAATATCGGAGCAGTGGGTATCTAACGCATAAGTTAAGAGTTCTTCGAATGTCATTGGTATTCCTCCCTCAATTATATTGTGACCCTGTGCCACAGTTAAACTAATGTTAACATAATAAAAAGCAAAAAACAATGAAAAACCCTTGCAACCAAGGAATAAAAATGGTATTATAGCAAAGTCGCGTAAGCGATTATATAGGGGCGTAGTTAAACGGTTTAACATCGGTCTCCAAAACCGTCGAAGAGGGTTCGACTCCTTCCGCCCCTGCTTTAGAAAGCGCATGTGTTTTTGACACGTGCGTCTTTTTTTGTGGTATAATTGCTCTATGAATTTTCAAGCTTTTTTACCGATTCTGCATATTATTCTGGTTGTCGTGCTGGCGGCTCTTGTTGTTGCACTAATCATTCGTTCTAAACATTATGATCCTATTAGACGCGCGAAAGAGAATATTATTGAATCCATCGAAGATGGGTTCTTAATTGTGTCTACCAGTAAGAAGATTCTGATGGTAAACGATCAGGCCAAGGAGTATTTTCCGGATCTTGCGGTGGAAGATAAGCAAAGAAAAATGGTGAATGAACTTCTGGACAGTGATAAGGAAATGATTGAAACGGAAGGAAGAAGCATTTCCGTTTCCGTGGTGCCCTATTATAAAAAGAAGGTGAAGAAGGGGTCCACAATCTGGCTGCATGACAAGACAGAAGATCAGGCTACGACCATGCGACTGACGGAACTAAAGGACGAGGCGGAAAAGGCGAACGAAGCCAAGTCTTTGTTCCTTGCCAATATGAGCCACGAAATTCGTACTCCGATGAATGCCATTATTGGTATGACGGAGATGATTCTTCATGACAACATAAACAGTAACGTAGAAGAGAACGCAAAGAATATCAAAGCTGCAGGAAACTCCTTACTGTCTATTATTAACGGAATTCTGGATTTCTCTAAAATAGAGGCGGGAACTGTGGAAAGGATTGAGACAACCTTCCATTTAGGCCGTATGGTCAAAGAAATCTGCAACATTATTTCCCAAAATCTCCGTGATAAGAACGTCGAACTAATAGTGCATGTGCCAGCGGATGTGCCGGTGTCATTAAAGGGTGATGAAACCCAGGTGAGACAGGTGTTTACCAACATCCTAACCAATGCAGCAAAGTATACCAAACGCGGATATATTCGTATGCATATCGATTGGAAGAAAACGCCGAAAGGGAATGCATTCTTTAAGGTTACGGTGGAGGATACCGGATGTGGTATTAAGGAAGAACACCTAGAAACCCTCTTTGATTCTTTCCAGCGTGCAGACATGATCAAAAACAGAACCATCGAAGGAACCGGACTAGGTCTAGCGATATGTAAGCGACTGATTGAATCCATGGGTGGAAAAATTGATGTGAAGAGTAGTTACGGTATTGGCAGCGTATTTACTTTTTCCTTTTACATGGATGTAGAAGACTTTACCCATATGGGGGATTATGAATCTCTGGAGGTTAGCACTAGAGATGCGGAGAGAAAGCAGCTTATAGCTCCGCTGGCGAAGATTCTTGTTGTAGATGACAATCCGACCAATATTAAGGTGGCCAGAGGGATTCTTACCATGTATCAGGTGCGGGTGGATACAGCCAGCAGCGGAAAAGAGTGCCTAGAAAAACTGAAGAAGAATCGCTATCACATGATTTTTATGGATCAGATGATGCCAGAAATGGATGGCATTGAGACCACAAAACTGATTCGCATTGACAGTCACCCAGAGATTAGATCCACCAAAATTATTGCTATGACGGCAAATGCTATTACGGGAGCCAGAGAGATGTTCCTGCAGAATGGTTTCCAGGAATATATCAGTAAGCCTATTGCTTTAGAAAGCGTGGAAATGATTCTTAAAAAGTTCCTTCCGACGGAAATCGTGAAGTATATTGATAAGCCGGAGGAAGATAAGGACTATGATAGTCTGGAAATCAAGATTCCCTCTGTTAACGTGGACAAGGGACTTAAGAATTATGGCCGCGACAAAGGAAAATATCTGCAGATTCTAAAGTACATTTATGATGATGGGGAAGGGCATCTGCATCGTATTAAAGACTATTTGGAAGGCCGGCATTATAGAGAGTATGTATATGAAGTTCATGCATTAAAGGGACTGATGGCGGGCATTGGTGCCGATGAACTCTCTGAGCTTGCCAGACTGCAGGAGTTTGCGGGGCGGGATGGGAATATATCCATTATCGAAAGAGACAGTGAGTATATGCTGAGTCAGTATGTCTTGATGCTGGAAAACATTAAGAAGGTACTAAATGATAGTGGTATGCTTCGTGAGCAGATTATCCAGATCAGAGATCATGAACTTACCTGGAATGAGTTCTGCAATATGCTGCATTCTTTGCAGGGATCGCTAGATTTATTAGAGCAGAATGAAGCTGCAATCAAAGCAGATAACTTATTAACCTATCCGTTAGAGGATGGTATTCGAAAACAAATTATTGAAATAAAGCACGCCATTAATGAATTTGAATATGAGCAGGCGACAGAACTCATCAGACAGTTGTTATAAAGGAAAGGATAGTACTATGGAACTGGGATATTCCAATAAAGAAACCATTGAAGAATTATTGACAACTTATAAGGGGGATGTGGATCGCCTGGCGAGATTTCTGCCCTGGTTAGAACAGATGTCAGGAAAGAATCTAGATGCATATCAGACCCCAGAAGGCAGTGGACCTCATGCGTTGCAGGTTCCAGTATATGACAGCAATCTTTTGGCGTTTATTAAGGAAGCACAGAAGACAGGGCTTATGCGCCGCAATTATGTGTATACCTTCTCCAGAAAAAGAATTACCAGCGTCCGCGATGAACTTCGTGTCATTGAACAGGCAGATATATTAGATATAGCGGTAATTGGGGACGTAATGGCTAAGTATATTCTGGGAGGGCAGAGCAAAAGTATTCTGTGGAACCAAGGTGTGTATAACGGAGTATACCTTGCGGGCGTTCGCAAGATGAAAGAACTTGTGGAGTACTGGACGGTACCGCGACAGGGGAGGTAAATCATGACAGATAAGTCAGTAAAGAAAAAACAATTTATCATAGAGACGGCGCGAGAAGTATTCGCAAAGAATGGATATAAGACAGTAACCATGAAGGATATTGTGGACGCCTGTGAGATCAGCAGAGGTGGCTTGTATTTATATTTTGAGAATGTGGAACAGGTATTTTTAGCGGTGCTGGAAGCGGAACAAAAGAAGAGTGATGAGACGGTCACAGGAGCGCTTCCAAGAATTGACAGCCAGCTTAAATTACTCCTGCTCTTTTTGAAGGTACTCAAGAAAGAAATTATCCATGGGGATAAAAGCCTAATGATGGCCATCTATGAGTACTGCGCAGTGAAACGAGGCGAGACCGAGCATACAGTGGTGCAGTCTCAGTTTGATAATGGTGTTACCTTTTTACAGCGCGTTATTGTAGATGGTAACAAGTCGGGTGAATTTCTTTCAGCGGATCCGCAGAAAGATGCCAAGCAGATTATGTATATCATGGAAGGACTGAAAATTCTTTCCAGAACAGGGAAAGTAACCAGTAGCGATGTGGACGATGCTATTGTAAATGCCGTACGTAGCTTTGTTCCATCAGATTCCGGTTCTACAGATACGCTGTAGAAAGAATCCGTAATTATGCTATAATGGAAAAGAATGGCCGCTTTTTGGCCAATTATTGTATTTGTGTAAGAAATAATTATCATAAACAACTATTTTATGGAGGAAGAACATGGACACTGTCAAACGGGTGTATGTGGAAAAGAAAGCTGACTTTGCTGTAAAGGCAAAGGAACTAAAGGAGGAAATCGCGGGCTACCTTGGAATTACTGGGGTAAAAGAGGTTCGCGTATTCATTCGATATGATGTAGAAAACATATCTGAGGAAGTATTTGAGAAAGCCTGCAGAGGCATTTTCGCAGAACCTCCGGTAGATATCCTTTATAAAGAGACCATTGATGTACCAGCAGGAGCAAAAGTATTTGGTACAGAGTTTTTACCTGGTCAGTATGATCAGAGAGCGGACTCTGCAACCCAGTGTGTACAGTTCTTAAAGGAAGATGAGAATCCTGTCATTAAGACTGCTGTAGTTTACATGATTGTGGGTGACATCACAGAAGAAGAATTTGGACGTATTAAGAGTCACTGCATCAACCCAGTTGATTCCAGAGAGGTCGGCATGGAGAAGCCTGCAACCTTAGTAACGGAATATGCTGATCCGGAAGATGTAAAGATTTTTGATGGCTTTATTACCATGACAGAGGCGGAGTTAGAGGCACTCTATGAATCTCTCGGTCTTGCTATGACCTTCAAGGATTTTCTGCATATCAGAAAATACTTTGAGACAGAAGAGAAACGCAACCCTTCCATGACGGAAATCAGAGTGTTAGATACCTACTGGTCTGATCATTGCCGTCATACGACCTTTGCAACGGAACTGAAGGATGTAGAGTTTGCTGATGGATTCTATCGCACTCCGATTGAGACAACCTATCAGAGTTATTTGGATACCAGAAATGAACTTTATGCGGGTAGAGATGACAAGTTTGTCTGCCTCATGGATTTAGCACTCATCGCAATGAAGAAGTTAAAGGCAAATGGTATGCTGACAGATTTAGAAGAGTCTGAAGAAATCAATGCCTGCTCCATTGTTGTACCTGTAGAAATTACAGAAGCAGATGGAACTAAGGAGACAGAGGAATGGTTAGTAAGTTTCAAGAATGAAACCCATAACCATCCTACAGAAATAGAACCATTTGGTGGTGCAGCAACCTGTCTTGGTGGTGCCATTCGTGATCCACTGTCTGGCAGAAGCTATGTATATCAGGCAATGCGTGTGACTGGTGCAGCTGATCCTACGGTTCCTGTAGCAGATACCTTAAAGGGTAAGCTTCCTCAGATGAAGCTTGTTCGCGGTGCAGCCAGCGGATATTCTTCCTACGGTAACCAGATTGGTCTTGCTACCGGATTTGTAAAAGAACTTTATCATCCCGGCTATGTTGCAAAGCGTATGGAGATTGGTGCCGTTATGGGCGCAGCTCCTAGAAAGAATGTTATCCGTGCAACCTCTGATCCCGGCGATATTATTATTTTGTTAGGCGGACGTACTGGTCGTGATGGTTGTGGTGGAGCGACTGGTTCTTCCAAGGTACACACCGAGAAGTCTATTGAAAACTGCGGTGCAGAAGTACAGAAGGGAAATGCACCTACGGAGCGTAAGATTCAGAGACTCTTCAGAAGAGAGGAAGTTAGTACACTGATTAAGAAGTGTAACGACTTTGGTGCAGGCGGTGTATCCGTTGCCATCGGTGAGTTGGCAGCAGGTCTTACGGTTGATTTGGATAAGGTTCCTAAGAAGTACGCAGGTCTTGATGGTACGGAACTTGCTATTTCCGAATCTCAGGAGCGTATGGCAGTTGTTGTAGATCCTAAGGATGTAGATAAGTTCCTTGGCTATGCAGCAGAAGAAAACTTAGAGGCAGTTTGCGTTGCAACGGTAACCGAAGAACCGAGATTGGTCTTAAGCTGGAGAGGTAAGGATATTGTTAATCTGTCCAGAGCATTCTTAGATACCAATGGTGCACACCAGGAAACCAGTGTATTTGTGGAAGTTCCTTCTGAGGAGGATAACTATTTAAATAAGATTGCTGTTCCTGCGGTAGAAGAGGCAGTAGAAGCAGGGGACGTGAAGGGTGCTTGGCTAGCAACTCTGAAAGACCTTAACGTATGCTCTCAAAAAGGTCTGGTTGAAATGTTTGATGCATCCATCGGTGCAGGCAGTGTGTTCATGCCTTATGGTGGTAAGTATCAGCTTACAGAGACCCAGGCTATGGTGGCAAAACTTCCTATGCTCGGATTAAAGAGTAGTGAGACTGTAACCATGATGAGTTATGGCTTTGATCCTTATCTGTCTAGCTGGAGCCCGTACCATGGTGCTATTTATGCAGTTTTGGAATCCATCTTAAAGTGCGTGGCAGCAGGTGGTGATTATAAGAAACTTCACTTTACATTCCAGGAATATTTCCGCCGTATGACCGGAGAGAAGACCAGATGGAGTCAGCCATTTGCAGCCCTTCTGGGTGCTTATGATGCACAGGTAGGATTTGGCCTTGCTTCTATTGGTGGTAAGGATAGTATGAGTGGAACCTTCAATGACATTGATGTTCCTCCTACATTAGTATCTTTTGCGGTAGATGTTGCGAAGGAAAGCGATATCATTAGTCCTGAATTTAAAAAGCCTGGTAGCAAATTGGTTCTTTTCACATCCTATCGTGATGAATTCGACATCCCTGTTTACAAGGATGTATGCGATATGCTTGATAAGATTCAGGCCCTTATGCAGGAAAAGAAGGTACTGAGTGCTTATGTACTGGATGCTCGTGGTATCCCTGCAGCAGTGGCGAAGGCTGGTTTTGGTAATGGATATGGTGCAAAGATTTATGACAGTCTTTCTTTAGAAGAAGTATTCGCAAACCAGTGCGGTAATATTCTGTTAGAGATTCCTGCAGAGTATGTGGATGCCATTGATGCAGACTATACTGTAATCGGTGAAGTTACCGATGGTGACTTTATGTATGGTGATGCGGTAGTATCTCAGGCAGAAGCATTAGAAGCTTGGAAGAAGCCTTTGGAAAAGGTATTCCCTACCAAGGGTGCAGATACGGAAGGAACCTTCGAAGATAAGATTTATAAGGCTGATCAGATTTATGTATGCAAGAACAAGATTGCAAAGCCTACGGTATTTATTCCTGTATTCCCTGGAACGAACTGTGAGTATGACTCCGCGAGAGCATTTAAGCGCGCTGGTGCTAATGTGGTAACCAAGGTATTCAAGAATCAGAATGCACAGGATATTTTGGACTCCGTAGCGGTATTTGAGGATGCCATTAAGAATGCACAGATTATTATGTTCCCTGGCGGATTCTCTGCTGGTGACGAGCCTGATGGTTCTGCAAAATTCTTTGCTACTGCTTTCCAGAATGCGAAGTTGAAGGAAGCAGTACAGGATTTGATTGGACAGCGTGATGGTCTTGCTCTTGGTATCTGTAATGGATTCCAGGCACTCATTAAGTTAGGACTTGTACCTTATGGTGATGTTGTTGGTCAGACGGAGGACTCTCCGACCTTAACCTTTAATACCGTAAATCGTCACATTTCCAAGATGGTATACACCAAGGTTGTTTCCAATAAGAGCCCTTGGCTCATGGGAGCAGAGCTTGGAAAGACCTATTGTTCTCCTGCATCCCACGGAGAGGGACGTTTCGTAGCACCTAAGGAATGGTTAGATAAACTCTTTGCAAATGGCCAGGTAGCTACCAGATATGCGGATGTGGATGGTAATATTTCTGCAGATGAAGAGTGGAATGTCAATGGTTCCTACATGGCAATCGAAGGTATTACATCTCCTGACGGAAGATGCTTTGGTAAGATGGCGCATGCAGAACGTCGCGACAGAAGTGTTGCAATGAATATTTACGGCGATCAGGATCTGAAGATCTTTGAAAGCGGTGTAGCATACTTTAGCTAATTCATGTAGAAAGTGGCTGATGCAGGTTCCAGGGGGAGTCTGCATCAGCAAATAAAAAGGGAATGTTAATTCGAGAGAGAATCGAGAAAACGGAAAGTGAGTTCTTGAGTCCCTATGCCACCTTAAGTGGGAAATGTCTGGGACGAGATATGGAGGAGGA
This sequence comes from Lachnospiraceae bacterium, assembly GCA_024403455.1. Taxonomy (GTDB): domain Bacteria; phylum Bacillota; class Clostridia; order Lachnospirales; family Lachnospiraceae; genus NK4A136. Next base: position 28,032 of record JAKSRR010000004.1, on the reverse strand, counting down.
ACAGTGCGATATTCGTACTGTTTTTCAGCGTGACAGAGATCGTATTATTCACTCTAAAGCATTCCGTAGACTAAAAGATAAGACCCAGGTGTTTTTAACACCAGAGGGGGATCACTATAGAACCAGATTAACGCATACGCTGGAAGTGTCTCAGAATGCAAGAACCATTGCTAAAGCACTTAGGCTCAATGAAGATTTGTGCGAGGCAATTGCGCTTGGGCATGATTTAGGACATACGCCTTTTGGACATGCTGGAGAGAGAGCACTAGATGCTGCCGTTAAGGACTATCTGGATGGCGTGGTCGGTTATCATGAAGGTGCCGACCCAGAAAGACCCTTTGGTTTTGTACACAGTGACCAAAGCGTTCGTGTAACAGAACTCTATGAGAGGGAAGGCAAGGGACTAAATCTTACCAAAGAAGTGAAGGATGGCATTAAGAATCATCAGACTTCTACCATGCCGTTCACTTTGGAGGGAAAAATTGTTCGGCTTTCAGACAAGCTTGCTTATATTCACCATGATATGGATGATGCCATTCGGGCAAAGATTCTGACCGATGAGGATGTTCCAGCAGAGATTGGAGAGGTACTTGGTTATCGAACCAAAGATCGATTGGATCGTATGATTCATGATATTGTTACCACCAGCTTTGAGAAAGACGATATTGCTATGTCTGCAGAATGCTATGGTGCGCTGATGAAGATGCGTGATTTCATGTTTGATAGAGTGTACACGAATCCAAAGGCGAAAAGTGAAGAGGCCAAAGCAGAGCAGCTAGTACTTACCCTATTTGAACATTTCATTACCAATAGAGAAGCAATGCCGGCAGAATACGTGCAACTGTTAAAAGATGGACAGTATCCGGAACGTGTGGTAGCTGATTTTATCAGCTCCATGACAGATCGTTATGCGATTACCCTGTATAACGATATCTATGTGCCGAAGGCCTGGCATGGCTAAAATGGAAAGAACCCCCTATGTATTATCCAGAAGAACTGATTCAGGAAATTGCACAGAAAAATGATATTGTAGACGTCATTGGTTCCTATGTCCATTTGACGAAGAAGGGGGCAAACTATTTTGGCTTGTGCCCTTTTCATAATGAGAAATCAGGATCCTTTTCCGTAAGGCAGGACAGGCAGTTTTACCACTGTTTTGGCTGCGGGGCTTCAGGGAATGTTTATCGTTTTCTGATGGAGCATGAGAGGCTTACATTTACAGAAGCCGTGGAAATGCTAGCAGAAAAAGCAGGAATTACCCTTCCAGAAAAAACTGGCAATGCGGAAGAAGAGAAACGTAGTCGCGACCGCAAAGCAAGGCTGTATGAAGCGAATAGAGAAGCTGCTACCTTTTACTTTAAAGTGCTCCGTTCAGAGCAGGGAAAGGTAGGAATGGATTATTTTGCCGGAAGAAAGCTTTCGCCCGAAACCATGCAGAAGTTTGGGCTAGGTTATGCTCCTATGTACAATGATGCCATTATAAAGCATCTCAGAGCCAAGGGATTCACTGATGATATTATTCGCGATGCGGGATTAGCTGGGTTCCATGAAAAATATGGACTGACAGATAAGTTTTTCAATCGTGTAATGTTTCCGATTTTTGATGTGAATCAGAAGGTAATCGGATTTGGTGGACGCGTGCTTGGTGATGCAAAGCCAAAGTATTTAAACTCACCAGAAACAGATATTTTTGATAAGTCCAGGAATTTATATGGACTGCAGTTCGCAAAGAATGCAAAGAAAAATCATTTTATTCTTTGTGAAGGTTATATGGATGTTATAGCACTGCATCAGGCTGGCTTTACAGAAAGCGTCGCATCCCTAGGGACAGCATTTACTCCTGGGCAGGCTATGATTATAAAACGCTACACCCGAAATGTTCTCCTGTCCTATGACAGTGACGAGGCTGGTGTAAAGGCAGCTCTCAGAGGTATACAGATTCTCCGGGAAGCAGGACTTCATGGAAAAGTCGTGGATATGCGTCCCTATAAGGATCCTGATGAATTCATCAAAAATCTGGGAGCAGAAGAATACCAGAAGCGTCTCGATCAGGCGGAGAACGGTTTCTTCTTTGAGGTAAGACAGGCAAAAGGAAAGTATGCTCTGGATGACCCTGATGAAAAGACTTTGTTTTACAAAGAGATAGCGAGTCTTTTGTATCGGTTTGAAGAAGAAATTGAACGGGAAAACTATTTGGAAGCAATTGCAAAAGAGTATTCTATTTCTGCAGATAGTTTGCGTAAAATGGTGCGGACTATGGCAGCAGAAGGAAAACCAGTGCGAATGCTTTCCACGGAAGTGAAGTCCGGGCTGAAGGCCCCCCAGAGTGCAGAAGATGCAGGGAAGAAATCCCAGCGGCTCCTACTGAATTATCTGACAGCAAAGCCATCGCTTTTTGAGAAAATCAAAGCCTATGTTTCGGTAGATGATTTTACAGACGACCTGTATAAAAGGGTAGCGATGAAAGTCTTTCAGACGATGGAGGAAGGAACCTTTGTAGAGGCATCCTTAGTGAACTCTTTTGGGGACCCAGAGGAACAGGACCTAGTGGCGAATATTTTCGCAACGGAGCTTCCGGCAATAGAGACGGAAGAGGAAAAAGAGAAGGCGTTTAAAGATGTGCTTCTGTCAGTAAAACAACACAGTTTTATGGCTATGCAAAAAGAAGGTGGTGATTTGACCAAACTTCTTGCAGCCAGACAGAACCTTGAGAGACTACAAAAAATTAGGATATCCATGAACTAGAGGAGGAACCCTATGAGTGCCAAAAGTGCAAAAGAGGATGTAAAAAAGCAGACGAAGAAGGCAGCAGCGGTGAAGGATACAAAGCCCGTAGCAAAGGCTACTGCAAAGAAGGCAGAGAAACCTTCAGCAGCAAAGCCTGCAAAGACGGCGGCGAAACCTGCAGCAAAAGCAACATCTGCAAAGAAGGAAACTGCAAAGCCCGCAGCGAAAGCGACGGCTGCAAAGCCCGCTACAAAAGCGACTGCAGAAAAGATAAAGTCTGCAACGAAAGCGACAAAGAGCGCTGTAAAGGAAACTCCTGCAAAGACAACTGCAGCAAAGAAGGAAACTGCTAAAGCTAAAGCACCTGCAAAAAGCGAAAAGGCAGAAAAGCCTGCTGTGAAGGCTGCAAAGAAGCCTGCTGAAACAAAGCAGACGAGTAAGTCTGCGGCAAAACCCGTTAAGGAAAAGACTCCGAAGACCAGCAAGGCAGAAAAAGTGGATACTGCAAAAAAGGGAGATGCAGAGGAAGATGTTACTTCCGATGATCCATTCTTTTTAATGCGTCTTGATGAAGTTGTAAAGAGTGGAAAAAAGAAAGGCTTTTTGGAAATCGCGGAGTTAAATGATGCATTTGATTCCATGAATCCCGGTGAAGAATTATATGAAAAAATCTACGCAACTTTAGACAAAAACGGCATTATTCTTAGAGATGAAAATGTTTCTGTAGAAGCGGATGGTGTTCCTTCTGATGATTTCTTTAAAGATTCAGAAGAAGAAATGAGCGAAGAAGATGCTGAAATTATTGCTGAAGTAGAAGAGCAGGGAGAAAGTGATGATCTCTCTGATGATTATTTGGATACTACAGATCCAGTAAAGGTATACCTGAAAGAGATTGGACGTGTTCCTCTTCTTACCGCAGATCGTGAGATTGAATTTGCAAAGATGATGGAAGATGGTCATGCTGCCAAGGCAGAAAATGACGAACTAATGGGGCAGCTTGTGGAGTTAGAAGAAAAGCAGGCAGCACGTCCCACGCAGAAAGTGCAGAAGGAAATTGATAAGATTACTGCGCAGATGGCAGAAAATAAGAAGCCCATTGATGCTGGTAAGAGAGCGGCAAAGCGTCTTGCGGAAGCAAACCTTCGTTTAGTAGTCAGCATTGCAAAGCGTTATGTAGGACGTGGTATGCAGCTTCTTGATCTTGTGCAGGAAGGAAACATGGGTCTGATTAAGGCAGTGGAGAAGTTCGATTATAGAAGAGGATTTAAGTTCTCTACCTATGCAACATGGTGGATTCGTCAGGCGATCACCAGAGCCATTGCAGACCAGGCAAGAACCATTCGTATTCCAGTACACATGGTGGAAACCATTAACAAGATTGTTCGTATCAACAGACAGTTGGTACAGGAACTGGGGCGTGAACCTTCTACTGCAGAAATTGCTGAGCGCATGGGTATGACGGAAGACAGAGTTCGTGAAATTCAAAGAATCAGTCAGGAGCCTACTTCTTTGGAGACACCTATTGGTGAAGAGGAAGATAGCCATCTTGGAGATTTCTTGGCAGACAATGATACACCTACACCAGAGCAGGTTGCAAAGTCTGTTATGTTGCGTAAGCAGATTGATAAGGCTTTAGACACTTTGACGGAGCGTGAAAGAAAGGTACTTGTTTTGCGCTTTGGTTTAGAGGATGGCAGAGCAAGAACATTGGAAGAAGTTGGTAAAGTTTTTGAGGTTACTAGGGAGCGTATCAGACAGATTGAGGCAAAGGCTCTTCGCAGACTGCGTCATCCTAAGCAGAGAAAATTATTTGAAGGATTCATGAGCTAATATGGAGATATCGAAGCGACTAAGCAGAATGACCTCGTTGCTTCCTTGTGGTGAAGTGGCTGCGGATATAGGATGTGATCATGCCTACGCAGCCATTCGCCTTATTGAAATTGGTAAGTATAAGAAAGTAATTGCTTCTGATGTGAGAAAAGGACCGCTGGAAAGTGCACGAAAAAATATTGCGATGCACGGACTGACAGAGCAGATTGAAACGCGGCTGTACGATGGTTTGCAGGGACTTGCGCCAGGAGAAGCAGATGGCATTCTCATTGGCGGCATGGGAGGAGCGACCATGCGCATGATTCTAGAAGCAGGACAGGAAGTGGTTCGTAAAGCTAAAAACCTTTTGCTGCAACCACAGTCAGAATTGTCAGCTTTTAGAAAATATCTTCGAGAAAACGGTTGTCAAGTTGTAGAAGAGGATATCGTTTATGAAGATGGGAAGTACTATCCCATGATGCTTGTGTTCCCAGGAATGGAGAAGGACTTCACTGAGCAGCCAGTATTCGATGCTTTCGGCAAACTGTTGCTAGAAAAGAAACATCCGGTGCTAAAGGAGTATCTCCTGCAGCAGATCTCTGTCAAAGAGAAGATTATAGAACGGCTGCAGAAAGCCGACGCGAATGAGCGTATTCAGAGACAACTTGCAGAAACGAAGCGAGACCTTAGGTATATTCAGGAAGCGATGGATTTCTACAAGTAAATCGTTGGAGTATATATGACATTAAAAGAAATTATTCAGCTCTTAGAACAGTTTTCACCGCCACCGTTAGCTATGGATTGGGATAAAAGTGGCCTGCAATGCGGAAGACTTGGACAGGACATCCAGTCGATTATGGTTGCCGTAGATGCAACCGAAGACGTGATAAAACAGGCTGTAGAGAAAAAAGTGGATTTGCTGGTGACCCATCACCCATTTCTGTTTTCATCCCTTACTTCTGTTACCGATGAAGGAACAAAGGGAAGTTTGGTTTATGAACTTATCGAGCATAAGATTGCATGTTATTCCATGCATACCAATTATGATGTCAGTGGGATGGGCGAAGCCGCAGCAAAGCGTCTGGGGATAACGAATGCAGGTGTTTTGGAATTAACCTTTGCCCAGGATGGTTTTAAGGCAGGGATTGGCAGAGTTGGTCTTTTACCGAAAACCATGACGCTTAAGAATTGTGCAGTGTATGTGAAGGAAGTTTTTGGCCTAGACAGCGTTCGGGTTTTTGGTGATCTACGAAAGAAAATAAAAATTGCAGCAGTATGTCCTGGTAGTGGAAAACATATGGCAAAGTATGCATTAAAGACTGGGGCGGATGTGCTGATTACGGGTGACATTGATCATCATGAAGGTATTGATGCTGTGGCAGAAGGGCTTGCTGTTATTGATGCAGGACACTATGGCATTGAAAAAATTTTTGTGGAAGATATCACAAAGGTGTTAAATAAACAACTGCCGGGGTTAAAAGTTATGGCAGCAAAGGAGAAGGCACCATTTGTGACATTATAAAGAGAAGGGGGTATAAAACATGGCAAAGATTACATTGACCATTGAGGGGGAACAGAAGATTTACGATGCGGGCACTACCTTTGAAGATATTGTCGCAGAGTATCAGATTGCAAACGATGGATTAATTGCGTTAGTTAGATTTAATGGAAAGATTCAGGAACTTTCCAGAAAAGCGGAGAAGGACGGAGAGATCACCTTCATTCGTTTAGATGAAACCATTGGACACAAGACCTACGAAAGAAGTGCTATTTTACTGATGGTAAAAGCGGTACATGATGTGGTAGGCGGAGATCAGGATAAGAAGGTGAAGGTAGAATTCTCTATCGGCAGAGGATATTACTGTAGTCCTAGGGGAACCTTAACAATCACCGATGACTTCGTTGCAAGAGTTAAAGAAAGAATGCAGCAGCTAGTAGAAGAGGGAGTACCTTTCAGAAAGGCAACCCTGTCAACGGGAGAGGCACGTAAGGTATTTAGAGCGCAGGGTATGGATGATAAGGACAGACTCTTCAGATATAGACGTTCTTCCTTTGTCAATGCATATGATGTAGACGGATATAAAGATTACTATTACGGATATATGCTTCCAGGAACCGGATATGTTAGATGGTTTGACGTAGTTCCTTATGATGAAGGATTTATGCTTATGATTCCTGGAAAAGAGGAGCCGAAGGAAGTGCCGGAATTTAAAGAACTTCCGAAACTCTTTAAGGCTTTAAAGGAAGCCACGGACTGGTCTTCCACCATGGGGGTTGATACGGTCGGTGACTTAAACGACAAGATTAGTCACGGAGAAATGAACGATTTGATCCTTCTGCAGGAAGCTTTGCAGGAGAGAAAGATTTCAGAAATTGCAAAGGATATTGCTGCCAGAGACGGCGTGAAGTTTGTCATGATTGCAGGTCCTTCCTCCTCTGGAAAGACCAGTTTCTCTCACAGACTGTCTATCCAGTTAGCATCTTTAGGATTAAAACCACATCCTATTGCAGTTGATGACTATTTTGTGGATAGAGAAAAAACACCCAGAGATGAAAAAGGTGATTATAATTTCGAGTGTTTGGAAGCCATTGATGTGGAACTCTTTAACCAGAACATGACAGATCTTTTGGCTGGAAAACGTGTGGAACTTCCTACCTACAATTTCCTTACTGGTAAGAGCGAATTCAAGGGACATTTCATGCAGCTTGGCAAGGAAGATATTTTGGTCATTGAGGGAATTCATGGTCTCAATGATAAGATGAGCTATTCCTTACCTACAGACAGTAAGTATAAGATTTATATTTCTGCACTGACTTGTCTGAACATAGATGAGCATAATCGCATCCCTACCACTGACAATCGTCTTCTTCGTAGAATGGTGCGTGATTTTAGAACCAGAGGTGCATCTGCAAAGCGTACGATTCAGATGTGGCCTTCGGTAAGAAAGGGTGAGGAGGAGAATATTTTCCCCTTCCAGGAAACCGCAGATGCAACCTTTAACTCTGCCTCCATTTATGAGTTGGCAGCATTAAAGCAGTATGCAGAACCTATTCTGTTTTCCATTGAACCGGAGGATGCGGAGTACGATGAAGCGAAGAGATTGCTTAAGTTCTTAGATTATTTCTTAGGTATGCCTTCCGATCGTTTGCCGAATAATTCCATCGTTCGTGAGTTTGTGGGAGGCAGTGTATTCCCTGTATAACAGGAAAGTAAAATAAGAAAACCATCAGTAGGGCGGATGATCGCGCATGCAAATGTGAGGAAAGTCCGGGCTTCGCAGGGCAGGATGCCGGATAACGTCCGGTGGAGGTGACTCCAAGGCTAGTGCAACAGAAATAAACTGCCATAGGTAACTATGGTGATGGTGGAAAGGCGGTGTAAGAGACCACCGTATCTGTGGTAACACAGATAGCCATGTAAACCCCATCCGAAGCAAGACCTAATAGAGAGCGATAGACTTGCCCGGTCTGCTTTCAGGTTGGTCGCTTGAGCTTATCGGTAACGGTAAGACCAGATAGATGATCATCTCGGCTTTACGCTAGGACATAACCCGGCTTACAGCCCTGCTGGTGTTTTTTATAAAGGATTTATTATGGAATCATTAGATATGTTCTCTGTCTTATCAGAGATGAAAAAAGAGGATCAGGAAAAGGAATCTCCTCTAGCTGCAAGAATGCGGCCGGAGACACTAGATGAGCTGGTAGGTCAGGAGCACATTGTTGGGAAAGATAAACTTCTCTATCGTGCAATTAAGGCGGACAAATTAAGTTCCGTCATTTTTTATGGACCTCCGGGAACCGGAAAGACGACACTGGCAAGAATCATTGCAAGGACGACCAGTGCTGACTTTAAGCAGATTAACGCAACCATTGCAGGTAAAAAAGATATGGAGGAAGTGGTAGAAAAAGCTAAGTCTACTGCTGCCATGTATGGAAAGAAAACTATTCTTTTTATTGACGAGATTCATCGTTTTAATAAAGGGCAGCAGGATTATCTTCTTCCCTTTGTGGAGGATGGTACCATTATCCTAATTGGTGCAACCACAGAGAACCCCTATTTTGAGGTGAACGGCGCTCTTATTTCACGTTCTAATATTTTTCAACTGCAGCCACTTAGTAGAGAAAATATTATCGAACTCATTAAGCGTGCTGTTTATGATGAGAAAAAGGGTATGGGCGCCTATAAAGCAGAGATTGATGAGGAAGCCATAGAATTTCTGGCGGATCAGGCAGATGGTGATGCCAGAAGAATATTAAATGCCGTGGAGCTAGGCGTATTAACCACAGAACGAAGTGAAGATGGCATCATCCATATTACTCGCGAGGTGGCAGGAGAATGTGTGCAGCGGCGGGTACTTCGTTTTGATAAAACGGGGAACAATCACTATAATACGATTTCTGCATTTATTAAGAGTATGCGAGGATCTGATCCTGATGCGGCAGTTTATTATTTGGCAAAGATGTTGTATGCGGGAGAAAGCGTGACGTTTATTGCCAGACGTATTATGATTTGTGCCGCAGAGGATGTGGGAATGGCAGATCCACAAGCGTTAGTGGTTGCGACGAATGCATCCCTTGCTGTGGAACGAGTGGGTATGCCGGAGGCACAGATTATTTTGGCTGAGGCAGTTACGTATATTGCAACCGCACCTAAGTCAAATGCTTCTTGCAATGCAGTGTTTGAAGCGTTGCAATCTGTAAAAGAGGATGGAGATCTAGAAATACCAGCCCATTTGCAGGATGCACATTATAAGAGTGCTGGTAAGTTGGGAGCAGGAATCGGATACAAGTATTCGCATGATTATCCCAATCATTACTGTAAGCAGCAGTATCTTCCTTATGAACTCACAGGTCGGGAGTTCTATAAGCCAGGAAACCTAGGCTATGAGGTGAAGATTAAGGAACATATGAAGAAGATTAAAAAGGAAGCAGAGTAAGGATGACAGATTATAAGAAATTGGCAGAAGCAATGCTTCAAAATGATTATAAGCATCAGGAGAAGTGGCTGTACTATTTGACCTTTACCAATGCGCAGGTAATAAACAGGGAGCGCGTGGAGGCGATTGGTAGTATCTCGGGAACAGAAACAAGAGATTATGTGTTTAGAACCCTGGATATTTTGGAGAGCCAGAAAGCAGCCTACTGCCTTTGTGAAGCTACGATAGAGCGTGTGGCGACAGCATTAAAATGGGCTGAAACTGCTAAGGGTGGAAATGATGAAGTACGCCAGCAGTGGTATAAGAAGGGGTATAACCTCGCTGTACATAATGAGGCTTCTGCTGACATTTATAAAGAGGAAGTGGCTGAAGCAGAAGATGTAGTTTATGAACTCATCAAAAACCATGGCTTCATTGGACAATGTATTCGCGGAGAAGTATCTGTTAGGGATGGGGAAGGCCTTAAAAAAGTTAAGGCATTTTTGCAGGAAGAATTTACAGATACCTTATTACTGCTTACGGAGTGCGTTATCAAGGCTGTCAGCAGAGAACTTTGGCTAGATGTTCGTCCACAGGTTGAAATGCTTGTACGTAGGCTGGATTTGGATGATTACAGTGAAATCTATCGGGGGGAAGAACGATTAAAGAAACTGCTTGGAAATTTTAAAGAAGCAGGAGCACAGGAAGTCAGCTTTTTTGAACAGAATATTTTTACGAAGTTTCAGCTTTGGTATATAGGGTTTTCTTTGGAACCATTTTCCATGGAACAGGTTATGTCCATTATGGAAAAGGTTGTTGCTTATCCAAAGCTTGCAGAGATACGTCATCTGAACTTTAAGCCCTTAGAGGATGGACTCTATTATGACTATGAGGATCGGAAGCATGTTAATGTCTATAAGCTTCGTATCATTGAGAAATATTTAAAAGACAATTCTGTAGAGAATGTGCGTCTTTTACTTACGCAGCGAGGAGATACGCTGTGCATTGATTTTGTTTTTTCGAAGGTTTGTCAGAAGTTAATTGATTTCTGCGTTGAAGCAGAACGGTCAGGTCTTCTTACTTTTGAAAAGAGTATCAGTGTCTTATATGAAATGTTTGGATTCATGCGTGATGAATTCGATAGATTAAATAATGAATCAAAATATTTGGCTACCATGAATGATGCAGCAGATTCTAAAAAGTCCATTGCAGATGAAGTAGTAGGAAATATCATTGTTGATGTTGGCTCTGGTGGGGGTGTTATGCTGGATCTTCTGGAGAAAAAATATCCAGAGAAGGAAGTGATTGGTACAGATATCAGTACCAATGTGCTATTAGAACTGAATGATAAGAAAGCAAGAGAAGGGCACCACTGGAATACGCTGAAACATAACTTTGTGGATGGACCTTTAGAGAAAAAAGTGGATACGGTTATTTTTTCCTCCATCCTTCATGAGATTTATTCTTATACTGACACAGAGGAGGGAAAGTTTAATATTGCTTCCGTAGAAAAGGCACTAAGAAATGCTTATGACTCATTAAGTAGTGGTGGACGAATTGTGATTCGCGATGGAGTGAAGACAGAGGGGGACGACACCTTATCTGTAACATTAAAAACTCCGGAAGCATTAACGTTCTTTAAAAACTATATTCATGATTTTAAGGGCTTGAAGGATGTGGAATGGAAAATCTCCATTGAGGAGAAAGAGGACGGCCTGGCGCGTGTTACAGGTGACGTGAACCTTGTGCGAGAATTTTTATTTACGTATACATGGGGAACGGAAAGTTACTCCCACGAGATTCATGAACAATTTGGATACTATACAATTGGAGAATTTAAGGCATTTTTTGAAAGCCTAGGTGCAAAAATTTTGAAAGCGAAAGAGTTCTTGGAGGATGGTTACTATGACCATCTGTCAGAAACAGTAGAGCTACCAAAGAGCGAATACCCCTGCTCGAACTGTATTGTGGTGGTAGAGAAAACGTTTAAATCGTAAAAGGAGAGGATGTGTATTTCTTTCCTTGATAGCTACCGCGGATTTTCATTTCTTTAAGGAGTGTGTTAAGCACTCCTTTTTTATTGGTGCTCCATAGCGGCGCAAGTAATAACTCTTTGGGACCATCGCCAGTAAGACGATGAATGACAATCTCCGGACTCAAATGCTCGATGCAGTCAATGAGTATATCTGTATATTCTGTTTGCGAGAGAACTTCAAACTTTCTGTCCGCGTAATCATGTGCAAGGTCTGTGCCGCGAAGCACATGAAGGAGCTGAAGCTTGATGCCGAATATGGGGAACGTATTTAAATACTCTATAGCTGAGAGCATATCTGCCTTAGTTTCTCCGGGGAGACCTAAAATAATATGAATAATTGTGGGAATAGAAATGGCATGCAAGTTGCGGACCGCAGTCTCAAAGACAGAGAGGTCATAACCACGGCGAATGTATTCCGCGCTTTGGCGGAGAATGGTCTGTAGTCCCAGCTCAATCCAAATAAATTTATCGGGATATTCCATTTTAAGGTCTTCCAGGAGCTCTAGAACGGGACCTGACAGGCAATCGGGACGGGTAGCAATAGATAGACCTACCACATCGTCGTCTAAAAGAGCTGCCGTATAGAGCGCTCGTAAATAGGGAATCGGAGCGTAGGTATTCGTAAATGGTTGAAAATATGCGACGAACTTTCCGGATGGATTTTTGTCTTTGATAAATTCCTTACCGATGGCGAGCTGGGCACCGATATTGGGGTGTAGTCTATCAAAAGAGGCAGCGAACTCGCCGCTGCCACCTTCTGAACAAAATATACACCCGCGGGTGTCAAGGGACCCATCTCTGTTGGGACAGGTCATGCCACCATCTAAGGCTACTTTATATATCTTTTCGCCATATACATTCTTAAAATAGGTATTTAAAGAGTAGTATGGCTTATCATTCCAAATCTTATGCATTCTTAGATTAACTTCTTTACAGCCTCTGCAACAGTATCTGCAACACGAGGATCAAATGCTTCCGGAATAACGAAATCTTCAGATAACTGGTCGTCAGACACCAGACCTGCTAAGGCGAGGGAAGCAGCCATCTTCATTTCTTCTGTAATCTGTGAAGCACGACCTTCCAGTGCACCGCGGAAGATACCGGGGAAGGCAATTACGTTATTGACCTGGTTAGGGAAGTCGCTTCGTCCTGTACCAACAACCTTTGCTCCAGCCTTCTTCGCAATGTCAGGCATGATTTCAGGAGTAGGATTAGCCATCGCAAAGATAATAGAATCCTTGTTCATGGTCTTAACCATTTCTTCAGTGAGCACACCAGGAGCAGATACACCGATGAAGATGTCAGCACCCTTTACTGCATCAGCAAGAGTACCGGTGAGACCATCTAAGTTGGTGACCTCAGCCATCTGTGCCTGCATCCAGTTTAACTTGGTATCACCTTTGCAGATAATACCCTTGGAGTTACACATGGTGCAATTCTTGAAACCATAGTTCATAAGAAGTTTAGTAATGGCAACACCAGCTGCACCAGCACCATTGATAACGACCTTACATTCCTCTTTCTTCTTTCCAGTTACCTTTAACGCATTGATTAATCCTGCAAGTACAACAATTGCAGTACCATGCTGATCATCATGGAAAACAGGGATGTTTAAGGTTTCCTTTAAACGCTGCTCGATTTCAAAACATCTGGGAGCAGAAATATCTTCTAAGTTTACACCACCGTATCCAGGAGCAAGCCAAGTAACCGCTTTGATGATTTCTTCTGTGTCCTGGGTATCCAGACAGATAGGAACGGCATTTACATTACCGAACTCCTTGAAAAGGATAGCTTTTCCTTCCATAACAGGCATAGCAGCCTCGGGGCCGATGTTACCAAGTCCAAGAACAGCACTACCGTCGGAAACAACTAAAATGGTATTTTTCTTCATCGTATATTTGTATGCAGCTTCCTTATCTTCAGCAATTACCTTGCAGGGTTCTGCTACACCAGGGGTGTATGCTAAAGCAAGCGCCTCTCTGGAATCTACGCGTACTTTGGATACGGTGTTAATCTTTCCGTTCCACTCTTCGTGAAGCTGTAAAGCTTTTTCTGCATTTGTCATTTTTTTACCCTCTTTTTCCATTAAAATATAGTGAAAACCACCTCTTATATGATATGCCAACGGGTAGGTAATATCAAATGCTTTTTATTTTTTCTCTTCTATAACTATTTACAATGAAAAGAAAAAAGATATAATGAAAGCAACATTCATATAGGTGCAATTGTTTCGCACCACAATTCCAAAAAAAGAGTATAGATTGATTGCGTAAGGTAAGCGAAAGGATTTTTACATGGGAATGAGAGAACGCTATGAATCCATCAGTTTGATTGATTTGAGAGCTATGGCTAAGAACCGCGGTATGAAGGGTGTTACTAGTTTAAAAAAAGATGAACTGGTAGAAGCTATGTTGCAGAAGGATGTCGAGGATGCAAAGGAAAAAGAAATGGCAGCCCCTGCGCCTAAGGTAGAGGCTCCTGCTAAGGAAGAAACACAGGAAGCAGCACCAGAGGTGAAGAATGCAGAATCTGATATTGATTTAACGTTAGACAGTGGTGTTTCTGTAACTGGTATTTTAGAAATTATGCCCGATGGTTTTGGTTTCATTCGTTCTGCGAATTTCCTACCGGGAGAGAATGATATTTATGTATCTCCAGCCCAGATTCGTAAGTTGGGATTACGGACAGGAGATATCTTAACTGGAAATACCCGTATAAAAACAGAAAGAGAAAAATTTGCGGCACTGTTATATCTGACTGGTATTAATGGCATGCCTGTTTCAGAAGGACAGAAACGCTTTAATTTTGATAAGATGACCCCAATCTTTCCTAATGAAAGAATTGTTTTGGAGCGAAGAGGGGAAGTATCCATGCGTATCATGGATCTAGTGTGTCCGGTTGGTAAAGGACAGCGTGGTATGATTGTGTCTCCGCCGAAGGCTGGTAAAACGACACTATTAAAGAGTGTGGCAAAGTCAATTAAGCATTCCAATCCGGATATGCATATGATTATTCTACTGATTGATGAGCGTCCAGAAGAAGTAACGGACATTAAGGAAGAAGTAGAAGGACCAAATGTTGAGGTGATTTATTCTACTTTTGATGAAACAGCAGAACATCATAAGCGTGTGGCGGAGATGGTTATTGAAAGAGCTCGTCGTATGGTGGAATATAAAAAAGATGTTGTTATTTTATTAGATTCCATTACCAGACTGACCAGGGCTTATAATCAGGTAGTACAGCCTTCCGGAAGAACCCTGTCTGGTGGTCTGGATCCTGCAGCATTACATATGCCAAAGCGTTTCTTTGGTGCTGCAAGAAATATGAGAGAAGGCGGATCGCTTACCATTCTTGCAACAGCTCTTGTGGAAACTGGTTCTAAGATGGATGATGTTGTATACGAAGAATTTAAGGGAACAGGTAACATGGAAATGGTGTTAGACAGAAAACTGTCAGAGCGCCGAGTATTCCCTGCTATTGATCTTATGAAGTCATCTACCAGAAGAGAGGATTTGTTGCTTCCAAAGGATGAACTGGCTGTTATGAATGCGATTCGTAAGAAATTCAACGGACTTAGACCAGAAGATCAGGCTGATATGGTCGTAGAAATGTTCAAGAATACGGACACAAATGTGGAATTTGTAAGACAGGCAGAGAAGCGCTTTCTGTAATAAAAAAGCGTGATGATTCTAGGGCGTGGATAGCTGTAATAAATGAAGACTTGCAATTAGCCCTACATTGTGCTAAAATTTCTGTGTTTTGAGTGCACTATCGGATAGCATTTATAAGAACTAACCAGCAGTATTGGTCTTATGAAAGGCATATCCTA
Source organism: Lachnospiraceae bacterium (assembly GCA_024403455.1). Taxonomy (GTDB): domain Bacteria; phylum Bacillota; class Clostridia; order Lachnospirales; family Lachnospiraceae; genus NK4A136. The sequence continues at coordinate 12,716 of JAKSRR010000004.1, read as the reverse complement.
GTAATATATTTTAAGAGGTGAAAATAATGAAAGAAGGATTACATCCCGAGTACTATCAGGCAACCGTTACCTGCAACTGTGGTAACACTTTTGTAACCGGTTCTACCAAGTCTGAAATCCACGTAGAAGTTTGCTCCAAGTGCCACACTTTCTACACTGGCCAGCAGAAGGCTGCACAGGCTAGAGGACGTGTTGATAAGTTCAACAAGAAGTACGGCATGGGCAACAATTAGTTTTCTTATGATGGAAAAGAGGTTGAGGTAGTCTCAGCCTCTTTTTTTGTAGGGACGGTCCTTTTGGGTATAGGAGTGTCCCTCTGATTCAATAATTCGTGAGGTCTTATGAGTAAAAAGAAACAGCATTCTGTGTATTCCGGAATCGGCGGACAGGCCGTACTGGAAGGCATCATGATGAAAAACAAAAATGAGTATTCCGTTGCAGTGAGATTGCCAAATGGTGGAATCAGTGTGGAACGATTTGAGGATAAGGGAGTTATTTCCTTAAATTCTGTATGGAGAAAAGTTCCGCTGGTTCGCGGTGTTATTAACTTTATTGAGTCTCTTTCCCTTGGTATGAAGTCACTTACCTACTACTCCTCCTTTTTTGAAGAGGAAGAGAGAAGAACCAATCAGGATGTTGCTTTAGAAAAGAAGCACGGAAGCAAGGCGGAAAGTGTGGTAACGGGAATCACCATCTTTGTTTCCCTTATATTAGCCATTGCATTATTTATGGTTGCGCCGTACTTTTTGTCTAATTGGGTTGGAAAGTATATTGAGAACACCACGGTTATTTTAATCCTAGAAGGTGTAATTAGATTGACCATCTTTATCCTTTATGTGGTACTGATTTCCCTTATGAAGGATATTAAGCGCGTATACATGTATCATGGAAGTGAGCATAAGTGCATTAACTGCATAGAGAATGGACTTCCATTAACGGTTGAGAATGTAAAAAAATCATCTAGATTTCACAGAAGATGCGGGACCAGCTTTTTACTTTTGGTAATGATTGTAAGTATCATCTTGTTTTTCTTTATCAGAGTAGAGTCACCCATGTTACGTATTGGTCTCCGTATTCTGTTGATTCCAGTTATCGCAGGATTTTCTTACGAACTGCTTCGTCTTGCTGGTCGTTATGATAATGTTTTTGTGAAGATTATTTCTGCACCGGGACTTCTGATGCAACATATTACAACGAAAGAACCTGAAGAAGATATGATTGAAGTTGCGATAGCTGCCATTGAGGAAGTCTTTAACTGGAAGAAGTTTGAAAATAAGCATTTTAATCAGAAAGTTGTAAAGAAGAAAGCAAAGAATGCTGCCGGTGAAATGGTGGATACTGATGAAGAAACCGTGCAGGTTGATGTAAAGGAGCTAAACGAGAAACTTTCAGATGATGAGGATTATCGCGTATTAGGAAATCACATCGAGAAGAAAGAGGAACCTTGATGCTCCCTGCAAGAGAACTTTTGCAAAAAGGCATCCGGTTATTAACGGAAGCTGGCATTACTGATGCGGAAGTCGATGCAAGAATCCTATTAGAAGAAATCTGCCATATCACAAGGACAGATTTGCTGCTTCGTCCGACGCAGGAGGTGGAGGAGTCACAGTACTTGGCATGTATTGAAAAGCGTCTGAGACACATCCCACTACAGCATATACTGGGGAAGGCACCCTTTATGGGACATTCCTTTTATGTATCCGATAAGGTTTTAGTCCCTAGGGCGGATACAGAGATACTTACGGAGTTAGCAATAAATGCACTTCCTGCAGATGGAAGAGTACTGGATCTTTGCACAGGAAGTGGTTGCATACTTTGTTCGGTTCTGCTAGCTATGGAAATGGCAACAGGAGAGGGGATTGATATATCTGTAGAGGCGCTAGAGATTGCACAAAAGAATCTTCAGCAGTTTCCATCCCTAGAGAATCGTGGGAAGGTATATCAAAGTAATCTTTTTGAAAATGTGGAAAGTACCTTCGATGTGATTGTATCCAATCCACCTTATATATGCACTGATGTGATTGAAACCCTGTCACCTGAGGTGAAGGATCATGATCCCAGGCTGGCACTGGATGGTGGCGTGGATGGTTTGGACTTCTATAGAAGTATCATCCAGCAAGCAGGCAGTTATTTAAAAGATGGTGGTCAACTTCTTTTTGAGATTGGTTATGATCAAGGGATGGCAGTGTCGAATCTTATGACAGAAAAAGGTTTTGTCGAAGTAACTGTGATAAAGGATTATGCTGGTCTCGATAGAGTAGTAAAAGGAATTTGGTTAAAGTAGAGATATGCAATGCCCCCCCAAGGGAATTTGCATAAAGAAAGGAAATAAAAATGTTTGATAAACTGGAAGATTTGATTCACAGATTTGAGGAAATACTAAACGAGCTCGCAGAGCCTGGTGTTGCTAATGATGCAAAGCGTTTCCGCAACCTTATGAAGGAACAAAGCGACCTAACACCGATTGTTGAGGCTTATAAGGAATATAAGAAATGCAACGGTGATGTTGAAGATGCATTGCTTCTTTTGGAGGAAGAGAAAGATCCTGAAATGCGTGAAATGCTGAAGGATGAATTAAATACTGCAAAGAAGCGTATTGAAGAATTAGAAAACACGCTAAAGATTCTGCTTCTTCCTAAGGATCCTAACGATGATAAGAATGTCATTGTGGAAATCCGTGCTGGTGCAGGTGGAGATGAAGCAGCTCTGTTTGCAGCAGAATTATATCGTATGTATATGCATTATATCGAAGGCAAACGCTGGAAAACGGAGTTAATCAACGTAGATGAAACTGGCATTGGCGGTATGAAGGAAGTGCAGTTCATGGTTACCGGCCAGGGTGCGTATTCTGTATTAAAGTATGAGTCTGGTGTGCACCGTGTACAGCGTGTACCGGAAACGGAGTCCGGTGGTCGTATTCATACCTCTACTGCATCCGTTGCAGTTATTCCGGAGGCAGAAGAAGTAGATGTTGTCATCGACGAGAAAGATATTCGTATTGACGTAATGCGTGCATCCGGTAATGGTGGACAGTGTGTCAATACTACCGACTCTGCGGTACGATTAACCCACTATCCTACGGGTATTGTTATTTATTCACAGACGGAAAAGAGTCAGATTCAGAATAGAGAAAAGGCATTTAATTTGCTTCGTGCAAAGCTTTATGATTTAGAGCAGCAGAAGGCACATGATGCTGAAGCAGATGCAAGAAGAAGCCAGATTGGTACTGGCGATCGTTCTGAAAAGATTCGTACCTACAACTTCCCACAGGGGCGTGTTACGGATCACAGAATCAATCTTACCCTATACAAACTAGATAAGATTATGGATGGCGATATTCAGGAAATTGTTGATGCTTGCATTGCCGCTGATCAGGCTGCAAAGCTCCTTAAGATGAATGAAGAGAACTAGTTTTACATGGCCAGAGAAAAACGATTAAAAATTGCAAAAGAAACCATGGTATATGCCAACACCCATACGGGTACGGACTATCCGGTAGGCATTTACTATGTGGAACTTTCTAAGATGTTTTTGGAAAGAGCCTATTGGCACTGGCATGAAGAATTAGAAATAGCCCTAGTGCGAAAAGGTACTGCTGTTTTTTGTATGGGTGAGAAAACCTACCGAGTATCCAGCGGCAGTGCAGTGTTATTAAATGGAAATCATTTACATTCCATTTATGCGGAGGAACCTTGTGAAATTATTTCCACCATGTTTAATGCTGACTATCTGTTTGGAGGAAAGGAAACGTTCCTATTTTCTAAGTATGCAGCAGCTGCATTAGGTAATGGCGGCCTTACCATAGAAGTGTTCTCCGGACAGGATTTGTATGGACGAACAGCGCTGGAGTATATTAGAAATATTGTAAACACCAATTTGGAACAGCCTTTTGGTTATGAGTTAATTACAAAGAGTGAACTCAGCAAACTATGGATGCATTATTTGAACAGGACACTCAAATTATGCCCTGCATTAAAGAAGGGACCATCCGAGAATCTCAGCAGTGCTGAGGTGGATGAGGAAAGAACTAAGAAAGCGATTCTGTTCATTCAGAATCATTATGAGAAAAAAATAACACTGGATGACATTGCTGAATATGTGCATGTTAGTAAGAGCGAGTGTTGTCGCTTTTTCAAAAGATCCATGGATGTCTCGCCCTTTGATTATTTAAATACTTGGCGAGTATATATGTCAGCGGTAAAGATGCAGCAAAATGCGCAGGAGAAGTACCAGATTGCAAATCTGGCAGAGGAAGTTGGATTCCAAAATGCCAGCTATTTTAATAAAATATTTAAGAGAACGATGAATACTACACCGTTAGAGTATAGGGAAGAAATCAAGCGTAGTCACCGTGATGCGCTGAGCCCCTATGGTATACCTTTAGCGAGAATGTAGAAAATCTCGTAACTGAGATAAGTGACTTAAAAATACAAAAATGTATGTTCTGATAATGAGGGGAATATGAAAAGAAACGTACTAGAGTATTTAGAAGACAGTGCTAGCGACAATCCGAACAAGGTTGCCGTGATAGAAGGTGCACATTCTATTACCTATATACAATTACAGGAAAAAAGCCGGAGAATTGGTACAGCGTTATCATCCATGATAACTGCGAAAGAGCCCGTAGGCCTATATATGGAGAAGGGCATTGATGCGTTATGTTCCTTCTTTGGTACGGTTTATGCAGGCGGCTGTTATTCGATGCTGAATCCCGGACTTCCAGAAGCGCGTCTAAAGCAGATCAGCGAGGTATTACAGCTAAGAGTGATTGTGACTACTGCTGCGCTTATGGAGGCCGCAAAGAGTTATTTTCCTGGTGTAAAAATCTTAGATATAGAAAGTCTTACTGCGAATCTGCCTGACGAGAAGAGACTTGAGGAAATACGTAGTCATAGAATAGACACGGATCCCTTATACATCAACTTCACATCAGGATCTACAGGTGTTCCCAAAGGAATTGTGGTTTGCCATAGAAGCGTTATCGATTTTATGGAATGCTTCACAGAATTGTTTCATATTACGGGGGAGGATGTGATTGCGAATCAGGCTCCCTTCGATTTTGATGTTTCTGTCAAAGATATTTATTCTGCTATGAAGACCGGGGCAACACTTGTGATTGTTGCGAAGGAGCTGTTTTCCAAACCTACGGAGTTGCTGGATTGCCTATGCGATCACCAGGTAACAACCATGATTTGGGCAGTATCAGCGCTTTGTTTGATTACCACCTTTCATGGCCTGGATTACAGACAGCCTGTTAGTGTTAACAAAATCTTATTCAGTGGTGAAATCATGCCATATAAACACTTGAAAGAGTGGCAAAAGCATCTGCCAAATGCAATGTATGTGAATTTATATGGCCCCACAGAGATCACTTGTAATTGCACATACCATATTTTGGAAGCTGATAGGGATTATGAGAGTGGACTTCCCATTGGTAAAGCATTTCCTAATGAGGATGTATTTCTGATTGATGCAGAAGGAAAAACCATTTGCGATTCGGATATACCGGGAGAAATCATTGTGCGGGGGACGGCTCTTGCCTTGGGATATTACAATATGCCAGATAAAACGGCAGAACATTTTGTGCAGAATCCAGCGCAGTCAGCGTATCCGGAGCTTGTATATAAAACCGGAGATGTGGGAAAGTATAATGCTCTAGGGGAAATCATGTTCTGCGGACGAGTAGACAATCAAGTGAAACATATGGGTCACAGAATTGAAATGGAAGAGGTGGAGCATTCCATTGAAAGAGTAGATGGAGTGGAACGTTGCTTTTGTATTTATGACGAGAAAAAATCTAGAATAAAGGCCTACTATGTGGGGAGTATCGAGAAAAAGGAATTGCACCAGTGCTTAAGTGAAACTTTACCGATATTCATGATTCCGGGATTTATGCGTCAGATTGATAGCATGGTACTATCCAAGAATGGTAAAATTGATAGGAAAGCGACACTGGCGCAGTTGGGAGATTAACCTTGGCATATACGTTTGAAGAGGTTCTAGAGAGAAGCGCAAATGCATTTTATGTATTTGATGTCTGTGAACTGAAAAATAGAATTGAATATATTTGCAGTAAGATGCCTAAGGATGTGGCACTTTGCTATGCAGTAAAGGCTAATACTTTTGTTGTAAAAGAAATCGTAGAGCAGGTAGAACGATTTGAAATCTGTTCTCCAGGGGAAGCAGAAATCTGCACTTGTCTAAAGGTGCCTTCAGAAAAGATGGTGATTTCTGGGGTATATAAAAATGCAGCAGTCATGGAACAATATATTGGGGGAAATGACTTTGATGGTATCTTTACGGCTGAATCTGTAGAACAGTTTAGGCTATTAAGTGGATTAAGTAAACAATATAGGAAGAGAATTAAACTGCTATTAAGACTTACGAATGATAGTCAGTTTGGAATGGATGAAAGCGATATTGAGAAGATTATCAGGGAGAGACAGCAGCAGGAATATGTGGATATTCTTGGAATCCAGTATTTTTCCGGAACCCAAAAATCTTCCGTTAAGAAGTATAAGAGAGAGATTACCTATTTGGATCAGTTCCTTCAGAAACTGAAGCAGGAGTATGGTTACGAAGCAAAAGAGCTGGAATATGGAACTGGCTTTCCCGTGTCTTACTTCGAATCTGATAAAGATGAAGAAGTGGAGATTTTCGATTCCTTTGCGCAGATGCTGGGGGAGATGGTTAGCCCGGTGCGTATTACCCTAGAGATAGGTAGAAGTATGGTTGCTTCCTGTGGAAAGTACTATACGCATATCGTTGATATTAAAAGTAGTAAGCAGCAAAACTATGTACTCATCGATGGTGGCATGCATCAGCTAACCTATTTCGGGCAGTACATGGCTATGAAAAAGCCGATTTTGTCGGTATGTGGCAAAGAGACGACCGAAGAGAATCCTGAGTGGGTAATTTGTGGATCTCTATGTACCATGAATGATATCGTTGCAAAACAAGTAAAGTTACCTAAAATAGAAGTGGGAGATGTCATGTGTTTTGAGCGCACAGGTGCTTATTGTATGACGGAGGGGATTTCCCTATTTCTAAGTAGAGACTTGCCGGCTATTTATCTGAAAAAAGATGAATCGCAGTATATTTGTGTCAGGGAATCTTATGAGACAAGGAACCTGAACATGCCAAGTTATTAAGGAGTAAAAATCGAATGGAAAAACTGATTGAAATTTTGGAAGATATTAATCCTGATGTGGATTATGCAACTTGTGAAACACTGATTGATGATCATCACTTGAATTCATTGGCAATCATTTCACTCATCGCAGAACTGGAAGAGGAATATGATATCACGATTCCGGCGATTGAAATCGTACCGGATAACTTCAACTCTGCAGAGAGAATTATGAAGATGATAACTCGCTTGCAAGAGGAATAATAAAGTGATGTTGTCCACTATATTATGGGCAGGAAAGGGTGTATCCCTCACATCCTTCTTTTCCGTAATGTATTTCACAATGTTTTTGCCGGCGTGTATTGTACTATTTGCATTGACGCCAAAGAAAGCAAAAAAATATTTTGTTATTTTTGTCAGCTACATGTTCTTCTGGTTCATTAGCGGACTTCTTCTTGCTTATTTAATTTTGTCCACGGTGTCCATGTATTTCTTTGGACTATGGCTATCTAAGGTTAAGGACAAACTAAAACAGGAATCAGCCGGACTGGAAAAAGAAGAACGAAAAGCACTTAAGGAAAAATACAATAATAAAGAACGTGGAATTGTTATCTTATCAGTTGTGCTGCATATTGGTGGATTGCTTGTACTGAAATATGCAGGATTTTTCTCTGATAATGTTAATTTGCTCTTAAACAAGTTTGGTATAGCAGGAAGCATCAAGGCGCCGCAGTTCATGTTGCCAATAGGAATCTCCTTCTTCAGCCTGCAGGCACTTTCCTATATTTTAGATGTGCATTACGGAAAGATTAAAGCAGATAGAAATATAGGAAGACTGGCACTATTTATTTGTTTCTTCCCACAGATTGTGGAAGGCCCCATTTGTCGATATGACCAGACGGCGAATCAGCTATGGGAAATTAAGCAAATTACGTATGAGAATTTAACTTTTGGTATTCAAAGACTTCTTTATGGTATGTTAAAGAAGATTGTGGTTGCAGATCGTCTGAATACCTTTGTTGATCATATCTTTTCGAATTATTCTAGTTTTCATGGTGGAGTTATCGCATTCGCGGCAGTGGCATATACCATTCAGTTATATATGGATTTCTCAGGATCTATGGATGCTGTGATTGGTACGGCGCAAATATTTGGAATACAGATGCCAGAGAACTTTAAACATCCATTTTTCTCCAGAACGATTTCAGAATTCTGGACAAGATGGCATATTTCTTTGGGTACTTGGTTTAAGGACTATATTTTTTATCCCATTACCTCTGCAAAGAAAATTAAAAAACTGACTTCCAGCGCAAGAAAGAAAATTGGTAATCACTATGGTCCCTTACTTGCAGGAAGCATTGCCTTGTTTGCGGTATGGGCCTGCAACGGTTTGTGGCATGGTGCCGCATGGAATTTTATTTTCTTTGGAATGTATCATTTTGTGCTGATTCTGATTGGAAGTTTGATTAATCCTCTGGTAAGAAAAACAAATAGCAAACTGAAAATAAATCCGGATGCAAAATGGTATAGAGCAGTGCAGATTTTCAGAACATGCGTCCTAGTTGTTATTGGTGAACTATTCTTTAGAGCGTATGGTCTGAAGAATGGACTGCATATGTTTAAGCGTATGGTTACAAATTTTTCATTCTTGCTGATAGATGAGACAACCATGAAAACCATCGGCGTTGACGCTAAAGATTTCATCATTGTTGGAATGGTTGTAATCATTGTATTGTGTGTGAGTATATTAAGCGAGAAAGGTGTTTCAGTGAGAAGAAAGCTTGCTGACACCAATATCGTAGTGAGATGGATTGTGCTATATGCGCTGATCCTTTGCATTGTAGTATTTGGCGCTTATGGTTATGGATATGTGGTGGTGGATCCACTTTATGCACAGTATTAGGTGATAGTGTGAAAGATATTGTTAGTAAAATCGCACGAGCTGTAATATTTGTAATGGGATTATTATTACTCCTTTACGGATTGTCTCGTATGGTTGTTGTAAAAGAAAAGATGGATCAGCATGCGAATGCGATTGTTTCTGAACCGGAACAAACCATTGATGTACTGGTGCTTGGAAATAGTGAAACCTACTCTTCTGTGGTGCCATTAAAGCTTTGGGAGCAAAAAGGAATTACCGCATATTGCTGTGGCACGCCGGATCAAAGACTTTTCTATGCAAAGGAATTTTTGGAGAAGACCTTTAAAAATCAGTCTCCACTGGTGGTTATGATTGAGACCGATATGCTATACAATGGTTCTGCAAAGAATGATGAAGTAGTGCATAAGTTAAGTACAGTCTTCCCTGTGTTCTTGTATCATAACAGGTGGAAGACGCTTTCATTCTCGGACTTTGTGCATAGGAATAGCGGGTATGGTGTGGAAGAAAATAAGGGATATAGCTATGATCTTACCATCGTTCCGGCATCTACAGATGGATACATGGATCCCTCTGAGTTAGTGGAAGTGATTCCGAAACGCAACCAGGAATATATTAGACAGATTAAAGAATACTGTGATGAGCGAGGTGCGTTACTGGTTCTTTATAGTACCCCCAGCACGGTTAATTGGAATATGAGAAGACACAATGGTGTGGAAATACTGGCAGAAGATATTGGGATTGACTATGTAGATCTTAATATTTTGCAGGCAGATGTTGGGATTGACTGGAGAAGAGATACCAGAGATAAGGGTGACCATATGAATTATTGGGGAGCCAATAAAGTAACTGGTTATTTGGGAGAATACCTGCATTCTCTTGGTATATTGGTAGATCATAGAGGTGATGAGCGCTATCAGGACTGGGATATTTATTTGGATTCATTTAATCAGCAGTTAGCACAGGATAGTGTAGAGTAGAGCGGGCATGAAAATATGAATCATAGGTGGTGCTTTATGCCCGGAAGTAATTTGTGATATAATACGGACAGAAAATAGCAGAGGGTAATTATGGCTAGAAATAATAACGGTAATTCCATCACAAAATTTGAAGTATATGAAGATGCTAGAGTAGCGAGATGGAAGACCTTTTACGATCAAGACAATTTATTTGAAAATTACAGACACGATCCGGTAATGCTGAATGCATTGTCCAGAAAGTGTATGGAATCTTTTGATACATTAGAGGCAGCAAAAGCCGCGGCAGAAGAAAAGGGTATTCAGTCTAAGATGGAGATTGAATCTGATCTTATGCATTATAACATTCGATATATTGCGAAGAGTAAGTATAAGGAAGCAACGGGAGACAGATCATATTTTGAAATGATTGAGATGCTGCCCTTTGAACATGATAAACTGAAAGTGCTTCATGAGGAGCAAATTGCAGAATGATTTTAAAGAGCAGCACAGCTGCTCTTTTTTGATGAATATAGAATGGGAGCACATATGAGCAAAAAGCACTTATTATTTTTGTCTGGACTCATTACCATATTGGGACTTTGTGGTTGTGGGAAAACAGAAAGTAATGAAACTAGTATTGTAAGCGGGGACAGTGTACATAGTGAGGTGAGTGATGGCACGGGTTTTGCTATGCTGCAGGAGCCAGTGTCACTTTCCGGATTTTCTATTTCGGAGGAAGGATTAAATGCCAGCGTAATTCGAGAAGGAAACAGTAGTCGAATCAGGGACGTATTACTGCGGGCGGATGCTGGCGAGGAAATTACCATTGCCTTTATTGGTGGTTCTATTACCCAGGGAAGCAACGCCAGTCCGATGAATACGGCATGCTATGCGTATCAGACGTATGATTGGTTTGTTCACTCCTTTCCGGAAGCACAGATTCATTATGTAAATGCGGGAATTGGTGCTACGGATTCTTATCTGGGCGTGCACAGACTAGAAGAGGATGTATTATCGAAGAATCCTGATCTTGTCATTGTTGAGTTTGCAGTGAATGACGGGGAAACATATAACAAGGAATCCTATGAGTGTTTGCTTAGAAGAGTCCTTACCTATAAAGAGAACACAGCGGTGTTGCCTCTTATTCTTACTACGGAAGGCGGCTGGGATAATTCGGATGTGCAGCAGCTTCTCGCATTTAACTATGATCTCCCAGTAGTAAGTTATAAGGAACTGCTTCGAAGGGGAGAGGTGAATTGGAGTCAGGTAGGCGATACGGATGGCGTGCATCCAAAGAATGGTGGTCACACGCTAATTGCACATATATTAACAAACTATTTTTATAACGTATGTAAGAATGGAGAGCCAGCTACAGACTATACACTGCCAGGTTCACTTCAGACAAAAGGAAGATATATGGATGCTGGACTTTATTATGCAAATGAAATTTCTACAGCAGATAATATCACAGTAACGGAAATGGATGGTTTTGTAGAAGAAGCGTTTGATTCACCGCTTTCTGTACATTCTGGATATGGAACCGCAGAAGGGGGGAAGATTACTTTTTCGGTAGAGGCAAAAGCTATCGGCCTTTGCTATGCCAAGACAGCAGCAGAGGAAGGTGGACGGTTTGTTGTTTCTGTTGATGGTGTAGAGATGACAACGCTTGACACTAGTTGGGATGAAAGAAGCTGGAATAAAACAGAAACCGTAGAGGTTATGAAAGAGATGGAAAGCGGAAAACATACGCTAACGATAGAATCCGTAGATGGACAGGAAGGAAGTTTACACATATTGGCACTTATGATTTCAGAATAATTAGAATGCATTATAAAGTGAAGAAGGAGAGAAGAAAGTGATTAAGAATATTTTATTTGATGTAGATGGAACCATTTGGGATAGTACAGCAGTAGTGGCAAAAGCTTGGGTGAAAGCAGCAGCAGAGCTTGGGCTTCCTACGGAAGAAATTAGTGCCGAAAGATTAAAGAAAGAATTTGGAAAAACAATGCAGGATATTTTTGAAAGTATTTTTCCTGCGCAAACGAATTCGGAGTTATTTGCGAAACTACAGAATTTGCTTTATGTATATGAACATGAATTTTTGGAAGCAAACGAAGAAGATTTAACTTATCCTAAAATGCGTGAAACGATGGAACGTCTTTCCCAAGAATATAATTTGTATATTGTTAGCAACTGCCAGCTTGGATATATTGAGCAGGTTTGCGGTAAAACTGGAATTACAGAATTGATTAAAGATTTCACTTGTTTTGGTGAAACACAAAAACCGAAGAACGAATCTATTGAAATATTAATCGATAGAAATAATCTAGTAAAAGAAGAGTGCGTATATGTTGGAGATATTCGCGGTGACGAGGTAAGTGCGCACAAAGCTGGTATTGCTTTCGCGCATGCAAAGTGGGGATTTGGTATTGCTGAAGAACCAGAATTTGTTGCTGATTTATTTGAAACATTACCGGAAGTTTTAAAAAATGCTTGAAAAACCTTTTATTTTGGGGATTTTTTTTAGAAATGTGTTTTAATAAATTATTTTTTTGTTTATAATAAAGGCGGTTGTTGTAAAAACAAATATATTTTTTCGACGAAAAGTTGAAAACAAAAATTAATGGAGAGTGAAAATGGCAGCAGAAAAGAAAACTGTAGCAAAGAAGACGACTGAGAAAAAGGTAGCAGCAAAGGCAGCACCTGCAAAGAAGGCAACTGCAGCAAAGGCAGCACCTGCAAAGAAGGC
>JAKSRR010000035.1 GCA_024403455.1 Lachnospiraceae bacterium | reverse complement strand
AAACTAAGTTACATGACATCTTAAAGAGGGGGATGAAATGGAAAAGGATATTTTAAGCATATTTTGTCCAAGCTGCGGTGCACCAGCAGAATTTGATATTGTTAATCAAATATATCGGTGTAGATACTGCAAAGGAACTGTTGGGATAGAAGAAGCAAAGCAGGAAAAAGTACAATATCAGCAAAAAATAAGAAAGAGAGTCAGGACGGAGGTTGGAAACTACCCACTCATGTCTACGTCATGCAGTGGATGTGGAGCTAATCTTGTTATTGAAGAAAATGAGGCGATTTCTACATGCGATTTTTGCGGAAGAAAACTGGTTCGAAAGAAATATACGCATGCCGATGATGTGCCAGAAGCTATAATTCCTTTTGCTATCACTAAAGAAGAGGCAAAAACTAAAATTGAAGAATGGTGCGCGCAGAATAAGAATAGAAGAGAAGCAAAACGTCTTATAAAGAAAACATATGATTTGAAAGGTTACTATCTGCCTTATCAGATGGCACGAGGACCTGTTTATTGCAAAGTAAATAAGAAGAAAGATACTACTGTATTTTCAGCTAACGGATATATATATGATGAATTCATAAACTGTTCAAAGCAACTTGATAATCTTGTTTTGGATGCTATGGAACCATACGATCTTTCGGGATTAAAAGAGTTCGAATATGCGTATGTGGCAGGACAGCGTGTTAAGATTTCTGATATACCAAGAGAGGTAGCTAAAGAACGTCTAATTGAAGAAGTTGATTCAAATTATAGAGTTTTTCTTGAAAAAATCTGGGGAACGAAGGCAATTGACGTGACGACTACAGTAAAGACTGTATTTGAGGCACCAGTACTTCTTCCTGTGTACTACATTAAGGATGGAGAAGTAAGTGCAGCTGTAAACGGTCAGACTGGTAAAGTCAGTGTCAAGGCAGAAAAACTTGGAGTCAGCATATCATTGCCATGGTGGCTTGAAGCAATTTTGACTTTTATTATTTCATGTTCCTTGATTTTCGGAATTGGATGGATGGCATCAGGCAAATTGATGGAAACTGTTGCGGTTACCTGTATTCTTGCCATATTTTATCTGTTTATTTTCTGCTTTATGTTTGAGCCTGGCCTTGATAATAAGGGAAGTATCATACGCTACCGGAATATTTTTACTTCGGGAGAGAAGACATTTAGAAGAGAAAAAGGAACACTAGTACTTAACGATACAATTCTTAAACGAAAAATTGCTGAACCAGTATTTAAAAAGAAGTTGAAGGAAGAAGAAATACCAGTTACTTACATTTTCCGTTCCAAGAAAAGAATATTTAGTATGATTATGCTGGCAATGGCAGGAGTTTTTTTACCAGTGATTCTTGCGCTGTTTGTTAATGGATTTAATTTCGCACAAATCGATCTACGAGGAAGTGCAGTGTGGTTCTGTATAACACTTCCAACTGCACCTATATTACTGGTACAGCTTGGACTGAAGGAATTATATACAAATCCATGGGTTTATAGAATCAATGAGGATGGTAGCAGAATTCGTTATCATGAGACAGAGTTAACGCCTTGGCAAATGATCAAGAAGGGGTTAGGTGTAGTAGGAATATTATGTCTTCATCCTTTGGGATGGATGATTTTGGCATGTATGGGAGTTATGGTTTATTTAACAGCCTTCGGCTGGTAATTGGTAGATGGTCGCACCTGACGCTTGTAGCTTAAAAATCACACCCCATGAGACTGGTAAAACCATTTACTATTATTTCTATTAGATGTACAATAAAATTGAAATCTAACGCGTCTATTACACACATTAACGCACTAAAGTAAAGGCTGAA
>JAKSRR010000034.1 GCA_024403455.1 Lachnospiraceae bacterium | reverse complement strand
GATTGGTGGTCTCTCATGGTGGTTATCTATCTGTTCTATTTATTGTTATACCGGTTAGCAAGGGTCACAGTCTGGGGAGACACATAACGCCTTGCCCTCCGGTATTTTTTTGTTTATAAAGTTAGTTTTGGGAATGGTAAATTTTCATCATATTTTTCGGATGCATTCTTTTTGAAGTAGATATATTCATCCATAAGATTTTTCCATTCGATAAATGATTCCATATAGTGCAACTCGGATTCATAGCGTTTATTATCGGAGAGCAAATCAAGTATGGTATCAGAGTATTCGCTGTATTGTTCCTTTAGGCATAGATATTTTTCCTTATATTTAACCATTGCTCTCATCACCTTCCTTAGTTGATTTGTTTCTTTTGGAAACATTGTTCTCTATAAGAGAAGGCTTAAGACATACATCATCGGCAGCTATTCTAAACTGACCTGCAAGTGCTGGAATTCGTTTGTCCAACAGTAATTCAGCCAAGTCAAAAGGAGTGGCACCATTTAAGCCATCTCTGGAAGTGGAGTTGATATGGCTAGCCATAAGGTTTATATCGTCCTGAGTGTACTTATACATGCTGCGCCCTTTTGGAATAACATAGCGTATGTACTCGTGATTTTTTTCGAGACGGCCTTTCTGATTAGAAACATAAGGATCGCAGTAAAAGACATAGGTCCTATGTGTACCCGATTCAGTCTTTTCGATATCCCATGGATTTTTAAACTCTGACCCATTGTCGGTCAAAATCACGGGGAAATACTTCTTGAAAGTTCTTAAACCAATAGCGTCTGTGAGATTGTTAATAGCGGTGATAACACTATGTTGAGTGCAGTCAGGCATAAGAATTACAAGCATAAAGCTACAACTTCTGAAAAGAAGAGTAAGCAGGCATTTTCCTTTATCCCGGCTACCTTTGACTGTATCCATTTCCACTACGTCTAAGTCAGAATGGGCCTCCATAAAGCGTTCGAAATCTTTGAATGTACGACGATTTCTGTATACCTGTTCAATGTTTCTGGATTTAGGAGATGTTTGGCGTTTACGCTTTTTGTAGCGAACTCTTCGAGGCAAATCGATATTTCTTGCTTGAAATACTCTCTGATCAAGGTAATTGTAGAGCGTTCTTCTACAGACAGGAATCTCATCACTATGTACTGCAAAGATGTGACTTAATGGCTGGCCTTTAAGGATAAGGGGAGATATCAAATCGTTGAGTTCTTGTAGTTCATCTGGTGTCATATTGATACCTGCTCGTGAAGCCGTAAGTGCTTCTTCATAGGCTTTATGAGCTTGTTTGGCATGATAATACTTTTTGTGATCATGACACTTTGATAATTCTTCGCACCCATTGCAAACATAAGGAGGCTTATACAGCTTAGGACAAGAAAAAGGATTGTAATCATTACAATCTCTGGCAAGCTTAAGTCCAGTAGAGCACCCCCAGCAAAAGTCTCTGCAGGTTCCACATAACATAACGGTGTCCTTGCATTTCTTGAAGTTATTACAGTGAACACATCTGGGAGTTTTGTAGCTGCCATTAGGTGCAACAGTGCTATGAAGCTTTATCTCCTTTGAAATAGTAGAAGGATCTTTTCCAAGAGCAGAAGCGATGCTTCGGAATGAACTTCTTAGGAGCAATTCCTGTTCAATATATATTCTGTCAGACATGGTCAAATGGCGACCATTACCTTTGATATTTTTACTCATAAGGGTATCCTTTCTGACAGATAGATAACCAATTAAAAGATAAAATATCATAACTACCTTGTGCAAGAGTAACTTCTAGTCAAGGGTAAAAGGGATTGAATTTTGAAATTCACTTTACG
>JAKSRR010000033.1 GCA_024403455.1 Lachnospiraceae bacterium | reverse complement strand
TGCCAGTTCCATCAAATACGTCAATAATCGAAAAATTCCATGACTATTTCGGTGCCAGTTCCATCAAATACGTTAATAATTGAAAAATTCCATGACAAGTTAGTAGTAAAAGTCCATCAAAACAACACAATTTTTTCATTTGCCATGTTTTAGTAGGAAGAATTCCCTAAACAATTTTTAAATTATATAAATGATTATGATGTTAAAAACATCTTCTCACCAGGAACATTTAGGATTAGATTAAAAGAGAAATGATTCTTCCCCATTCGGACACCAAAAGCACGTGTTCGCCTGTGGAAGAATGATTTCTCTTCATGTTCGTTTAGATCTCATACAGCTCTCACCATATACACTCCATTCCTGATATTATAAGACGGGGATTTTAAGATGCCAGTGAATTGTAACCCGTTCGCAGTAACAAGTGTTGGTTTGTTGAGTCTTTTATATACAGAATAATTTTTTAGTGCTATAATTGATTTTACAAAACTAGAAAGAAACATATTTGTAGATTTTGTAGAGAAATGCCGAACCCGTTCGAAAGAAGGGTATGGTTTCCGAATAAAAATATGAAATCACAAATAGACGGAGGGAAAGAAATGACATATCAGGAATATCTGGAAAACAGCCGTCCTTTGATGGGCAAATATTGCAAATCATGTCCTGTCTGTAATGGAAAAGCATGTGGAAATCATGTTCCGGGACCTGGCGCAAAAGGAACAGGCACAGTAGCCATTCACAACTATGATGCATGGCAGAAAATTTATGTAAACATGGATACATTAACCCCAGGAGATGCAGTAGATCCAAGCTTAAGTATCTTTGGAAAAGAGTTCAAATATCCTGTATTTGCAGGCCCGGTAGGTGCAGTAAATCTGCATTATGGTGATTCCTTAAATGACAACAGCTACAATGAAATCCTGGTAAAAGGCTGTAAAGAAGCTGGAATCGCAGCATTTACAGGTGATGGTGTAAATCCTCAGATCATGGAGATTGCTACAAATCTGATTCGTGAAAATGAAGGAATTGGTGTTCCGACCATCAAACCATGGGATGAGCAGACCTATGATGAAAAACTGAAGCTTGCGATTGAGAGCGGAAGCTTTGCAATTGCCATGGATATCGATGCAGCAGGTCTTCCTTTCCTGAAGGGCAGAATCCCACCAGCAGGAAGAAAATCTGTAGAAGAATTAAAACGTATTATTGATAAAACACCAGTTCCATTTATTGTAAAAGGTGTTATGACTGTAGAAGGTGCTTTGAAAGCAAAAGAAGCAGGCGCAAGTGCAATCGTAGTTTCCAACCATGGAGGACGAGTACTGGATGGCACTCCGGCAACTGCAGAAGTTCTGGAAGAGATTGCAAAAGCGGTGGACGGAAGCATGAAGATTCTTGTAGACGGTGGAATCAGAACCGGTCTTGATATTTTCAAGGCAATCGCACTTGGCGCAGATGCAGTTATTATTGCTCGTCCATTCGTAAACATGGTTTATGGCGGCGGAGAAGATGCAATTAAAGCCTTGGTAGAGAAGCTGGGCAGTGAGCTGATTGATACCATGGAAATGTGTGGCGCAAAAACACTTGCTGACATTACCAGAGACAAGGTTCGCTGCTAAGACAGAAAATTTATAAGAAGAATATGTGGGAAGAGGTTGTCGTGCTGTGATAATCTCTTTCGGACAAGGAGAAATTGTCTGGAAGGGGTTGGTGCGATGACCTCTTTTATTGTGGGGAGTTATTATTTACTGGCGATGTCAGTTAAAGTAATTTCTGAAAAATATCTATTTCATTCGTGTTAAGCAATCACAGAAAGAAGTCTCGAAAGTATCTAGATAAAGAATTTATCATGTCAATGAATACTAATACTGAGGATGAAGAAATAGATTTTTTCAGAGCTTTTCTTGCATTCTGGAAAGAAATCGGGTAGAGTTTTATACATGGTAAAGAAAATATAAATCAGCGAAAAGAAGTCGTTAAGAATGTTTAGCTGTATAAGATAATAAAGGTCAGCGAAAAGAAGTCGTTAAGAATGTTTAGCTGTATAAGATAATAAAGGTCAGCGAAGAGAAGTCGTTAAGAGTGTTTAGCTGTATAAGATAATAAAGGTCAGCGAAGAGAAGTCGTTAAGAATGTTTAACTGTATAAGGTAATAAAGATCAGCGAAGAGAAGTCGTTAAGAATGTTTAACTGTATAAGAAAATATAAATCAGC
>JAKSRR010000032.1 GCA_024403455.1 Lachnospiraceae bacterium | reverse complement strand
TTTTTTGTTAATTAATAATGAACGGACTGTTGCACTTAGTATGATAACCTAAGCGTTCCATTTGATACATGGAGTGTCCCTATGATTTTTGAACTATGCTATTGCAAAAACATTCTGCGTAAATGGTGCACTTATTTAGAAACAGATGCACTGGGACAATAAAGATTATGTATGAACAGTTAGACTGAAAAAAATGTCTAACTGTTTTTTTATACAAAGTCCTTGACATAATGTCAAGAAGATAGTAAGATAAAACCGCAAACAACATAATATCATTGTGATATAAAGCGGAAGGAGGCCTCTGTGGATTTAACAGCGAAGAACATTTATGAAACGGGAATTCTTTTTCACCATTATGCAAATACTGCATATCCTTTGACCCCAGGTTCACTAATGCAGTATAAGATTAGGGACGAAGCAGAAATTAAGAAACTGTTGATGAAGGATATAGGAAGTATGGAGCAGTTATCTCTGTATGTTCATGTTCCATTCTGCAAGCAAAGATGTAAGTTCTGCGAGTATACCGTTTTAGAGAACACCACAGATGATTTGGAAAGTGAGTATGTAGACCTTCTCTTAAAAGAGATGGATATGTACAAGGGTATCATTGGGGATAAAGAGATTGTGGGATACGATTTGGGTGGCGGTACACCGTCTAAACTTTCTAGCGAAAATCTAAAAAAGATTACAGAGAAGCTGTTTACCACCTTTCATTTTGCAAAAGATACGGTTTGTTCTGTAGAAACCACGCCGGTGATTGCCGCTAGTGAATACGAAAAGATAGCCTATCTTTATGAACTAGGGTATCGAAGAATCAGTATGGGGGTGCAGACCGTATCGGAAAGACTGTTGAATAGTCTTGGGCGTGAGGGAACTACATCTATTTATGAACGAGCAGTGGAGAATATCCGTAAGGCAGGGTTTACTAGTTTTAATATTGATCTTATGTATGGTTTCTTACATCAGAATGATGAGGACTTTGAGAATACCATTAAATATGCTATGTCTTTAGGCCCAGAGCATATCACATTATATAGGAACCGATATAAAGGAACGAAGATTGAAGCAGAATCTGCCGGGGTATCTTTATACAAAGCGATTCGCCAGTATCGTCTTGCCTATGCGTTATTAAACGAAGGCGGATATAAGGCAAATCCTGGAAAAAATACCTTTAGTAAAGTGGACGGTGATTATGGAACCAGTGACTATCTTACAAAGCGAGTGATCGATGGTGTTCCTTATGTGGGCTTTGGCCTTGGGGCACAGTCCTTTGGCATGAATTATCTAGCCTATAATGATGGGGCTGCCACCAAAAAGATGGATCGTTATAAGGAGAAGATTCAAAACGGTGCCTTCCCGCTGCAGGATATCTACGCACTCCCTGAGGAAGAGACTATTGCTAAAATGGTTTCTGTAGCATTCTACTTTGGTTTTGTAGATTTGGTATCTTTTGCAAAGAGATTTGGAAAGGATTTTACAGAAATTTTCAAGGATGAAGTGGAATTTGTACTAGCAGGTGGTCTTATGGAACAAAAGGGCGATCGGTTAATGCTTACAAAGCGAGGTGCAGATTATATCAATGGGATTATTCCTCTGTTTTATTCCAAACGTTCCAAAGAAGAACTAATCACCCTTGCTGGGAAGATGGTGAAATTAGGAGAAGGAGAAAAGGAATTCCTAAGTGTTTATTCGCAGGATGCTTATGAGAAACCTTCTGTTGCTGCAGATATCGTGCTATTTAATGAAGATGAAACAGAAGTACTGTTAGTGAAACGAGGGGAACACCCATTTATGAATTATTATGCACTTCCCGGAGGCTTTGTAAGGAAAAATGAAACGGTGGAAGCTGCCGCAGCTAGGGAACTGCAGGAAGAAACGGGGGTTAGTAATGTCAATCTGCAGCTTGTGGGTACTTTCAGCGAGCCTGGTCGAGATCCCAGAGGCTGGATGATTTCCATAGCCTATAAAGGGAAAGTGAATAAAAATGAGGTGTCGGTAGTTTATGGTGATGATGCTATTGAGGCGACTTGGATGAAATTAGAAGAATTAGAAAATATACCGGTTGCCTTTGACCACAAAGAGATTATTCAAAAAGCATTTTCTTAGGGACGGTCCTTAGGGTCGACGTGGTTGCCACGGGCAGTGGAGTGTCCCTTTGAGCAATAGAATGTTCCCTTTGACTTAATAACCTATCATAAATGAAAAAGAGCAGAATCGTGTTTGAATGGGTGACTTCACTTAACACGGCTTCTGCTCATTTTTATTATGTAGTAACTCTGAGTAATGATGAAAGGAAAACGATTTCATACAGGCCTTTAATTGCTCGAATTCAAAAACGAGCAGAGTCGTTTTTGCTTAGAATCGTTATTTATCCTACGGATTCAGCTTGAGGAGCTGTTTTAATTGTTCAATTTCTTTCTGAAGAGAATCAATTTCTTCTTGTCTAGATTTAGCTCCATCATTAAATCCATCGTTAAATCCATTATCATAGGAGTCCTGCTTAATCATTTTTTCTTTTGCTTCAAATGTCATATCAAGAACCATAACTTTTTGTACCTCATCCCTTCTTGCAAGAAGAAAGTCTTTCAAAATATTGTGACTGATGCAGCATTAATCACCTAGGGACGGGGCAGATTTTCAACTAAGTGCAACACTTAAGTTAGGTGGTGCCAAT
>JAKSRR010000031.1 GCA_024403455.1 Lachnospiraceae bacterium | reverse complement strand
TTGGTGCTGCAACAGAGACAGAAATGAAAGAAGCAAAACTTCGTTTGGAAGATGCCTTGGCAGCAACAAGAGCAGCTGTAGAAGAAGGAATCATCTTCGGTGGTGGATCTGCTTACATCCATGCTTCCAAAGAAGTAGCTAAATTGGTAGAAACACTTGAGGGAGATGAAAAGACAGGTGCTCAGATCATTCTGAAAGCATTAGAAGCTCCTTTGTTCCACATCGCAAGCAATGCAGGTATGGAAGGCTCAGTAATTGTAAATAAAGTAAGAGAATCTGAAATCGGTGTAGGTTACGATGCATTAAACGATCAGTATGTAAATATGATTGAAGCTGGTATTCTTGATCCTGCAAAGGTTACAAGAAGTGCACTTCAGAACGCAACAAGTGTTGCATCTACACTTCTTACAACAGAGTCAGTAGTAGCAACCATCAAAGAACCAGAACCTCCAATGCCAGCAGGCGGCGGCATGGGAATGATGTAATGTAATAGTTTACGACGCACAAAAAATAAAGGCACAGCCTCTCAAGCTCGCTTGAAAGAGGCTGCGCCTTTTATTTTTTGTATAGCGTAAGCAAACAATATCGAAGCAGCTTCGCTGCGAGATATTGTTTAGCGTCGTAAACTATATTATTATAAGAGATGCCTTTGTATACAATACATTTAAAAGTTGGGGGAGTAATATCTATGGATGAAACGCAAAAGAAAATGATGGCAGAGGGTAGCAGCGCAAATACTATGGAAGCTGCTGAAAAAACAGAGACAATAGGCGGATATGCCATTTCCACTTTTTGTCCAAATCAGTATTTGGTAAGGAACAATGAAAATGCAAGATATGGCCAATTGATTCATACTTCTTATTATTCCAAGACATGTGAAAAAAACAGAAATGTTAATATCCTTTTGCCTGCAAACTATACGGATACGAAAAAATATCCGGTTTTATATGTTTTACATGGTATTTTCGGTGACGAGTATTCTATGGTAGGAGACGAAAATAGCGGAATTCCAATCACAATTGCAAATATGATTGCGGAAGGAATTGCCAAAGAGATGATAGTTGTTTTTCCTTTTATGTATGCCAGCAAGACTAAAGAGCAGTGTACAGCAATCGACATTGAGAATGTACTTGCGTATGATAACTTTGTCAATGATCTGGTAGATGATCTGATGCCATTTTTGGCCGAGAATTATAGTGTCGCAGAAGGGAAAGAAAACACTGCTATCACAGGCTTTTCCATGGGGGGAAGAGAAGCTCTGGCAATAGGAATTCAAAAGCCGGAACTATTTGATTATGTAGGTTCTATTGCGGCAGCACCGGGACTTGTATATGCAAAAGATTGGGCGATGGAACATCCGGGACAGTTTGACGAAGCCCAACTGGTATTCCGCAATGAAAAGCCCAAACTTCTAATGGTGTGTTGTGGTGACAGCGATAAAACGGTAGGGACCTTCCCAAAAAGTTATCATGAAATCTTCATGAAGAATGGTGTAGAACATATCTGGTGGGAAATACCGGGATCGGATCACGGTGATCCGGCTATTTCCAGCGGTATTTATAATTTGGTGAAAGAATTATTTAAGTAAAACTAGTAGATAAAATTTTCATGATTTTACAGGGGAATTTTCAAGTATATTTGGTCATTTTTTAAGGCTTTGCAGGGGTGTGACTTCATTGACGAATGCCTTTTGTACGCTTATAATGAATTGTTAAGGGTAATAGTATTAACACTTAGAATAACACTGTTTTTTGAACAGAAAAGATAGGTGATTATATATGGCTAATGATGAGAAAATGGCAGGCGAACAGCCCACAATAGAAGAACAACCGGTTGTACGCGGCAGAAAAGAAGTCGTCATTGATGATGGCCGAATCAAACCAATTAAAGAATTTCAAAGTCCGGAGACAATGTATGCGGATTTGATATCGCGAATTAAGAAATATCATCCTACAGAAGGTATTTCTTTGGTTGAACGCGCTTTTAAGTTAGCAGATGATGCACATAAGGAGCAGATTAGAAAATCTGGGGAACCTTATATTATTCATCCACTTAGTGTAGCGATTATTTTGGCAGACTTAGAGATGGACCTTGAAACGATTGCGGCAGGACTCCTTCATGATGTAGTAGAAGATACTAAGTATACTGCACAGGAAATAACAGATATGTTTGGCAGTGATGTTGCACTCTTAGTAGATGGAGTGACAAAACTGGAGCACTGGCAGTTTACGGGAGATGATGGTCAACTCAACAGACTGGAGATGCAGGCGGAAAATCTGCGAAAAATGTTCCTTGCGATGGCGAAAGATATTCGTGTCATCATGATTAAACTTGCTGACCGTCTTCACAATATGCGTACACTGCAGTATCAGAAGCCGGAAAGCCAGCAGAGAATTGCAAAAGAGACCATGGAAATTTATGCGCCGATTGCGCAGAGACTTGGTATTTCCAAAATTAAGGTTGAACTTGATGATTTGTCCCTAAAATATTTGGAGCCGGATGCTTACTATGACCTGGTGGAGAAGATTGCCACTAGAAAGAGCGAGCGTGAGGCATACATTCAGTCTATCGTGGACGAGGTGTCGGAACATATCGAAAATGCTGGAATCAAGGCTCAGATTGATGGCCGTATCAAGCACTTTTTCAGTATTTATAAGAAAATGAAGAACCAGAACAAGACAATCGATCAGATTTATGACTTGTTTGCGGTTCGTATTATCGTAGATTCTAT
>JAKSRR010000030.1 GCA_024403455.1 Lachnospiraceae bacterium | reverse complement strand
CAATCTTTAGGGACTTTTAATTTTATCAATTTCTTTTCTAAATCACTCAACAACACATTTTATAACCTTTTCTTTAATCCAAAAATCTGAATTTCATTAATTTTTTCTACGTCCAGATGCCTTTCCAAAGGCTTCATCTAATGCTTCTTGTTCTTCTTTTGTCTGCACTTTTTTATTTACAACGAATAATACAATTCCCATAACCGCTGCTGCAATTCCGAAAATAAAATACAACACGAATTCATACCAGGGTTTACTCCTTAGCGCTTCATACACTCCAAATATACAGATAGATATTCCAAAAATCATATACAGATACTTAGCGATATTTGTTCTGGGAAGCAAAAAACTAAATACAAATAGTAATAATAAACTTCCAATAACTGCTAATTCATCTATTGTTATAAGTATTTCTAACATATGCTCCTCTCCTTCTGTCCTGCAAGAAGCTCTTCATACTTCGCTTCGTCAATGATATATTTTCTCTTCAAAATAGTGTAGGCAATGGTAATGGTCATCATAGGAATCAACACAATACCACATCTTAAAATCAATTTCTGCGCCGATGCGGTTGTCGCAATAAAGGAATCTGCCTGTACAAGCACTTCCTCTCCTGAGATTTCTCCTTTTCCTTTGAGAATCTCAAGGTTGGATATGTTCTGGCTAATGGCATAGATTCCACTGATGATTAAAATCAGTGTCACCAAGCCCTGGTTCATGGCACTTGCCAGCTTTACTGCAAAGGAGCGAACCGCAGAAATGATACTGTCATGGCGTTCTCCAAAGCGGTATTGGTCGTACTCAATAGTATTGTTAACCATCACAATCATAACCATATTAAAGAGTCCTTGCGCAAAGAAAATAGCAAAGCCGATTACATTGATCACAACCACATTTTTGGGAATTCCATAGCCCACCAAAAAGAACATGGCATACCCCAGATAAATCAGTAAGATGGCACCCTTTAATAGCTGCATTCTGGAAAATTTAGACGCAAGTGCAGCGAAAGAAGCTTGAGAGGCCAGGGTTGCCACACCATACATGACGGTAAAAAGAAATACCAATGAACCGCCTTCTTTGTATCCAAATTCAAAATAGAAAAAATTCATTCCTATCATGAATAACAGATTCTGTCCAACTGTAAAAAACAACAACGCAATTCCGGAAACGATCAACTGGTCATTTCGAAGAAAAATCCGAAACATATCTTTAAATGCCAAAGACTGTTCGCCATCATCCTGTCTAGGACTTTCCGTCACACCAAAAAACGTCAGCAGCTGAAATGCAATAAATAAAACGGCAATAATAATGGCAGCATTTCGATAAGCTCTCACCGCATTTCCGGCTACCATATCAGGCAAAAGCCCTGCCACTGAAAACTGTCCGATGCATATAAAGATGCCCTGCAAAGTGATTAAGATATTGCGCTGCTTGGGGTCGGAGGTCAAGGACGGCAGCATGCCCCAATAAGCAATATCATTCATGGTATAAGTCATGCCCCACAGAAGGTATCCAACCCCGAAAAAGGCTACAAAAGCCCAACCGGTTGGACGAATCGCAAAAAGACAAACAATGTCAATTGCATTTAAGATTACCCCCAGCAAAATCCAGGGTTTAAATTTTCCTGCCTTCAAATGTGCATTCTCAATAATGATTCCCATCATAGGATCATTAAATGCATCCCAGATTAGGCAAATAATAACAATAAACGAAATGGTTGCATATTGAACAACGCTTAACTGCATGGTGTACTGTATGTACGTTAGCAGAAACATACTGACTAAAGTGTATGCCGCGTCTCTGCCCGTAGCACCTATACAATAGCTCCATTTGGTTTTTTTATCCAACATGATTTCTATCCCCTTTTAAACATTCTAAGAAATGCTTTTCCATATTGTTTATTTGCATTCAAAACTAACAAATCAACCAGTTTAATGGATACGATGCCTCCGCTGTTAGCGATCAGTCCTTCTAAGGCCCCTTCCTCGATTCCGCTGAGAACCATTTTCATTTCAGGAGAATCTTTCTTCTTATCCGGGAACATGAATTTCATTCCGATACGTACAGCAATACGAACAATCCGACCGAAAAGAGATTGTTTGCTAACGTCTCCAAAAGAAGACTGGATGGTGTAATCTCCTCGTTTGGTTTCCTTATAATCGGAGAGTGGTTGCCCATATAACTTCGCAAATGATTCCTTCGAAATCCTCTTCATCCCATCGATATGGTTTTCAAAATATTCCGGCACAAGAACGCGCTCATTTCTGGAATACTTTTCCCCTTTCACCTGTATAGTCTTTCGGTGAATCAGGTTCTCCACTGACATACCTGCTGCCACAGTGTAGTTGCCTTCTATGGGTGTCCATCTTCCCTTTTTCACATCATAAACAGAGAAAGCGGATGCATCCAAAGGAATGATAACCTCCTTTGTTTCTCCGGGTGCAAGAAATACCTTTTGGAAGCCTTTTAGTTCAATGCTGCTTCGCAGAAAATCGCCTGCGATTTCACCCTGATAGACGTGCATTTCAGGATCTGCCCCAGGCGGGCATATATAAATCTGCACTACCTCAGCGCCTGCAACCTCTCCCGTATTCTTGACTGTCACCTTGACCTCAAAAGAAGGCTCGTTTCCCAAATCGTCTGCAGATGCCATAGCATCAAAAGTCTCCGGTAATTCCATGGAAAGATATGCAAAATCCGTATAAGATAAACCGTAGCCAAATTCATACGTCATGGGCACTTTATAAGTCTCATAAAAACGATATCCCACAAAGAGACTCTCTCGGTATTCCACATCATCATGGGACGGTGCAAAAAAGGCCTGAGACGGAACTCTTTCTAAATCCCCCGGAATGGTTTCCGCCAAACGTCCGGAGGGATTCGCCTTGCCGGATACCAAATCTGCAATGGAATCACCCACTGCCTGTCCACCCAAATGCATATGAAGAATAGACGACACATGATCCTTCCAAGAACTAAAATCCATGGGTGCGCCACCAAAGGTTATTGCCGCAATATAATCTTCCCCGTACAATTTGCTGACTTTCTCAAGCAGCCTTCTTTGGTTTTCAGGAATGTCCAACGTAGTTCTGTCGTATCCTTCTCCCTCAAAGATATCTGTAAGTCCTAAGAAAAAGAGAATCTTTGGTCTGTTTTCTCCCAAGTGGATCCTTTCTTCCAAGGCATCTAACGTTTCTTTCTCAAGTGCTTCATCCGGCTGGTCCGTATCTACTCCGTATCCTTTGAGGTACTGCAGCTTATAGCCTGCGGCAGAAAGTCCGCTAATACCATTGGTATACACATCAACATTGATATGGCTGCTGCCGCCACCCTGAAATCTGGTTTTTTCAGCCAACTCGCCAATTACAATGATTTCTTCATCCGTACCAATAGGGAGGAAATCGTGATCGTTTTGGAGCAGAATTGCGCATTCATTTTCTATTTCTCGGACAGCAAGATGCTGACTTTTGAAGTACACTCTGCTCTCCATCATGCCAACCAGATAATCTACGCCATGCCTACTTTGAAAAGAGTCTTCGAAGAAAGCAAGACAACCCACTCCGTCTTCCATGCATTCCTTTTCCGGAATCGTACAATGCGTACATGGATCAAGCTCATCTTTGGCCGCATCAGTACTTTGTCGAAGTTCATCCACCACCGTGATAATCTTTAGCGCCAATGCATCTATCTGTTCCTCAGACAGGCGACCCTCTTCGTAAGCCTTGCAAAGCATTTTATAATGATATCCGCGGTTATCCGGCATCTCTAAATTGAGTCCAGAAGTAAAGCATTTCTCTGCATCAATACATGCACCCCAATCAGAAATCACAAGGCCGTCATATCCCCACTCATCTCTCAGAATGTCTTGTAACAAATGTGCATTAGCACATGCATACTCCCCATTCACCTTATTGTAGGAAGCCATAATAGATGTCGGGTTCGCCTGCTTTACTACCTGTTCAAAAGCATACAGATACAATTCCCTGAGGGCGCGCTCATCCACCTCGCTGTTTGCAGTCATTCTTCTGGTTTCTTGGGAATTGGCAGCAAAATGTTTCACGCATGTACCCACACCGCAATCCTGCATAGCATTTACATAGGCGATTGCCATCTGCGCTGTAAGGAAGGGATCTTCACTGAAATATTCGAAATTTCTGCCGCATAAAGGATTCCTCTTTATGTTCATACCGCAGCCAAGCACAATAGATATATCTTCCTGCAAGGCTTCGGCAGCTATATGTCTTGCCATTCGAGCGGCCACTTCCGGATTCCAGCTAGAAGCAATAGCACTGGCTGTAGGAAAGCATGTTGCCGGCTTACTTCCGGTAATATCTCCTGTCTGTTCGTCCTCTATTTTTCTGATCCCATGAGGGCCATCTGTCATCATAATTGTCGGAAGTTTCCTATTGGCGTCATAAGTATGCCAGTCGCCTACTCCATTTAAAAGTCGAAGTTTCTCATAAACTGTTAATTTAGACAATCTATCCCTGGGTGTCATATTTCCTCCTTGCATCCATTCTTTTGCCCCGGCCTTTTTATATTTTTTGTTTCAATGATTTTAAATACTCTTTTTGTTCCGGTGTGATGCGGTAGCTTTCCCGTGCCTTTTGTATGGTCTTATTGTGAATCCATGGATCCAGCTGATTCCCTTCTATGTATGTCACTGCCACATCCCACTGCTTTGCCAAAGCGGTAGCAAAAAACCATGCAACCATCATTCTGACATAATATTCTTCGCTATGCACGGAAGCCGGAATGTCCAGATATTCCGGTACAAAATCCGCATCAAGAAAATAGGTCATTAGCATCTCTATCCCAAAGCGACAGGTGTACGTCTTTTCCGATGCTGCCCATTCTTTTATTTTAGTAAGCAACGCTTGTTTATTTTTCTTAAAAACCTTTGGCGACATAATGTCGCAAACTGCCCAATTATCTACATATGGCAGAAATTGGTCCACTGCTTCTATACAAGCACCAAAATCTTTCATTTCAGATAAAAGTAAGCCGTGAAGCATATTTTCATCAAAATAAAAGTGGGGAAGGTTACTTAAAAATGCTGCCGCTTCAGGCTCTCTGATAAGCTTCTTGGCAAGTTTTCTGGCTGTGGGAACTCTAACCCCAATAAAGGCCTCCCTTGGAATTCCCGGCGTAAGTTTTGCCTGAAAATCAGCATATGCAACATCTTGGAGTGCAAATAATTCTTCCTGAAAGTTCATTTTGTCCCTCCCTAAGCATCTCAACATGGCTATTTTGAGACTTTTGTAAAGCTAATGGGCTCTGCTTTTTCGTATTCTTCCCATAATTGTGTCCATAGCTCGATTTCATCTCCATTGAGGAGTATGCTGTCATCCTCTACAACAGAATTCTTTGTTCTGTAGAATCCTCCTACAGATTTAGGCATTCCATTATCATCCAATTCCTCTGTATATACAGATGCTATTTGTTAGCAGGTTTATTATCATTCGCTAAATCGGAATTCATTAATTTTTTCTACGTCCAGATGCCTTTCCAAAGGCTTCATCTAATGCTTCTTGTTCTTCTTTTGTCTGCACTTTTTTATTTACAACGAATAATACAATTCCCATAACCGCTGCTGCAATTCCGAAAATAAAATACAACACGAATTCATACCAGGGTTTACTCCTTAGCGCTTCATACACTCCAAATATACAGATAGATATTCCAAAAATCATATACAGATACTTAGCGATATTTGTTCTGGGAAGCAAAAAACTAAATACAAATAGTAATAATAAACTTCCAATAACTGCTAATTCATCTATTGTTATAAGTATTTCTAACATATGCTCCTCTCCTTCTGTCCTGCAAGAAGCTCTTCATACTTCGCTTCGTCAATGATATATTTTCTCTTCAAAATAGTGTAGGCAATGGTAATGGTCATCATAGGAATCAACACAATACCACATCTTAAAATCAATTTCTGCGCCGATGCGGTTGTCGCAATAAAGGAATCTGCCTGTACAAGCACTTCCTCTCCTGAGATTTCTCCTTTTCCTTTGAGAATCTCAAGGTTGGATATGTTCTGGCTAATGGCATAGATTCCACTGATGATTAAAATCAGTGTCACCAAGCCCTGGTTCATGGCACTTGCCAGCTTTACTGCAAAGGAGCGAACCGCAGAAATGATACTGTCATGGCGTTCTCCAAAGCGGTATTGGTCGTACTCAATAGTATTGTTAACCATCACAATCATAACCATATTAAAGAGTCCTTGCGCAAAGAAAATAGCAAAGCCGATTACATTGATCACAACCACATTTTTGGGAATTCCATAGCCCACCAAAAAGAACATGGCATACCCCAGATAAATCAGTAAGATGGCACCCTTTAATAGCTGCATTCTGGAAAATTTAGACGCAAGTGCAGCGAAAGAAGCTTGAGAGGCCAGGGTTGCCACACCATACATGACGGTAAAAAGAAATACCAATGAACCGCCTTCTTTGTATCCAAATTCAAAATAGAAAAAATTCATTCCTATCATGAATAACAGATTCTGTCCAACTGTAAAAAACAACAACGCAATTCCGGAAACGATCAACTGGTCATTTCGAAGAAAAATCCGAAACATATCTTTAAATGCCAAAGACTGTTCGCCATCATCCTGTCTAGGACTTTCCGTCACACCAAAAAACGTCAGCAGCTGAAATGCAATAAATAAAACGGCAATAATAATGGCAGCATTTCGATAAGCTCTCACCGCATTTCCGGCTACCATATCAGGCAAAAGCCCTGCCACTGAAAACTGTCCGATGCATATAAAGATGCCCTGCAAAGTGATTAAGATATTGCGCTGCTTGGGGTCGGAGGTCAAGGACGGCAGCATGCCCCAATAAGCAATATCATTCATGGTATAAGTCATGCCCCACAGAAGGTATCCAACCCCGAAAAAGGCTACAAAAGCCCAACCGGTTGGACGAATCGCAAAAAGACAAACAATGTCAATTGCATTTAAGATTACCCCCAGCAAAATCCAGGGTTTAAATTTTCCTGCCTTCAAATGTGCATTCTCAATAATGATTCCCATCATAGGATCATTAAATGCATCCCAGATTAGGCAAATAATAACAATAAACGAAATGGTTGCATATTGAACAACGCTTAACTGCATGGTGTACTGTATGTACGTTAGCAGAAACATACTGACTAAAGTGTATGCCGCGTCTCTGCCCGTAGCACCTATACAATAGCTCCATTTGGTTTTTTTATCCAACATGATTTCTATCCCCTTTTAAACATTCTAAGAAATGCTTTTCCATATTGTTTATTTGCATTCAAAACTAACAAATCAACCAGTTTAATGGATACGATGCCTCCGCTGTTAGCGATCAGTCCTTCTAAGGCCCCTTCCTCGATTCCGCTGAGAACCATTTTCATTTCAGGAGAATCTTTCTTCTTATCCGGGAACATGAATTTCATTCCGATACGTACAGCAATACGAACAATCCGACCGAAAAGAGATTGTTTGCTAACGTCTCCAAAAGAAGACTGGATGGTGTAATCTCCTCGTTTGGTTTCCTTATAATCGGAGAGTGGTTGCCCATATAACTTCGCAAATGATTCCTTCGAAATCCTCTTCATCCCATCGATATGGTTTTCAAAATATTCCGGCACAAGAACGCGCTCATTTCTGGAATACTTTTCCCCTTTCACCTGTATAGTCTTTCGGTGAATCAGGTTCTCCACTGACATACCTGCTGCCACAGTGTAGTTGCCTTCTATGGGTGTCCATCTTCCCTTTTTCACATCATAAACAGAGAAAGCGGATGCATCCAAAGGAATGATAACCTCCTTTGTTTCTCCGGGTGCAAGAAATACCTTTTGGAAGCCTTTTAGTTCAATGCTGCTTCGCAGAAAATCGCCTGCGATTTCACCCTGATAGACGTGCATTTCAGGATCTGCCCCAGGCGGGCATATATAAATCTGCACTACCTCAGCGCCTGCAACCTCTCCCGTATTCTTGACTGTCACCTTGACCTCAAAAGAAGGCTCGTTTCCCAAATCGTCTGCAGATGCCATAGCATCAAAAGTCTCCGGTAATTCCATGGAAAGATATGCAAAATCCGTATAAGATAAACCGTAGCCAAATTCATACGTCATGGGCACTTTATAAGTCTCATAAAAACGATATCCCACAAAGAGACTCTCTCGGTATTCCACATCATCATGGGACGGTGCAAAAAAGGCCTGAGACGGAACTCTTTCTAAATCCCCCGGAATGGTTTCCGCCAAACGTCCGGAGGGATTCGCCTTGCCGGATACCAAATCTGCAATGGAATCACCCACTGCCTGTCCACCCAAATGCATATGAAGAATAGACGACACATGATCCTTCCAAGAACTAAAATCCATGGGTGCGCCACCAAAGGTTATTGCCGCAATATAATCTTCCCCGTACAATTTGCTGACTTTCTCAAGCAGCCTTCTTTGGTTTTCAGGAATGTCCAACGTAGTTCTGTCGTATCCTTCTCCCTCAAAGATATCTGTAAGTCCTAAGAAAAAGAGAATCTTTGGTCTGTTTTCTCCCAAGTGGATCCTTTCTTCCAAGGCATCTAACGTTTCTTTCTCAAGTGCTTCATCCGGCTGGTCCGTATCTACTCCGTATCCTTTGAGGTACTGCAGCTTATAGCCTGCGGCAGAAAGTCCGCTAATACCATTGGTATACACATCAACATTGATATGGCTGCTGCCGCCACCCTGAAATCTGGTTTTTTCAGCCAACTCGCCAATTACAATGATTTCTTCATCCGTACCAATAGGGAGGAAATCGTGATCGTTTTGGAGCAGAATTGCGCATTCATTTTCTATTTCTCGGACAGCAAGATGCTGACTTTTGAAGTACACTCTGCTCTCCATCATGCCAACCAGATAATCTACGCCATGCCTACTTTGAAAAGAGTCTTCGAAGAAAGCAAGACAACCCACTCCGTCTTCCATGCATTCCTTTTCCGGAATCGTACAATGCGTACATGGATCAAGCTCATCTTTGGCCGCATCAGTACTTTGTCGAAGTTCATCCACCACCGTGATAATCTTTAGCGCCAATGCATCTATCTGTTCCTCAGACAGGCGACCCTCTTCGTAAGCCTTGCAAAGCATTTTATAATGATATCCGCGGTTATCCGGCATCTCTAAATTGAGTCCAGAAGTAAAGCATTTCTCTGCATCAATACATGCACCCCAATCAGAAATCACAAGGCCGTCATATCCCCACTCATCTCTCAGAATGTCTTGTAACAAATGTGCATTAGCACATGCATACTCCCCATTCACCTTATTGTAGGAAGCCATAATAGATGTCGGGTTCGCCTGCTTTACTACCTGTTCAAAAGCATACAGATACAATTCCCTGAGGGCGCGCTCATCCACCTCGCTGTTTGCAGTCATTCTTCTGGTTTCTTGGGAATTGGCAGCAAAATGTTTCACGCATGTACCCACACCGCAATCCTGCATAGCATTTACATAGGCGATTGCCATCTGCGCTGTAAGGAAGGGATCTTCACTGAAATATTCGAAATTTCTGCCGCATAAAGGATTCCTCTTTATGTTCATACCGCAGCCAAGCACAATAGATATATCTTCCTGCAAGGCTTCGGCAGCTATATGTCTTGCCATTCGAGCGGCCACTTCCGGATTCCAGCTAGAAGCAATAGCACTGGCTGTAGGAAAGCATGTTGCCGGCTTACTTCCGGTAATATCTCCTGTCTGTTCGTCCTCTATTTTTCTGATCCCATGAGGGCCATCTGTCATCATAATTGTCGGAAGTTTCCTATTGGCGTCATAAGTATGCCAGTCGCCTACTCCATTTAAAAGTCGAAGTTTCTCATAAACTGTTAATTTAGACAATCTATCCCTGGGTGTCATATTTCCTCCTTGCATCCATTCTTTTGCCCCGGCCTTTTTATATTTTTTGTTTCAATGATTTTAAATACTCTTTTTGTTCCGGTGTGATGCGGTAGCTTTCCCGTGCCTTTTGTATGGTCTTATTGTGAATCCATGGATCCAGCTGATTCCCTTCTATGTATGTCACTGCCACATCCCACTGCTTTGCCAAAGCGGTAGCAAAAAACCATGCAACCATCATTCTGACATAATATTCTTCGCTATGCACGGAAGCCGGAATGTCCAGATATTCCGGTACAAAATCCGCATCAAGAAAATAGGTCATTAGCATCTCTATCCCAAAGCGACAGGTGTACGTCTTTTCCGATGCTGCCCATTCTTTTATTTTAGTAAGCAACGCTTGTTTATTTTTCTTAAAAACCTTTGGCGACATAATGTCGCAAACTGCCCAATTATCTACATATGGCAGAAATTGGTCCACTGCTTCTATACAAGCACCAAAATCTTTCATTTCAGATAAAAGTAAGCCGTGAAGCATATTTTCATCAAAATAAAAGTGGGGAAGGTTACTTAAAAATGCTGCCGCTTCAGGCTCTCTGATAAGCTTCTTGGCAAGTTTTCTGGCTGTGGGAACTCTAACCCCAATAAAGGCCTCCCTTGGAATTCCCGGCGTAAGTTTTGCCTGAAAATCAGCATATGCAACATCTTGGAGTGCAAATAATTCTTCCTGAAAGTTCATTTTGTCCCTCCCTAAGCATCTCAACATGGCTATTTTGAGACTTTTGTAAAGCTAATGGGCTCTGCTTTTTCGTATTCTTCCCATAATTGTGTCCATAGCTCGATTTCATCTCCATTGAGGAGTATGCTGTCATCCTCTACAACAGAATTCTTTGTTCTGTAGAATCCTCCTACAGATTTAGGCATTCCATTATCATCCAATTCCTCTGTATATACAGATGCCATAATCATTATCGCCGGATTCTCTGTTCCGTTTTCACCATAGCACTGTTTATCAATGGACTGATGGGTTGCTGTAAACACATTCCCTTCCCGGTCCATGGAAAGAGGGGTTGCGGTTCCACCGGAGGAAAGATTGCTGTCCGCCGAAACTTTTCCATCACTTTTCATTGTGTAGGGTGTGCAATTTATAGTAGCCATATGCCCCAAAAGATCATCATATACTGCTTCCGCCACTAAAAGGACCTTTTCGTCATAGCCTTTCATATCTACTAAAGCATATGCTTCATCGTCTTCCAAAAGCTCTATGATTTCGTCGTAGGAATCAAATGTCGTTTTATCAGCTCTTTCCTCTAACGCATTGGAAGGGTAATCTCCTATCTCCATATCACCCATACCATTCGTCCCAGAACTGGTAAAGGACGTCCTTACTGTGCCAATTGTAAAAAAATGGTATCTATTGCTTCGATATCACGGATTACGATAAAGACGAACAATACGGTAAGATATCGCTTCCGGAGAAACCCATCAATACCTCTAATCTTCCTGAAGACATTCAAGATTTATTATCAGATCATATCTACAATGGTGATGTTACTTATGAATCAATCATCACTGTAGAGCACACATACTAAGGATATAGCGTTTTCACAAAAACATCATTTATTATTATCACAAGAGCGAATGTAGGGAATCTCCTTACATCCGCTCTTTGCAATATTTATTTTAAAATGTCTATCGTAACTATCCTCAAAATGTGCATTCCTTACTTTTATATTATACCACTAGAACCCATTTCTCTCAATTTCATTTCCACGAATCCACATCGTGCCGCGCCTACTATCAGTAGAAGCCACTTTAAATTTCAGGGTATGAGGAATGTAATCCCCATCAAGATGCCAACGTCACAACCACAAAATTTATTATTGTAAAACGTGGGCGAATCTTGCTTTAATAATCTTAGCATAACAAAAGAGCCCAACCATCCTCATATGATCAGACTCTCTATCTTATGATTTCTTACTGTTTACTACCACTCACACATTTACAACCCATACATGTCATGATTTGCCTCAGCCCTATAATAATTCGTCATTGTCATTGGCGCATTATAGAGATCTGTCATCAGATAGGCTTTCATGTTGTTGATCTTAGATGTTGTTTTGATTAAGCATTCCAGAACGTATTCGATATGCTTCCGGTTCAACTTCATGAATCTTGATTTTGCCAGCTGATATGGTACATCCTTTTCTAGCTTTCGTGTAGAAAAAATAAATAATCATTTAATATGTTTTACATAAAATCTCCATCACTTCATCACTGGACTACATTAAACTAAAATCTTGAAAATTACAATTTCGTGTGCAACTTACTATTTATTATTTGTTTCTCGTCTTATTTTATGTCT
>JAKSRR010000003.1 GCA_024403455.1 Lachnospiraceae bacterium | reverse complement strand
CAGCACCTGCAAAGAAGGCAACTGCAGCAAAGGCAGCACCTGCAAAGAAGGCAACCGC
Organism: Lachnospiraceae bacterium; assembly: GCA_024403455.1. Taxonomy (GTDB): domain Bacteria; phylum Bacillota; class Clostridia; order Lachnospirales; family Lachnospiraceae; genus NK4A136. The sequence goes on along the minus strand of JAKSRR010000003.1, from coordinate 145,540 downwards.
AGCAAAGGCAGCACCTGCAAAGAAGGCAACTGTAGCAAAGGCAGCACCTGCAAAGAAGGCAACTGCAGCAAAGGCACCTGCAAAGAAGGCTACCGCAGCAAAGGCAGCACCTGCAAAGAAGGCAACTGCAGCAAAGGCACCCGCAAAGAAGGCAACTGCAGCAAAGGCACCTGCAAAGAAGGCTACTACTGCAAAGAAAGCTACAGCAAAGAAGTAATTTTATACAGATATAAGAGAGATGATAAAGGGGGCGTAACTTGCAATGCAGGTTACGCCACTTTTAAGGAAAAGGAGAAAATGGATATGACAGCATTTGAACAGCTTGCTGCATTATGCGAAAAGACTTACAAGAAACCGGTGAAGAAATGTACGAATGCAGAAATTTATTATGCATTGCTTGGACTCACCAAAGAACTTACAGCTGGTAAGAAAGCGATTACTGGAAAGAAGAAAGTATATTATATTTCTGCAGAATTTTTAATTGGTAAATTAATGGATTCCAATTTGATCAATCTTGGAATTTATGAAGATATTAAGAGTGGCTTACAGAGCATTGGCAAAGACCTCAATAAAGTGGAAGAAGTGGAACCCGAACCTTCTCTTGGAAATGGTGGTCTTGGAAGACTGGCAGCTTGTTTCTTGGATTCCATTGCATCTTTAAATCTTCCTGGTGATGGTATTGGACTCAACTATCACTTTGGTTTATTTAAGCAGGTATTTAAAAACAAAATGCAGGGCGCTGTAAAGAACGACTGGATTGAAGATAAGAGTTGGTTAAATAAGACCTCGACTGTATTTACTGTGCAGTTTGGAAAAACAAAGGTGAAGAGCCGTCTCTATGACATTGATGTACTTGGCTATAACAAGGGTGTTAATAAATTACATTTATTTGATATTGAATCCATCGATGAATCTATCGTAAAGAAGGGAATCGATTTTGATAAGACGGATATCAAAAAGAACTTAACCTTATTCCTGTATCCGGATGATTCTGATGAGGCTGGAAATTTACTGCGTATCTATCAGCAGTATTTCATGGTTTCTTCTGGTGCGCAGCTCATTATTAAAGAACTGAAGGAGCAGGGAAAAGATTTGCACAAGATGAATCAGTTTGCTGCAATTCAGATTAATGATACCCACCCCACTATGGTTATTCCTGAATTGATCCGTATTCTTACGGAGCAGGAAGGCTTCTCTATGGATGAGGCGATTAAGGTGGTAAGCAAGACCTGTGCATATACGAACCATACCATTTTGGCAGAGGCTCTTGAAAAGTGGCCGAAGGCATACCTTAAGAAGGTAGTTCCTCAGTTAATCCCGATTATTGAAGAACTGGCTGCAAGAGTACAGAAGAAGTATAAGGATGAAAGAGTTTGGATTATTGATAAGGATGAGAGAGTGCACATGGCACACATTGATATCCACTATGGATATTCTGTGAATGGTGTGGCTGCTATTCATACCGAAATCTTAAAGCAGACAGAACTTGCACATTTCTATAATATTTATCCTAAGAAGTTCAACAACAAGACCAATGGTATTACCTTTAGAAGATGGCTTCTTTCCTGCAATCCTGAATTAACCGCTTTCTTAGATGAGATGATAGGTGAAGGATATAAAACAAATGCAAATGAGTTAGAGAAGCTTCTTGCATTTAAGGATGATAAAAAGGTTCTTGCAAAATTAGAAGAAATCAAGAAGGGTAAGAAACTGGCCCTTTGTGAGTATGTAAAGAAGCATGAGAAGGTTGAACTGAATCCAGAGTCTATCTTTGATATTCAGATTAAGCGTATGCATGAGTATAAGCGTCAGCAGATGAATGCACTATACATCATTCACAAGTATCTTGAAATCAAGGCTGGAAAGAAGCCTGAAAGACCGCTCACCTTTATCTTTGGTGCAAAGGCAGCGCCTGCTTATATTATTGCACAGGACGTTATTCATCTGTTGCTTGTAATGCAGGATATTGTTAACAATGATCCTAAGGTAAGTCCTTACATGAAGGTACTCTTTGTAGAAAACTATAATGTATCCTATGCAGAAAGATTGATTCCTGCTTGTGATATTTCCGAGCAGATCTCGCTTGCAAGTAAAGAAGCTTCCGGTACTGGCAACATGAAGTTTATGTTAAATGGTGCTGTGACCTTAGGTACCGATGATGGTGCCAATGTTGAGATCCATGAGCTGGTTGGCAATGATAACATCTTTATCTTTGGTAAGGATTCTGATACCGTTATCAAAAAGTATGCAATGAATGCTGCTGGTAAGAAGGGCTATGTATCCAGAGAAATTTATGAGAAGGATGCTGTTATTAAAGAAGCAGTAGACTTCATCGTTGGTAAGGAAACTATGAAGCATGGCAATAAGACCAGCCTTACTAGATTGTACAATGAACTCCTGAACAAAGACTGGTTCATGACCTTGTTAGATTTGAAGGAGTACATCAAGGTAAAGGATAAGACCTTTGCAGCTTATGAGAAGAGAACCAAGTGGAACAAGATGATGCTTGCAAACATCGCAAAGGCAGGCTTCTTCTCCTCTGATAGAACAATTGCCGAATACAATAAGGATATTTGGAAGTTAAAATAGCTTTTGTACAGTTTACGGGCCTCTGAGAAATCAGAGGCCTTTTTTAATTATTATTTCCGATAAGGAATGAATCGTAGTATAATATAAAAAATATGTGCTGATGCTTGGGGAAATTCCGTAAGGGTGGGCACTGCAGCATGAAAGGGGTTAAAAATGAACGAAGTTTTAGAAAAGTATTTAGAGACTGTACCTGTTATCAAGAACGCATTAGGACTTGATATGATGATGAGTATCACCGATGGATATAATTTCCTTGGTTACTGGAAGGGAGATAAGATTGTTGCCGACATTCATGTTGGTGATGAGTTAAACCATGATGATCCCATGTGGCAGGTATTCCAGTCTGGAAAGAAGATGGAAGCAGTGATGCCCGCTTCCGTATATGGTTTTGAGTTTAAGGCAATTATGATTCCTATTAAGGATGGCAGTGAAACCGTGGGAACCATGGGAATTGCCATCAGCTTAGAGAATGAGAATTTTACCACTGCTACTGCAGAGAAGCTATTAAACAATATTAACAATGCATCTGGCAGCATGGAGACCATTCACGAGTCCAGTGACGAGATTTCTTCTGAATCTGCTGTGTTGCAGAGTTCTATTGAGAAACTGTTAAAGAACATTACGGAAATCCAGACCTTCGTTAAAGATATTAACGCAATCTCAAATAAGACCAATATCCTTGCTCTGAATGCTTCTATTGAGGCGGCAAGAAGTGGTGAAGCTGGAAAAGGATTTGCTGTTGTTGCGCAGAATATGCGTGAACTGGCAGGTAACACGAAGGATTCTTCCAACAAGATTTTTGAACTTTTAAAGAGCATTGATGAAGATGTAACTAAGATGCAGAAAGCATTAACCAGTGTTTCTGAGGCACAGGATAAGCAGAAGTCAGAAACCGATGCGCTTCTTAGTGGCATTAAGGAAATCGAAGAACTTACTGGTGAACTTGCAAAGAGAATGAAAAAGTAATTTGTAGCCACTGATAAAAAAGAGATAATGCAGAACGTCTGGGGTGCCCTGGAGAGGACATTTCAGACGTTCTGTTTATGAAAAAGAAAAAGCAGGATGAAAAGATGAGTATTTTAAATGTAGAACATGTAACCCACGGATTTGGTGATCGTGCAATTTTTGATGATGTTTCCTTCAGACTATTAAAAGGAGAACACATTGGTCTTGTGGGAGCCAATGGTGAGGGAAAATCAACCTTCATGAATGTTATTACAGGAAAACAGGCTCCAGAGGAAGGAAAAGTTGAATGGAGTAAGCGTGTTCGTGCAGGGTATTTGGATCAGCATACTGTGTTAGAAAAAGGGATGACCATTGGTGATGTTCTTCGTAGTGCTTTCAACTTTCTTTATGAAATGGAAGGGCAGATGAATGCCATGTATGAAGAAATGGCTTCTGCTGATGAAAATAGAATGAATGAACTCATGGAAGAGGTTGGAACCTTAACTGATCTTCTGGAGTATCACGATTTTTACATGATTGATGCAAAAGTGGAGGAAGTGGCTAGGGCTTTAGGTATCTTAGATCTTGGACTAGACCGTGATGTCAGCGATCTTTCCGGTGGACAGAGAACGAAGATATTACTTGCAAAATTACTACTGGAGAAGCCGGATATTCTGCTTTTAGACGAGCCAACAAACTATTTAGACGCGGAACATATCGTATGGCTCACACGATATTTACAGGAATATGAAAATGCGTTCATCCTGATTTCCCATGATATTCCCTTTTTAAATAGTGTGGTAAATATCATCTATCATATGGATCACTGCAAGCTGACCCGCTACGTAGGAAATTATGATGATTTCCAAAAAGTATATGAGATGCAGAAAAGCCAGCTAGAAGCGGCATATAAGAAGCAGCAAAAGGAAATTGCAGAATTGGAAGACTTTGTTGCTAGAAACAAGGCTCGCGTAGCTACTAGAAATATGGCCATGTCCAGACAGAAGAAACTGGATAAGATGGAAGTAATTGAACTAGCGGCAGAAAAGCCAAAGCCAGAGTTTTATTTTAAAGAAGCAAGAACGCCAGGAAAATATATATTTGAAACCAAGGAGATGGTGATTGGCTATGACGGTCCTTTGTCAAAGCCGTTAGATTTATTCCTGGAAAGGAAAAAGAAGATTGCATTAACGGGAGCCAATGGTATTGGTAAATCCACATTGTTAAAGAGTCTTCTAGGATTAATAAAACCCTTGGATGGTCAGGTTAAGCAAGGAGAAAATCTGGCGATAGGATATTTTGAACAGGAAATGAGTCAGGACATCCAGACGACCTGTATCGAAGAAGTATGGAATACGTTTCCGTCTCTTAATCAGGCAGAAGTAAGAGCAATTCTTGCAAAATGCGGATTGACGACCAAACATATTGAAAGTAAGGTGAAGGTGCTTTCTGGTGGAGAGCAGGCGAAGCTTAGGTTATGTAAAATCTTGAATCAGGAAACCAATGTACTTTTGTTAGACGAGCCCACGAATCATTTGGATGTGGATGCAAAGGATGAACTGAAACGAGCTTTGAAAGAGTATGGTGGAACCCTACTTATGGTATGCCATGAACCAGACTTCTATGAAGGATTGGTCGACGAGGTTTGGGATTGCAGTCAGTGGAGTACAAAAATTTAATGGGAAGCATCGGTATTGCGATGTGTCTAAACCAAAAGAACCTGCGGAGGCAGGTTTTTTTGATGAAGCAGTGGCACATTGCTATAGTTTTGATGAAAATGTAAAGAATTTGTAATAAACGTGGTATAATAAAACAGAATATGGGGGTTTATACTCTGGTATAAATAGAATACAAATCAGGAGGCAAAAAGGATGAATATTCAAGACTTTTGTGACATGACAAAATTCGAGGAAATAATGAAAAACTGGGCAGAGAGCACTGGTCTGGCAACAGTGGCTGTTGGCGCAGATGGAAAGTATATTAGTGATTGTTATAATTTCACAGACTTTTGTATTAAGTTAACCAGAGGCAGTAAAGAAGGCTGCAAACGTTGCGAAAAGAACGACCGTGAAGGCAAAGGTGTGTACTCCTGTCATGCGGGTTTGGTCGATTTTGGAATTCCCATTACTTTAGAGGATGGTACTGTTTTAGGAAGCGTCATTGGTGGACAGGTTTTACCAGAAACTCCAGATGAGGAGGCATTCAGACAGACTGCAAGAGAATTGGATATCAATGAAGACAAATATATTGCAGCGTTGCAAAAAGTGAATGTAAAGACTAGAAAACAGATTGAGGCATCTGCTAATCTGCTAGGAGATGTAATCAATATGTTTGTGCGCTCCAGTTATAACAGCTGGAAGAATGGTGCGCTTCTTACCAAACTGCAGAATGGAATTTCCACTGCGACAAACCAGATTGTTGCAGCGAATGATAGCACAAAGCAGATTGAAGGATTTAGTTCCAGGCAGAAGATACTTGCATTAAATGCATCCATTGAGGCTGCGAGAGCGGGAGAAGCTGGTAAGGGATTTGCTGTTGTTGCTACAGAGGTTGAGAAGCTAGCGCAGGGTATGGCTGAAACTAGCGGAAATATTAAGAAAGCGCTGGAGTCTTTAAATAAGACACTGGCAGGCTTACAGTAATTAAAATGTAAGAAGGATTTATAGACACAGATTGGAGAAATACATGGAGAAAAAATCATCCAAAAGAATTTTCTTGTTGCGACCATGGTTTGCAATCATGCTGCTTTGCATTGCGGCTGCGCTGTTTGTTTTTTGGAAACTGGCTCCAACTAGAAATTATGGAGATTTTAAAAGCGCATTCTTTATGGATCCCCAGTTTGTGGTAAACAGTGAAGATGGCAGACTTGCAGTCAATGACTGCGGTGAACGGATTTATGTATTTGATGAAGATGAAAATCTAGAATATGTTATTTGTGCTTCACAGCTAAAAGCATATCCTGGGGCATATCTGACCGTTGCAGAATTTGGACCAGAGGATCAGCTTTATGTTGTTCTGGAGGAGATAGAAGAAAATACGAACCGGACTGCCAGAGAGATCATAATGGAATTTGACCAGGAAGGTCAACTGGTAGGCGAAGTAGGACGTTTCGAAGTTGAGCATGAGATGAATGCACCCCACGGAGATGCTTACATTTGTGCTATGCAGTACTATGACGATGCATTGCAGATTGTTTACCGCAATGAAGAAGGAAACTTGGTATTTTATGCGCTTGAACCCAAAAGTCGTGTGCTTACGGTAAGAGCAATTTACCAGCGGGAAGATGATGTATTCGCGGTGGATGTTAGAGCGGACTATAAAGGTAACTACTGTGTAACATTTGCTAATGGTGAAATTGGTTTATTGACAGCCAATGGAGAATACGAATTCCTTTATAAAGAAACATTCGATCTCTATGAAAATCCAGATGGATTTATCCCATACAGTGCAGTTTTATATGGGGATGGTGTTGTGGTACCTTCTGGTATTCATATGGGAGAGGTGAAGTACATAGAAGATGGTGAATGTCTCGACTATTTAACCATTGATGATTTCTATGGCGAAGCGATTGAAGAATGTGGTTTTGATGAAAACTATGTATATTATGAGTTTTTATTTACAGGAGCCTATACTCTTCGTAATGGCATGATGGCGATTTTAGCCTGTGATACGGTACTCCTTGCTACGGAAGAGGAAATCATTCCGATGGAAAATGGGTATGCCCTTCCATTTTCCTACACCATTGTTGAGTGGGCATCACTATATCTGTGGATTCCGGCACTTGTATTTCTGTGCTTAGGTTTAGCACTTGCGATTGGCTGTTTAATGCGCTGGAGATTAGGCATTATTTCAAAACAGTTATTGCTGAATTTGCCTGTTGTTGGGGTCTGTGTAGTCATAATGTTTTTGCTGATTAACAAAAATGTTAAGGAAAACTACATGGAGGAAATACAAAAAGAAATGTTTGCCGTATCTGAACTGGCAGAGATGCAGTTGGATGTGGAGATGATCGAACAAATGCGGACGAACGCCTGCGCGGAAGATGGAAGTGCAGAACTACTGTATCACCAACTGCAGAAATTAGTTGGATATAATAACCGCTCTTGGAGTGGATTTTTAGAAGCAGGCATATATTTGTGCAATACGGAGAAAGCATACACTCTTCTGGCAGGCAGTGCATATTTTGCACAACCCTTTATGGGAACGTATTTGCAGACTGATGAATATGGGGAGTTTGTGGAACGTGATGGTGTATATGATGAGGTTACCGGAACGCTTATTACAAAAGCGTATTCCAATGTAGCGGAATTTATGGTTGCAGATACCTTCTTATACAATGAAGCAGGAGATGCTGTTGCGTTATTTGAGTTATCTTTCGATTGTACCTTTGTTAATGAAAAGATACGTCAGATGCTGATTGAGACCATGCGTCCCATGATTATCTGTGTTCCGATTTTGATTATTGCACTCATTTTTGTGTCCATCATGAATGCGAGGGCATTAAAGAAAGCCAGCGTGGCAGTTTCGAAAATCGCAAAGGGAGATTTTTCGGCGCGTGTTGACTATAAGTCAACAGATGAGGTTGGTGCCATCTGTAAGGGTGTAAATGATATGGCTAGCCGTCTGGATGAATATTTTGCTCAAAAGGATAAGAACGAGAAATTCTATTATAAGTTTGTTCCAGAAAAATTCCGTGAATTGCTACATAAGGAGAATTTCACAGATCTTGCCCTAGGTGATGCAGAGAGTGCAGATCTAACGGTTCTGTTCTGCGATATTCGTGCATTCTCACTGAACTCTGAGATGATGACGGCAAAGGAAAACTTTGAGTTCGTGAATGTTATTTATGGTAAAGCCGGTCCGATTATCCGAAAACATAATGGTTTCGTTGATAAGTATATTGGCGATGCAGTGATGGCACTTTTTGAGAACGCAGATGATGCAGTGGAAGCGGGTATTGAGCTGTATCATGAGGTTGTATTGAATCCAGAAACTGCTAAGGAAATGGGTGTTAGCTCTATCAATATTGGTATTGGTATTCACTCTGGTATGGCTCGTGTTGGTATTGTCGGTGAAGATGAAAGACTCAGTGGAACTGTTATTTCCAATACCGTAAATATCAGCTCTAGACTGGAATCACTTACTAAGACCTACAATACGGCCATGCTGATTTCCAAGGATACCTTGGATCGTATGTCTGATCCAGACAGCATGAACATGCGTTATCTTGGTATGGTACAGGTTGCTGGTGTCAATGAAGTGAAGGCATTATATGAAGTCTTAGACTGTCTCGATGAAACCAGAAAGACGGAGCGATTAAAGACTAGTAAAGATTTTAGGGAAGCCGTTCGTCTGTTCCACTTAGGACAGATGGAAGAATCCATGGCTTACTTTGAAAAGGTGAAGGATGCTTCGGAAAACGACCCAGCCCTGGAGCTTTATATTGCGACATTGCAGCAGAAGATTGCGGATGGTGATACGGAGCATAATGTGTTCCGGTTTACGAAAAAGTAGGAAAAAAGTAGAAATTTTTTCGGACAGCGACTAAAAAGGAAGCCCATTTATCCGAAAATATAGTTAGAGAAAGTTAACCCAAAAGGAAAGTGTATGAAGCTACGACAGCGACTGAAACAGGTGAATAATAATAGGGGAGCATCGCTTCTCATTATCATCGCAGTTTTTGCGCTTCTTATTGTGCTCTGTACCAATATGCTGATGGCAGCCAGAGCGTCCACGACGGGGCTGGTAGAGGAAACTATCACAGATCAGGCAACGGTATATGTGAGTTCTGTCTTCCAGCAGATTAATAATGAATTATTAGATACGAGTTCCCGCTTGTATCAGGCTAGAATCTTTGAAAATCGAAGCGAAGTGAAATTCACGGGATTTGAAGGTGGACCAGTAACGGTAAAGGGATATGCAGACTATACTGCGGATTATGTGGTTGCCTTTGAAGGAAAAACATATACGGTAAATGCTGTATATAAAAGTGGTTCGTCCCTGCGTTTGTATTATGTGAAGGACATTATGGCGAAGGAATAGAATGAAAAACTATTGGAAAGTGTTAAAACAAAATACTGGGGAAACTTTAATGGAAGTAGTCATTAGTTTGGCTTTTTTTGCTATTACCATTAGTTTTGTGACTACCAGTTTTTCAGCATCCAACCAAATTACGATTGATAATTATGAAGCTAGAGAAAAATTATCTGAGGATATGAAGATGGTGAATGCGGCGCATAAAAAAGCAGATTTGGCTGCTATTGGAACCTTTGATTCTGTAACGGATTGTGCGGTGAACTATACGATTACACCCGCAAATGGTGTGGGCGGAACGAACGGACAGATGCAGATGACCATGATTCATCAGGGAGCTTTTGTAAAATACATTGAGCGCTAAAAGAGTACATAAGGGAAAAAAGAATAATGCCGGTTTTACAATGTTGGAGATGATCGTTACCGTAGCGATGGTCAGTATTTTTTTTACGGTTATGGCTATGACTGTTCCAACGATTATGAACAATTACGTAGAAATGAAGCGTATGAATAAAGCATTAGAAATGGCAACCATCATTGAAAACGGTTTGTCCGCAGAGTTTGCCAAGAGCTGGAATCACCAGTTCTCCGATGATGTGAATGACAGACGGTTAAAATACAACAGCGGTGAGTATATGCGTACATTTCCTGTGGAGTTAGATACTGAGCTTACCTATAAGAGTATGAGTATCCCAGAGGCGACCCAGTATCTTTCGGTGAAAGGTCAACCACTGATCTATGATACGGTCTTAGATAAAGGATTTTATGATGGTTTTTCAGCACAGATTACCATTTATAAAGACAATCAGGGAGCATTTTTTGCTAACGTGCAGATTTTTGATGAAAATGATGTGAGGGTAACGGTATCAGAAAAGCCACTCACAATCTATATGCAGTAGTTTTTTGAAACACTACGAAGTAGAAGGAAGAGAAGAGTATGCCCGAGTACAAATTTAAAGCCAGAGACAATAAGACTGGTAAAATCGTGACGGATGTTATCCAGGCGGTGGACGAAGCAACCTTTTATCGTATGCTGGAAAATCGTAACATGATTTGTATCAGCTACGTAGAAAAGGGAAACATAGATAATGTGAACATTCCTTATCGTTTTAAGATGAAGGAATTGTCTGTATTCTGCCGTGAGTTTTCCATTATGATGAGTGCCGGTATCCCGGTTATCGAAGTATTTCAGAAAATCAGCGCCAGAGAGAAGAAACCGCAGAAGAAGCGTGTTTATATGTATCTGATTGAGTCTGTGGAAAAGGGTAATACCGTTGCAGATACCATGAAGAAACTGGGAAATGTTTTCCCACCTATGCTGATTGAAATGTTCCGTATTGGTGAGCAGTCTGGTTCTATGGAATATGTAATCGCAAAAATGGCGGTCTACTATGAAAAAGGGTACAAGACAAAGTCCAGAGTGACTTCTGCCATGATTTATCCGGTGATGCTGATGCTTGTAACGGTAGGTGTTGTCATTTTGCTGTTTACCTTCGTTATGCCTAAATTCTTCCAGATGTTTGAGGGAAAAGAAATTCCAGGAATTACCAGGTTCTTTATGGGTGTGAGTACCTTCCTAACGACAAAGTGGTTGTATATCCTGATTGGAATCTTAGTGCTTCTTATGATCTGGCAGGTGATTGTAAAGAACAAAGCCGGCCGTTATGCAGTAGATAAATTAAAATGTAATATTCCGGTATTTAGTAAATTACTTGAGAAAAGTGTTATTTCCAGATTCTCCAGCACCATGTATATTCTCACCAGCAGTGGTATTGTCATTTTGAACGCACTGGAGATCTGTGGACAGACCTTAACCAATACCTTCCAGCGAGGCAAACTAATGACCTGCCGCGAAGAGGTAGAAAAAGGAAGAGCGCTTTCTGACTCCATGGAATCGGAGCAGCTTTTTGAAGATATGGTATGGTCCATGATTGCAACGGGAGAGTCCACAGGTAACTCCGACGAAATGTATCAGAAGCTTGCTGACTATTATGAGCAGGAAGCGGACAATGCAACGGAGAAACTTCTGGCTATTATGGAGCCGGCAATGTTAGTTACCATTGGTGTCATCGTGGCACTCGTTATGGCTAGTATTTTAATTCCACTTTATGGAATGTATAGATAAGGGAGTTTGTTATGCGATTTCTAAGTATGGATTTTAGCTCTGATTTGATGCAGGTCTATCAGTTAGAGACGAAGGGCAGAGAAACAAAAGTATTACAGGCAATTACGGTGAATATGCCGCAGAATTCTTATGTTGCAGGTATGCTCGTTAATAACGACTTACGTGTGTCTGATCTTATTGTTGCAACCCTCAAAGAAGCAAAAATTAAAGATAAGAAAGTTGTTGTGGCGGTTACACCAACGGATTGTATGACCGAACAGCTGTCCTTACCAAAGGCAAAGGAAAAGGTGCTAGATGGCATGGTGCAGCAGGAACTGCAGAAGCGCAGAAAACTGAATGCGAACTATATCTATGATTATATCGTGTTAGGGGAAGATCCTTTGAAAGAAGGATTTGTAAAGGTTCGTGCAGTTCTTTGCCCGAAAGCACTCATTGCAAACTATCATGATGTTTTGAAAAAAGCCGGACTAGAGCCTTTGGGAATTGATATATATTCTCATTGTATGGAGCTATTGGCAGATCGCTGCGGCTTGCTTCGCAGCCAGGATATTTCTATCCTAGCCTGCATTAACAATGATGAAGTAAACTTCCTGTACTGTGGAAAAAATGAGGAACCCTATTATCGTCATGAACTGATTGAGCAGGGGGATGCGTTAGAAGAAAGCATGTTTGTCCTGTCTGCAGCAACCAAGATTGATCTTGGTTTTGATAAGGATGAGAACGTAATCAATAAGACCATTGAGAATATTACGCGTCTTTCCAGATTCCACTCCCAGCGTCATCCGGATCTTCCGATTAAGAGCATCACCGTATATGGTAACTACAAGGATGTGCAGACGCTATGTGATCGAATATCTTTAGGAACTGGTATTCAAGCGATTCCTTTTAATCCCACCAGTAGTATTTCTGGGTTTACCAGTGTCAGAGCGGGAAGATTGCAGAAGGATATTACCAGTATTGGTCTTGCCCTTAATATGGAAAATAAGGTGGGGCAGTACCACTTCTTCGATGAGTTTTTGAAGATTAAAGAAGGAAAACATCATAATCTGAAGATGCTTCCTATTGTGATTATCCTGTTTATTGCATTTTTGCTAATCGTGGCATTTCAGTTCCAAAAGAAAAAGAATGCAGACCTATCGGCGGAGATTGAAGAACTGGAAATGACGATCAATGATCCTAACCTTTTGTACGCATACTACTCTGTGGAAAAAGAAACGATTGTGGCTGATCAGGCAAGACGATATGCGGATCGAGGGGAAGCTTATATCCAGAAACTCACTGGTGAGAGCCGTTTTGAAAGCGACTATATCAGAGCGATTGATGATGCATTACCAGCAGGTATTACGATTAATTCCTACACACTGAATAATAATGTTATCACCATCAGCTGTAGCGCAGAGGACAAGTACCTGCCTGCGCATTATACAGAGGTTTTGTCGGCGCTCCCTGCGTTCTCGAATGTGGCTTATGGCGGATTCAGCGCAGGTACAGGCATAGATGGCCAGGATGTGTATAATTTTGCTCTGGCGCTTACCATTGCGAAGTAAGGGGGCTCTGTTATGAATATTACAAAAAGAGAAAAAATATTACTGCAGATGTTATTGGGTGTTTTGGTAATCGGACTCCTGTTCGTATATCTGCTTCTTCCGAAGATGAAAGAGCACAAGGAACTGGTGGCAACCAAAGCTACGGATGAGCAGACGCTGGAAGACATGAATAATTCCCTTCTTAACATGAATGTTTTTGAAGAAAAGCAGGATTCGCTGGAACGAATTGAGAAAATTAATATTTTCTTTAATGGTATCTGGAACAGTTATACCATGGACGGCTTTGTTAATAAGCTGGTTGCTGATAACCATCTGGATATTACATCACTTTCTATTGGAACCTTTAGTACGATTAGCGATAAGGCTTTTGATGTCATTATTGAAAAGGGAGAAGAGGAGGAAGCAGAGGATGATGAGGATAATGAGAAGGATCTTCTTTTAGCCTGTGATGTTTCCCTAGCTGCTACCGGAAAATATGATGACATGTTAGCACTGATCGATGCATTAAATGGAGAAAGTAAGACCATCGAGATTACCTCCTGTGCTATTTCTAAGAACTTCTTTAGAGATTATGATGAAGAAGAGCAAAATACCATTTATGGAAATCTTTCCATGACCTTTAGAATCTACGGCATACTGCCATTTGAAGAAGGGGGAAAACAAAATGACGAACAATAAGCTGAGGCTTGGTGAAGTCCTTATTCAGGCAGGCTTTATTTCAAATGAACAGTTAGAGCATGCACTGGCTTATCAGAAGAGTCTCCCGGAACGAAAGATGCTGGGTGATATTTTAATTGAGATGGGGTTAGTAACGGAAGACCAGATGTTAGGCGAACTTGCCAAACAGCTTCTGGTAGAGGTTTTGCCTCTGAATAAACTGACCTCCAGTGCCGAAGTAATCGCAACCGTGCCGAGAGAAACGGCAGAAGCCCTTTCCTTAGTGCCCTTAAATATCGAGGGGAACTTCCTGTTTGTTGCAACGGATAACCCCCTAAACTATTTTGGCTTTAAGGACTTACAGGAACAGATTGGTAAGGAAATTGTACCAAAGCTGGCAAAGCGTGAGCACATCCGCATTGCCATTGAACAGAACTATGCGAACCGTAATATGTTCAGCGTAGTTAATGAAACCAATAAGATCTATGAGCGCCAGGCCCAGGATGAGGAATTAAGTAGCGAATCATATCAGCAGATGATGGACCGTGTCGATTCTTCACCCGTGGTTAAGTTAGTAAATACCATTCTTACCCAGGCAGTTTCCATGGGGGCTTCCGACGTACATATTGAACCGAAGCAGAACAATGTAGTAGTACGCTTCCGTATCGATGGTGACCTGATGGAAGTCATGGTACTAAACTCATCCATTCATCTATCTTTGGTAACACGACTGAAGATCGTATCAGGATTGGATATTTCCGAACGCCGTATTCCTCAGGATGGACGATTCTCTATGGAAATGGGTGCCAAAAATGTATCCTTCCGTATTTCGACCCTTCCCTCGGTATATGGAGAAAAGATTGTAGTTCGTATCTTGGGCGATAATAAGGTGGATGTTGTTCCGTTGACAGAGCTTGGTATGAACGAAGCAAACTTTGAAAAGATGAATATGTTAGTTCATAACCCTAATGGTGTTATTTTGGTTACCGGTCCTACTGGTTCTGGTAAGACTACTACCATTTATTCTGCACTAAATGAAGTTGCGGCCCCCAATGTCAATGTGGTTACGGTTGAAGACCCTGTTGAAAAGGTTATGGATAATATTACCCAGGTACATATTAATACCAAAGCGGGACTTACCTTTGCTGCAGGACTTCGTTCCATCATGCGTCAGGACCCGGATGTTATCATGGTGGGTGAAATCCGAGACCAGGAAACTGCAACCATCGCAGCCCAGGCGGCTATTACCGGTCACCTTGTGCTTTCTACCATTCATACCAATGATGCGGCATCTACCTTCATGCGACTCATCGACATGGGTGTGGAGCCTTATGTTGTAGCTTCCTCTGTGATTGGTATCTTAGCCCAGCGATTAGTAAAGACTATCTGTCCTGACTGCAAGGAAGAAGTGCTGCCGACTGCGCAGGACAGAGCTCTATGGGGAAAAGGAGAGATGCCCGCCATCCTTTACAAGGGAAAGGGCTGTAAGCGATGCAACTATACCGGCTATCGCGGAAGAACCGCAGTGCATGAAATTGTCATGGTAAATCATGAGATTCGTCAGCTCATTATGGAGAGAGCTTCCTCTCAGAAGATTAAGGAAGTGGCAGAGCAATTTGGATTTACCGATATGCAGACCAATGCCAAGCAGCTCATCTTTGAGGGTAAAACAACCATCGAGGAAATGCGTAAGGTTATTAACTTCCTGGATTAAGGATGCTTGATAATCATTGTGTAAAACAAAGACGGATGACTCTTATTAGTGCAAAATGTACTAAAGTATTGCCAAGATAGAGGAATATTTGTATAATCTTTATAAAAGAATCACGAAAAACTAAAGTTTGGGTAGTACCATCCGATACTTTAAACAGTGATGAAAGTTCATAAGAACAAAAAATAAAACAAAAATTAAGGAGGATTTCTTATGAAAAAGTTATTTAAGAAAGACAACAACAAAGGTTTCACCTTGATGGAGATGATTATCGTTATCGCCATCATCGCTATTTTAATTGCATTAGTAGCCCCCAACTTAATCAGCTACTTAAACACTGCAACTGATACTAAGGTTGCTGGTAACGCAAAGACCTGCTACACCTCTGCAAATGCGTGGGTTGCGCAGCTGAAGATTGATGGAAAGAGCTCTCCTGATGATAAGACCATGCTTACAATTACAGCGAAAACTACAGCTGATGACATTAAAGCGAAGGTTGCGGATGAAGATGCTGCAAAAGCACTCATTGGTTCTCTTCAGAATGCAACTTGGGGAACAACTGAAACGTGTTACATTCATTTCAACCAGGATGGCGTTTGTGATGCAGTAAAGTATGTTTCAGATAAGGCTGAAGGATATTATCCTACAACTGCAGAGAAGGATGCGACTATTAGTTGGCCTAAATAATAGTATTGGTCTAGTTGTTTTTCTCCGCACCCTTCGGGGTGCGGTTTTTTATTGCAATTTCATCAAATCTAGAACCTCTTTTTTCTTTGGTTTTTTCAGCATTTTTCTAGCGAAATCCTTTGGAATCGGACATTTTATCCGATATAATATACAGGGGGGCTTTTAGCCTGTTTTTTGCATCTAAATTTTTGACTGAAAGACAGAAGCCCCGACGAACAAAAGTAGGAAAAGATAGAATTTATAGAACATTCTTATGAGGATATAAAACCATGGTACGAAATATGTTTAAAAACATAAAACGCAATTTTGGCTTCACGTTGATGGAAGTCATTATTGTGGTGGCAATTATTGCAGTCATGCTGGGCTTAGGTGCAGTGGGAATCAGCCAATATATTAAGGATGCTGATAGGAACGAGCGAAATGCGGCTGCGGAAATCATTTTCATGAGTTTACAGAGTAATCTCGTGCAGCGTCAGAAGGATGGAACGCTGCAGGAGTTTAATGATCTTGTAGATGCATACCAGGGAACACCGCACCTTGTTACGCTGCTTGATTACCGAGAAGCGGCCGCAGCAAGACAGGATACCCATATGGGCAATATTCTTTCAAAGAATGGATTGCAGCTTAACACCACCTACAAAGAGAAACATGATGGCACCCAGATAGTGTCTGTCTTTTATGATGGAACAAAGGACAGAACCACATCCCTATACAATATGCTGTTCTCCCTCGGCGTGGATGATGAGTATTTAGACAATAAGATTATTTTTGAATATAACCAGACCACCGGTGTGGTACAGGCCGTATTTTACAGTAAGGAAGAGGGCATTGCCTTTAATTTGGCATCCTACCAGACGGGAGATTTGCTTGCGAAAAATAACCTTCTGTTAAGAGATGATGATAGCCTGGAAGAGAAGAATCAGGGATATTATGGCCTTTATGATACCTCCGCGGTTTCTGAAAAAATCAAGGAGACCATTGAAAGTAGCGTGCAGCTTGTGAACGATGACAGAGTATATCTTGTGTTTGAGGAGACATTAGCGAGTAGCGAGCATGGACATGGTCCTCAGCTAACGATTGATCTTATTGGAGAACAGACAAAATCCTATAAAGTTAATTGGAATAACAATGGTGGTAATCAGCATAGCAATGGTACTATTTCTTCACTTGTAGATACTTTGGCAAATCTTGATGCAAGTTCTAAGAATAAAGATACATTGCAGGGATATTTTTATAAACTGAAAGACGACAACAAAGCACTTTGTATTATTCTGCTTTCTTCTGAAAAAGAGGATCGTATGAGCAAGTTAACGCTGGATGGCGTTTTTGGCGCTACGCCGGAAAAGAGTGAGTTCTACTGCCGTCTGTCTTCGTCTACCTCGGGACTAACAGCAAACTCCAATGCAATCAATCCTGTGTTTGCAGGTTATGACAGTGCCAAAGAAATCTATAGCATTTCCTGTGTTCGTCATGTTATGAATATGACACGTCTGGATGCTTTGAAGCAGCAACTTTCCGGCGCATTAAATCGCCCAGATGAAGCTAGATTTCTGCACTATCAGGTGACAGATGATATTAATTTCTGCCAGTATGAGAGAGAGGAACATACTGTTTTGCAGGCTGTTTCCCATGCCATGGGTAAGTCAGTGGCGGAAGTGCTCGCTATGTCGGATGTAGCTAACTCCAATGGTAACCTTCACTTCCTAGAGAACTTGTCAGTAGCTGATGTTGCCTTTAATGAAACGGATACAAACAAGACCATTCATCTGAAAAAAGGACTCTTTCCACTGGATTTTGATCGTAATGTTGATTTGCAGAATACTGGAAATATTGCTGCGAAGCGCTATTTTAAGGGTGTGTTTGAAAGTGACACAGCAGCTGCCCCCCATACGATTTCAGGTATTTATATTAATGGTGAAAAAACGGGTGAAAGATGTAATGGATTTTTCCGTGAAAATGAGGGAACCATTCAGAATCTAAAATTTGCTAATGCTGTGCTACTCACTATGAGTCGTAGTGCAGTTGTTTGTGGACAGAATAGAGGTGTTATTGCAAATGTAAGTGTCACTCACTTTTTGATAGCACAGGAATTGGAAAGTGAGAGTGAAACAAAGAAAGAAGACGGTCGTCAATGTTTGGACTATATCGTTGAAATACCAGCAGATAATAATAAAGTTGGCGAAATGGGAACGAATGGAGATTCTGTGGCAGATTACACGCCATCTTATCTTGGCGGTATAGCTGGTACCACCACGAAACCTATAGTCTCCTGTAATGTTGAGGATGGAATCATCTATGCATATGATGCTATTTCAGGTGGTATTGTCGGATATAGTAGCTATGCATCAACTTCAGCAGAGGATTATGCATTAGACGGTTGCAGTACGACGAATTGTTTTATCGTTGCGACTGCTAAGGTAGGAGGTATTGTTGGGCATGCAGATGGTATTGTCAATAATTGTCATACAAGGGTAAAAGATGGTGGTAAAATTGCGGCAACGAATTTACTTGTTTATAGAAATACAACCGCAGAGAACCAAAAATCTTTATTAGCGCAGGATGGTTATAGCAGATATAATTCACGATTAATTATTCCCATGGTTTGCTGCTATCGTAATAGTGCGCGTGGAGGTGGTATTGCAGGATTTACAGGGGACAGTATACTGAACTGCTCCAATGAAGCTTTGGTTTTGCAGCGATTCATTGATATAAATGATGCATTTAAAGGTGATCGTACAGCTGGTGTAGGTGGTATTGTTGGTTTAACTAAATCGAAAAACGCAAATGCAATTATACAGAACTGTGAGAATAGGGGACTTGTGGTTGCCTATAATTCCCATATGGATAAGATTACCATATGTGCGCGATTTATAGGTGGTATCGCTGGTGCGTCCTTCTCTAATATGGATAATTGTAAGAATTATGCGGAAGTAAAGGCATATAATGCACATACCGTGGGCGGTATCGCAGGTGGTTGCGCAGGAAATATGACAAAGTGTGAAAACTATGCCAGTGTCAGCGCAAGAGAGTCTGTGGGAGGTATCGTAGGGGTATTTAACGGTTCCAAGATGGAAGACTGCGTCAATGGTGGTACACTTGCAGCGGATGGAACAATCAGCGTTGTGGAGCATGTGAAATATGAGGAACAATGGGGAGGACTCATTAAGGGAACATCTACCATGGAGCAGCCAACGATCACATGTACTTTTTCGGATGTGGATGTAAGTAAAGCTAACTTTGGGGCTAACGGAACCAACGACGTTGGTTATGTAGGTGGACTGGTCGGTATCTGTAATGCAGGTACTTATGTTCCTGCAACAAAGACTTTTACTACAAATACTTTAGGAGCGACTCTGAAGAATTGCTATAATGGTGACCTTGTTACTATTGGTGTAGGAAACGGATCAAAGCCCCAAAGAGTTCAATATTTAGGTGGCCTTGTTGGCTATGCAAAAAGTGGAATAACTATAGAAAATGCTAAAAATTTTGCGGATATTGATTTGTTTAAGAATTGGGGTGAAACATTACCTGCTAACTGTGTAGGCGGTGTCTTAGGATATGGTAAGAGTTTTGTTAATCTTACGAATGTAGCGAATCTGGGAAAAGAGATGAGCTTTAAAACATTGTATGTGACCAAAACTGGCGAAAATAATCCTGAACTTGGAATCGGTGGATTAATTGGCCATGCCGACGGAAAAACGACATGTACAGATGTAACGAATAGAGCATCTATTTATTTTGATGGTAATGCGTCGGATAGAGTTGTTCGCTGTGTTGGTGGAGTGGCTGGATATGTTGTCAAGGATTTTATCTGCGAAAATATCACAAGTAATTGTGAAATCAAAGTTAAGCAGGCAGCCAAATTTACGGAATACATCGGTGGTGTTGCAGGGTATGTAGGTGGTAACTTTACGTGCAAGAAGTCGATAAGTGAAAGTGAAATCAGGTTTGTGGGAGCAGTGACGGTCAAGTCTGCATATATTGGTGGTGTTGCAGGCTATGTACTACTTTCTGCGGACATAAATCAGGTAAGTAGTAGTAAAGATATCATTATGGAAAACCAAGGAATGCTGAAATGTGTTGGAGGAATCATTGGTTATGTGCGGCAGAACGGATACTTTACGGATGTGCATTATGGAACGAACTTGTTGAATGCGGGAGTTACTGCAAGTGAGCCTAAAATCGAGTGTAAGGGAGTGATGGATCACTGCGCTGGTATTGTAGGTTACGTTGATGGAAATGCATCCTTCAAGGATACGACCAGCACCTGTTATTTACATAGAGATAACTGGGGTGGCTCGGGAACTATGCTGAATCATGTAGGCGGTGTCGCCGGACAAATATATAGGGATGCATCTTTTGTAAATGTATGGAACGCAGGAAAAATAGAGGGTAACGGTGATGCGCTGTATTTAGGTGGTGTTGTAGGCTGCGTTGGAAAGAAAGATGGTAGCGGAGAAGGCATTTTCACGGGAGATGGATTATTCAATACAGGTGACATCCAGACAACTGGAACCATGCAGTATGTTGGTGGTATTGCTGGAAGTGCGATGAAGGGACTTTCATTGAGTGTTGGTTCCAATGCGGGTAATATTATTTCTACCACGTGGGAGAAGTGTACATATGTAGGTGGGGTAGTTGGTCTGGTAAATGCAGGCGATGTTGCCATGAACATTTATAATAACTACGGAAAGATTTCGTCGAATGGAGTGCTGGATCATGCGGCTGGTATTGTGGGGCAGGTAGCTAATGGTAACCTGACCTTAACTAGCATCACAAATTATGGAAAGATAGAGACTGCTGGAAACTGCAACTACGTAGCGGGTATTGTGGGTGAAACCAAGGGTTCTGTAACACTTACGAATGTGGCAAATATTAAGGTCGCGGGGCTGGATGCACCTGATATTAAGACTACGGGCGGTATTTTGGATCGTGTTGGTGGCATTGCAGGCAGAATCAATGGCGTGGATGAAGCACATATCGTAAATATGGAAGGGGTTGTGAATGAGGCTTCTATCTATGCCGCAGGTAGTTCCACCAGAGTTGCAGGAATTGTTGGTGAAATCTTGCTTGCACCAACATCTATAAAGGATGTAACTACCTATGGTGAGATAGGTATGAAAAATTATGTATCATTGCAATATGCGGGTGGTATTGTAGGACATTCCACTGCGCCTCTTGCCATGGAGAATGTTCATAATACCTATGATGAGAAGCATAGCTACAATGGAAGAACGAACAATGTGATTGAAGCGCAGACTGATATGAAGTATGTGGGTGGCCTCGTTGGTCAGTCGGAAAAGGCTGTGAGTCTGGTAAGTGGCGATAACACAGCTAACATATGGATGAGCGGGTACGGAGCGTTTCAGTGTGTAGGCGGTCTTTTTGGAGAGGTAAAAATAGGACTTTCTGTTACAGCTGGTAGCAATGGTGGTGTTATTTTGAATAATAGTACTAGCAATTCAGTAAAGCAGATTGCAGGACTTTGCGGAAATTGTACAGGGAATGTGGAGATTTATAATAGTTCAAATAGTGGTGCAATCTCCATTGCAGGAGCAAGTAACACAGATTTATATATCGCAGGACTTTGTGGTAACTGTAGTGGAACTCTGACGATAACAGATAGTAATAATGCGTTAAGCGGAACTATTACGGTTGGAAGAGGACAATTTATTGCCGGTGTTGTTGGCAATGTCGCTGGAGCTGCTACTTTGCAGAAGGTTACAAACCAAGGCAATATTACGTTGACTACAGAGTGGGCAACCTTTGATGCTAGCAATAGTAATAATCATAACAAATATATTGCAGGTATTGTTGGACGAACGCAGCAAGATGGAACGCTGACGAACGTCACCAATGAAGGAACGATAGAAGCGAAAGGAGATTTGCAATATGGCGCCGGCATAGTAGGGTATGCTTCCAAAGGACAGTATACATTAAATATTGTTCATAATAATGGCGCTGTAATCGCAAAGGGAATGAAACAATGCGGTGGCGTTGTTGGGCAGTTTGCAGATGATGTGAATCTTGTATTTTCCATGGACCAGGTATATAACCATGCAATGATTCATGTTACAAGCAATACGGCTAATGATATTGGTGGTTTGCTTGGAAAGGGTGGAAAAACATCGATACTTACCATTGCGAACAGCGAAAACGAAGGAACGATCTGGCTGCAGAGCACGAGTGATGCCTCCAATATTGGTGGTATGGTGGGTCTGGCGCAGTCGAACCCGCTTACGATGCGTGACGTGAAGAATACAGGCAATATTGCGTCAGATTATAATTTAACATCTGCGGGTGGTATCATTGGTCAGGCGAATGGAAATTGCGTACTAAAGGTGAAAAATGTATACAGTAGTGGAAGTATTACAGCAGCGAATGGAAACTTAACGAGCGTTGGCGGCTGCATTGGTAATTGCGCAGGGCAGATGGTTAGAGAATTCTTTAACATGACTGCGGAAGGAACCATTCAGGGAAGAAATCTGTCGCAGGTTGGTGGTCTCATTGGTTATTTAAACAGTGAGGTAGATAGCTACATCAATGGAACGGTAGACAATGCTACAGAGAATACAGCAGACTACAAGGCAGTTAAGGTCAATATTCAGTCGATGGGAGATGCTTCTACCTGGGCGACTACTGTAGGTGGTTTGTTTGGAAAAATTGAAGTAGCAGGTAGATTTACCATTCGCAACTACAGTTACGAAGGCACCCTGTCTTCTGAAAATCTTGGTGTAACTGGAATCGAATGGCTGGTAGGAAATAATCATACAATTGATATGACGACATACCATCTGCGCTATTATACGACAGTCACTTTTGACGCAGCAGATGTAACCGATGTTTATCGTTGGGAAGATACGTCAGAAGGAAAGTATGTCTTTGGCGGAAACAGAGGAAGCAGCGCTACTACGGAGGATCACACCATTGTCTTTGTAATGCCGGCAGGAAATACACCAAATGGAATAAAGTTAGGCGATACAGCACTAACCGTTACGATTACGCAGGATGTAGATGATACAACAAAGTATTCCTTTGTACTTCCGGCAGGAACAAGTGGTGGTGCATTATCTGTGGAATATTCGCCTACTCCATAAGATATAAAGCGAATGTTGGCTTGGCTGTTGCGGAAGAAGTGTACTTGAGTCCCTCGTATATGCAGGCGTGTAGAAATAATAGTGTTAGAGAGGAATAACCATGATTAATTATCAGAAAATCGGAATGATCTGCAGTGTGCTAACTATTCTATTAGCAACGGCGGCTTCTGTGATTGGCTTTATGAAAAATAATCTACTGCTTGGCATTATTTGGGCGGTCTTCGCTGTTATGAATGTAGCGGTTGTTATTATTAAAGTGAATAAGCAGAAGAAGGATAAGAAAAAATAGAAGAGGGGGATATACCCCCTCTACTTATTTGTTATTCTGTCCAGTTTTCTAACGATAACCCTGGAATTCTTGAAAACTCCTTTATGTTATTGGTGACCAACGTTCCTTTATTAGCAAGAACGGTAGCGGCGATAAACATATCGTTGGGACCTATCAGGCATCCTTTGTTTGTTAAGTAAGCATGAATCTCAGCATACGCATAAACGGCTTCATCTGTGAAACTTTCAACGTCGTATGGCTTTAAGAATGTGTTCATCATTTCTAAGGTTTTTTCCCTGTATTGACTTCTAAAAGCCCCAGCCAATAATTCGGCTTTCACAATGGCTGGGATGCGGATAATTTTGGGGATGGTTTGCAGGATCTTTTTCCGAACAGAATCATAACGTCCATTCAGATAATAAACACAGATGTTTGTATCTAAATAGTACATTTACAAAAGCTCCTCTCTTTTGCAGTCGTATTCAAAGCCTAGCTGTGGAGGACGAACTAAGTCATCTTCATCAAGACTACCAAATGCATTTATAAAGTCTTCACTATAGTATGTTTTGGTTTCTTCCTGTTTCAGAACTTCTTCTAATGACGTAAATCCCTGTAATTTCATTAAATATGCCATAATACGCTGCCATTGATTATAAGAACTTTCGTTTATAAGGATCAAATTAGACTCTTTTTTAGGACGCTTAATAAGGACAGCATCTCCAGAAGAAGCTATTCCAGCGTATCTTTTGAAATTCGTTTTTAATTCTGTAGCGTCAACCATGTACATAACTAACCTCTATTTTGTGGGAAAAAGATATTTTTTTGCTTGTTGAATGAAAAAAAGATATTTATTTGGAAGTTATTGTATGAAAAAAGTATCTTTTTGTCAACGGATGATGAAATACATCAATAACGATTCTTAACACTTGCGCAGTAAAAAAACAGCTCCCTTGTGGAGCTGTTTTAGTATCTGTGACCTAAGCCACATGAGGATCAATATTATTCCGAAGCCAGTTTCTTTACGCGTGCCATTGCATTCTGTACTGGAGGAATGACAAGAACGACGATGGTAATAGCTGCTTCTGCAAAGATGTATACAGCATTGTATGCGAGGGAGTATGGCAGAGGCTTCCAGCCGTCCCATGCATAGTAACCGAAGAATAAGTAGCCGGAAAGAACTGCGAAGATGTAGCGGCCAATAACAGCAACAATGTATCCCTTCAAGAGTCCATGCTTTGACTTTGCGAAGAGTCCAGAAAGACCTAAAGCACCGAAGGCAAGAAGGTAATCAATCACAAGCTGCATAGGATATAAAACATAGGGATCCATGATTAACTGCAGTACGCCGTGAGCAATACCTGTTAAGATACCAGCGCCTACACCGAAGAAGTATCCGGGAAGGCAGATCATTAACATGGAAAAGAGCGTGAGAGAACCGCCTGTGGGGAACTCAAATAACTTCAGATTGCTCAGCAGTGTTCCTAAAGCAATGGCCATGGCGCAGAACACTAACTGTTTTACAGAAAGGACAGCTTTCTTTTCTTTTCCCTTACGGTTCTTAGAAGTAAAAAGAATTCCAAGACCGAAAAGAAGAACCATAGTGACGATTAATAGGATGTTACCGAGGGTAGTGGGGACATAGGTGAGTTCGCCCCAGTCGTTTACAACTTCTGTGTAAAGCATAAAAAAATCTCCTGACATAAATAGTAAATGCCAGGAGAAAAATACTTAAATAAACCTGCTTCCTTACGCCGGTATTACCCGGTTCAAGTAATAAGGGTCGGCTTAAAGCCTCTCAGCATAATGCACCCCTAGCATTTCCGTATGTAAGTATAGGGCAATCAGTTGCCACTGTCAACTTTATTCAGCGCTTTCCTTGTTCTTCTCAAGAAGCATGTATACACATGCAGCTAAACCAGCACCAAGAAGAGGACCAACAACGAATACCCAGAGAGAGCTCATGGGTGCGGAGTTTCCATTAATCATCGCAAACAGAGCAGGACCAAAGCTTCTTGCTGGATTTACGCTGGTTCCGGTAAGACCGATACCGAAGATATGTACTAAGGTTAAAGTAAGACCGATGATTAATCCACCGAAGGAACCATGACCAGCCTTCTTTGAAGTTACACCTAAAATGGTAAGCACAAAGATAAAGGTAAGAATTACTTCTACCAAAAGACCAGCAATCACGCTGTCACCAACGCCACCAAGACCGTTGCATCCGAGTCCCTGGATTTCACCATAGACAGGACTGGTCATATCAGCGACACCACCCAACTTAAAGATGGTATTTAAGAGACCAGCACCTGCGAAGGCGCCAAGACACTGCGCGCAGATGTAACCGATGAATTCGGAAAACTTCATGCCACCGCTTAATAGAACACCTAAGGAAACAGCTGGATTGATGTGGCAGCCGGAAATATTACCGATACAGTAAGCCATACCGACGATGACAAGACCGAAAGCAAGGGCGGTTAATAAATAACCAGATCCATTGGAAGCATCACATCCAACCAACATTGCGGTACCGCAGCCTAAGGTAACAAGGACAGCTGTACCAATAAATTCTGCAACAAATTTCTTCATTACAATACTCCTTTCACACACAAAAATAAATGAGAATATGGTATCTCTCTATTTATTTTATCGGAAAGTTATGTAAATTAAATTAGTTTTTGAAAAGTCATTGCGGAATGCATAAATTAGTTGTTTTCAGCGCATTCATCATCTATAATTAAGAGTTAAGATGTATAGTTTTGTCACACTATGGATGAGCGTTGTGAGAGGGGACTCTCATTTGATGTAAAAGGTTTGGTGATTGTATGCGAGCAAGCGGAATTTTGCTTCCAGTAGCCTCTTTACCCAATAAATACGGGATTGGCGGTTTTTCGAAGGAAGCTTATGAATTTGTAGACTTTTTGGAAAAGGCACAGCAGACCTACTGGCAGGTGCTTCCTATGGGACCAACTGGATATGGTGATTCGCCTTATCAGTCATTTTCTACCTTTGCAGGGAACCCATATTTTATTGATTTGGAAGAACTGATAGAAGAAGGATTACTGACGGCAAAGGAATGCGAGAAGGTTCCTTGTGGTGAGGATGTTAACGTCATTGAATATGAAGAGATATACAAAGGACGTTTTAAACTTCTTCGTAAGGCCTATGCCAGAAGCGTGAAGAGTGGACGTTATGAGAAGGATGAAGCCTATAAAGCGTTCTTAAAGGAGAATGCTTTTTGGCTGGATGACTATGCGCTATTTATGGGGCTAAAGACTTTCCATAAAGGAGTGTCATTTGATAAGTGGCCTGAAGACGAAAAGATGAAAAAGCCTGCTGCTATGAAAAAAGCAATGGCAGATCCAAAGATTGAGGAAGAAGTTGCATTTAGAAAGTTTATTCAATTTTTGTTCCACAGACAGTGGTCTGCATTAAAGGCTTATGCAAATAGCAAGAACGTAAAAATTATCGGCGATATTCCTATCTATGTTGCTATGGATAGTGCTGATACCTGGTCACACCCGGAATTATTTTTATTAGATGAAAATAAAACTCCGATTGGCGTGGCAGGATGTCCTCCTGACTATTTTAGTAAAACCGGACAGCTTTGGGGTAATCCTTTGTATCGATGGGCGTATCATAAAGAGACGAACTATGCATGGTGGATTAAACGTCTGGCACATTGTTTTGCAATGTATGATGTGGTTCGTATTGATCACTTTAGAGGATTTGACGAATATTATCATATTCCATATGGAGATAAGACTGCGGAGTTCGGACATTGGGAAAAAGGACCGGGCTATGATCTTTTTGCAACGGTAAAGAAGGAACTTGGAAAACAGTCCATCATTGCTGAAGACCTTGGCCTTTTGACACCATCAGTTATTAAGTTAGTACAGCGCTGCGGATATCCGGGCATGAAGATTCTGGAGTTTGCCTTTGATAGTGGAGAGGAAAACGACTACCTTACCCATACCTATGGAAAGAACTGCATCGTCTATACGGGAACCCATGATAATGATACCGTGTGTGGCTGGTGGAGCAGCCTGAAGAATAAGGATAAGATTTTTGCAAAGACCTATCTTGGCGTAAAGAGTAATAAAGACGTGCCAACAGCACTCATTGGAGAAGCCATGAAGAGTGTGGCGGATACCTGTATTATTCCTATGCAGGATTATCTTGGCCTAGGTAGTGAGGCGAGAATCAATACACCATCTACATTAGGTGGCAACTGGGCATGGATGATGAAAGAAAATGCATATACTCCAGAACTGGCGGAGAAAATTGCAAAACTGACGCATTTATATGGAAGA
Source organism: Lachnospiraceae bacterium (assembly GCA_024403455.1). Classification (GTDB taxonomy): domain Bacteria; phylum Bacillota; class Clostridia; order Lachnospirales; family Lachnospiraceae; genus NK4A136. The sequence continues at coordinate 117,571 of JAKSRR010000003.1, read as the reverse complement.
TGTCCGGCAAAGAAGGATAAAAAATAGGAAGGAAAATACAATGGAACGTTGGGATATATATGATGAAAACAAACAACTGACAGGTAGGACGATGGCGCGCAATGATTGGAATATGCAGCCAGGAGATTACCATTTGACAGTCATTGGTGTTTTACAACGTCCAGATGGAAGATATCTAATCAGCCAGCGTAGCGCAGATAAAAGTTGGGGCGCCGGCTGGTGGGAAGTGCCAGGTGGTGGTGTTACTGCTGGAGAAGATTCCCTTACGGCGATGCAGAGGGAAATGTTAGAGGAAACCGGCATTGATGTCTCTGGTGCAGAAGGTGGTTATGTTTTTTCTTATCGTAGGGATAATCCGGAAGAAAAGAATAATTATTTTGTGGATATATACAAGTTTGTTATGGAGTTTTCGGAGAGCGACGTTAAGGTTCAGGAAAGAGAAGTACAGGGCTTTAAACTGGCAACCATTGAGGAAATCCGAGAACTGGGACGACAGGGGATTTTTCTCCATTATGACAGCATGAAAAAAGTATTTGAATAAAAGATAGGCAGAGGCTGGGGGGCTTCTGCCTGTTCATTTTTGTCAGGAAAGGAAGTGGGGAGATGATACCTTTATCAAGACAAGAAGTGAATCGCAATCTTATTCTTTCTGTAGAAAGAGAGCGTGTGGCCTTGGGGTATACCCAAGCGCAGATGGCGGATGCTTTGGAAATGTCTTTATCTGGTTATAAGAAACTGGTGGGCGGCGAGACAGAGCGTATCGATATTTATGTGGTCTATCGTTTATCAGAACTCACGGGCAAATTTTTCTACGAATTAGCAGGTCGCAACCTGGGAAATATTAATTATATTTCCTGTTTACGGGAATTAAGTGATAGCCAGAATCGTTTCATTGGCAGTATTGTTGATTTTGAAAGGGATTTTAGAGAAAAACATCCTGCAGATTATAATGATTTTCTATCTGTGCTGGTGCTTACTGGAGACATGAAGGATGGTATGATTTACGATTCCTGCAATGTCGAAAAAGTACCCATCGGCGCATTGCGTAAGAAGTATGGGGAATCGCTGACCTGCGGCATTCGAGTAACAAGTAATCATTTGCATCCTGTGTATCACAGAGATGATATCTTGCTAGTATCGAAACAACCACCGAGGGATGGAGATATTGGGATTTTTATATCGAGGGAAAGCAATAGAGCGTATTTGCGTAAATTCCGTCAGACCAATCCTTGTCGTTTAGAACCTGTCAATGATTATGGGGAGACCTTCCTAGTGAATCCGGAAAAAGAGGAAGATATGAACCGGTGGATCAAGTTTGGAAAGGTACTGGCAAAGACCAGATTATAAGCATAAAATGCGGTGCTTTTTGAAGGCTACTTTTAGGGACTTTCCCTATGAATAGTATTAGAAATAAAACAATTTAGTTCCTACAAGTGCGAGAGAAAGAGACTATTATAAAAACATGCAAACAGGATGTCTCAAAGTTCTCTCTCTGCCCTTTTCTCTTTGAGATGTTCTGAAACTTAAAAAGGAAGGGAGGGATGCTTAGGGATTAACAGCAGATAATTAAAATCAAGATGAATGTTTTATAACTCCTACCTGAAAGACGGAACTTTGTTCCGTCTTTTGCATATTCGGACGGCTTTTGATTGAAACCTTCATACGTTTTTGATAAAATAATTATGTAAATTGTGAAAATTTTGTGGCTTTTTAATATACATTCTCGGAGGAGCTCCTTTGAATACAACATTTGAATTGGTTAAATCCGCCAGATATTATTTGGAAGGCAAAAAAGATGATTTTGCAAGAATCTTTTCTCTTTCCTTAAATGATTTATATTTTCAGACATATTTTATCACTACAGATCCTAACAAGATTGTGGATCAGGTGTTAGAACTGTATGCAAGAGTTGTTCGTGAGACAGCGGTACTAGAGTCTCCGGATCATATTGCAGAGTGGTTAAACAAAGTGGTTACTGAGAATAATGGGATTTTTATCGAGACCCAGAGAGCAGAACAACTGAAGGCAGAAGAAAGAGGAGAACTTGTTCCGCCACAGGTACCCATTGAATTTTTAAGTGGTGCTGAGATGGATGATGCAGAGTTCACGGTAGTGCTTGAAAATGCCCTTTGTAAATTGCCTGAGATTCATCGTGCAACCGCATTAGCATTCTACTATAACGATATGTCTACAGAGGTGATTTGTGAGTGTTTGCAGACAGATCCGGGTACATTAAAGACAAGACTTGCTTATATAGAAAAGTCGGTTACAAGAGATATTCACAACTACTGCAAAGAGCGAGGATACAAGATTAAGGCTGTAGATGCGAGAAGAATTCTCATTGCACTCTCGGAACTACAGAAAGGATATGTGTTCCCAGATCCCAATGGACTGTATCGGTTGCTATTAACGAAAGTTAAGATTTACTAAAAGAAAGGACCTGCAGAGGTCCTTTTTTATAGTGAGTCATAAAGCGGACTTATCAGTAAGAATGGGTATGCTATACTGTATTTACATAACGAAAGGCGAAGGAAAGGGATAGATATGTCACTTCGATTTATATTTGGGGGAGCCGGTAGCGGAAAAAGTACATATGTAAGAGAAGAAGTACTTAGGGAGTCAATGCAGTTCCCTGAGAAACAGTTCTTTTTGATTGTACCGGACCAGTTTACTATGGCAGCGCAGAAAGCCATGGTGGAAGCACATCCCAATAAAGTGATTATGAATATTGATGTGCAAAGTTTTTCCAGACTTTGCTATCGCATTTTTGAAGAAGTGGGGAAAAAGGAACTTCTTGCGATTGATGATACGGGAAAGAATTTAGTACTTCGTAAAGTAGCCAGAGATTTGCAGAAAGAAGATAAATTACCAGTTCTTGGTACAAGTATGGAAAGGATTGGTTGTCTGCATGAAGTGAAGTCTGTGTTGTCGGAGTTTATGCAGTATGGCATGACTGTTGAGGATGTAGGACGTTTGCAGGCGTATGCCCAGGGACGAAGTGCCCTTGCAGGCAAGCTTGCAGATTTACAGACCTTGTATGCGGCATTTTTAGCAGCACTCTCAGAAAAGTATGTTACAGGCGAAGAAAAGCTATCTATGCTTGCTGGATTAGTTCCAAAGTCAGAACTACTGAAAGACAGCGTGATTTATTTGGATGGCTTTACAGGATTTACACCGGTGCAAAGACAGGTGATTCGTGCATTTCTTTCCTGTGCCGAGGATGTTGTGGTGACCTTAACTATATCAGGGATAGAAGCAAAGCGGCTGCTTTCTGGAAAAGAGACAGCAGATACTGATTTGTTTTATTTGACAAAGAATAGTTATGCGTCTCTCGTGAAACTGGCTGTACTGGATAAGATTTCGCGTGGAGAAGATGTTGTTCTGGATGGTGAGTGTGTAAAGAGATATTCTGGGAATCCATCCCTTGCATTTCTTGAGAAGAATCTTTTCAGAAAGGAAAAAGCATCTTTTGAGGGAACTCCTGAAAATATTCAGATTGCGGTACTTCCCAGTCCCCGGGATGAGATTAGTTATTTGTGTCGAGAGATTCGCAGGTTAGTGAAGGAGGCACAGTATGCTTACCGAGATATTGCTGTGGTAACAGGAGATGTTGCCAGGTATAGAGCTGCTGCCATAGAAAGATTCTCGGCATGTCAGATTCCTCTGTTTATGGATCAGGGAGCAGGTATTACATTGAACCCGTTTATGGAATACGTGTTGAGTGGTATGGATGTTATTCTGACTGATTTTTCTTATGATAGTGTGATGAGATTCTTAAAGAGTGGGTTGACGGGGCTATCTAGAGAAGAAGTGGATCTTTTGGCACAGTACATGAAAAGTCGGAATATTCGGGGACGCAAGAAGTGGTCTGCCATGTTTACCAAAGGGTTCTATGAGAATAGCGAGCTTATGCAGGAAGTAAACAGGCTTCGCGCTATTGTGTTTGATTTATTTATGCCATTATTAGAGATCCCTTTTTCCGTGGGAAAAGAAAAGACAGAAGATGCTGCAGTGCTGACGGAGCATTTATATGCCTTTATTGAAAAGAGCGATTTGGAGAGAAAATTGCAGGCTCGTGTTGCATATTTTGAAGCAGAAGAAGATTTTGCGAGAAAGAAAGAATATGAGCAGATTTATGGCTATATGATGGAGGTGCTGTCACAGATTCATGAACTTTTAGCAGGAGAACAGATGTCTCTTGCAGAATATAAAGAGATGGTAGAGGCTGGCGCTAGTGAGATGGAGATTGGAATTATTCCAGGAACCGTTGATTATGTGCAGTTTGGCGATATTGAGAGAACAAGACTGTCTCAGGTAAAAGTACTATTCTTCCTGGGGGTTAATGATGGAATCATTCCGAAGAATGTATCTGGTACAGGATTACTTTCTGATTTGGAGAGAGAGTTTTTTAGAGAAGGTGGTTTTGAGTTGTCCCCTACGCCCAGGGAAAAGATGATTCAGCAAAGACTTTATTTGTATATGAATGTCTGCACACCAACGGAGAAATTGTATTTGTCTTACAGTGTAGCGGATATGGAGGGGAAAGAAGCACGACCCTCGTATTTGGTGGAAGTCTTTGAACGGCTGTTTCCGGCACTGTCCAAAAGAAGACCTATGCAGGAACCAGAAATCTCTAGAATTACGTCGGAGCTAGATGCCAGAGAGAGCTTTGCGCATCTTGTTTGCAACTATGCTGCAGGCTTACTAGAAAATGAAAGATGTAAGGAAGAAAAAGAACTGCTTACAGCATTGTATCAGCTGCAAAAAGAACAGTTTAAGCCGCTTCTGGAGGGTGCATTTTATTCCTATCATTCTTTCCCGTTAGCAAAAGAACTGGTTACAGCACTCTTTGGCAGGGATTTGAGTATTAGTGTTTCTAGACTAGAAGGCTATGCAGCTTGTGCTTATAGACATTTTTTGAAGTATGGACTGGGACTGGCTGCAGAAACAGATAGTCGCTTTGATGTGCAGGATTTAGGCAACTTCTTTCATGGAGTGTTGGAAAAGTTTGGAATGCGGCTGCAGGAGGTAGGAAAAGACTGGGCTGGCATTACGAGGGAGGAAGCTGCGGAGATTCTTCATGACATTACCCGTGATGAAGCAATTCGCTATGAAGATGCAGTTTTGTATCAGGATGCATCCACGGCATACCAGGTCGAGCGTATGGAACGTATTTTGCTTCGTACAGTAGAAAGCGTTGGATACCAGATTGCAAAGGGTGCTTTTCGGAAGATGAAGTTCGAGGTATCCATGAAGCGTACGCAGAAACTGGAAGATTTGGAAGATGTATCGGTCACGCTTCGTGGAAAGATTGACAGGATGGATATTGCAGAGACGGATGACAAGATTTATGTTCGCATTGTTGATTATAAGAGCGGGGATAAAAAGATTGATTTAGTGAAAGTTTATGACGGTCAGCAGCTGCAGCTGGCTGTATATATGGATGAAGCATTACAGCTAGTTCGTAAAGAGAATGAAGGAAAAGAAGTGGCGCCCGCGGGGATGTTTTATTATCACATACAAGATCCCTTTCAGGATGATGATAGTCTTTCCTATGAGGAGTGGATTCGTAAAGAACTGAGATTGTCTGGTTTGATTACGGAAGAGGAAGCTGCTTATACATTATTAGATAGGGATATGGCGGTTGGTGGAGCAAAGTCTGATGTCGTACATCTTTCAATGAAAAAGGATGGGGCACCATCAGGAACGAGTCAGATACCGAAAGAACAGTCTTTTGGCGAGGTAATTGAGGTGGCCAAAAAGCGTTGCGAAGAACACGTGAGAGGGATTCTATCCGGCGAAAAGAGTGCGAAGCCTTATGATGCAATGACATGCACCTATTGCGATTATCGGGAAGTTTGTGATTTTAACATCCGAGTGCATGGATACAGCAGACAGAAGTAGAAGGGAAAACAATGGATTATACAGTTGATCAGCAGAAAGTTGTAGATACAAGAGACGCAGATATTTTGGTAGCGGCAGCAGCAGGTAGTGGAAAGACCCAGACGCTTACCGGAAGAATTAGGGCGTTGATTACTGATAAGGAACATCCAGTGGATGTAGACAGACTTTTGATTGTGACATTTACCAAGGCTGCAGCAGCAGAGATGCGAGAAAGGATTGGAAAGCAGATTCGTGAGGCGCTATCAGAAGATCCAGAGAATGGACATCTTCTAAGACAGGAGATGCTTCTTCATAATGCACATATTTGTACTATTGATTCTTTCTGTGCCTTTTTGGTGCGCAATCATTATAGTAGTATTGGGCTCGACCCGATCTATCGTCTTATGGATGAGGGGGAAGGAAAGTTATTAAAGGATGAGGTGGTGCATGCCCTGATGGAACGTCACTATCAGAGCATAGCAAAGAATATGGCAGAGGATGGAATTGCCGAAGAGAATGGCGCAAAGCAAGGTGCAGATGAGGAAAGCATAGCTTTCAGCCGTCTGGTGGAATGCTATGACCATACCGGTAAGGGAAGCGCCATAGAAGAAATGATTCTAGCAGTAGCTGCTTATGCAGACGGTTTGGCAGAACCTGCAGAATTTGTAAAGCGGTGTCTGGCAGAGTATACAGAGGAAGCCTGTAAACAGTATGAAACATCAACCTGGTGGATGATGTGCATGGAGAGCGCCATACAGTTGATGGAAGAGAATAAGAAGCGTATGCAGTATGCGCTCCGATTAATGCAGGAGAGTGAGAACACAGATAACTATGAGAAACCATGCAGGGATCTTTTGGATATTTGTGAGAGGTTTCTTGCCGCAGAAAGCTATGAAGAAAAACGAACTATTTTGGCATGTAAGCCGGGGGAGGCTGGCCGCAAAAAGAACCAGGACAAGCTAATTACCGAGCAGGTGAAAGCATACCGAAATGCAGTGGCTGCTTCTATAAAAACGCTACAACAGAATTATTTTTCGGTGGGGGTAGAGGAAAGACTCCAGGAGTTAAAAGAAACAGCCGTTTATACTAGAGAGTTATTACTTTTAGTGGAAGAGTTCATGGCAGATTTTGCTAGAACAAAGAGAGAACGAAAGATTGTTGATTTTAGTGATATAGAGCATTTTGCATACGATATTCTGACTGAAAAGCGGGAGGATGGAGAAAGAGTACCGACGCAGATTGCAAAAGAATATCAGGAATTTTTTAAAGAAATTATGGTGGATGAGTACCAGGATTCCAGCTACTTGCAGGAGGCACTTCTTTCTGCTCTGGTTCATCCGGAGGGGAAGAATCACTACTTTATGGTAGGGGATGTTAAACAGAGTATTTACCGTTTTCGCAATGCAAGACCACAGATTTTCTTAGACAAGTATCACACATTTGGGCAGCAGGGAGAAAAGATTCGAATTGATCTGAACCAGAACTTCCGTAGTAGAGAAGAAGTGCTTTCCTTTGCCAATCATATCTTTGAAAAGATTATGATAAAGCCTTTGGGTGGGATTGATTATGATGAAAAAGCAAGATTATACACCGGGGCTGATTATAAAGAGGGACAGAATCCTGCTTCGGGAGAAGATAATCGCACAGAAGTTTTGCTTGTTAATAAGCCTCAGAAGAGCAGTGGAAGCAGTGCCATGGATGGGGCGGCGGAGGAGAAAGGAACTGTCAGCTTAGAGGCCATGGATGAGGCAGAGTGCAGTGATAGTGTTCTTGAAGCCAGACTGGTTGCAAAACGCATTAAAAAGATGATGCAGAATGGATTTAGGGTATATGATAGGGCAGCGGATGCTATGCGGCCAGTAAAGTATAAGGATATTGTTATCCTTGTTCGAAGTGTAAAGAACTGTGCTGATGAATTTAGGGAAGTGTTCGAAGAAGAAGGAATTCCCTTTACCTATGAGGCGCGTACTGGTTTTTTCCATACCAAAGAAGTGAAGGATGTTGTTAATTTATTAAAGGTGATTGATAATCCGCTGCAGGACATTCCACTTTACGGTGTGATGCTTTCCCATTTTGGTGGTTTTAGTGAGGAGGCTGTGGCGGAATATAAGGCAAAGGCGGGTGAGTGGGAGACACAGTTAAAAGAAGCGTACCTGAAAAATCATGTATCAAAAAGAGATACGTCCAAATTACATATTCAGCTATATAACATTTTGCTGCATCTTAGAGAAGAAGATGAGAGGCTGGATGCATTTCTTCGCAAGCTGGATGACTTTAGAGGCAAGGCAGAGTACTTAACGATACGGGAACTTTTGCAATATATTTTTGATGAGACTGGATATATACAGTATATGACCGCTTTCCCGGGAGGAACGCAGCGAAAAGCAAATCTTTATGTACTCATGGAAAGAGCAGAAGCCTTTGAAAAGACTAGTTTCCATGGCGTATTCCACTTCTGTAGATTTTTGGAACTTATGAAGCAGCGAGACGAGGATATGGGAGAAGCCGGCATTTTGGATGAAGAATTAAACGCTGTACAGCTTATGACGATTCATCATAGTAAGGGATTAGAATACCCCGTATGTTTTATCTCTAAAATCTTTTCAAAGTTTAACAATGCGGACTTAAAAGGAGCAGTGTTATGCGATGCAAATTTTGGTGTGGGCACAGATTATATCAATCCTGATACAAGAGTGAAACGTGCAGGGATTCGCCGCGCGATGCTGGGAAGAGTTATTAAGACAGAGTCCCTTGCTGAAAATATTCGTACCCTATATGTGGCTATGACCAGAGCGAAGGAAAAGATGATTTTCACCGGTGTGCTTTCTGGAAATAAGGATGCAGATGGGAAAACATTGTTTTGGCAGAAATATGAAGACATGACAGTGGAAGAACAGAATATACTAGCGGCAAACAGCTATGGAGAACTTTTGCTGTTAGGAATGCGTGCGGCTGCTATTCATAAAAAGTATCTACCTGATACTTCCTTTGTTTCACCGCAGGCCATTGCGGAGGAGAGTCTCTCTGAAGAAATTACAAAGTGCTACAGCAGAGAGGCTTTAGAACAGGAAAAGGTAGATGAGAAACTCTTGGAAAAATTGCAGCATCAGATGGCATTTTCCTATCCAAGAAGCGACCTAAAGAACTTGTATCATAAGACTACGGTAACGGATCTAAAGAAGAAAGCGTATCAGGATGTAGGGGAGGTGGCAAAGTATCCGGAAACCCAGGAAGAGCCACCCCGTACAAAACCGCGATTTATGAAAGACGATGCAGAAGATGTGATTACTGGAATGAATCGTGGTACAGCATATCATAGGTTGATGGAACTCACTTCGTTCAAAAATCTGCCAGAGGAAGCATACGACGTTTTCTTTGCAGAGACAAAAAAACAGGCAATTTTGAGTGAGCGCATTGAAAAAGAAGACGCTGCGTTAGTTCGAGAGGATAGAGCAATTCGCTTTTATGAAAGTGCCTTTGCTAGGCGCATGGCGGAAGCTGATAAAAAGGGAAAGCTATATAAGGAGAAGCCTTTCTTCATGGGCCTTCCAGCAAATGAAGTGGAAACGGATTTCCCGGCAGATGAGTGGATTACTGTGCAGGGAGTCATCGACGTATACTTCGAGGAAGAGGATGGTCTGGTACTTATGGACTACAAGACAGATGCCGTCTCTACAGGAGAAGAACTGGTAAAGCGATATAAGACGCAGCTATATTATTACCAGCGAGCTTTGGAGCAGGCTACCGGAAAAAAAGTGAAGGAAAGAGTCATTTATTCCTTTGCGCTGGGCCAGACGATAAATGTATAGCCGAAAAGGGATAATTTTGGTATAATGAACATGTCTGGAGAGTCCAGGAGAAAAAATCAATGGGGGCAATGCGTTAGTAGTTTTGGCGCATACGTAGTACATGCTTAAAATTACCGAAGATGTCAATGACATTCTTCAGTTGGGTTACAAACTATCCACAGAAGGCTTTTATCTGAAGCTTTTTGATATTATTATGGATGGTTGTATGAAGTATACCAGTGCAGATGCTGGTGATTTATACATTGAAAGTGACGGAGTCTTCCGCCATCTTCTTAGCGTGAACAAAACGGCGGGAACCTACGTCGGTCGCGGTGAGGAAGTGGAGGAGGGCTCCTTTGTTATTAGTGGGAAAAAGGATCTCTTGAATTACGTTGCAGAGTCTAGGGAGGCCTTGAATATTCCTGATATCTATACTGGTGGGCAGGAGTTTAATCTGCTTCCTTTTAGAAAGTATGATAATGATCATTCTTATCATACGAAGTCAGTGTTAGTTGTTCCCATGTTTAAGCCAGGAGAAAAGGTACAAGGTATTCTGGTTCTCATGAACTGTGTGGATGACGACGGCGATGTGATCCCTTTCCCTGATGAATATAAGGATGTAGTAACCAGTCTTTGTTCGCAGATGGCGATTGCCCTTACAAACCTGAATCTGATTCAGGATTTGGAAGAGCTCATGATGTCTTTCGTAGATTGCTTGACGAACGCTATTGAAGCTAGAACGGACTATAATGCAAACCATACAAGAAATGTTGCGAAATATTGTATGGAAATGATTGATGATTTGAATGCTCGTCACACGAGGGATGAGTATTCCATTTTCTTCACGGAGAATGATAGAGAACAGCTTTACATGGCTGCCATGCTGCATGATATTGGTAAGATGATTACCAGTAGACAGGTTCTTAATAAGTCTACTAGACTTGGTGGAAAGGAAGATGCTGTACGTAATAAGTTAGAAAAGATACAGCTAATGTTAAAGATTGACTGCTTGGAAGGAAGACTTTCTGAGAACAAGTGGTTCATGGACGACCTTCGTATTTCAAACTTTATTGCAGAACTGCATGAACTGAATACGAAAAAGTTTTTGACAGATGTGGATTTGAGACGTATTGCAGAAATGGCTGAACGCTCCTATACGACACCCGATGGTGAAGTGATTCCATATCTTTCCAAAGAGGAAAGTGAGAATCTTAGTATTTTAAAGGGAACGCTTACTGCCGATGAAAGACAGGAAGTGCAGCAACATGTTGTATTTACTGATAAGCTTTTAGGTGAAATCAGGTTTAATGAAAAGTATAATCGTGTTCGTATGATGGCGGCTCGTCACCATGAGTACCTTGATGGGTCGGGATATCCGAATGGACTAAAAGCGGAAGATTTAGATGTACTTACAAGACTATTAACGATTGTGGATATATTTGACTCTTTAACCAGTAGTGATAGACCCTACAAGGGAACTGTGACGTTGCGGAAAGCATTAGATATTTTAAAGAACATGGTAGAAGAAGGAAAGCTGGACGCAGAGCTGGTAAGAATTCTTTCTGAATATATGCTGCAGCGCAATTGGTCTGAAGAGGAACGGTCTAAATTAGAAATTGACATTTAAAAAGATTTTCGGTGACTGGGGGTAAGGCATGGAATATATAATCTTTACGGATGTTTCAGTAGATGTTGATATGGAGTATGCGGCTGCAGAGAATGTATGCTATGTTCCCATGGAGTATATGTTGGGGGAAGAGTCTAGGCATTGTGCGGTTCCCGAATCCAGTGAGTATATGCATGCTTACTATGATAAGTTGAGGGAAAAAGTACCGACAAGAACGAGTCAGATTACACCCTTTAACTATGTGAGTGCCTTTGAGGAGACAGTAAAGGAAGGGAAAGGCGTGCTATATATTGCTCTTTCCTCAGGACTTTCCAATACCTATGAGTCGGCATTAAATGCAGTCGAGATGCTAAAGGATACCTACCCTGATGCTGTTGTGGAAGTGGTTGATTCCTTAGGTGCAACCGGCGGTATGGGTCTTTTGGTTGAATCCGCTTGTGAGAATAAGAAAAAGGGTATGACTCTTGCGGAGAATGCAGCTTGGCTTAGAGAGAATGCAGGGAAAATCAACTATTGGTTTAAAGTAGAAGATCTGATGTATTTAAGCCGTGGCGGCAGAGTAAGTACAGCAACTGCCATCTTTGGTACGGCACTGAACATTAAGCCGATTTTGAATATCAATGCAGAAGGAAAGTTAGATACCGTAGCAAAGAAGCGTGGAAATAAGCAGTCCTATGCTTGGATGTTAGAGCAGTTTGCAAGGAACTATAATCCAGAGATAAGCAATTTGGTTTACATTAGTTGTGCTGACTGTATGCAGGATGCACAGGAGATGGCCATTAAGATTGCAGAGATTGCGCCAGATGCGAAGATTAAATGTACTATGCTTAGTCCCATTATTGGCGCTCATACAGGCCCTGATATGATTGCGCTTATATACTATGGTACAGCAAGGGAATAGTTCCGTAAAAGGGGAGTTTCCTTAGGATAGGCCGTAGCCTATAACTTGATAAAAAAGACGCAGATAGAGTAAAATGTTATCATAAGTTAAACATTACACACTTTTATAATATGAGAGGAGATTTATTATGCCAGGACCAGGACCTAGACCCGGCGGTGGAAGACCAGGACCAGGACCCAGACCCGGTGGTGCCTTCGGCGGTGCAAGACCTTCCGCTGGAAGACCCATGGGTGGACTTATGGGTGGAGCTGCTCCAAGACCGGTAGCACCTCCGAGACCAAGAACGATGGCACCTCCGCCACCACCACCAAGACCGAGACCGGTAGCGCCTCCGCCACCACCGAGACCAGTGGTGACTCCGCACTATCATCATCATGTGGCGCCTCCGCCACCACCACCACGTAGATACTATAGTACCTGTCACCATCATCATGGTAGTTCTTTCTTAGGCACTATGGTAGCAACTGCTGTTGGTGCGTCTATTGCAAATGCAGTAAGCACTCCTGTTGTAACACCTACTGTGAACACAGCATATACAGGTGCTACAGCATATAGTAATGTACCTCCGGCACCCCTTGATTTACCGGACTTCTGTCCTCACTGCGGTGCTCCAACAAGAGGTAATCCTTACTGCGAGTATTGCGGAAGTTATTTAGTTTAGTAGTTGGCAGTGCAGACAAGATGTCTGCACTGTTTTTCTATTTCGAATGTTTTTAGCGATTTCGAGAGTGCGAAGCAGGTCGAAATCTCGTGTATCAACCTTCTGTCCAAACATCATCCCATGCGTACAGGAGATACTATAAAATTAGGCCGACTTATGGTAAAATAGAAACCGAATTTTGAAATCTCTTGTAGCCAAAGAGTGAAAGGATATTACCATGGCAAAGTACACAAAAGAAGATATCAAAAGAATCATCGATGAGCAGAATGTAGCCTTTATTCGTCTGCAGTTCACGGATGTTTTTGGTAATCTTAAGAATGTAGCGATTACAGCAAGCCATATTGATAACGCACTAAACAATAAGTGCATGTTTGATGGTTCTTCCATCGATGGATTTGCACGTATTGAAGAGTCTGATATGTGTCTGCATCCAGACTTAGATTCTTTCTTGATTTTCCCTTGGAATACAGAGCAGGGAAAGATTGCAAGATTGATTTGTGATGTATATAGAACCGATGGAACACCTTTTGAAGGCGATCCCAGATATGTGCTTCGTCGTGCGATTAAGGAAGCCGCAGATATGGGATATAGCGTTAATGTTGGTCCTGAGTGCGAGTTCTTTCTATTCCAGTCTGATGAGAATGATCTGCCTACGACCCTTTCTCATGAAAAGGCAGGATATTTTGATTTAGGTCCTGTCGATCTTGGCGAGGATGTTAGAAGAGATACTGTAATTACCTTGGAAGAGATGGGATTCGATATTGAGGCATCTCATCATGAATGTGCACCTGCACAGCATGAGATTGACTTCAAGTATGATGAGGCACTTCCTACAGCAGATAATGTTATGACCTTTAAGCTTGCTGTACGTACCATTGCAAATAAGCATGGCCAGCATGCAACCTTTATGCCGAAGCCTAAGTTTGGTATGGCAGGTTCCGGTATGCATCTGAATCTTTCCTTAAGTAAGGATGGGGAGAACATTTTCCAGAATGCGGAGGATGAGTATGGTTTATCCCAAGAAGCGTACTACTTCATCGGTGGTGTAATGAAGCATATGAAGGGGATGACAGCAATCATGAATCCTCTTGTAAATTCGTATAAGAGATTGGTACCAGGCTATGAAGCGCCTGTACATATTGCATGGAGTGCAAAGAACAGAAGTCCTCTGATTCGTGTGCCTGCTGTTCGTGGTGCAGGAACTAGAATTGAGATTCGTAACCCAGACCCTTCTGCTAATCCATATCTTGCCATTGCGGTTGCTATTCACGCTGGATTAGATGGTATTAAGAATAAGATTACACCTCCTGCAGGTGTTAACCGCAATATTTTCGAGATGACTGCAGAGGAAAGAAAGGCAGCCCAGATTGAGTCCCTTCCTGACAACTTATTAGAGGCTGTGGAAGAACTCGAGAAGGACGAACTTGTAAAGGCAGCACTTGGTGGTCATATTGCTCCGCTGTATGTTTCTGCAAAGAAGCGTGAGTGGAAAGAGTATGCGTCCCAGGTAACTGCATGGGAACTTGACAGATATCTGTACAAGTACTAATTGGTTATTACTTGTTGTTTGATAGGAAGGTACTTGTTAACGGTCTTCCTATTAGGAAAAGAAGAATGAATGTGAGGAGAAGAAACGATGTTTCAGCCCAATGAGAACTATTTAAAATTACCCGGAAGTTATCTTTTTTCCACTGTAGCAAGAAAGCAGAGAGAGTATGCAGAAGCACATCCTGATAAGAAGATTATCAAGCTTTCTATCGGTGATGTAACCCAGCCCCTTTGTCCTGCTATTATTAAGGCCCTTCATGATGCTGTTGATGAGATGGCTAGTGCCGATACCTTCAAGGGCTATGCTCCGGACCTTGGTTATGAGTTCCTGCGTAATGCAATTGCGGAGAATGATTACAAGGCAAGAGGATGTGATATTGCCGCTGATGAAATTTTTGTAGCAGATGGTGCAAAGAGTGATAGTGCAAATATTCAGGAAATCTTCACCCAGAATACAAAGATTGCCGTTTGCGATCCTGTATATCCTGTTTATGTAGATTCCAATGTTATGGCTGGTCGTACTGGTACCTATGATAAGGAAACAGAGACTTGGAGCGATGTTATTTACATGCCTTGCTTAAAGGAGAATAACTTTGCACCTGAACTTCCTAAGGAAACACCGGATTTAATTTATCTTTGCTTCCCCAACAACCCTACCGGTTCTACTATTACCAAAAGCCAGCTGCAGGAGTGGGTTGATTATGCAAATAAAGTTGGTGCAGTGATTATCTATGATGCTGCCTATGAAGCATATATTTCTGAAGCAGATGTACCTCATAGTATTTACGAATGTGAAGGTGCAAGAACCTGCGCTATCGAACTGCATTCCTTCTCTAAGAATGCTGGATTTACTGGCGTTCGTTTAAGCTACGTTGTAATTCCTAAAGAGATTAAGAGAGATGGTGTGATGTTACACTCCTTATGGGCACGCCGTCATGGAACCAAGTATAATGGTGCACCTTACATCATCCAGAAGGCTGGTGAGGCTGTGTACAGCGCAGAAGGAAAGGCTCAGTTAAAGGAGCAGGTTGCATACTATATGAAGAATGCAGCTTACATTAAGAATGGCTTAAAGGAAGCAGGTTATGATTGCTCTGGCGGTGTGAATGCACCCTACATCTGGTTACGTACACCGAATAACATGACCAGCTGGGAGTTCTTTGATTATCTCCTAGACAAGGCAAATGTGCTGGGTACTCCTGGATCAGGATTTGGTCCTTCCGGCGAGCATTATTTCCGCTTAACAGCATTCGGTTCTTACGAAAGCACTGTAGAAGCAATTAACCGTATTAAAGCACTGTAATAAAAAGAAAATGGGCTCTTCTGACGAAAGTAAGTGGAGCCCTTTGTTTTATGGAAAGGAACCTTTATGAGTAGAGTATTTGTAATGTTGGCAGATGGTTTTGAAGAGTGTGAAGGTCTGATTGTGGTAGATCTACTTCGTCGTGCAGGAGTGGATTGCATTACGATGTCTATTAAGGATAGCAAGGAGATTACCTCTTCGCACAAGGTTACCTTGTTTGCGGATGAGGCACTCGATGAGGAACTGTTAAAGACAGGTGATATGATTGTGCTTCCCGGTGGTATGCCAGGAACACTAAATTTAGAAGCTTCTGACGCTGTGCAGGCGGCTGTACGTGATTATGTAGCAAAGGATAAATATATTGCTGCTATTTGCGCTGCGCCCACTGTCTTTGGCCATATGGGGCTTTTGCAGGGGAAGAAAGCATGCTGCTATGGCGGTATGGAAGAGGGGCTTGTAGGAGCAGAAGTTACCTACGATAAGGTTACGATTGATGGAAAGATCATCACTTCCCGTGGACTTGGTACAGCCCTTGATTTTGGCTACGCGCTTATTGGAATACTAAATAGTGAGGCGCAGGCCATGGAAATCAAAGCAAAGATTATGGCATAAGCGTATGAAGAAAATACTTTTTCTTGAATGGAATAGTTTTGGGAATCCTTTTATGAAAACGGCCTTTTCGGAGGCCGGTTTTCAGGTGGTGGAATATGCATTTCCCCAAAGCAGTGTAAATACCAGAAACGACGAGGCACTTACAACGGATTTGGCGAAGCATATTATGCAGGAGGATGCAGACGCGGTATTCTCTTTCAACTATTTTCCGGTAGCAGCGATTGCGGCAGCTGCCTGTAAAGTAAAATATATTTCCTGGACTTATGATAGTCCGTCCGTACAGCTATATTCCAAAACCATAGCCTTCCCAACAAATTATGCCTTTGTTTTTGATTCCTATGATGTGCAGCGTCTGCAGGGGATGGGCGTGCAAAATGTTTACGAACTTCCTACGGCAGCAGCAAACTATGATGCGATTTGTCCCTCCGAAAGAGAACGGAAAGCTTTCTCTTCCGAAATTACAATGATTGGTTCTATGTATACAGAGGAGAAACATGGCTTTGTTAAAAGATTAGAGAATCTGGATGAATATGCAAAGGGCTATGTGGAAGGATTAGTTGCAGCGCAGAAAAAAATCTATGGAGCAACCATTTTAGAAACGGGATTAACCGAGGAAATGGTTCGCAGAATACAGAAGGTGGCACCGATAGAAGGTCACGGCGACGGTTATGAAACTGCAGGCTGGACACTAGCGAACTATTTTCTGGCAAGACTCGTTACTGTGGAAGAAAGACGAGAATTATTAGAAAGCCTCTCCGAACATCATGAGGTGACTTTATTTACGCCTTCCCCTACCCCAAATCTACCAAAAGTCAGAAATATGGGGACGCTGAATTATTATGAAGATGCCCCAAAGGCAATGAAGTGCGCGAAATTGAATCTGAATATTTCTCTGCGAAGTATTGTGCATGGAATTCCTCTTCGTTGCATGGATGTTCTTGGATGTGGCGGATTTTTACTGACCAACTATCAGATGGATTTTGAAAAATATTTTACGGCAGGGGAAGAGTATGCCTACTTTGAAAGTAGGGAAGATTTACTTGATAAGGCAGACTATTATCTGAAACATGATAAAGAGCGTGAGCAGATGGCGCAGGCGGCCCTTTCCAAGGTGCGAAGTGAGCATAGTTTTGCCAAAAGACTAGAAACCATTTTAGAGGTGACAGGACTTTGAAATCTCTTTGGAAATATTTTAAAAATTATAAAAAAGAATGTGTGCTTGGGCCTCTCTTTAAACTGCTAGAGGCTTCGTTTGAACTCATTGTGCCCTTAGTTGTTGCTAGGATTGTAGATATTGCCATTCCTTCGGAAAATAGTGGCTATCTAATTAGGATGTGCCTTATTATGGTGCTTCTGGGGCTAGTGGGACTAGGATGCTCCTTAACAGCACAGTATTTCTCTGCGAAGGCGGCGGTTGGTTTTGCGGCAGGGGTAAAGAAAGCACTGTTTAGCCATGTGCAGAGCCTTCCCTACCAGGAACTAGATCGTTTAGGTACGTCCACACTCATTACCAGACTAACCGCAGATGTGAACCAGATGCAGAGCGGCGTCAATATGGCACTGCGTTTGTTCTTACGTTCTCCTTTCATTGTATTTGGTGCCATGATTATGGCGTTTACGATTAATGTAAAGGCCGCCATTACGTTTGTGGTAGTTATTCCGGCGCTGTCTATTGTGGTTTATGGAATTATGCTGGGAACGATTCCACTTTATAAGAAAGTGCAGGGGAAGCTAGATAAGGTTACCGGTGTTACCAGATCAAATCTGAATGGCGTACGTGTCATTAGAGCATTTTGCAGGGAAGAAACCGAGCAGAAGGAGTTTGCGGAGGCGAATACGGGACTTACCAAAATGCAAATTGTGGTAGGCAGAATTTCGGCACTCATGAATCCCCTCACCTATGCCATCATCAATGCAGGATTAATCTGGTTGATTTACAAAGGTGCTGTGCAGGTGGATGGGGGCATCATCACCCAGGGTTCCCTGATTGCGCTTGTAAATTATATGTCGCAGATTCTGGTCGAACTGGTTAAGCTTGCCAACCTGATGATTCTAGAGACCAAGAGTCTTGCCAGTGCAGGAAGAATTGAAGAAGTATTGCTTACACAATCTTCCATGGAGGAAGGTAGTGTGCAGGCGGAGCATTTGATTGGTAGCGTATGTTTTGATCATGTTTCATTAACCTATAAGGGGTGTCAAGAGGAAGCATTATCTGATATTCATTTTGCTCTGGAACCAGGGGAAACGCTTGGAATTATTGGAGGAACAGGCTGCGGAAAGACCTCTGTGGTAAATCTGATTTCCCGATATTATGATGTATCAAAAGGGGCAGTTCTTGTGGATGGAAAAGATGTGAAGGAATATACCTTTGCGTCCCTACGCGAGCAGATTGCATCGGTACCCCAGAAAGCGGTGTTGTTTAGTGGCAGTCTTCGCAAGAACCTGTTGTGGGGAAAGTCTAGTGCAACAGAAGAGGAATTGCTGACGGCGTTAGAGCGTGCACAGGCAAAAGAATTTGTACTTGCCAAAGAAGGTGGCCTTGACCAGGAGGTTGCGCAGGGTGGAAAGAACTATTCTGGCGGACAGCGGCAGAGGCTTACCATTGCAAGGGCACTGGTAAAGGAAGCACCGATTCTGATTCTAGATGATAGTGCGTCGGCACTTGATTATGTAACGGATGCGAATCTGCGAAAGAGTATCCATGAGATGAATCCTCGTCCAACGACCATTATTGTTTCACAAAGAACCGCCTCGGTCATGAGTGCAGATAAGATCTTAGTACTGGATGATGGAAAACAGGTGGGAATAGGCACCCATGAAGAGCTTCTTAAGAACTGTGAGGTATACCAGGAGATTTATGCATCACAGTTTAAGACCGAAGAAGAAATGAGATAAAACCATGGCAAAGAAGAAATTAACTGTAGAAGAAAAACGGGAAAGAAAAGCCACGATAAAGAAGATTTTTCATTATATTGGACGGCATAAGTTTATGCTGGGGCTATCCTTAGTTTGCGCGGCAGCATCTGCCTTACTAGCGCTGTATCTGCCAGTGTTGATTGGTGATGCTGTAGATTTTGTAGTAGGGCCAGGAAAGGTTGATTTTGCTGGGCTTGCAAAGGTGTTTGGGAAGATGGCGATTGTGATTGGTGGTGTGGTACTAAGCCAGTGGCTTATGAATGTATGCAATAACCGGATTACATACAAAGTAGTAAGAGATATTCGCAGTGAAGCCTTTGATAAGATCATGAATCTGCCGCTTGCTTATTTGGATAGACACCCCTCAGGGGAAATTGTAAGCAGAGTAATTGCCGATGTGGACCAGTTTTCCGAAGGCCTATTGTTAGGCTTCTCACAATTCTTTACTGGTGTAGTTACTATCGTAGGAACACTCGTGTTTATGATTCGTATCAACGTACTGGTTGCTATTGTGGTAGTTTGTATTACGCCGCTGTCTCTGTTTGTGGCGGCTTATATTGCCAAAAGTACCCATGACCTATTTATAAAACAGTCAAAAGCCAAGGCAACACAGACGGCTATGATTGATGAAATGGTGGGAAATGCAAAATTGGTAAAAGCATTTTCCTATGAGGATGAAGCTGTAGAAGAGTTTCATGAGGCAAATGAAGCGTTAAAGAAGATTTCGCTCAGAGCCATTTTCTTTTCTTCTACCACGAATCCGTCCACAAGATTTATCAATGGTCTGGTGTATACTTCAGTTGCTTTGTTTGGCGGTTTTCGTGCGATGAAGGGATTGTTAACCGTTGGTGAGCTAACAACCCTACTTAGTTATGCAAA
Organism: Lachnospiraceae bacterium; assembly: GCA_024403455.1. Classification (GTDB taxonomy): domain Bacteria; phylum Bacillota; class Clostridia; order Lachnospirales; family Lachnospiraceae; genus NK4A136. The sequence goes on along the minus strand of JAKSRR010000003.1, from coordinate 97,453 downwards.
TCAGTATACAAAGCCATTTAATGAAATCTCAGGTGTAATTACGGAACTGCAGAATGCTCTTGCCTGCGCTTCCCGAATATTTTCAATGATGGAGGAACCTTCACAGATTCCAGATGGGCAGCAGGCGACAGTATTAGAGCATGTAACGGGGCAAGTATCCATTGAACATGTGGATTTCTCTTATACGCCATCCCAGAAGCTTATTGAAGATTTGAATTTACAGGTGTCTCCAGGACAGAGAGTGGCCATTGTTGGTCCTACGGGCTGTGGAAAGACAACCATTATTAATTTATTGATGCGTTTCTATGAAATCAATCGCGGAAAAATTGCCGTGGAGGGGCAGGATATTGCGGAATGTACCAGAAAGAGTCTTCGTTCTTCTTATGGTATGGTACTGCAGGAAACCTGGCTGAAAAATGCGACGGTAAAAGAAAATCTTACAATGGGAAAACCGGATGCAACCATGGAAGAAATAATAGAAGCTTGCAAAGCATCCCATGCCCATAGTTTTATTAAGCGATTGCCACAAGGTTATGATACGGTGCTTGGAGAGGATGGCGGTAGTCTGTCGCAAGGACAGAAGCAGCTTCTTTGTATTGCCAGGGTGATGCTATGTTTGCCGCCGATGTTGATTCTAGATGAGGCAACAAGCTCCATTGATACCCGTACGGAAATTAAGATTCAGAAGGCATTTCTCGCTATGATGAAGGGAAGAACCAGCTTTATTGTTGCCCACAGACTTTCAACGATTCGGGAAGCGGATATTATCCTGGTTATGAAAGATGGGCATATCATTGAGCAAGGGAATCACACAGAACTACTTTCGCAGGGTGGCTTTTATAGCGAATTGTATAATAGCCAGTTTGCAGGAGTGCATTAGGTTTGTATACACAATCAAGTGATAGGGCTACAAAAAAAGGACAGAGCTTATGGCTCTGTCCTTTTTGGTTATCAGTATGAACTATTCTTCATCAGCTGCCTTGTCAGCTGTTTCAGTAGCTTCTTCCATAATATCTTCTGCGATATTTTTAATGTCTTTCCATTTTCCAATGATTAATTCATCGCAATAGTTGGTGAAAGCTTCCAACTCATCCTCAGTAATTTCACCATCGATAGCACCTAAAAGTACGCTTAAGTTACTTAAGTCGGTAGATAAGTCGAAGAGAACGTTGGTAGCAACGGCTGCATCTAACATGGCAAGAGGCATGATAAAATCATCAGCGAAGTTATTTAATGCAGTATTGATGGCTTCTGCAATTTCCTTCTGCTTCTCGATGTCTAAAGCAAATGCTTCGTCCATGGTCATGCTCTTTCCTTCTTCAGGAATGATGTAGTCGAAGAGATTGTTGTCCTTAGATAATTTTTTGATGAACTCTTTTTCTTCTTCAGAGAAAACACCGTCAGCTAATGCCTGAGAGAACAGTAAGGACTGAACCATGAGTTCGAACTGAACCATAGCATTTTCTTTGCTGAACTCCGGATCCATCTTTGCTGCTGCATCTGCGAGACACTCAACAAGGAGTTTGCAGTTATTAAAACAAATCTCTGCTTCTTCAAAAATTTCTTCTTTAGTAAGTGATAATTTTGCTGTCATATATCCTCCGTAGTTTTCGAAGAAAACCCGAGCCCCTCACGGCGAGGGGAGGATTCTCCTCCGTAGTTTTCGAAGAAAACCCGAGCCTCTTATGGCGAGGGTAATTTATTCATTGGCATGAATAAATGTTTTTTCTCCGTAGTTATAAATAAAATTAATGACTATAACACTGATAATGTACCATTTTATGGGGAAAACGTCAATGAAGCGGGGGTACCGATAAGGAGCTAAAACACTTGAAAAAGAAAGCAAAATAGATTAAAATTGCAAATGGTTTGCAAATGTAAAAGATTTGCAAATGTGAATGATTTGCAAATTTGCATATAGAGTTTCATGATGGGGAATGATATGGATCGTAAGTATAAAACCAGAAGCAAACAAAGCATAGAGACCTATTTAAAAATGCAGACAGGACGTTCCTTTACTGCCAGAGATTTGTATAACTATCTGGAAGAAAAGCAGGAGACTATGAATCTCACAACGGTTTATCGGAATCTGGATAAACTGGCAGACGAAGGGATTCTTATGAAATACAAGAATCCTGAAGAAGGAAGCGCCAGATACCAGTATGGTGGTGAATCTAGCTGCAAGGATCATATTCATATGCAGTGTAATAAGTGTGGGAAAATCTATCATATGGAATGTCATTTTATGAAGGAAATAGCGGAGCATTTGGAGGAACATCATGGGTTTAAATTAGATTGTTCTGGTTCTATGCTGAATGGCCTTTGTGATAAATGTCAGACGAAATCTATAAAGGCAAACGAATAAAGGGTGTTCATGAGGAAAGTGTATCGCATGAAAAACAAAGTTCAAAAAATATACATGCTTTGCCTTAGTACCCTGCTTTGCCTTGGGGTATGTTGCAGTTGTGGTGTGCAAAATGCAGATGACAAAGTCACTATCATATGTACGTCCTTTCCAGCCTATGACTGGGTATGTACATTGACAGATGGCATCCCGTCGAATGGAAAGTTGGAGATTTACTGGCTAGGGGGAGGACAGGATTTACATTTCTATCAGCCTACGGTAGATGATGTGGTGAAAATTCAAGAGAGTGATCTTGTGATAGCGGTTGGCGGATCCCTAGATCCATGGGTGATTGATGCCATGCCTGAAACAGATGGTCCCGCTGTCATTAAAATGATGGACGTAGTCAGTGATCTATTGTTGGAAGAAGAGATTGTGGAAGGAATGGAAGCCGAGGAGGAAGAAGAGTCAGAGGAAGAAGAATTAGATGAGCATGTTTGGTTAAGTCTTTCGGGAGCGACTAGAATCTGCGCAGAAATAGAGAATACGCTTCTTACGCTGTTTCCAGAGGATGAAGCTAGGCTGGAAGATAATTATGCTAATTATGCTGCAGAATTAAGAATGTTAGCATCTGACTATGCGAATGTGGCAGAGAATGCGGATCTGCATACCATACTGGTGGCTGACAGATTCCCTTTTCGATATTTGGCAGAAGAGATGGGGCTAACCTATTATGCGGCTTTCCCGGGATGTTCCAGTGAAACAGATGCCAGTTTTGAAACCGTCATCTTTCTAGCAGACAAAGTGAATGAACTAGAACTGGATGAGATTTTTGTGACGGAAGGCAGTAAGGAAACCATTGCAAGAAGTGTGTTGGAAGCTGCAGATAGAAATGGGGAACTTCTGGTACTAAATGCGATGCAGACGATTTCTACGAAGGATGGGGAAACTTATCTTTCTATTATGAAGAATAATTTAGCAGTGTTAAAACAAGCACTCTATAGGTAGGAAAAGACGATGTCGAAAGCGATTACGCGAAAAACAATTTCAAAAAACTGTATTACTTGCAAAAATTTGACGCTTGGGTATGATGGACAGCCTGTGGCAGAAGGAATTTCCTTTACTATTAATGCAGGTGACTACGTGGTTGTCTTAGGAGAAAATGGTGCGGGAAAGAGTACTCTTATGAAGACTCTGGTGCATCAGGTAAAGCCTATTGCAGGGGAAATGCATTATGGGGATATGAAGCATTATGAAATCGGATATCTGCCTCAAAAGACCCAAGTGCAGAAAGATTTTCCAGCATCGGTATGGGAGATTGTGCTTTCAGGATGCCTTTCCAGACTAGGCAAACGTCTCTTCTTTGGAAAAGCGGAAAAAGAACGGGCTATGAAGAATCTGGAACGTATGGCCATTGCAGATCTAAAAGATAAGAGTTTTCGTAATCTTTCCGGCGGGCAGCAGCAGAGAGTGCTTCTGGCGAGAGCATTGTGTGCCTCTGAGAAATTACTTCTCTTAGATGAACCCACAGCGGGACTGGATGCAAAGACAACGGCAGAACTTTATGATATGCTTCACAAACTGAATAAAGTAAGTGGTCTGGCTATTATTATGGTCTCTCACGACCAGGAAGCCGCGCTGCAGCATGCAACCCACGTATTAAAGGTGAGTCGTGAAGATTCGTTCTTTGGAACGGTGGAGGCTTATAAGGAAAAGGAGGGAAACAGCATTGGATAGATTATTTACATATCTGCAGTATCCCTTTGTATGGTTTGCGCTGATTGTAGGCGTTCTCATTGCATTATGTGCCTCTTTATTAGGGGTATCTCTTGTGTTGAAGAGATTCTCTTTTATTGGAGACGGTCTTTCTCATGTGGCGTTTGGTGCTATGGCCATTGCTTCCGTAATGAAACTGACCAACAATATGTTTTTTATTCTTCCGGTAACCATTTTAGCGGCGGTGCTACTGCTACGTACAGGAACAAATTCTAAGGTAGGCGGAGACGCGGTTATTGCGATGTTGTCTGTGGGGGCACTGGCGTTAGGCTACCTTGTTATGAGTAAATCGAAAAGCTCTGCGAATGTTGCAGGAGATGTGTGTAGTACACTCTTTGGATCCAGCTCCATTTTGACGCTGACACGAAAGGATGTTGTGTTCACCGCTATTTTGAGTTTCATTGTGATTCTTATTTTTGTACTGTTTTATAATCGAATTTTTGCCATTACTTTCGATGAAGGATTCGCTGGAGCCACGGGCCTTCGGGTGGGGGCATATAAGCTGCTGCTTGCCGTCATCACAGCAATCATTATTGTTATGGGGATGAATCTAATTGGTTCGTTGTTGATTTCGGCATTAATTATATTCCCAGCGCTTTCAGCGATGCGCGTATGTGTGCGGTTTAAATCTGTCATTATCTGTAGTGCAGTCACTGGTGTGGTTTGCACAATCCTTGGAATGCTGTTATCCATGCTATTGTCTACGCCGGTGGGGGCAACGATTGTTGCTATGGACTTTTTAGCATTCCTTGTTTTCTGGATTTTGGGAAAGATAAAAAGAATTGCATAATCTATGATAAAATGATGATAATGATTCATTCGGACTTTGCTGCTTTGAGAGGCAGGCGTTCAGGGAAAGAATATTTTTACAGTAGTAGACCATGAATAAAGAGAAGAAGAGTATCAAAGAAAGAATATTTAGGATTATTCAGATTGGGCAGGATGGTGACGTGCCCAGTATTTTATTTGATATCATGATTTCGGTGATGGTTTTCATCAGCGTGGGGATTACTATCGCCCAGACTTTTGAAGAGGTTCGTCCTTACTACCATCTGCTATTTCAGGTTGATGCAGTTATAGTAGCAATCTTTGGCGTAGAGTATCTTCTTAGAATTTGGACAGCAAACCTCCTTTATCCGAAGGAGAAGAGTTGGTTTCGATCTGTTTTTAAGTTTGTTTTTTCCTTTTATGGAATTATTGATTTATTGACGATTCTGACGTTCTTCCTTCCCTATGAATTATCCCAGGGAATCGTGGTGCTTCGTATTCTTCGTGTTGTAAGAATTATGCGTTTGTTTAAGCTGAATTCTACTTATGACGCATTTAATGTTATCACTGATGTTTTAAAGTCCAAGAGAAGCCAAATCATATCTTCCATGGTGATGATTCTGATTCTTATGCTGGCGGCCTCTCTCTGTATGTATGGATTAGAGCATGAAGCACAGCCAGAAGCATTTGATAATGCATTTGCAGGAATCTGGTGGTCGGTATCTGCCCTACTAACGGTGGGGTATGGTGATATTTACCCCATTACCATTGGCGGCAGGATTGCAGCGATACTTATTTCCTTCCTAGGTGTTGGCATGGTGGCTATCCCTACTGGTATTATCAGTGCGGGATTCGTTAGCCGTTACTCTGAAGTGGAAGCAAGGAATCGTCAGAATAGCAGTCGCAATTTTGTAAAGGTTACGGCAACAGAAGAACAGTATGGCAATGTTGCATTAGAGAATTTGGATCTCCCGACGGGATTATATGTGCAGGCCATTGTGCGTGGCGGAGAACTCCTAGAAGTAAAAGCGGGAGAAATCATCCTTCCAGGGGATCAGTTGATGCTGTGCTCTAACATACCGGGATAAAGTAGTAAAACAGCGTCTATATATGAATAAGGGTTACGTGGGTAAGGAGGTATTCTTATGAGTCAGTCGAATAAAACCATACCTGAAAAGATGAAATTAAAAGAAGCACTGGCGAGAAATCAGGATGTTCTTGCTAGGGAAAGAACAGAGCTAAGTAAGGTTCGAACAGAACTTGCCTTTAAGAATAGTCGTCTTTCTGTGGAACAGACGCATTTGGCATATCTAAGAACCATCGTATCCCTGATTGGTACAGCAGCGACTGTGTTTAAGGCATTACCTGCGCTGGGAATCTCCGTACCTTTTTCCACAGGACTGGCCATTTTCCTTATGCTGTTTGCAATTTACTTTATTTATAAGGATGTGAAGACCTATCCCCGCATGAAAAAGGAGATGGATGATTTGGAAACCAGAACCTTAGATCTTATTACTACAGCAGAAAGTGATACTTATCAGCTGGCAGGAGAGGAAGAGCAGAAGGCAGAATAATAAGAGAGTGCTGTCTCGAAATCTTGACATTTTCCCAGCTCTTTGTTACTATTTCAAAGGTTAAGCGGATATGGCGGAACTGGCAGACGCGCCAGATTTAGGTTCTGGTGGGAGACCGTGCAGGTTCGATTCCTGTTATCCGCACGAAACATTGAAAATGCTGAGTTTCTTGGATGCTCAGCATTTTTTTATACTCAAATTTTTCCTTGATTTTCAAAAAGTGGCTAATAATTTGGCTAAGAATTGTTGGAGAAGATATTTTATGTATTATTTAATAGTAAGTGCGTTGATAATCATAGCTATGCTTGTAGGGAGATTTATTGTGTTGAAGAGTCCTTCCAAAAGCCTAAAGCCACGTTCTGAAAATACGGTAGAACGTAATGAATCATTTGCCTATAATGGAGAAAGCATATCACATAAGGGAATGAATCGTGTTTACAGACTAATGAATGCCTATTTTGGAGACAAGATAGAATTGCAGAATTTATATGGGCCAGGTCCAGAGTGTACGTTTGTTTTTACTTATGTGTATAAGCCTAGGAGATATACAATTGTGTTTGATTGTGAACGAGGCTTTTTGTGCGTGTCCGTTAAGAATGAGAACAAGGAAAGGGGGCCGCTCCATTTTGTATATCCAGAACTTCTGGGAAGGAGTTTTTTTGAAGACCAGGAGAAAGATGTGGATGAGCTTATAAAGTATCTTTATAATGCTTTGACAAAAAACAAAATTTCATTTTATTCGGAAGAGGAAATTATTAGAAAAAATAAGAAAATGCGTGGTGAAGAGGTAGAGAAAAGCTGATAGACCATGCAGGTTCGATTCCAGTTAGCGGCACTGAGACTGGGGCTTCGGAGTGCGGTCTTTTTTGCTTATAATGAATTTATCGAATTCGCCTTTGGAATAAAGAGTATAATCAAAGCATAGTTGGATAGTTTTATAATTGGTATCTAATAAACTAGTTTGTTATAATTAGCAAAAAGGATTTGATTGGAGGTAGTTTATGCCAGAGTTGAGTCGTTTTGGTGGAATGATAATATACATGTTATTCAAAGATACTAAGCAACATAATAAGCCTCATGTGCATGTATATTATGGTGAGTATGAAGCTGTAGTTGGTATAGATGGTGAATTGTTGGCAGGATCATTACCACATAAACAATTAAAAATGGTGACGGGATGGCTAGCGTTCCATGAAGAAGAAGCTTATGCAGCGTGGAATCTGGCAGTTGTAGGTGAACATTTTGAGAAGATTGCTCCAATGTAAGAGGGAAATGTATGTATATAGTAAATGGAATCTGCTATGCAGGAAATAATTTAGAAGAAATTCGTGTCAAAGAAGCTTTACCACTTCGTGGAGGAATGGTGTTAGTAACATTTACATCAGGAGAAAAAAGACTTTTTGATACAACAACTTTGACTGGTAGTGCATTTGAGCCTTTACGAAATGAGGAAATATTTAAAAATGTCAGCATATTTCATGGAGTTATGACATGGGATAATGGTGAAATAGATATTGCACCTGAAACAGTCTATGCTGAAAGTTATCCTTATGAATCAGTTGAAGCAATCTGATGAAAGATATTTACGAGGAGATAAAAGTATGATTTGTTATAAAGATGAAAAAATGCATGGTTTTGGCGATTTAACTATAGAAGAAATTCAGACCCAAATTGATGCATATGAGATTGAAAGATTCGGGGAAAAACTTCCAGAAGATTTTGGAAGGAATATTGAACGTAAGCCCATGATTTACGATATAGAACTTGGAAAATTGGTGGAGATAAAGTGAAGTATAACTCTGAAAATACATTGGCAGCAGAAAACATAGAAGTTAAAAAAGCGCTATAAATTGATTTGTACTTAGAAATAGAAAGCTAACGCAGTAAGTCTCTTCGCAGAGAGTGGGAGTGAAAAACCACCAATCTCGAGGAGACTTATTTTTATGAAAAAACAAATTAGCAAATAAAAATCTTCATTCTTTGCAGGATAATTTGACGGTATACTTCTGTGGAAGTATAATTGTGACAACTACTTCTAAGGAGGTATACCTAGGTGGATAAGATTATTTTGTACCACGGTTCGTCAAATATAATAGAAAAACCACAATATGGTGCAGGTAAAGCATATAATGATTATGGCAGAGGATTTTACTGTACAGAGCATATAGAACTGTGCAAGGAATGGAGCTGCAATGATGGTATCGATGGTTACGCCAATAGATATGAGCTCGATCTTACGGATTTAAAGACTTTGAATTTATCGGATGAAAAGTATAGTGTTCTTAACTGGCTTGCAATTCTTATGGATAATCGAATAGGACGTATATCCTCCCCTATAGAGAAGCGAGGGAGAGAGTATTTGTTAGAGCACTTTTTGCCTACATATAAAGAGAGTGATGTGATTGTGGGTTACAGAGCAGATGATTCCTATTTTTCCTTTGCTAGAGCTTTTGTCGGAAATGGAATATCATTAAAACAGCTTGACTATGCGATGCATCTTGGAACATTAGGGCAGCAGTATGTACTTTTGAGCGAGAAGGCTTTCAAGCAGATTCATTTTCTGGATTATTCACCAGTAGATCATAAAGAATATTATCCGAAGCGAAAGGCAAGGGATGAAGCTGCCAGAGAAGCTTATATGCGGGAATTGGAGAAGAATGATATTGACGGAATTTACATAAGAGACATTATCAGAGAGAAAATGGAGGCTTCCGATGAACGCTTACGATGAGAAATATCTTGATGATGCCATGAAGAATCTGGGGGAAGCCTTTGATTATGCTGTGAATGCCTGTGGAAAGAGTGCGGATGCGTTTGCTAGCCTTTTTATAACAACTGGTATGGCGGATCACTACGGAAAGGGAAATCCGAAATATGTGACAGGAAAAACAGGTACAGAGCTTGCGATGGATGTCTTTGAAAAATCGGGGGAGAGTTTTAGATTTCCTGCTTCGCAAATTGAATATGACTGTTCTGCAGAATATTGGGCAGGATGGATATTAGCCTATTATCAATGGAGAACAGGTCGGAGCTTTAGGGAAATATTATCAAAGATTAACATGGCGGATATATTAAAATTATATCCTGCGCTTCATGAAGCGTCTGAGGAAAAATTTGTTGATACTATAGAAAAGAAAATTGCGAATCAGCATGATATTACGAAACTGCAGGCACAGAGAAAAATATACGGCTGTTCGCAGCGAGAATTAGCCGACAAATCTGGTGTAAATATAAGAACTTTGCAGCAGTATGAAGTGGGAACGAAGGATATCAGCAAGGCTTCTGCCGGAACGGTTATTGCTCTTGCGAGAACGCTCGGATGTAGTGTGGAAGACTTGGTTTGAGTGTGCTTATTTGGATAAGTGAATGGGTGCCACTTTGAGGAGGAAGAGATGGAATATCCATATGTATTAGCGAGGAAAAAGACAGGACTAGAATTTATATACTTTGCAGTTGCGCTGATGGGCATTGCGGCATGTGTTTTGATTGCAGGTAGAGACCCCAGAGCACCATATTTCATTATAACAGGCATGTTTATCGTTATTGGTTTAGCCTTAGGAATAATGATTGTGTCAGCTCCGAAAACACCGGTCGTTATGGTGAACCCTTATGAACTGGAACTTCCCGGGGGAAAAGTGATTCCCTTAGCACAAGTGAGTTTTGTACAGTATAAGCGTGCCTATGCTCGCGGCATTAGTTACCGGTGGGGAACGATTACCCTAATCACTGCGCAGGGTGAGTTTACCTTCCGTTATGTAGATAATTGTGAATATGTAGCCCAGCAGATTATGGGATTGCGCGATCAGATTAGACAAGGCATGAATATGCAGTGAGGGACATGATGACACTGGCGACAGAAGTAGAAATAGAAGAAATATTTGCTTTTTATAAAGATGTTGTAGCTTACATGAATACCAAGGGACCGAAGATTGGGTGGAATACGGAGAAGTATCCGGATCTATCCTTTGTGAAGCAGATGGTCAGAAACCAAGAACTGTTCATTGTAAGGGAGAATGAAAAAATCATCTGTGCTGCTGCGGTGAACTACGAGGTGAATCCAGAGTACGATGATATAGCATGGACAGTCAAAGGACCACGAGAAAAGATTGCTACCATTCATGCATTGGCAGTATCCCCTTTATGCCGAGGGAAAAATGTTAGTGATGCCTTCTTAAAAGAAATCGAGGAGTATTGCAGGGAAAGTGGTAATTTGGCAATTCATTTTGATGTGATAGAAGGGAATGAGCCAGCTACGAAGTTATACCTAAGAAATGGTTACAGAGAAGTGGCTGCCATAAGCATGTATTATGAAGTGGTGGGGACCAAAGAATTTCATATGATGGAAAAGGTGTTGTAAAAAAAGGTGAAAGTATATATCGATTTTGATGATGTCATTTGTGAGATGGAAAAACATTTTACAAAATTGGTAAAACAACTTTTCGGAATTGATGTTCCTTATAGCCAGGTGCAGTTTTTTGATTTATTACCCAGTGAAAACTTTGTTAGGTACAATGGCTGGCAGAAATTAGTCAGATGTTTAATGAATATCCGAGATAATAGAACTAAAAAACGTTTTGCCTCAATTTTTGTGACCTAACGGGTATTCTTTGTGTTTAGTTAATGAAAAAGTGCAAAGAAAAGGATAAGAATGATATGAATAATAACGATAGGAAAAAAAGTTTACTAATTTTTGTTTTGAGTGGATTAATACTGGTAGGGGGATTAATTTTTGCTATCTCTATAAAAATTGATTTCTCGAGAAAGGAGAGTCAGAATTTACAATTAGATAGATTATATCTAGATGAAATGAATTATGAGATGGCAATTGCAGTATTCAAGAAAGTAATAGAGATTGATCCACAGAATGTAAAGGCATATGAGGGAATAGCCAATGTTTACGTGTACTTAGCGGATGATGCAATTAACCAAAATGATATAGATGCGGCAATTGCATATTATGATGCAGCAATCACGGTGCTGATTGATGGTGAAAATAGTACAGGAGATAAAGAACTAGATGATTTTAGACGTATCATTGAAGAGAAAAAGAAAAATATTGAAGAAACAAAGAGGGGGAGTAATAATGCGGATATCGCTGCAGGCGAATCGGATATGCTAACTGATGGATTGCCGGAAAGTATTGTAGATGAAAAGAATGAAGAAAATAGACAGGATAATGATTACGTTGAGTTGGCAGGCAATGAAGAAAACAAAACAAAGACAGAAGTAATCGCGGAAGAAGATTATATAGGTGAGGAAATTCCAGAAGATATACTACATGATAATGGCATTGATGTGTTTCTAAATACAGACTCAACAAATCACACGGACTTTTTACTTGAGAATTTTTATATAGAGACTGTTTGTAAACATGGTAATTACCAGGATCATAATGGTTTAAATAGTGCGTCAGAGTATACGTATTGCTTTACAAATGATAATTGGGCAAAATATCAACAGGCAAGCGATTTTTATAACAACTGTGCAAGCCAGTTTAATGCTGCTAATAATGCATATTATATGATTCTTATTGCTACGGCGGAGGACGATAGACGACAGTATTTAGATACATTTCAACAGAATGGGGGAATTTTGTCTGCGACTGGAGAGCCACTGGAACCAAAGCAGGCAGGCATTATTATAAATACCAGTACATATTCAGTAAATCAGGTTAATGCTGTAATTCAAAAACTACAGGAAGCTTACAGTGGTTTATAAGATGAAAGTGTCTATATGAAGTTATTAGACCTTACCCACCAGGATGATGAAGAAATTGACAGTTATAAAAGTTCATAGATGCTGGTATGGATGAGAGGGGGATGCAGTGTATGCTTGCCGTCACGCCAGAAGAATTTGAAAAGATATTGCAGAGGGGTCTTGTAGAGGTGTAGTGAAAATGTAGAATTACCTGAGAACAGGAATGCTGTGAATTTACACGACCGTGAGTTCGTGAAATTTGGCGGTAGTGTTTTGCGTTTAGAGTAGCGAGGTTTAGATGTTAGCGCCAGTGGTAGGTATTTTGTTCTCGACCATTACGGGAATTACAGGAGCTATTCTTTCAGTACGAGCTCACAAGAAATATGGCGAGGCAGAAAAATTAAATAAATTAACGGACTACCGTTTGAAAGAAGTTGATGCGGCAGACTATGAAGACTTTCCGGGCGAAATTAAAAAGGCCAGATGGAAAGGATTAGCGATAGGCGGTATAGCAGGAGGCATTCTAGGTTTGCTTTCCTATAAAGTGGCCATGCTGGCGGCGAAAGCATCTACTGGAACGAAAATCTCTGAACTGACTGGGGCAGCAGCAAAAAGAGCGACGTTAGCATTCTTTGGAGGTGGGGCGTTAGCTTCTGGTGGAATGGGAATGAACGGTGGAAGGGCTGTGCTTGCAGGAATTGTTATTGGGCCAGTGGTTCTTTCTGTAGGTATTGCTATGCACATGATGTCGAAAAAAGCCCTTGCTCGTGCTAGACAGAGGGCTGCTAAAGCAGATGCTATCCTAAAGAAGTCTTTAGAAAACGAAGGCACAAAAAATATCGATCAGGAACTTATGGAATTAAAATCACAATCTGTAGAAGGATATTAGTTGGAAAAGGGGGGGCGGTGCACCCTCTTTTTGATGGCTTGTGGTATAATAGTACAGTATGGGTTTTTATGCCTAATGGAGTCCCTGGTATACAGAGAATAGAATAGTTTGAAAAACGATAGGGAGAGTTACGCGGTATGTATAATGATGATGAAGGAAAGACTGTAGCATTTTGGGGCGCAATGGGTCCCAGTACAGAGAAGAAGGAAGAAAAGACGGAACCTGAGCAGGTTCCTGAACAGCCTGCAGAAATAGAAACGGCTGCGGCAACACCAGGTATTGCTGAAAAGGCACAGACAATGTCTATTAGAGATGCCGTAAAGGAAGCTGTTAAAACTACAGAAACTGCTACGCAAGCAGTAGTAGAGGAACCAGTAGCTGAGAAAACTGTAGTAGAAACTGAGACACCTACCATGCAAGCGGAAAATATTGCAGAAGAAGCACCTGCTACACAGAGTACACCATTGGCACAGATGAGTTCAGTAGAAGCAATGGCGGATATGCAGGATGATGATACAGAAGTGGACTTATTTAGTGTTGTTCCAAGAGCGGCAGCTCCCGTATCTGAGCCTGTTTCTAATAATCAAGCGGAAGATGATGACGAGGATGAGGGAAAGACCGTAGCGATTTGGGATCTCATGCGTCCTTCAAGAAAGCCTGCAGAACAAGCGGCACCTTCTGTAAATCGAGCTGCAGCATCTATGTCGGAAACACCTACTGTAGTAGAAGTATCTGCGGATCATAAAGCATCAGCAGAGATGTTTCAGAAGAAAATCCAGGCAAACGCAATGTCTGAATATAGGACTGCGAAGGTGGATGAGAAAGCAAGAGAAGAAGCGCAGCCTTATGCAGTTGTAGCTACGAAGCAGGAGAAAACGGAAGAAAGCCCTGTTCTTTTCGGGACGGTTTCTAATGTTGAAACCGCAGGTGCCGAAATGGGCAAAAAGAAAAAAGAAGGCTTCTTCTCCCGCATATTCAAGAAAAAGAAAAAATAGATTTGTATTTAGGAGTTTGAAATGGAACAGTGTGTAATCGGTTCCCTTGTCGCCATAGGAATCATGGCCATGGGATTTGCGGCTCTGTTTTTAGGTATTTTAAATTTAAGAGAGAGTAATCATTCCAAGACCAGCAGACAGATGTTTTGGGCGTTTTTCTTCGTATTCACATGGAATATGGGTTACGCGTGGATGAGCCTTTGCCATAATAGTGATTTTGCCTATGTTCCCAGAGCAATCGCATTACTGTCTATTACTCTATTTATGATTGCGGTATTCACCTATACAATAGGAATTACACAGTTCAAAAGCAAACTGCTGTATACCTTTGTAGGGCTTTTTGTAGTTTCGTCGCTGACAGCATGGTTCTTTGTTATCCAGAAGAAGACGGTAACTTTCCAAATGACCCCCTGGGGTTACTGGTATACGAGTAAGATGTCGTTTGGACGTTATCTGCAGTTTGGTTCTAACATAATGGGTCTCATTATGTTTTATGTCATTGTACGACATGGTTTAGTGAAGGCAAAAAAACGCAGAAGTCGTAACGTGTACGTGAATTTTATGTGGTTCGGCCCTGTTATTATGGCAGGATATCTTTTGGACACCTTAATCCCTATGATCTTTGGAACACCGGCAATTCCAGGAAGTTGTATTGGCGCATTTGCGGCTACGATTATATTGTATCGAGTTTCTAAAAGAAACAGAGTGTTTGGTTTGTCCAAAACCAATGTTTCCCAATATGTATTTGAGGATGTTGGGGTTCCGGTTGTGATTACAGACGAAGATGGGAATGTAGCTCTTGCCAATAAGAGTGCAGAAGCCTATTTACAGAAGAGCATGCAGGAACTTCTGGGCATGCATATGGAGGATTTCTTTAAACTCTCCAACGATGAGGAAAAAGTATATGAAACACTGGGGACCGATAAGGTTTGTAATCTAGAGCAAACAGATGTTAAAGATCAGTTCCAGGAACATATTTATACCATTTATTTTGTGCATGACGTAACCGATTCGAGAAAATATATTGAACTGTTAAAGGAAAGCCGTGAAATAGCAGAAGAAGCTAACGCGGCAAAGAGTAATTTCCTAGCCAACATGAGTCACGAGATTCGTACACCTATGAATGCCATTATCGGTATGAGTCAGGTGATTTTGCAGGAAGAATCGGTAGAGAATGATATAAAGGAGAAGGTTGGCGAAATTCATACCGCAGGAAGCAATCTTCTGGATATCATTAACGATATTTTGGATATTTCCAAGGTGGAGGCAGGTAAGTATGAAATCCTGCCGGATAACTATGATTTAGCACAGCTCATCTATGAAGTGAATACGTTAGTTATTTCCAGACTGCGTGAAACAGGCGTTGAATACAGAATCGCTGTTGATGAAACACTTCCGAGGAAGATGGTGGGCGATGTGGGAAGAATTCGTCAGGTGTTAACCAATGTTCTGGGTAATGCAGTGAAGTTTACAAAGCAGGGATATGTTAAGCTCTCTGCCAGCTGGAACAAGGATGAAGTGAATCCTATGATTCGATTCGACATTAAGGATACTGGTGCGGGAATCAAACCGGAAGATATCGAAAAAATCTTTGCAAAGTTTGGACAAGTAGATAACAGACGAAATAAAAATGTGCAGGGTACGGGACTTGGTCTTACCATCAGTAAAGGATTAGTTGAATTGATGGGGGGAGATATACAGGTAGATAGTGCTTACGGCGGAGGTAGTACATTCCATATTACCATTCGTCAGGAAATCGAGAAGTATGAGCCTGTTGGAGAAGAGGTTGCTCGTAGTCTGGAAAATCGCACCTATAAAAATGAAATCAAGAAGACAGGTGAAACCGTCGCTTCTAGAGAAGGAAAGAGAATTCTAGTTGTGGATGACACAAAGATAAATCTTACGGTTGCTAAAGGATTACTCAAGAAATATGGCATGCAGGTTGACACTGCAGAAAGCGGCGCGAAGGCCTTGCAGATGGTAGCGGAGAATCAGTATGATCTTGTATTCATGGATCATATGATGCCAGAGATGGATGGCGTAGAAGCAACAAAGAAGATTCGGGAATTGGGAGAAGAATATAAGAGTCTTCCTATCATTGCGTTAACAGCAAATGCCATGAACGATGCCAAAGTAATGTTTCTGCAGGAAGGTCTGCAGGACTTTTTGGCAAAGCCAATTACCGTTCCTAATCTGGATGCAATCATGGAAAAGTGGTTGCCCGTTTCTGGAGAGTAAAGAAGCAGTAGTCAATGGAACAAGGAAAACAATTTTTGCCAACTACATTAAAAGAAATGAATCAGCGTGGGTGGTCCCAGGCTGATTTTGTTTTTGTGATTGGTGATGCGTATGTGGATCATTCTTCCTTTGGACCAGCCATTATTAGCAGAGTACTGGAAGCTCATGGCTATAAAGTAGCAATGCTCTCGCAGCCTGACTGGAAGGATGAGGAAAGTATTGCTGTATTTGGACAGCCAAGGCTGGGCTTTTTGGTTTGCGCAGGAAACATGGATTCCATGGTAAATCATTATACGGTGAATAAGAAAAAAC
This sequence comes from Lachnospiraceae bacterium, assembly GCA_024403455.1. Taxonomy (GTDB): domain Bacteria; phylum Bacillota; class Clostridia; order Lachnospirales; family Lachnospiraceae; genus NK4A136. The sequence continues at coordinate 80,860 of JAKSRR010000003.1, read as the reverse complement.
GATCCGCAGATGCCTATACGCCTGGAGGAAAAGCGGGAAGAAGACCGGATTATGCAACCATTGTGTATTGCAATTTAATTCGTAAGAAATATAAAAAAGTTCCCATTATGATTGGGGGGATTGAGGCCAGCCTTCGAAGAATGGCGCATTATGATTATTGGTCCGATAAGTTGAAACACTCCATACTCATGGATTCCGGAGCGAATATCTTAATGTATGGTATGGGAGAACTGGCGTGCGTAGAGATTGCGGATGCTTTAGACAGCGGGATGGCAGTCGAGGACATTACCTACGTGCGAGGGACGGTTTATAGGGCAAAAGATGTGTCGGATGTTCTGGAAAGCCAGCAAGGAATTCTTCTGCCGGACTTTGAGGCGCTAATGGCTGATAAACTAAAGTATGCGGAAAGCTTTCTGAAACAGTACGAGAACACGGACTTTGCAACCGCAAAACCTCTCATTGAAAAATATGGAGAGAAGCGGTACATCGTGCAGAATCCGCCGATGCGTCCGTTGACAACCCAGGAATTGGATGATATATATGAACTTCCTTATATGAATACCTACCATCCTTCTTATGAAAAAGAGGGTGGCGTTCCAGCCATTGAAGAAATTAAGTTTTCACTAACGAGTAATCGCGGATGCTTTGGTGGGTGTAGCTTCTGTGCGCTTACCTTTCACCAGGGAAGAATTGTGCAGGTAAGAAGTCATGAGTCGCTTATAAAAGAAGCAAAACAAATGACAGAAGACCCAGAGTTCAAGGGATATATTCATGATGTTGGTGGTCCGACTGCCAACTTTAGAAGACCAGCCTGTGATAAGCAGATGGAACATGGCGTTTGTACCGGAAAGCAATGTCTGTATCCTAAACCCTGTAAGAATATGAAGGTGGATCACAAAGATTATGTGGCATTACTTCGGAAACTGCGGGAACTTCCCAAAGTGAAGAAAGTATTCATCCGGTCAGGAATTCGTTATGACTATATGCTGGCAGATAAGGATGACACTTTCCTTAGGGAATTATGCAAATATCATGTCAGTGGTCAGCTTCGGGTGGCACCGGAACATGTCACCGATCATGTTCTTGACCTTATGGGTAAACCACGAAGTGAAGTATATGAAGAGTTTTCCAAACGGTTTGAGAAAGTTAATAAACAGTTGGGACTAAATCAGTATTTAGTGCCTTACTTGATTTCTTCTCATCCAGGTTCAACGTTAAAAGATGCGATTGCTTTGGCAGAAAGCATTCGGGATATGGGATATATGCCGGAACAGGTGCAGGATTTTTATCCTACACCATCCACAATATCGACCTGTATGTATTACACCGGTGTTGATCCGCGAACTATGAAAAAGGTGAATATTACATCGAACCCTCATGAAAAAGCTATGCAGAGGGCGTTGATCCAGTATAGGAAGCCAGAGAACTATGAACTGGTGAAAGAAGCCCTACTACGGGAAGGCAGACAGGATCTCATAGGGTACGATAAACAAAAATGCCTTATTCCGAATCGGAAGTTTCAATCTTCTACGAAGCCACATGATGCGGGAAGTGGAGGACAGCATAGGACAAATAAGAAGGATCCATTACAGAATAAAAATCGTGCAGAGCAGAAGCCTTTTGGGAAGAATGGGCAACGAGTGCATGGCAGAAAAGGAAAGTGACTATGAAAAAACCTATTTTGTGTAAAATGGTAGTTGTGGTACTATTGATAACGTTATTATTGCCCATGATGAAACTACCGGTACATGCGGCAGGGACTGCAAATTATGGCGTTGTATTTCAGGCAGAGTACTATGCAACTATGAATCCGGATGTTGCCGCAGTATGTGGAACAAATGAGCAGGCATTACTGCGACATTTCCTATCCTACGGTATGAAGGAAGGCAGAATTGCTAGTCCTGAATTCCATGTATATGCCTACGCACTCAGGTATGCAGATTTGGGCATGGCATTTGGAATGGACTGGGAAGCCTACTATAGACACTATATGCTCTGCGGGAAGGCGGAGGGACGAATTGCAACTTTAGATGGACAGCCCTATGAGGGCGAAGTTATTCCAGTTTCTGATGTGCAGATTACCACGGCGGAGCAGTTAGAAGCTATGACGGCGCAGTATCTGTCGGAGTCTATGTTTATCGGTGACTCCATTATGCTAGGATATATGAACTACACTATGCGTGATACAGATCCCTGCGGTAAAGGAATTACCTTTCACTGTGTAGGTAGCTATTCTGCGAGAAATGCACTTAGCCCAGTGACGCAGAAAAGTTGTCATCCATTATATAAGGGACAGAAGATGAATCCCTGGACCCAGCTTACGATGTGTCCTAATGTGAAACGTGTATTCATTATGCTGGGAATGAATGATATCGGGGTCAGTGGTGCAGAGGGGTCATTAGCAAATTATTTGCAGATGATTGCCAATATGCAGGCTGTCAGACCGGACCTTGAGATTCACATTATCAGTATGACTTATGTGAAGAAAGGTGCCGATAAGGGGGCATTAAGTAGTGCCGGAGCTGCAAAATTTAATGCACTATTGCAGGAGACGGCCATGCTGCATGGATATGGTTATGTAGATATGGCGACTCCATTGTCTGATGGAAGCGGCCACTTGGCAAATGCTTATTGCAGTGATGGTTTTGTGCATATTTCCCGTAGCGGATACGATGTTTGGAAGAATGTAATACATGCTTATGTAGCGACGCAGTTACAGGCACAGTTATAATAAATACAGGAAAAAGAGGAAAGATGGATTATGAAAAAGAAAGCTTTATTAGGAATTTTAAGTGGTATGCTTGTTTGCGGCGCAGTGCTTACAGGTTGCGGCAAGGAAAGTGCGCAGCAGGAAACCCCTTCTACAGAGGTTATAACGGATGAGCAGGTTGTAGTAGAGGAAACGAACACCGATACGCAGGAAGAAGTGGTAGAAGAGCCTGCTGAAGGACAGGGAGAAACAGAGGAAGAAGTCGAAGAGACTGTACCGGAAGAAGAAACACAGGAAGCTGTGGTCGTTAAGACGCCCACAGAAATCTATGCTGATATTTGTGCTGCTGTATCCTTAAAAGCACCCATGGAATTAGAAGATGGATTTATCATGAACCTTTTTGGTATTGATGTAAGTCTATTAGAAGATTATGTATTTTCTATTAGCGAGGAAAGTATCTCCGCGGAAACCATCGTTATAGCGAAGGTGAAGGATGAGAAGGATGCAAAGACCATTGCTATGAGCGTTGAAGTATACAGGGGCGGAAAAGCTGTAGAGATGGAAAATTATCTTCCAGAGCAGTATGAAATTGTTGAGAAAGCTTCTGTAACGACAGACGGTTCCTATGTTTACTTAGTTATTTCTGAATCTCAGAAAGATATTGAAGATATTATTGTATCTGGTCTTGGAAAGTAAGAGGACTAGATAGAGTGGTTTTTAGCAGCATTCCATTCTTATATTTTTTTCTGCCGGCATGTTTGATTTTATATTATGCCATTCCGGCAGGACCGAAAGGGATCCCATTCAAGAACACCATCCTGTTAATTTTCAGCTTGGTGTTCTATGCATTTGGGGAGCCTGTTTATATTATTCTTCTTTTATCTGCAACATTCCTAGATTATATCTGCGGACTTTTGATGCACAGGTTTGGAGCGAAGACTTGGAAAAGAAGAATGTTTTTGCTGCTTTCTGTGTGCGTAAATCTTTCTGTACTTGGGTTCTTCAAGTATGCTGATTTTGCTATATCGACAGTGAATTCCATTTTTAAAACAGAGATTGCGTTAAGAGAAATTCCACTTCCGATTGGGATTAGTTTTTTCACGTTTCAGAGCATGAGTTATGTGATTGATCTTTATCGTAAAAAAGTTCTGGTGGAGAAAAATTATTTTTATTATTTGACGTATGTATCTATGTTTCCACAACTGATTGCAGGACCTATTGTTCGCTTTAGCGTGGTGCAGGAGGAACTGCATGGTAGAAGTGTTCACTTCAGTGACTTTAGAGAAGGCATGCAGCGATTTTTGATTGGCCTCTTTAGGAAGGTATTGATTGCGAATCAAGTAGGAAAACTATGGGAAGAAATCAGCGGACTTCCGGCAGAGGGGCGAACGGTGGTAATGGCCTGGTTGGGGGCTATTTGTTTTGTGCTGCAACTGTATTTTGATTTTAGTGCTTATAGCGATATGGCCATTGGCCTTGGCAGAATGCTAGGGTTTCATTTTCCTGAGAATTTTAATTATCCACTATTATCTACGTCTATTACTGACTTTTGGAGAAGATGGCATATTTCTCTATCCACATGGTTTCGTGATTATGTGTACATTCCCCTAGGAGGAAATAGAGTTAGTGTCATAAAGCATCTTAGAAACATGCTGCTTGTGTGGTTTCTGACAGGAATGTGGCATGGTGCTTTTTGGAATTATATTCTTTGGGGACTAATCAATGGCTTCTTCCTTTGCATGGAGAAATATGTATGGGGAAAGAAAATGGAGAAGTGGCCAAGAATCCTGCAAAGACTGTATTCACTTTTTGTGATTCATGTGGGATTTGTGGTTTTTGCACTAGAGAACAGCACGGAGATGGTTTCTTATTTGAAGAGTCTGTTTGGACTCACAGGGGCGGGCTTTGTTAACAAGTCGGTTGTGTGGAGTCTTATGAATTATGGTATTCTTTTGGCGATAGCTATTCTTTTAGCATTAGGATTTGCAGAATTCTTGCGAAGAAAAATAAAAACTTTTGGCGAAAAGGTGCAGATTTTGTGGACCTGCGTGGGTGCAGTAGGAAAAATCATTTTATTTTTAGTATGTACTGGTTATTTGATTGGGGATACCTATAATCCATTTCTGTATTTTAGATTTTAGATGCGAGCTGAGATAATCAGGCGGGCGTCTGATTTTTCTATATTTGCATAAAAAGGGATAGGATGAAAATGAAGAAAACGATTGAAAATATAACCGTTTGTCTGGTGGCAGTGTTCTGTCTTCTTTTTGGTATTCTCTTTTTTGCAATTCCGAAAAAAGAGTTTTCAGAAAATGAAAATCGATACTTAAGCAAGTTAGATAAACCGGACTGGGAAAGCGTGAAATCAGGCACTTATATGAATGACCTCACGGATTATGTTGTAGATCATTTCCCAGGTAGAGATTTGTTTATGGGAATCAAGACAAAGAGTGATATTCTGAGCGGGAAAAAGCAGATTGGGAACATCTACATTGGTAAAGATGGATATTACATCGAAGCTTATAATGCACCCAAGGAGACGCAGACGAGGATAGATATCTTGAAGCGTTTTTCTGAAAATGAAGCATTAACAGGAAAGAATGTGCAGATGATGTTAGTGCCAACTGCGGTAACCATCCTACAGGAAAAATTACCGCCCTTTGTAGATTCTTATACTGTCAGTCAGCTAGATACCATAGAAGAAATTTATGCAGGAACAGGTATTTCGCCAGTACGTGTGGAAAATATTCTTTTGGAACACAAAGATGAATATATTTATTACAGACTGGATCATCATTGGACAACCTTAGGGGCATATTATGCATACACTGTTTATTGTGAGGAGGCGGGACTGATACCAGAATCACTTTCAGGCTTTACGGGTACTGTTGTAAGTGAAGAATTCCGGGGAACCATTTATTCTAAAGTGAATGATTATGGAGTGAAGGGAGATTCTATCACTAGTTACTCGCATCCAGAGGATCAGCTGACGGTTACCTATACCGATACTGGAGAAGTAACCTCGAGTTTGTATAATCCAGAATATCTGGAGAAAAAGGATAAATATTCTTATTTCCTCAATAATCTGCATAGTCTGATTGTGGTAGAAAATGAGAATGCAGTAACAGACAGGGTATTAGTACTATTGAAGGACAGCTATGCGAATAGCATGGTTCCTTTTCTGGCACACCATTTTAAGACAATTTACGTTTTCGATACCAGAAGTTATAAATCCGGAGTGGCAAAGTTCCTAGAGGAACATGCAGACGTGACAGATGTGCTGTTTTTGTATAATATGAATACGTTTGATACAGACTTAGGAATCAAAGCTGTATACTAATATAAGCGTTTTGAAATAAAGGTAGGAGTTTTACTATGAAAAAAATATGTATGCGCATTGTGGCGGTTATTTGCGTGCTGGTATGTTTGGTGCCGCTATTTCCAGTGGATGCAAAAGCGGACGGAACGTTCCTATATGACCACGTATTTCAGGCAGATTATTATGCCCAGATGAATCCAGATGTACAGATGGTTTATGGTAATGATGCTACAGCTTTGTTTAGCCATTTCATTCTTTATGGAATGCAGGAAGGCCGCGAAGCCAGTCCTGAATTTAATGTTTATGCTTATGCTTCCAGATATCCGGATTTGGTGATGACATTTGGAATGAATCTGCCAGCTTATTATATGCACTATATAGAGCATGGTTATGCAGAAGGAAGAATTGCGACTGTATCTGGGGAAGCATATGTAAGGGAAGAACCTACAGAGAAGCCAGAGGAGACGGTGCCTGGACAGACTGGATATGTTTCAGAAGCAGCGGTACAGAAGTATTTTTCTGAAAGCATGTTTATTGGGGATTCCATTATGACGGGATATCTCTATCATATTATGAGTAACGGAGATGCTTGTGAAAAGAGTACATTGGTACACGCTTGTGTAAGTTATTCCATGGTTCATGCATTGTCGCCGGTGACGCCCAAGAGTATTCACCCGGTTTTTCAGGGGAAGAAAATGAGCCCGATGCAGGTGTTACAACTTTCACCGCAGGTGAAGCATGTATTTATTATGTTCGGAACCAATGATTTGGTATGTCGTGGTGCTTATGAAAATATCGCGTGGTATGAGAAACTCATTGCAGCGATTAAGAAAGTGCGTCCGGATGTGGACATTCACATTATTAGCCAGACCTATGTAAAGCAGGGCTCCGGAAAGGGATGCCTCACCAATCGAGATATAGCATTATTTAATGTTTACTTGCAGTGTATAGCGAGCATGAATGGATATGGTTATGTGGATCTTGCCAATCCATTATCGGATGGAGCAGGTAATTTGATTCCTTCCTATTGCAGTGACGGATTGTGCCATATGACTGCACCGGCCTATAAGGTATGGACAGAAGTATTTCATTCCTATATCAGGGGCGTTCTATCAAAGTAAATATACTGCAGACTGTTTTGGAAAAAAACGCTAATTTGAAAGTGCCGTGTGAAGTTAGCCACGGCACTTTTTAAGTGAAATTTGGTATAATTAAATATTGGATGAAAAATGAAAGCAAAGGAAAATAAGAAATGACATTACAGGAAAATATATTAAAGCAGGCAGCACTTCTCGGACTAGATGCAGAAACGCTTTCTTTGGGAGAAGAAGTAATGGCTTCTCTTAAGGAGCGTTTTCAGACGATTGATGGGGTGGCAGAGATTAATCAGTTAAAGGTGTTAAATGCTTTTCGAAAGAATAAGGTTTCTGAAGCCTGCATGTTAGGAACTACAGGCTATGGATATAACGATATTGGTCGTGACACTTTAGAAGCGGTTTATGCGGATATTTTTCATACAGAGGATGCCCTTGTTAGACCTCAGATTACCTGTGGAACCCATGCGCTTGCCCTTGCATTAATGAGCAATCTTCGTCCAGGAGATGAACTAGTCAGTGCAGTAGGAAAACCTTACGATACATTAGAAGAAGTGATAGGAATCAGACCCTCGAAGGGATCCTTAGCTGAGTATGGTATTACTTATCGTCAGGCAGACTTAGATGATAAGGGAATGCCAGATTATGAGAATATTCGTCAGGCAATTACAGAAAAGACAAAGCTAGTTACGATTCAGCGCTCTAAAGGATATCAGACTAGACCTTCCTATTCTGTGGAAGAAATTGGTAAAATCATTTCTTTTGTAAAGGAAATAAAGCCAGATGTTCTTGTGATGGTAGATAATTGCTACGGAGAGTTTGTTGAGACCATAGAGCCTTCCGATGTGGGGGCAGATATGATTGTGGGATCTCTTATTAAAAATCCTGGCGGTGGACTTGCTCCTATTGGTGGATATATTGCAGGAAAAAAAGAGTGCGTAGAAAATGCAGCTTTTAGATTAACTAGTCCGGGACTAGGAAAAGAAGTCGGCGCTTCACTGGGAATATTAAAGGATTTTTACCAGGGAATTTTCTTATCGCCGGATGTTACTGCAAATGCTTTGAAAACTTCTATTTTTGCAGCAACCCTATTTGAAAGATTAGGATATCCGGTTCTCCCTTTAGGTACAGAGGAACGCCATGATATCATTCAGGCGATTACATTAGGAAGCAGGGAACGAATGGAAGCCTTCTGTACGGGAATTCAGGCAGCTTCTCCTGTGGATAGCTATGTGACTCCAGAACCTTGGGATATGCCAGGATATGACAGTCAGGTAATTATGGCGGCGGGCGCTTTTGTTTCTGGTTCATCCATCGAACTTTCAGCAGATGGTCCTATTAAGGAGCCCTATGCGGTGTACTTCCAGGGTGGCTTAACATTCCATTCTGCTAAGTATGGTATTTTGAAAGCATACCAGACTATGAAAGACAGGAATCTATTATAAGAAAATAGCAGGGTAATGTTTATAGTGCCTAGAGGATGTTTTAGGATAAGAGAAGCATCCTGTAATTATGTGAGGAAAATAGCGTGGCAGACATTGTAAAAATCATAGCAGATGAATTAAAGATAAAGACGAGCCAGGTGGAGGCAACCATAGGTCTTATTGATGAGGGGAAAACCATTCCCTTTATTGCCAGATATCGTAAGGAAGTAACAGGATCGCTGAATGACGAGGTGTTACGAAATCTGGGGGAAAGATTGACCTACCTGCGAAATTTAGAGGAACGCAAGGATGCTGTTCTTGCATCCATCGAGGAACAGGGAAAACTGACAGCAGAATTGAAGGCTGCCATTGATAGTGCCATGACCCAGGCAGCCGTAGAGGATCTATATAGGCCATATAAACCCAAGAAACGCACTAGGGCAATGATTGCCAAGGAAAAAGGATTAGAGCCGTTAGCAAGGGAAATCTTTGCGCAGAAGGTTACGGTACCTTTAGCAAACCTAGCGGAAGGATACCTTTCTGATAAGGAGGGGTTAGAAGTAAAGACCGTAGAGGATGCATTAGCAGGTGCGTCAGATATTTTAGCCGAAGAAGTGGCTGATGAAGCAGAGATTCGTCAGGCTATTCGTAAATTTGTATTTGAACATGGCAGCATTGCAACCGCACTAAAAGATGCGGAGAAGGATGTACGCCAGGTATATGAGAACTATTATGAATTTAGTGAACCGGTAGCGAAAATGCCTGGTCACAGAGTCCTTGCCGTAAACAGAGGGGAAGCGGAAAAGGTTTTGTCTGTAAAAGTGGTAGCACCAGAAGAACAGATAATTAAAGTTCTCGAAAAGAAGTTTATAAAAGGACAGAATGCCTACACAGAAAGCTTCATGCAGGAAATGTTGGCAGATAGTTATAAGAGATTGATATTCCCTGCTGTGGAAAGAGAAATCAGAAATATGACTTGGGAAACGGCAGAAGATGGAGCGATTCATGTGTTTTCGCAAAATCTCCGTCAGCTTTTAATGCAGCCTCCCATTGAAGGACAAACCGTACTTGGTTGGGATCCTGCTTTCCGTACGGGATGTAAACTTTGTATTGTAGATCCAACGGGAAAAGTTTTATATACTACGGTTATTTTTCCTACAGAACCCCAGAAGAAGATTGCCGAGTCTAAGGCCATTGTAAAGGACTTAGTAAAGAAGTATGGCATTACTCTGATTTCCTTGGGAAATGGAACAGCTTCCAGAGAGTCAGAGCAGGTGATTGTTGAAATCATTAAAGAATTATCAGGCGAGGGAACTTCCTTAAAATACGTTATTGTGAATGAAGCTGGTGCATCTGTATATTCTGCGTCCAAGCTTGCAACAGAGGAGTTTCCGAATTTTGATGTGGGACAGAGAAGTTCGGCGTCTATGGCCAGAAGATTACAAGATCCCCTCTCTGAGCTTGTTAAGATTGATCCTGCGGCCATTGGAGTTGGACAGTATCAGCATGACATGAATCAGAAAAAATTGTCAGATAGTCTTTCTGGCGTTGTGGAAGATTGTGTAAACTCTGTTGGTGTAGATGCCAATACAGCTTCAGCTTCCTTGCTGATGTATGTATCTGGTATTAATAAAACCTTGGCAAAATCCATTGTGGAATATAGGGAAGAAAATGGCGCCTTTAAGAGCCGCAAGGATTTACTTAAGGTTCCTAAATTGGGACCGAAAGCATATGAACTCTGTGCAGGATTCATGCGGATTAAAGGTGGAAAGGAAGCACTAGATGCTACCAGTGTGCATCCAGAATCTTATGATGCTACGAAGGCTTTCATGGAAAAGAAGGGTATCACGGCAGCAGATATTGCAAGCGGTGGTGTCAGAAACCTGGAGGTTTCTTCGGCGGAGATACGTTCCCTGGCAGCAGAACTTGGAATTGGTGAGATTACACTTTCTGATATTGTGAAGGAACTGAAGAAGCCGGCAAGAGATCCCCGAGAGGAAATGCCTAAGCCAATCCTAAAATCCGACGTATTAGATCTTAAGGATTTGAAAGAAGGTATGGTACTGAAAGGAACAGTACGAAATGTTATTGATTTTGGTGCCTTTATTGATATTGGAGTGCATCAGGACGGTTTGGTACATATCTCACAGATGAGTGATAAGTATATTAAGCACCCTTTGGAAGTGGTTAGTATCGGGGATGTGGTGGAAGTAAAGGTGCTGTCGGTGGATATGGCAAAGAAGCGAATTGCATTAACTATGAAGTAGAATGCTTGTGGCTAGTGTAGGTTCGTAGGGTGTTTACAGATTTAGAATCATTGAGGCGGTAGTACAAAGGATAAAAATATGCGTACTTTACAGGAAATATTGGGAAAACAGACCTATGTCATTGCAGAGATGTCTGCAAATCATGCGGGAAGTTTGGATAGAGCACTAGAAATTGTGCGTGCTGCAAAGGAAAGCGGTGCGGATTGCATTAAGATTCAAACTTATACAGCGGATACCCTGACCATTGATAGTGACAAGTCTTATTTTCAGATTGAGGATGGCACCTGGGAAGGGGAGAATTTATATCACCTCTATCAGAAAGCGTACACCCCTTGGGAATGGCAGAAAGCGATTAAAGAAGAAGCGGATCGTGTAGGGATTGATTTCTTCTCGACTCCATTTGATAATTCTTCTGTGGATTTTCTGGAAGAGCTTGGTGTGGAATTTTACAAGATTGCTTCTTTCGAGTTAGTAGATATCCCCCTGCTGAAATATGTTGCATCAAAAGGCAAGCCCATTATTATGTCTACGGGAATGGCAACGAAGGAAGAGATAGAGGAAGCGGTGGAAGCCATTCGCTCCATGGGAAATCATGAGATTGCATTACTTCGTTGTGCCAGCGCTTACCCGGCCATTACCGATGAGATGAATCTTAGAACCATGCAGGATATGGCGCAGAGTTTTCATGTGCCAGTAGGACTCTCCGATCATTCCATGGGAAGTGTTGGCGCGGTAACCAGCGTTATAATGGGGGGACAGATTGTAGAAAAGCATATGTGCCTTAGTCGGGAGATTGAAAATCCAGATGCTTCTTTCTCTATGGAGCCTGCGGAGTTTAAACAGATGGTGCAGGATATTCGTCAGGCAGAAAAAGCCCTTGGCAGGGTTTCCTATGGCCCCACCAAACAGGAAGAAGGAAGCGTGAAATTCCGTCGTTCCATTTTCTGCGTGAAGGATGTGAAAAAAGGAGAAACCTTTACGGAAGAAAATATACGCGTGATTCGTCCAGGCTATGGAGAGAAACCAAAATATTATGAGGAAATTTTAGGAAAGACCGCGCTTTGTGATATAGAGCGAGGAGACCCTTTGAAACTGTCGTTTGTGGATTTGCGAGGAGTGTAAGGAAAAACTTCCTGCTTTCGTCCTGTGATGGTAGAGAAAATGAATGTAAAGTATCCTGATTTACAACAATATATAGATACCCACTATCGTCCTGAGAATGTAGAGAAGACGGTGGCTATGTTTAGCTGCGCGTCAGTGATGGATGACAGGCGGTGTTTTGGAGCAGCGACTCCCCCTATGCCGGCGCCCATGGTGCTGCCTTCTGTAGCGGCAGAACCAAAAATGGAGGCAGCAGCGGTATTCCCTGCAACTACGCAGAATGCGAAAGATAAGCCAGAAAAGACAAAAGAAGAGCATGGTTTTCTCTTTCACAAAAAGGAGAAGGCAGGGAAAGCAGCACCTCACATCGCGGATGAGTCAGCTGTCTGTGAAGAAGCTCTAGAGGAATCTTTCGAAGAAGATTCTAATCAGGACTATGATGCACTCTTAGAAGAACTGAAAGAAAAGCTAGATGAGCGTCAGAAGCACCTTGCAGACTCCTTTTCAGAATATCTGTTACATCTTATAGAAGTGAAAGGGATGCAGAATGTTGAAGTTTATAAAGCTGCGGCAGTAGATAAGAAACTCTTTGCAAAGATTAAAAATGATTTGGATTATCATCCGCAGAAATTGACCTGCCTGTGTCTTTGTATTGGAGCAAAATGTAATTTGGATGAAGCAAAGGATCTTCTGTCCAGAGCAGGCTATGCATTCTCCCCCAGCGATATGCGAGATGTGATTTTTCAGTATTTTATTGAAAAGAAAATCTACGATATCTTTGAGATTGATTTGCAATTAGAAGAGTATGGAGTGCCGGGGATTATAGCGTGAGAAAAAGGGTCGCTTTGGGGGCGACCTTTTTTATTAGACGATTTTTTATAATGACATCATCAAACAAAGAAAGAACAGAAAAAATACTGTTCAGGCAAAAAAAGAAAGTGAGGATTTCATTATGAAAAAAGGATTAACGGAAGTAGTATTCATCTTAGACAGAAGCGGTTCCATGCAGGGATTAGAAGCAGATACCATTGGAGGATTTAATTCCCTTTTAGAGAAGCAGAAGAAGGAGGAAGGAGAGGCAGTCTTAACCACAGTGCTCTTTGACGATAAGGTAGAAACCTTGTATGACAGGGTAGATCTTAGAGAAGCAAAGAACATGACAGAAAAGGAATACTTCGTCAGAGGCTGCACTGCACTTCTTGATGCCATCGGTTCTACTGTGCATGCTGTTGGGAAAAAGCAGAAGGAATTGCCGGAGGAGGAAAGACCGGAGAAAACATTATTTATCATTACCACCGATGGAATGGAGAATGCTAGCCGCGAATACAATCACGCAAAGGTGAAAAAGATGATTGAAAAGAAAAAGAGTAAGCACGGATGGGAATTCTTATTCTTAGGAGCAAACATTGATGCTGTGAAGGTGGCTGGAAACTTTGGTATTGCCGCTAACCGCGCAGTGAACTATAAATGCGATAAAGCAGGAACCGCACACAACTTTGCAACCCTTGCAAAAACCGTGGGTGCATTTAGAAATGCAAAGAGCCGGGAAGATGAGGAATTATGCATGGTGGAATGCTGTGCTTCGATTAGCGCAGATTATGAAGCGAGAAAGTAAGTAGATAAGACATTGTGTTTCTCAATGGCTTCGGGATGACCGAAGCCATTTTTTAATCCAGAGGGACACACCTGTGCTCAGAGGGACACACCTGTACACAAAAGGACCGTCCCCGATGAAAAGTCCCCGATGAAAATATTGACTTAGCCGTACGGCATAAAATATAATGGTGGTAATTAATGTATGCCGTACGGCATATTTTACACAATTTTTTTGAAATTTAGCCGCACGGCATAGGAGAAAAACATGCGAATAACAGATTCGATCTCATTAGGTCAAATTATTAGGAATAGACGAAAGGAATTAGGGTATAGCCAAGCTTATTTATCTGCGTTTACGGGACTTAGCGTGACATTTATCTCTGATGTTGAGAGAGGAAAGAAAACTGCGGAGATAGAAAAGGTTATCAAGCTATTACACATATTAGGAATGGATTTAATTGCAGAGAGGAGGGGATGAAGACGCACGATTTGCAAATTTATATAGAGATCAATGGAGAAAGCACTTATGTGGGAAGCATAAGGGGGGAGAATGTTGATGACGCGTGTTTTGCTTATGATGATAATTATTTGAAAAATACATTTAGTACACCTGTATCTATAGCGCTACCACTTAGTGAAAAGACATTTTCTCCTGAAAAGACCAAACGTTTTTTTGAAGGTTTATTGCCAGAGGGATTTACTAGGCGCTGTGTTGCACAGTGGATACATGCCGATGAAAATGACTATCTAACTATCCTATCTAGATTGGGGCAGGAGTGTTTGGGTGCTATAAGAGTAGTGGACTCAAATAGTAAATGCATCGAAGCAGGATATAAAGTTTTAACTAAAGAGGATGTTCAAAAACTCGCAAGAGAGGGGGCAACTGAATCAGCGGAGTTGGTAACAAAAGCACATTTATCCCTAACAGGTGCATCAGGAAAAGTGGGATTATGTTATGACGGCAAGAATTGGTTTCTGCCAACGGGTACGGCACCAAGCACACATATAGTAAAGCAAAGTCATGTAAGACTTAATGGTATAGTAAACAATGAACTATTATGTATGCTTACAGCCCAAAAGATGGGAATTGAAGTCGTAGAAAATTTCATTGTAAATCTAGGCAGTTATAAGGATAGTGATATTTTATTTGCGACAAAAAGATACGACAGAATAACAGATGGCAATAGCAGAATTATAGAAGGATTACCTGTGCCATACAGATTACATCAAGAGGATTTTTCTCAGGCACTTGGAATACCAGCGAATGAAAAATATGAGAAAAATAATGCTGGATATATGAAAAAAATATTTGATCTTATAGGGCAGTATTCGTCAAATCCTATAGAAGATCAGATGAAACTGTGGGAGATGAGTATATTTAATTATTTAATTGGAAATACGGATAATCATATTAAAAATATATCTCTTTTGTACAGCAAAGATTTATGTAGCGTTCGTCTTGCACCAGCATATGACATTGTCAGCACTGTTATTTATGAAAGTTCGAGTGAAGATATGTCCATGAGTATTGGAGGCATATATCGAATCTACGATATTTCTAGGGAATCATTTGAAAAAGAGGCAAAAAACATTGGGTTAGGTGCAAAACTGGCTATGCACAAATTTGATGAGATGGTAACGGCGTTTCCTAGTGCACTTAAATCAGCTGCTGTTGAACTGGCAGAGCAGGGACTGAGGGGTATGAGTGAGATGTATGAAGAAATACTATACAAGAGAAAGAGCATACTAACATCGTAAAACGGTATGAGAAGGATTGTGGCTTCGGGATGACCGAAGCCATTTTTTGATGCAAAGGGACACGCCTGTGCTCAGAGGGACATACCTGTACACGGGTCAACTCTGTTGACCCTAAGGACACGTCCCCGATGAAAATGTGGTAAAATATACTAGGTTTTTTGTATGAAATTCTGTAAATGGACAGAAGTTTTGGGGAGAGATAGTTTGGTGAAGTGTAAGGTGGAGAGAATGAAGAAATATGTAAGAAGAGTGCTGGCACTATTTATGATAGTGGCAGTTTTGGCACTACAGATAGATGTGCCAGAGGTGCAGGCCGCAGAGCATACTGTAACAAGTATTGTGATGGTATGTAGCGCTAGTGGAGAATCTGGTGTATTTTTTGGAGGGACGCAAGTATCAGACCCAACAATTGATCTTGGCGATGTTTCCGGTAATGAAAGTGCGTTTAAATTTGCAGAGTTAATTTTTCAATGCGGCGCTTATTCTGTGAGCGAACATACTTGGACTTTATCATCTGGAATAAGCAGAACTCTGACAAACAGTGATTCAAATAGAGATACTTATAATATATTCCTTGACCCGTCTGATATGGGTTTGAAAGCAGGGGCTAATACACTTAAAATCGCTGTGAAAGACGATACTAATGGCGAAGAGCTAAGTGTCACTGTTAAATTCAACCTTATCAAAGAGGAGAAAAACTTTGTTGAACTTTCCGTGCCTGATATAGAATATGGACAGAAACCTTCCATATCTTACACACTATCTGCGGATACATCCGCTGCAGTCACCTATTCTTTTGATGGTTTAACATATAAGGCAATTTCTGAATTTCAGAATGAGAAGTTATCGGTTGGAAGTTATACAGTAACTTTAAAATCAGCAGAGTCAAGTACGCATACTGAAGCTACGGCGAATACTACATTTAATGTTACGAAGGTTACCCCCACATTTACGATTTCGCAGGAGAAGCCATGGTTGTATCCAGTCGTAGAAGTATCTTATTCAGAATATGGTACTACAAAGACGCTTGTGCAGGGGGCAGATTACGATGTTGAGTATAAAGTGAAAGGTGCTGATGACAGTACTTATACCTCTGACAGACGGGAGACCGCAGGGGATTATACCGCAAGGCTTATATATAAAAATAGCACTTGTTCATCAAATTTAAATATTCCCACAAAGGATTTTACGATAGAACATGCAGATGGAGGGGCAACGCTTTCTATTGCTGATTTCAACTTTGGTGAGTCATTATCGTCTGCTATTACAATTTCAGGATCGAATTATGCTGTAGAGACTGCAAAAATATATTATAAGAAATCCACGGATGCTACCTATTCTGATACATTCATTCCGGAGGAAGCGGGTATTTATAATGCCTATCTCACCTTCCCTGAAAATGATGTTTACAAAGCATTTTCTAGTGAAGCATCACCGGTCACTTTTGAAATAAAGAAAGTAACGCCTACATTTACCATAAGTGGCACTGGATATAATGAGACTGTGGTAGCTACAGTTGCCTATACAAAGAATGGCGTAGAGAAGACCCTGACCCAGGGTACAGATTATACCCTCCAGTATAAGGTAAAGGGTGCGGATGACAGTACGTATACGACAACGAGACCTACGGCGGCAGGAGAGTATACTGCTAGGGCGTTTATGGGTGCAACCTATGCCACGAGTTTAAACAATCCTACGAAGGATTTCACCATTGAGCGTATAGATGGAACCGTTTCCTTTTCTATCGCCGACTTTGATTATGGCGAGTCCTTAGCTTCTGCAACTACTATTACCACCACCAATTATGATTTGGCTGGTGCGAAAATCTATTATAAAAAGGCAGCAGATGCCACCTACTCTGCAGCATTGGTTCCGGAAGATGCTGGCGTATATAATGCTTATATTACTTTCCCGCAGAATGATAACTACAATGCTTATACAAGTAGTGCTTCTCCCATAACCTTTGAAATAAAAAAGGTTATGCCAACACTTACACTTAGTGGAACAGGGTTAAATGAGACCCTTTCTTCCACTGTGCTGCATGCAGCGACAGGACTTGAAGTAGGTGGGACCAGCGGAAAGTATATTCTTAAATTCAAGAAAAAGGGGGAAGCGGATTCTGCCTATACGACTGTAAAACCTACAGAGGCTGGTGAGTATACTGCAATAGCAGAGCTATCCTCTCCGCTCTCTACCAATTATGAGAATCCAACCATAGCGTTTGTAGTTGATCAGATAGAAGGAAAGGTGGACTTTTCTATTGCGGATGTTACTTATGGGGAGATGGTTGTTCCCCGTATTAAAACAGAGAATTATAAACTAAGCACAGCAAAGATTACCTATAAATTCGCAGGTGCAGATGACAAAACCTATTCTGAGGAGATGCCCGAGGTACCAGGAAAATATGTAGCCAAGCTATATTTCCCGGAAAACGAAAATTATTTTTCCTTTGAGGCAACTTGTTCATTTGAAATTAAGAAGGCAAAGGGAGAAGGGGAAGTTTCGATTGCGGACTACTATATTGGTATGACGCCTTCCCCGGAAGTATCCTCTGAAAAGAATGGCATTAAAAAAGTTGTTATTTCATATAAGGCTGAGGGTGCACCAGATACAGCATTTAGCACGGAAATCCCTGGGGCAGTTGGAAATTATGTAGTGAGAGCAACCTTTCCAGAAAACGCATTTTACCTAGAAGCTTATGCAGAAGCAAAATTTGTCGTAAGCTATATGCCTAGTCCTGGATATATCACAACTGGCAAAAAGGGCGAAAATGACTTTTATATCTCGGACGTTGTACTGAAGGCACCGAATGGTTATCAGATAGGAACAGATTTTAATGGTGTGTACAGTGATGAGCTCCTGTATAGTGATGTCAGCGAGCAGAAATCTTTGTACTTTAAAGATGTGAAAACGGGAGCAATGTCTGATGGCGAAAAGATGCCGAATTATAAGGTGGACATAGCCGCACCACATTTTAATGAAGATATTGAAGATAATAAAGTTGTTTACAATGAAACCCAGGAATATACCATAAATGATCCAAATCTTGCTACAGTGTTAGTAAATGGTAAAAGAATAGATATTTCTGATGGAAAAGCCTCTCTTGCATTATCGGCCAGAGGGGGACGAATGGTATATCGCATTGAGGCTATTGATCAGGCAGGAAATTCTATCACCTATACCATTGTCGTTGCGGAGGAATGGACAGAAAGCGGTATTATTCCTGAAAATCATGATGTCAGACTGGATGCAGGAACGAATTATACGTTAGAAGCAGGACGTTGGACGATTCAAGGTGATAGTACTGTATATATGGGTGGAACTGTTTATGTTCGTGAAGAAACCAGTACCAGAATTACCAAGAACTAAGTCATAGATGGATGAGAATAAAACGCATATGAACAAGAAAAAGATATTCATTATTGCAGGAATCCTTGTATGCGCTGCTGTGGCTGCCGTGCTTATTATACTGACGAGAAACAGAGCAGAAGCATACAGAATTATAAAAGTATATGAAAAAGAAGGCGAAGCTAAGGTAAATAGAGATCCCATTGGTGATATTGAAGTGTATCTTAATATGTTACTGGAATCTGGGGATAAGGTATCAGTAGGTGATGGGATTCTGACATTGCAGTTAGATGATGATAAGTTTGTATATGCAGAAGCAAATACGGATTTTGAATTGATTGCAGAAGGAACAAAAAAGAACAGTAAGACAACCATTAATTTGCTGGAAGGTAGTATTGCTAACGATATTCAGAACAAATTAAGTAAAGAATCCTATTATGAAATTAATACACCCAACTCAACCATGGCTGTTCGAGGAACGGTATATTATGTTGGGACTTATGTGGGTGAGGACGGTAAGCGGTACACAAAGATATCTGTGTTTGACGGCGCAGTAGATGCGGATTTGGTTTTTTCTGATGGAACCAGAGCGGATAATACAAAGTTAGTGCAGCAGGGAAAAGAAATCCTTATTTATACAGATGATGACGAAGAGATAACGGATTATGTTTTTGATGACGTAAGAGACATTGTTTATGAGGAACTTCCGTTAAAGGTGCTAGAATCCCTTGAAAAAATCGAAGAAAATAATGAAAGCAGAATTGAATTGCCGGAAGAGGTGCATGCACTCATTGAAGAAATGAAAGAGGAAGCAAAAGGACCTTTTACGGTAACGTTTATGTATGGAAACAATGTGTTTGCTACGCAAACGATTGAACTAGGTGGTAAAGCAACAATCCCGACCTTTCAGCCAGAACCGACAGGAGATTGGGATTTTGATTTTAGTACTTTAATTACAGAAGATACAGAAATTCATTGGAAATAATCATTATGAAAAAGAATCCCCTTTGGAAAAGTCTTATTTATGCGTTGCCAGTAACGATTGTGGTCGTGCTGATGCTTTTATTTAAATCATTTTTAGAAGTTGAAAGTAGCTTTGAAGACAAAATGTATCAGAAAGAAGCAGCCATACCCTGGAACGTAAAAATTATTGGTGTGGATGAGGAGTCTTTGGCACAGTTAGGGCCTTATTCTAATTGGAACAGAAGCTATTTTGCAAAACTAGTTGACATACTTATGGAAGATAAAGAGAATGCGCCGCTCATTATAGGATTCGATTTTGTATTCTCCGGAACGGATGACTCGGAAGCTGATAGAGAGCTAGCCCGTGCAGTAAAAGAGGCGGGGAATGTTGTATTGGCATCACAGCTCGAATTTGCAACGAAGATTGTGATGGAGGGGGATACCTATGAGGCAGTAAATTATGTTAGTAGTGAAGCTAAAGCATACGATGCGCTGCAGGAAGGCGCAAGCCACGGATTCACCAATGTGGTATTAGATGAAGACGGATACGTTCGAAAGGTTTATTCGCAGCTGTATTCAGAAGAACAGAGTTATGCCAATTTTGCGTATGAAATCGCAAAGAAGTTTTATGAGATGAATCCAGAGGCATTTCCGAAGGCTAATTTTGACAGGGATGTTGTTTTTGATTTGGTCTATACAGGAGTTCCAGGAGATTTTGAGAAAATACCCATGTCTTCTGTTCTGTCAGGAAAGGTAAAGGGAAGTTACTTTGCTGATTCCATTGTACTAATTGGTGCCTATGAGGAAGGCATGCGAGATGCTTACAGTGTTCCTATTGACCATAAGAGAAACATGTACGGTGTGGAGATTCACGCAAACACCATTTGGGCGCTGCTTTCTGGAAAAGAGGCAGGGAGTGTTCCTTTGTGGATGCAAATTATATTAACAGTAGCTCTTAGCATTGGATTTGCAATGCTGGTTTATTCCAAACGACTGAGCCGTGGTGTTATATTCCTGCCCGTGTTTGTTCTAGGATATATTCTTTTATGCATGGGACTTTATGCTACTTTCCACTACAAATTAAGTGTCTTATATACGCCCCTTAGTTTTGTACTAGAATTTCTTGTGCTGGTGCTTGTGAAATATATTGAAATGCAGAAGCGTAAGGCAGAGGAATTGCAGGAAACATTGTTTTCCATGGCAGATGCTATGGCAGAGGCGATTGATGGAAGAACTCCCTATAATGCCAGCCATACGAAAAATGTAGCTATTCGAAGTGTTGAAATGGTGGATTATATCAACGAACTTTATAAGGCTGGAAAGACGGAACTGCATTTTAGCAAAGCCGACCGCAAGCAGCTTTATTTGGCAGCCATGCTTCACGATGTTGGAAAAATGGATGTACCTATTGAAGTTATGGATAAGCCCACCAAACTAGGAGACAGAGAGAAGCAGATTAAGGATCGACTGGCCTATATTAAGGTGCTCATGGAACGAGATGTTCTGGCGGGAAAGGCAGATGCGTTGGTGGTTTTGGAGAAAACTGAGAAAATCGATGCATTTCTTGGGAAGTTAGGGCTTTATAACTGTGGTAAACCATTAAAACCGGAGGATTTTGCAGAGGCGGATGTACTGCTGGAAGAGACGTACACCTTGGAAGATGGAACCGTTCTTCCGTATATTACTAAAGAAGAGTCCGACAGCATCCATATCAAGGCAGGTACGCTTTCTGATGAAGAAAGAGCTACCATTCAGAGCCATGTAACCTTTACGGATAAGATATTAAGCCATGTGAAGTTTTGCAGTGAATTTGACAGGGTACGTGCTATGGCAAGTAACCATCATGAAGTATTAAATGGTAAAGGATATCCGAAGGGGCTAAAGGCGGAGGAATTAGATACGCTGACTAGAATTCTTACCATTATGGATATCTATGATGCACTGGTTGCTGATGACAGACCATACAAGAAAGCAAAGCCTATTCCAGTGGCTTTTGACATCTTAGATGAAGAAGCCCAGTTTGGAAAGGTAGATGCAGAACTTCTTGCGATTGCAAAGCAGTTGTATTTGGAGCCATTCTTGGCAAAACAGAAGGCCGAGAATGCCTAGTGTTGTTCCCCTTTAGCCGACGGCACTATATATTGTACCCAATGCGCCGATAATTTGGGAAAAAACACAAATAAACATTGTTTCGAATGATTTTTTCGTAGATATTTTGTAGGAATAATGTTATAATAATTTGAAAAAAATATTTTGCAATGACGCAGCCTCCCTTTTTTTGCTGCGTTTGTATGCAAGAAAAGAGGATAGAAATGAAAAAAAGAGAGGACATTCACAAGATTCTGATTATTGGCTCTGGTCCTATCATTATTGGTCAGGCATGCGAGTTCGACTACTCTGGTACCCAGGCTTGTAAGGCACTTCGTAAGCTTGGTTATGAGATTGTCTTAGTAAACTCCAACCCTGCGACCATTATGACAGACCCTGGAATGGCAGATGTTACCTATATCGAGCCATTAAATGTAGAGCGAATTGAAGCTATTATTGCAAAGGAAAGACCTGATGGACTGCTTCCTAACCTTGGTGGACAGACCGGATTAAACCTTGCTTCTGAGCTTTATCAGAAGGGTATCCTCGATAAATATGGCGTAAAGGTAATCGGTGTTCAGGTAGATGCTATTGAGCGTGGTGAAGACCGTATTGAGTTTAAGAAGACCATGGATTCCTTAGGAATCGAAATGGCAAGATCTGAAGTAGCATACTCTGTAGAGGATGCATTAAAGATTGCAGATGAGCTTGGTTACCCTGTTGTTCTTCGTCCCGCTTATACCATGGGTGGTGCCGGCGGCGGTCTTGTATACAATGTAGAAGAGTTAAAGACCGTATGTGAGCGTGGTCTTGCTGCTTCCTTAGTTGGACAGGTACTCGTAGAAGAATCTGTTCTTGGTTGGGAAGAGTTAGAGCTTGAAGTTGTACGTGATGCTACTGGTAAGATGATTACCGTATGCTTCATTGAAAATATTGATCCTCTTGGTGTGCATACTGGTGATTCCTTCTGTTCAGCACCGATGCTTACCATTTCTGAAGATGTTCAAAAGGAACTCCAGAGACAGGCATATAAGATTGTAGATGCTATTCAGGTTATTGGTGGTACCAACGTTCAGTTCGCTCGTAACACCGAGACTGGTAGAATCATCGTTATTGAGATTAATCCTCGTACTTCTCGTTCCTCCGCGCTTGCTTCTAAGGCAACTGGTTTCCCTATTGCATTAGTTTCTGCAATGCTGGCAGCTGGTCTTGATTTGAAGGATATTGAGTGTGGTAAGTACGGTACCCTTGATAATTATGTTCCTTCTGGAGATTATGTTGTTATCAAGTTTGCTCGTTGGGCATTTGAGAAGTTTAAGGGTGCTGAAGATAAGCTGGGCACACAGATGCGTGCAGTAGGCGAGGTTATGAGTATTGGTAAGACCTACAAGGAAGCTTACCAGAAGGCAATCAGATCCCTTGAGATTGGTCAGTATGGTCTTGGCGGTGCAAAGAACTATGGCGAGCTTACCAAGGAAGAACTTCTTGCAAAGCTTCATGTTCCTACTTCTCAGAGACAGTTCGTTATGTACGAAGCACTTCGTAAGGGTGCTACCGTAGAAGAACTTTACGATATGACAAAGATTAAGCCTTACTTCATTGAGCAGATGAAGGAACTTGTGGAAGAAGAAGAGTCCTTAAAGGCTATGAAGGGCAGTGTTCCTGCGAAGGAAGTTCTTCTGCAGGCTAAGCAGGATGGATTCTCTGATAAGTATCTTGCAGGTCTTTTGGAAGTTTCCGAAGATGAAATTCGTAAGGCACGTTTGTCTTATGGTATTGAAGAGTGCTGGGAAGGTGTACATGTATCTGGTACTCCCGACAGTGCTTACTACTATTCTTCCTACAATATTAAGAAGGAAGATGATGCACCTGCTTCCACCAATGAGAAGAAGATTATGATTCTTGGTGGTGGTCCTAACAGAATTGGTCAGGGTATCGAATTTGACTATTGCTGCGTACATGCTGCACAGGCGCTGAAGAAGCTTGGCTTCGAAACCATCATCGTAAACTGCAACCCTGAGACAGTATCTACAGACTATGATACCTCTGATAAGCTTTACTTTGAGCCTCTTACTCTGGAAGATGTTCTTTCTATCCATGCGAAGGAAAAGCCTCTTGGTGTAATTGCACAGTTTGGTGGACAGACTCCTTTGAACCTTGCAGCTGCATTAAAGGCAAATGGCGTTAATATTTTAGGTACCACACCTGAGACCATCGATCTTGCGGAAGACAGAGATTTATTCCGTGCAATGATGGATAAGTTAGGCATTCCTATGCCTGAGTCAGGAATGGCAGTAACGGTTGATGAGGCTATTGCGATTGCTAATAAGATCGGCTATCCTGTCATGGTTCGTCCTTCCTATGTACTTGGTGGACGTGGTATGGAAGTTGTATATGACGATGATCATATGAAGGTATATATGGCAGCAGCTGTAGGTGTTACACCTGACAGACCTATCCTAATTGATAGATTCTTACATCACGCATTAGAGTGTGAGGCTGATGCAATCTCTGATGGTGAGAATGTATTCGTTCCCGCTGTTATGGAACACATCGAGCTTGCCGGTGTTCACTCTGGTGACTCTGCGTGTGTTCTTCCTTCTAAGAATATTTCTGAGAAGAATGTTGCACTCATTAAGGAATACACCAAGAAGATCGCAAAGGAAATGGGTGTTGTAGGTCTTATGAACATGCAGTACGCTATCGAGGATGATGTACTTTATGTTCTGGAAGCAAATCCTAGAGCTTCTCGTACTGTGCCTTTAGTATCTAAGGTTTGCGGTATTGGAATGGTTCCTCTTGCTACGGAGATTATGACTGCAAAGTATACTGGCAAAGAGTCTCCTGTGAAGGATCTTAAGGATAAGCAGTTTAAGCACTGCGGTGTTAAAGAAGCGGTATTCCCCTTCAATATGTTCCAGGAGGTTGACCCCTTACTTGGACCTGAGATGCGTTCTACCGGTGAAGTTCTTGGTATGGCTGCAGACTTTGGTGAAGCATTCTTCAAGGCGCAGGAAGCTACTAAGACAAAGTTACCTGTAACAGGTACTGCATTGATCTCCGTTAACGACAGAGATAAGGATGAGGTTGTTGAGGTTGCTAAGGGTCTTCACGAGCTCGGCTTTAAGATTATTGCTACTGGCGGAACCAGCGATTTGATTTCTCAGGCTGGTATCGAAAATACTAAGGTTTATAAGCTGAACCAGGGTAGACCGAATATCTTAGATTCCATCACCAATAAGGAAGTACAGCTTATTATCAATACGCCTGACGGTTCTTCTGATGATGCGTATGTACGTAAGGGAGCAATCAAGAATGGTATCCCTTATATGACTACTATGGCAGCAGCAAAGGCTTCCGTAGAGGGTATTCGTGCAATGCAGAAGGGTACCGGTGAGGTTAAGAGCTTACAGCAGTTCCACGCTGAAATCGAGTAATTAAAAAAGTGAGATGATAAAAGAAAGGCCATCAGAAGTTCTGATGGCCTTTTCTTTGCGCCAAGTGGGGCTGGTTTCTATATGGATGCTTATGTTGGAAACTACGCAGAGTTAATGGCGTTCCCAATCGTTTTCGAAGGACTCACAGAATCTTGCGGAAAAGGAAGGGGTAATTCCCGCCGCATAAAGATGAGAGCAGTCTCCAATCTTTGCTGCACGAAAGCATACTTCACCTTTTTTGCGTTCCTCGGTGTAGACCTCTGTGATGGAGGTAGGCGCCATAGCTAGTGTGTGCCAGAGCACGAAGGGAGACATATTCCAAAGATGGGCAAGGATGACGCAGGTAATTCCAAAATGGCAGAAGATAGCGATGGTATCATTATTGCCGTCTTCGCAGAGATATAAGTTCCCTTTTCGTTTATATCCATGGGTTTCAAGAAGCGCATCGAATCCATTTTCAGCAATCTCGAGGCACTCTATTAAGTCACCATGTTTAGCAATGATGGTATCCTTTAAGGTATCTCTGCGATAGTAATTGGGATCGTCCTTCCAGCCGAATGGAAGCATATCCCATACGATACGTTTTCCGTCTTCGCGAATTTCAGGGTAGAGTTCTTGTAACAGGGGATCTTCATTTAGTCGAAGCGTCGCCCAGAATTCTCTTAGAAAGTCATACTCTTTAGCGGTGCGTCCTAGTTTAGATAGCGTATATTCTGCCGTTTCCTTAGCTCTTCCGAGTGGAGAGGAGTAAAGGTAATCCATTTTCTCATGAATCAGTTTTTGAGAGAGTGCTTCTGCCTCCTTTTTTCCAACTTCTGTTAGGCTATCATGTACATAATCAGGATCGCCATGTCTGATAAACAAAATTCTCATAGAAGTTTACTCCTTGGTTAGTGTTTGTTGTACGCTTGTTGCTTATTAAAGAATACTCGCAACCGCTGCGCTTGTTGCTCGTTAAACTATAGTTTCTTTCAGAAACTATAGTTTACATTATAACACGTTGTATTTTGGTATAATTTTATAATATGATACTAGGGGCAAAAGCTCAGAAGAATGGGGAAGATTGCTCATCGCATCATGTTACTTTGTGACAGGAGAACTGTTATATGAAAGAAAATACGAATAAAATATTGGCAATTATTGTAGGAACTGCGGTTTCCTTTTTTACTTTGACATTGTTTGTTGTTACGATTTGTTGGACAAACATATATAAACATAGGAATCAGTATGTAGAAACGAGCTGCAGGTTGTTTAATGAAGGGTGGATTGCCGAGCGAGATAATGGAAAGCGAGAAGAAATTCAAATGGGGCAGCATTTGGGGACGCCTTATGGGGAACCTGTTATATTAACCAATGTGCTTCCTTCTGAGATTCCAGGAGGTGCCAATCTTGTTATGACCACAGGCAGATCCACAGATATTTATATTGATGGTAAGCTACGATTTAGTTTTGATAATTTAGATAATCCATTTCCGGGAGATACTTTGTCTCCTGCGTTTGTTGAGGTGAAGCTTACGCCAGAAGACGCAGGAAAGAAGATTATGCTGTATCGCTGTGATGTGAAGCAGGCTAATGGATCATTACCTTCGATTTATATTGGAGATGGTCTGGGAATATTCTGGTTCCTAGCGAGTCAGTATGGCATTAAGTTTGTCCTATCTTTGGTATTGCTGTTCCTATCTATTATGGTTCTTTTATTAGGTATATTTATTTCGCAGAAGAATCGAAAGTTTAGTAATACGATTGTGCTTAGTGTTGGTTTTACTAATGTGGCACTGTGGGAACTATTTGATAATATTATTTCCTATTATTTCTTTAGGGTAAACTTTGTTCCTGGTATGCTTGCTTACTTCTTTGTCCTAGCAATACCATTCCCTTTCATGTGTTACCTAAATATGATTCAGCGTAAAAGATACCAGACGGCTTATAACATTCTGGGGATTGTTCTTTTACTAAATGATCTCATCGTTTCGATACTACATTTTACAGAAACAGTTAGTTTCTTAGATACTCTGCTTGAAATGCAGTGTTGTATTATTGCAGCGATTCTGTTGATGTTTATTACGATTATCATAGATTATCGAAAGAAATTGGTAGAAGAGAATAGAATCGTATATCGCGGATTTTTGGGTACGGCACTGTTTGGAATTGTGGAAATAATTCATATGAACTTGCCGGGGAAAGCTTCCGTTACCATGGATGGTGTATTTCTCTTGTTAGGTATGTTTTTCCTGATGGTGATGTGTATTTTCCAGTCCATTCATCAAATGGGACTTTCAGAGAAAAACGCAGCTAGAGCAGAGCGGGAAAACGAATTAAAATCCTCTTTTTTAGCAAATATGAGTCATGAAATCAGAACACCGGTAAATGCCATTATGGGCATGAATGAGCTAATTTTGCGAGAAGCCATAAATGATGAAGTGAAGAAGTATGCCGTTGATGTTAAAGAGGCGAGTGAAAATCTGCTGGAAATCATAAATGATATTCTTGATTTTTCAAAAATTGAATCTGGAAATATGGAATTAAATGAGATTTCTTATGATTTTGTTATGCTGCTGCATGATGTAGAAACGATTACGGACGTAAAGGCAAAGGATAAGGGATTATCATTTGGAGTAAGTGTCGATCCGAGCATTCCAATAGGGCTTTATGGTGATGGGACAAAGTTTAGACAGATTCTCTTAAATCTGCTTACTAATGCAGTAAAATACACAGATAAAGGCGAGATAAGCCTCGCTATCAAGAAAAAAGGAAGAGAATTCGATGAAGCGGTGGAACTAGAAGTTCGTGTGAAGGATACGGGAAGAGGTATTAAATCCGACGAATTTGACAAGCTGTTTAGTAAATTCAGTAGAACGGATGAAAAAGCGAATGCCATGATTGAGGGAACAGGCCTGGGGCTTGCGATTACCAAGAGCTTTGTAGAGATGATGGGAGGTAATATCATCGTACTTAGCGAATATGGAAGAGGATCAGAATTTATTATTACATTGCCTATGAAAGTCGACAATTACAAGCCAATTGGAGACTATAAGGAAAGAGCTAAGGAGAAACTTCTTGGCGAGGTCGCTTATGTACCATCATTCGAGGCACCGGATGTATGGGTTCTGGTAGTTGATGATAATGATGTGAACCTAAAAGTGGTTAGAGGCTTATTGAAGAAGACCAAGGTACATGTAGAGCTTGCTGTCAGCGGTGAAGAGATGCTGAATAAGGTAAGGCAACAGAAGTATGATATTATCTTTTTGGATCATATGATGCCTGTTATGGATGGTATAGAAGCGTTAGCAAATATGAGAGCAATCGATGGATGTATAAACGAGAATACGCCTGTGGTGGCCTTGACGGCAAATGCTATTAAAGGTGCGGAAGAGCTATATCGTAATGCAGGATTCGACGATTATTTACCTAAACCGATTCATGGGGATGAATTAGAAGGCATGATTAAGAAGATTCTGAAACTGTAAGGATTTACAAAAACATGTGATAGAAGCCATTTTCGTAAGTCATAAAGCGGATTTTTGTATGCTTTAGTTATTTGTGGATGCAAAAAGTATGAGGAAATATTGTGTATCCAGTAAATGAATTAAACATTCAGAATACATAATCAATTAATAGAATTACAAATAGATTAAGATAAAGGAGCTTTTTCGGACAGGAAACTCCTTTTATATTTTTAATTTGGATTTGAATAAAATAAGGAATTATTTTGAAAAAATGTTTTAACTCTATAGCTAAAATTAAATATAGTTTAGTTGAATTATCACAAAATTGTTAACAACTAGTAAAAAAATGTGGATAACTGACAGCAATAATGCTAAAAAATAAGAATTTCGCTGAAAACCAATGATAAATGCCTTAAATAAAGGAAAAATGGATGAATTGATGCAATTTATAAAAAGAAGCAGAAACGATTTTGGAGCATGACAAATATATCATATTAATTAAATGGAACGTATTAAGACTCAAGATTACTTAAATTATACATGCAATAATATGTAAACTATTTTGTTGTTAAGTAGATAAGTCTATAGTTAATTTGGTTTACAGAATTAAGCTCTTATGTAACTTATACTATAATATATTCATAAATATAATGGATAAAATGCCTGATGCATGAAAAAATAGATCATTCTGTAGTCTGGATAAAGCTCAGAAATAAAAATATATTGAAATATTTATTGGATTGAAGGTGAAAATAGAGAAATAACGAGTTAATTCTAAAATTAATTACGTGAGAAATTGCTTAAATAAAGAAATATAATCTGACTGTTAATAGATATAGGTGCAGCCAGTGCAAGGCTACAGGTTGAGGCAGAAATAGGGGAAGTATGAATAAGTAAAATAATATAGAAGCGGAGGAGAACTATACGAAAACAATATAGGTTAATAAATTTGCAAGAAAAATGCTTTTATTATTTGGGAATTGTGATAAAATGTAATGGTTTATAAAAGCCGTATTTTAGGAGGCAACTATGAAGAAATTAGAAATTGTTACAAGACCGGAGAAGTTAGATGAACTTCGCCAGATTCTGGAGACTTTTGGCGTAACTGGTTTGAATATTTTCCATATGGAAGGTTATGGTAATCAAAAAGGACACTATGAAGGTTTTGAACCTGAAAAGAGTCAGATCCAGCTGCTTCCTATGATTAAGGTTGAAACGGTAGTTGATGCTTCTATTGCAGGAACATTAATTGAAAAGATTTCTAAAGGTATTCGAACTGGTAATTTTGGAGATGGAAAGATCTTTGTTTATGATGTTAATGATGCGATCCGTATTCGTACTGGTGAAAGAGGAAAGCAGGCATTATAAACTCTGATTGATAGTTTTATGTGGATAGTATACTAAAATATTGTGGAATGTTGAAAGAGAGACGAAAGTCTCTCTTTTTTTTAGGCTTTTTGTATGAAATAGAAGTCAGGATTATTGATGTTGCTTGCTGATATAATGCATTTGCTAATGGGGAATAATTATACGATAGTATCAGTTTCCATAATATATTTATGTGAATAATTCTGGAAAAAGTATCTGATATCATGCATGCACATGAAATTTCAGCAAAATAGAAATAGATGTGGTTAACCGGAAGAGATAACATAATCTATTTATAGTTACCACGAATTAATTATATTTATATTTGATGCGAAGCAAATATTTGTGGGAATATATTGATTAAAAGCATCTTGCAAAATGTAAGAAGTATATCAATTGATTAGTGCATGAAATTTGGCAGCGTCTTATGTAAATATAATAAGTAGATTATGTCAACTAATATATGATTTTTGAATATGATTCATTCAGCTTCCAGGCAGAATATATTTCAACTTTGCAACTTAAAATGGATGGACAGTGAGACCTGTTATTTGAGTCATTTAAGTAGTAATTAATGCAATGTGTATCTTTTATCTTGTGAAATTACCTAATAACTTTCAAACAATTTATTTTATATAGAATCTAATATAATATAAAAATATATTTTTAAAAGCTAAATAATACAAATCAGTAAGAAAATAGAAAAAAATACAATAATGAATTTACATAATATACATAATTTTTATGAAATAAATAAATTCAAAAAAGTAATACAATTTAAATGGTTTACATAAAATGGACAATAAAAGGTAATGAAAGATTAAATATAATGACATAATATAGAAATGTAAGAAATATATAATATAACATTGACAAAATACACAAATGCCTATAAATACAAATGATATTAAACGGATTGACCGACAAGATTATAATGAAAATGGTGTAAAATAGTGGTGAAAATAGGTTAAAATAACGTTGAAATATTTATCTAATTTAGATATGATATTTCAAAACGCGCGAATTGGTTTACATAATATTATTGTAATATTCAACAGATTAGTTAACATAATCTGTATAATTTAAAGTACTATAAATATGTCAACGAAGAGTATTTTTAGTAATTCTTAAAATCATTATTTGGGAAATTATAAGAATATTGTTCTAATAACAAAATTAGATAATTTGGCATCAGACAAATTTCATAGGCAGAAGAAAGCGCCGAATAATATAACTGTAATATTTCCAAAAAACCAAGGTATATAAAGGAAAAATGATGTGTCATATGAAAAAATGATGGATAAAAAATGTACATGGTTTACATAATTGAATTATGGCCTCTATATTGCTGCGTTTTTTATATGATTTTGGGGATGTCAAGGCTACTATCAACGAGAATGAATGGATTACAATAAAAATCTCAAGAACAGGGTTAAGATTTTTTGAATAAGGTCGATAATAATAGTACAGAAGTAAAACCCGGGATAAAAAGCTAAATAGATAATATTTAGGAAAGGGGTGATGACTATGGGATATAAAAGAAAAAAGATCAAATTAGATGGTGAAGAAGCTACCATGTTTGCTATGGTTGCATCAGGATGCGATTTCGATGTGATCTTGTCTGCTGTTCGTTACAGCTGCAATGGAAAGTCGGTGGAGGATATCAGACTCTTAGACTTTACCAAGGAGTTAACCATAGAGTATAATGGATATGATTCTGTGTTTGAACAGTATTTAGACCGCCTGGAAGCGGTTTGAAGCTAAAAATGTATGTTATATGGCATCGCAGAAGTGCGGTGCCTATTTTTTTGTTTTATGACCAGTATGTGTTGTTATAGCAGGTGTAGTATTAGAAAATGGCATACAATGATTGGATAGAATTAAATGCAAATTTAAAGACAATATATAGCGTGCGAGAAGAAACGTGACACAAAATGTGTAAAAAATGCAGCGACACAAATCTCAATCATCAGAAAGTTGTTATAAATAAAGGGAAAAATGGAGATTAAAATATCTGTCAGAAATTTAGTTGAATTCGTTTTTCGTAGCGGAAGTATTGACAACCGTATCACTACGGCTAGTGAGCACTCCATGGAAGAGGGAAGCAGGATTCATCGATTGATTCAGAAGGCCATGGGAGAAAACTATGCTCCGGAGGTCCTTCTTCGTTATGCCTATGATACAGAGCACTATAGTATTGTGATCGAAGGCCGTGCAGATGGGATCATCAATGATTCCTGGAAGGAAATTCCACCGGAGATGCTTTTAGATACAAAAACGGTATTAAATCAGGAATTAACTGAATCAGCGTATGACGAAATAACCATTGATGAAATCAAAACGGTTGCCAGAAGTCTGGATGGGATTAAGGCTCCGGTTCCTGTGCATTTAGCGCAGGCCAAGGTGTATGCTTATATCTATGCGACGCAGAAAAAACTACCGATGATTCGTGTGCGGATGACATATGTGCAAACAGAAACTCTGGAGAAAAAGTATTTCTTCTCAGAGTATACCCATGCGGATTTGGAAACTTGGTTTATGGATCTGATGGGATCCTATAGGCGTTGGGCAGATTTTGAGTATGAATGGAGTTTAAAAAGGCAGGAATCAATAAAAAGGATGGAGTTCCCGTTTACCTATAGAGAAGGGCAGCGGGATTTATGCGTATATACCTATAAAACCATCAAAGAAAAGAAAAAGCTTTTTTTGGAAGCTCCAACAGGTGTTGGAAAGACAATTAGCACGGTGTTTCCAGCTGTGAAATCCATGGGAGAAGGCTTAACTGATAAAATATTCTATCTGACGGCTAAAACCATAACCAGAACTGTAGCAGAAGATACGTTTTCAATCCTGCGGAAGAATGGACTTCGATTAAAGACGGCAACCATAACAGCGAAGGATAAAATCTGTCCTTTAGAGCAAACGGAGTGTAATCCGGAAAAGTGTCCCTACGCAAATGGCCATTATGATCGTGTGAATGATACAATTTACGAAATTATTACGCAAGAGGATCAGGCTGACAGAAGCGTCATAGAAAAATATGCAACACAACATATTGTGTGTCCGTTTGAATTATCCCTAGATATATCGCTTTTTGCGGATGCAATTATATGTGATTACAATTATGTATTTGACCCGCATGCCAGATTGAAGAGATATTTCGCGGAAGGAAACCGTGGGGACTATGTTTTTCTAATCGATGAGGCCCATAATCTTGTGGAGCGTGGCCGAGATATGTTTAGCGCCATTCTTTATAAAGATGATTTTCTGAAACTTCGAAGACACATGAAAGAAGCTATGGAAACCCAGGCAATCACCAAAGTATTCAAGAAACCATCCTTAGCGCTGCGAATTATCAAGGCGCTAGAGCGTTGTAACAAGGAATTATTGGCATTAAAGCATAGTTGCATGAATTGCGTCATTTTAGAGACCATTGATCCCTTTGCAGGGCTAGTGGAAAGCCTAGGATCAGCAATTGACCTATATTTAGATGAGGAAAGAGAGCCAAGCGACATTCGAAAAGAAGTGTTGGAATTCTATTTTGAAATTAGCCATTTCTTATTGATTTATGAAAAATTAAATGAACATTATACGATATTTTGCGAAAATACGGAAAATGATGTGTTTTACGTCAAATTGCTGTGTGTTAACCCGCGAGTGAACCTGCAGGAGGCAATGGCAAAAGGTCGAAGCACGATTTTATTTTCGGCAACATTATTGCCGATTCAGTATCATAAGGAATTACTCGGTGGTGATCAGGAGGATTATGAGGCTTATGCAAAGTCTATTTTTGATCCTGCCAAAAGAGGTCTATTTATTGCGAGCGATGTTACCAGTAAGTATGCCCGCAGATCTGCTTTAGAATTTCATAGGATTGCTTCCTATATTTATGAGATTGCCTGTGGAAAGAAAGGCAATTATATGGTGTTTTTCCCTTCTTATTCTTTTATGAACGCAGTATATGAATGTTATCAGGAATCCTTTCACGATGAGAAGAGCGTTTCCTGTATTGTACAACAGGAAGGAATGACGGAAGCTGACAGAGAATATTTTTTAAGCGCCTTTGATAGAAATAAGCAGATTCATTATGGGGAAGATGCATTGCCGGATAAAGAACATCCTCCGCTTACAGATATAAAAGATACTTTAATTGCGTTTTGTGTATTGGGTGGAATCTTTTCTGAAGGGATTGACTTAAAAGAAGATTTACTTATTGGAGTAATGATAGTTGGCACAGGGCTTCCACTAAAATGCAATGAGCGTGAGATTCTAAAAGAACACTTCGACGAGGATGGAAAAGACGGGTTCAATTATGCTTATAGGTATCCTGGTATGAACAAAGTTCTGCAGGCTGCAGGACGAGTTATTCGAACAGAAGATGACGCAGGTGTTGTAGCGCTCCTTGACGAGCGGTTTCTGGAACGGCAGAATAGGGCACTTTTTCCACGAGAATGGTCCAATTATGAGCAGGTGCATTCATTTAATGTGGCGGAGGCTGTGGAAGAGTTTTGGCTTCGCATAGATCATATAGCAATAGACGACCCCAATAGTATACAATAAAGAAAAGAAAACAAAACAAAGGAGAAAAAATTCTCCCCTCGCCGTGAGGGGCTCGGGTTTTCTTCGAAAACAAAGGAGAATTGACGATGGTTAAGCATGTGATTTTATGGAATTTGAAGGATGAGTTTTCAGCGCAGGAAAAGGAAAGTATTAAGCAGGGAATGAAGGAAGGGCTAGAAGGATTAAAGGGCCAGGTTCCTGGGCTAGTTGAGATTAAGGTAAATATAAATCCTCTGCCCAGTTCTAATGCGGATGTGATGTTAGATTCCACGTTAGAATCTGAAGAGGCACTAAAGGGATATGCAGTGCATCCCGCGCACGTTGCTGTTGCAGACAGTAAAGTAAGACCATACACAAAATCCAGAGTTTGTATGGATTATGAGGTATAAATTCTGGTATTCAATGACGTTTATGCCTGTTTTTTGACTTTCGTGCTCGAGGGATTCCATTTTTCCAGAGATTTTTCTAAAATTTTATTTATAAAAATTCATCTGGGGAGATGGTTTTATATAAAAGAGCCTGCTATAAACAGTTTGGTATGTTACGGGACATACAAAGCGGTTTATGGCAGGCAATTTTTTATGGGATTTGCGACTTCGGCGTATTTTTCAATACCTTTGCACACATTGAAAACGGAAAAAAGATATCTATTAAGCTTCTCCAACGGTCCCTGCGTAATAATAGCAGGCAAGCTGGGTGCGATCCCTTAGAGAAAGCTTTTCCAAAATTGTGCTTAAGTAGTTTCTGACAGTTCCTTCTCCGAGGTATAAGGAAGAGGCAATTTCTTTATTATTCAGTCCTTTGGCTACCAGCTGGATGATTTCAAATTCTTTATCTGAAATACCAAATGCTTGGAATCTGTCATAGTCCTTGGCAGGGCTTGCAGAGGGAAGCGGTGCGTCTGAAGCAGTCATGAGTCCGGGTAATTTAGGGAGAATCTCCCCACCGAACACAGTTTGACCGCTCATCACCGCCTTTAATGCAGGAGCGATGCTGTCAAAATCCTGTTTTAGAAGATAACCCTTTGCACCTAATGAAATCGCATTTACGATATACTCATCATCGGAGAATGTAGTTAGCAGAAGAATTTTGGCCTCTGGGTATTTGGAGAGAATCTCTTTTGCGGCACTTAACCCATCCATTTCTTCCATGCGAATATCCATAAGCAGAATATCAGGATGATGCTTTTCATAGAGTGTAATGGCTTCATTGCCATTAGAGCCAGTTGCCAATACTTCAATTTCAGGATCCGTTTCTAGAATCGTCTTTAATGATAAACTTACCAATTTGTCATCGTCTACAATAATTATTTTCATAACAGGTATACTCCTAATTCTTTAGTCTTTCATAAGAGTTGCATTGATGCTAAATCCGTGGTCTGTAGATATCTGTAAAATGCCACCCAAGGCGTCTACACGTTCTCGCATATTGGATAAGCCGATGCCGCTGCTAGGATTAATAGTGGCATTCTGCCCATTATCCTGGATGGAAAGCTGATAAAATGCAGGATGTTCTCTGAGCAGGATATCTACACGATTACCATTGGAGTACTTTTCCGCATTGGTTATTGCCTCTTTGGTGATTGCAATGAAAGCGTACTTAATTTCCTTGGGTATGTCGCCCTTAATATCATAACGAACATTTACATCAAAATCTTCGACATTTTCCGCTAATGACATAATGGTAGAGTGTAGATTCACAGACTCGTCATGGAGGTCATGGACGCTGCTGCGAATGTTATTCATGGCCAAATCCAGAGAGTACTTGAGTTCCGCAAGAGGTTCCTTTAAAGAATCGTCTTTGTTGAGGACACCCAGCGCACCTGCCTGTAGAATTGAGCGAGTCAGCATATGCCCCACGTTATCATGAATCTCTCTTGCAATACGATTGCGCTCCTTTAGGGTTGCGGTAGTGATATTTTCGTCCTGCATATGGATTAGATCTTTGAATCGTTTGCGCACCATAAGTTCAGCCTCGTTTTTAGCATCCTGCTCTTTTTGCAGATGGGCATCGGTTAGCCGTAGACTTTCGCAAAGGTGTCCCGTGTAGGCGGATAAAAGACCACAAACCAGAAGAATCAGTAGGGTGACGATAGGAAAAGTGTGTATCCCGTATCCATAGGCAAAGAGGATTGGTAGAATGCTGTACAAGGTATGATATTTGCCGGCATCAAAGCAAATGGCTGGCAGAAAATATGTGAAATATGGAAAGAAGCAGCAAAGAATGACAAAAATACCTGAGGAAACAACAGAGACAATCTTTGCCTGCTTTTCAGATGTTTTCTGAGGCGATGAAGTAAATGGTATCTCGGAAAGAAAGCAGGAAATTAAGGTGCTAAGCAGCGCGAGTATTCTTTGGCTTGCAGAGAAATCCTGCATAAAGGATCCCAGTAGGCATAGCAGTAATATAATGATTTTTCCAATTGAAGTCTTCATATCTGTATTTTAGCATAGGTAGCAAGACGGCGAACGAAGTTTGTATGTGACATTTGTCATATGAAAATAAGGAAAATCTTCACTGTTATGTAAATGTAGAGATTAGTAAAATGGTTTTATCGATAAGACGTAAGCAGAAAGGATTTGGTGAACGTTATGGCAGAAAAGAAACTTGCAATTAAAGTGAATGGACTTGTGAAAAGATATAAAGAACTTTTGGCGTTAGACCATTTTGATTTAGAAGTGGAAGAAGGAGAAATTTTTGGCCTTTTAGGTCCCAATGGTTCGGGAAAGTCTACAACCATGAACTGCATTTTATCTCTCTTATCCTATGATTCCGGTGAAATTGAAGTATTTGGACAGAAGATGAATCCTGATAGCTACGATTTGAAAAGAAGAATCGGTGTTGTTATGCAGAATGTTGCGGTATTTAACGAACTGACTGTTTATGAGAATGTGGATTATTTCTGCGGCCTCTATGTTACCGATAAGAATTTAAGAAAGCAGTATGTGGAAGAAGCCATTGCTTTTGTTGGCCTAGAAGACTACAAGAAATTTCTTCCCAAGAAGTTATCCGGTGGCCTTTTACGAAGACTCAATATTGCATGCGGTATTGCGCATAAGCCAGAGCTTATTTTCTTTGACGAGCCTACCGTAGCGGTAGATCCCCAGAGTAGAAATAATATTTTGGAAGGCATTCAGAAATTAAATGAGCAGGGAGCCACCATTGTCTATACTTCTCACTATATGGAGGAAGTAGAGCAGCTTTGCAATAGAATCCTTATTATGGATAAAGGAAGAAAGGTTGCGCAGGGGACCAAGGATGAACTAAAGCAGATGAGCAAAAACACGGAAACGATTCGCGTAGAAGTTTTCGGAATCACAGAGGAACAGGTTGCTCAGTTTAAAGGGCTTGCGCATATCTATGACGTACAGATGGAAGATGGATTTATGAAGCTTTCCTTTGACGGTGGATCGCACAACTTAATTCGTATTATGGAGCTGTTGAAAAATGAGGACATCAAATACGGAAGAGTTACCAGTGAACTTCCTACATTGAATGATGTTTTCCTGGAGATTACTGGAAAAGAGTTGAGAGATTAGTAGAGGACAATGCGTATGTTTGGACATATTTTTAAAAATGCAATCAAAGTAGCGGTAAGGGAAAAAACATCGCTTTTCTGGAGCTTTATATTCCCAATTGTGCTGGCAACATTCATGTTTATTGCCTTCGGAAACATTATGGAAAAGGATGAATTATTTCATGAAATCCCAGTTGCTTTCGTGAAGGAAGAGGGGGCATCCCTGGGGCTTAGCTATATGCTGGAAGCCATGGGAGAAGGGGAAGAAGCCATGCTTTCCGTACAGACAGTGACCGCAGAGGAAGCGCAGAAACTTTTGGATGACAAAAAGGTGGAAGGTATTATCTATGAAGATGGCTGTAAACTCGTGGTTTTGAAGGAATCCATGAATAGCACCATTCTAGAAGAAATTCTACTTTTATATAAGCAAAATGAAACGGTTATGATGGATATGCTTGCAAGCAGTACCATGCAGCTCGCAGAGGATGCAGCCAGCGTACCGGGTGACCTAGAAGAACTTGTTAAAGGGATGACAGAGCGTGCTACCTACTACAAAGAAGTACATTTTACAGAAGGTAGTCAAAATAAGTATTACAACTACTTCTATGCTATCTTTGCCATGAGCTGTCTCTTTGCATCGTTCTCTGCTATGAGTTCTATTGGTCGCATCCAGGCAGATTGTGGAGCATTAGGAATGCGAAGAAACATGGTTCCTACACACAAGATGCTGACAATTGTGGCAGAGTTTACAGCACTCTTACTGATACAGTTTTTAGCTGAAGTGATTGCCCTTGGATATATGGCACTTTTGGGAATGGATTTTGGTAGTCGAATTCCTTTTATCCTGCTGATTCTTTTCTTTGGCGTCAGCATTGGTCTTGCTATAGGTACTATTGTGGGAAGCGTTAAGAAGATTCCAGAGGCAGGAAAGGTCGGTATCTGTGTTGCGGTGGGAATGGTGCTTTCCGTGCTTGCAGATCTTTGTGTCGGTGGATTAAAGCACCAGTTGGAACTGCATGCACCCATAATCAATCGAATTAATCCAGCGGCACTTATTACAGATAGTTTTTACAGCCTAGGTGTATACGATGATTACGGTGTCTTGTTTAGAAATGTAGCAACGCTTGGCATTGAAACGGTAATTCTGTTAGTTATAGCATACTTGATGGTTAAGAAATCCCGCTATAAAGAACTGTAGAAATGAACCCAGATTTACATAGATGAAATGAGGTAGCTTATGCAGAATTTCAAATTGTTTTTCAAAATATTAAATCGATATAAGGGACAGATGATTATGTTTGTTGGTATCTTCGCAAGTGTCATTATATCGGTAACCAAATCTAATAGCGCTTCTGGCGATGCCACCAGCTACATGTCTCGTACCGTGCAATATGCGCTGTTTGATGAGGATCAAAGCGTACTTAGTGGGGCCATTGCAGCATATTTGGCAGAGTCTCAGGAGTTGGTAGAAAATATTCCTAACGAAAAGAGAGCATTACAGGATGCTATTTATAATGGGGATATTGATTGCAGTCTAGTTATTCCTGCTGGGTTTGGCGATGCGCTTTTGGCAGGTGATGGTCAGGAAGATTTACAGATTGTAACCTATGCAGACAGCCAGGAGGCTGTGTTATTTGAAACAGCACTAGATAATTACATCAATATTCTTGCAAATTATCTTCAGCTTGGATATGATGCCGAGAATGCGGTAATTCAGGCAAATAGGGTTATGGATTTAACGGTGGATGTTACATTTCCTGATGGCGGAGAAGTGAAAGATTTTAACCCAGCGCATTTCTTCTTTATCTATTTGGCCTGGGTTATGATTATGATTATAGTGAATGGTGTAGGACCAGTACTGAGTGCATTTAAAGAGAAGGAGTGCAGCAGACGAATCTATTGCTCCTCCTGTAAATTTTCATCCTTGCAGGGCAGTATGTATGCTGGAATGGCAGTTCTAGGTACGGTACTCACTATCTTCTTCGCGGTTTTAGGATCGATTATTGTTGGAAAAAATGTTTCCCTTAATCGTATCCTATTATATGGAGTGAACCTTCTCTGCTACACCGTGGTTGCTCTGAGTCTGGTATTCTTGTTCAGTGCTATCACCAGAAAGCAGGCTGTACTTTCCATGCTTGCCAATGTAGTCAGTCTTGGAATGTCCTTTATCTGCGGTATTTTCGTCCCTATGGAACTACTTTCCGATGGCGTGGAAAAGGCTGCGCATTTTCTGCCGGCATACTGGTATGGACAGGCTGTGGAACTTGCTGATAAGGGACTTATGGGCAAGGAATTTATGGGCTGTCTAGGAATCGAATTACTGTTTGCGGTTGCCATCTTTGTGGTCGCCGCAGTGGTAAACAGGAAAAATGCGTAAGGAAACACAATACCCAAAAAGAAATATGTTTCATTCAAAAAAAGGAGTAGCAATACTCCTTTTTGCATTTTAAATGGAAATTCTATGGTTTTGTGTTATAGATGCGGATTGCTTGTGGTTTATGGTATGATGTATGTATGGGGATTTTGTAGACTAGAATTTGCTTTGAAAAAGGAAAGTAGTGTTCTTGGTTTACATTGTTTTATGAGATAGAGGAGATGCGAATGGTGAAATATCAACCACCGGAGGGGTATGTCTTAGACCCTACTTCCGGACTTTATTTTATGCAGTTCATTTACACAGAGGATAATGGACAGCAACAGCTTTATACAAATTGGTTTAATGCTGAAACAGGTGCGCAATCGCAAAGCAGTTGCCCTTATGTGCAACCACAAATTGTAACGCAGAACGTACAGCATCAGCCTATGCAGCAGGTTTTTTTGCAGCAACCGCAGCCATCAAAGAAGGTAAAGCAGAAGCAGGCAAAACCCCAGAATAAAGAAAAGATGAGAGGACAGGAGAAACGTGTACCTGCCGTTATAGCGATTTCGCTATCGGTAGTAGTACTCGTTTCGGCATGTGTCCTCTTTTTTGTTGTATTTAAGACACCAAAGAGTGGCGATTATCAGACAGAGCGTTTGTATGCCTGTGCAGAGGCTGCGTTTAGAGCTGCTGCCTATGACAAGGCAATAGAGTATTATGAGGAAATCTTAGCGAAAGACAAGGCAGAATCTTATGCCTATTTGGGAATCGCGTCAGCATATCGTAGAACAGGAAATGATGCGTCTGCAAAGCATATTTTGGAAGAAGGATATGCCATGACAAAGGATAAGGAAATTGCAAATGCAATGGAACAGCTGGAAGGTGTGGCGGATTAATATAGAAAGCACCTAATGTGGAAAGGAACATGCATGAGTGTATTAAAAAAAGTAGCAATAGTAACCACCATTGTAGCCACAGGAACAGTTGTGGCATTTGGCGTGATTGGTGGGATTACTGGACGATTTTCTAAGCGAGCAGGTCGTGACCGTGCGATTTATGATGTGAATGGAGATGCTAGGTTTGAATCAGACTTAGCGGGAGATATTTCAGTGCCGGAAGGTGCCTATTGCATTAATCCGGGACCATTAAATGATTATTTGCAGTCATCCATGCAGTATTCCATTAGTGTGCCATTTCCCGATATGGAGATTATTGTTACCCCGCCGCCAGGGCCTGATCCGGAGCCTGACCCAGGTCCTGATCCTGGACCTGATTGTGATAATCCTCCATCTGAACTGTTGCC
The DNA here is from genome assembly GCA_024403455.1 of Lachnospiraceae bacterium. Classification (GTDB taxonomy): domain Bacteria; phylum Bacillota; class Clostridia; order Lachnospirales; family Lachnospiraceae; genus NK4A136. Next base: position 39,202 of record JAKSRR010000003.1, on the reverse strand, counting down.
AGCAATGCAGGAAAACGTAACTTACTGGTCGAGATTTTACTGTGGAGGCACGCAGAATCGTTGGCCGATGGAAGATAGGAAAACGATTATTCAAGAAACAAAAACAGGAAGCTGTGCGGTTAGGGACGAAGAAACATTAAGTTTATTTGGAGAGTACTTGAGTTCTTTCGATTTTGAACTGCTAACGGGATATTACTATTGCTTTAGTGGCTATAACACTTTTGCAGAAACGCACGAGAGACTATCGCTAGGGTCTAATATTTACTTTTTGGTATTTCAGGATGCTGATTATACAGGAGGCCGTAAGGGACAAAGCGGAGAAGCAGACAGTGTCTATTTATGCTGTTTTGATACAGAAAGTGAATCGAATACTTGGACTGGCGGGATTAGTTATATAGAACTTCCGGGATTTAAATATTCCTATGATGATGACGCGAAGCCCTATGATTATCATCTAGTTGAGGATGCAGGAAATATTTATATTGTAGGATTTAATAATATGTCTCACGACCAGTTTTCGGTATATGTGTATACACCTGCAACGGGTAAGCTGGAACACGAGGATTACTTTTCCGGTGGATATAACTTAAATCTTTCCAGTGGATGTGTGGTTGAGGCGGATAGGATTTACTGGCTGACATTACCTAGCACGGCAGAGGAACTGGAGTGGGTAGAAAAGCCGGCGGGCAGTGGTTTGGGAAATTATTATGCACAGGAGGGCGTTGTAAGTGTATCTTTAACCAGTGGTCAGGTAGAAGACTGTCCTGAATTGGAAACGCGTACAACACTTCTGCAGAACTCTACCTATAAAAATGCAGAAATAGCAGAATATCTTCTAAATGGTGGTGGAACGAAAGGGGATGAGCTTGCGAAAAATAATTATGGTCTCTTTAGAATGACGGATCAGGGAATTATTTTCAGACCTCGTGGAACTAGGGAATCCATGACTATTTTGCCAGTACAAAGTGAGTTCTGGAATATTGATGGATCCTACTTATATTATGTAGAGCAACGTTCTGACGGTTGTGGTTATACCTTGTATCGTAAGAATTATATGAACGGTCCTGAAATGGGAGTTCGTATTAATACGGAATGGTTATATAACGTAGACTGGATTAGAAAGTCTGTTATGCCCTCTTCTTCTGATTATGTAGAGGTGGAAGCGTACATTGTGAATAATATTATGCGTGATATGGCATTTTTAGTTGTAGATAATTCCAATGCTGCCAATAGAGGAACCGAGAATAGTCCCCTCTATATCATTTTGGGTGAGGATGGAAGGATTACATTGCAGTATTACGATGATGACAATGATGAAGTTGTTGTGCAGGAAGAACCATAGGAGGGCATAGCTATGAAAAAATTAATGAGATTGACAGCAATGGTTCTTCTTGGCGTATTTCTGGTGTTAACTCTGGCGGGTTGCAGTGGTGGACGACAGGACACGGGAATTTATGCTTATGACGATTTTGTGGAAGGAAGATACATTCGTACAGATGGAAGGGTGTATCTTAAGCTATATCAGGTGGACAAAAAGACAGCGCAGATTTTGTTATATGAGGCAAATGAGACGCAGGCTTTTACACAGAATTATGAGCCGCCCAAGGATAGCTTTTTTGCCGAAGGGCAGTTACTGGCATCCACAAATAATGTAAAAGAAGGATATCTGAAAAAGAGTTATGAATTGCCGTGCAATCATGGTCCCATCATTTTTTTCATGGATGAAAAGGAAAAGAAAATTCATGTTGACGATTATACCGGAAATTTTAGCGTGGATTTGACGGGGGATTATGTGTGGCAACCCTACTACGTAGATGTCACCACGACTTTTGAAGAAAAAGTCAAAGAAATTCGCGAGCGGGTTATTGAAATTCCAGGAGTATGTATCCCACCAGAACCAGATCAGATAAGAGAAATAACCGTTAAAGTTACTGATCCGGATACTCCTTACTATATTATTGAAAATTATGATCGTATAGAATACGAAGAACTCACAAAGATTGCGCAGTGTTTTTATGCTAGATTTGTAGGTAAGGCTACAATTACGAAAGCGGAAATTGAAGATAGAAAAAAATTCCGCCAGTATCATTTGTATGAGCGGTTGCCCTTTACGGATTCTTTTGCCTGTACATATGCGGAAGATGAAGATCGCATGATTGATGCACGGGAACGTTTATTTTTAGCGCAGAAGGGAAGTCTTGTATCGGATGTGGAACTTCTTCTGTACCAGGATACGCAAAATAGAGAATGTCTGACGGGGCTATATGTTGAGAATGGTCGTACCGTAGGGCGTGATGTGACTACATCCAATATGCAAACACAGGTACAATATCATTTTGCATCCATTGACTGGCAGACGGTAGATACCTCTTCTTGTTATTATCGTGTGAATCCGGAAAATGATACTATTACGCTGTATAGTACAGCCTATCCGGTAAACAGCCAGGATGGTGGAATCGCATGGAAAGTAACTTATGAAATAACATTTTCCTTTCTGAAGAACGGAACCATTTTGGCAGAGGGGTACGTTGATACGTATGGAATGGGGACAGAACACTTGCAGTACCATATTTTTGCCAGTGCTGTTGAATTCCAGACAAATACGTACATGCAGAATGAATGGCAATTAACTTATCAGAAGATTCAAATCGTAGAGGAAGGCGTTATTCCTGGAGAAGAAAGGGAGTATACCATTTATGAAGTCATTCCGGGAAAACCTGGATGGTGTTTACCTGGCACAACCATAGTAGAACGTGAAGAAAATGATGGAATTGTTGAAGAAGAGCATCATCATATGGAGGAGACCACCTGGCCGCAGGACGAGGATGAAAAGGAAAACTGGTGGGACACTGATGAAGAGGGTGATGGAACAACAGATGAAAACAGCTGGGAGCAGCAGGAAGAACACCTGGGAGATGGAGGAAATAACCAACAGACGAAGAATTTCCTTTATTATGGTGGATTTATTTCATATGTGACATCGGAACAGGGATATACTGCCAGTCTGACATTAGAGGAAGACGGAAGCTGCACGCTCTATACCACAATCCCCTATAATGGAGCAGTACTCGTTCTAGAAGGAACTTATACATTCTATTACGAAGACGAAGATTATGGCGGAGATCAGTGGGTATCAGCGTATATCACCATGAATTTCCCCGATGCTCCTCAAAGGAAATATCAAAAAGCTGAAATCATTTATGATGGAATGTTGGATGTGATTTACTTTAGGACGCCAGGTTTTGGTGAGATGGGTGGAGATGAGTTTTTTAGTGGTCGTTTTGAACGTGTTTGGGGAAATGGAATAGATCTCTAGTCTTCACGTTTTTCGTGAAAATGTAATGAAAAAATAAAGAAAATATGGTATAATTTTACGGCAAATTGGGTTTATTTCCTGATTTGCCGAATTTTTATCATGCAAGGAGAGTCACATTATGTGGGCTTACGAAAGTGTATTTTATCAGATTTATCCCCTTGGTTTCTGCGGGGCACCATTTGAAAATGATGGGGTAGCAGAAAGCCGTATTCTGAAGGTTTTAGACTGGATTCCGCATATCAAAAAGGTGGGGGCAAATGCCATTTATTTCTCACCAATTTTTGAATCCGATACCCATGGATATAACACAAGAGACTATACAAAGGTAGATACCAGATTAGGCTCCAATGGTGATTTTAAGAAGGTAGCCGATGCACTTCATAAAGAAGGCATTAAGGTGGTATTAGATGGTGTATTTAACCACGTTGGTCGTGGTTTTTGGGCATTCCAGGATGTGCTTAAGAATAGAGAAAATTCTCCCTACGTCAACTGGTTTGCTAGGATTGATTTCGGCGGCAATTCTAATTATAACGATGGGCTATGGTATGAAGGTTGGGAAGGCAACTATGACCTAGTGAAATTAAATCTTTATAACGAAGATGTTGTGCAGCATATTTTCCACGCTGTAGAAGGCTGGATTAATGAGTTTGACATTGATGGTATTCGTTTGGATGTAGCCTACTGCCTAGATCACGGTTTCTTAAGAAGACTGCGTGATTTCTGTGACTCCAAGAAAGCAGATTTCTTCCTTCTTGGTGAGGTTTTACATGGACAGTATGGTGAGATGCTTCGTTCTATGAATATTCATTCTGTGACGAATTATCAGTGCTATAAGGGTATTCACTCTGCATTTAACAGCTGCAACATGTTTGAAATTATTCATTCTTTAAAGAGAATGTTTGGACCAGAAGACTGGACGGTTGCCAGAGATGCACATCTTCTTTCCTTCTGCGACAACCATGATGTCAGCCGTATTGCATCCATTATTAATGATGAAAACTGTCTGCCCCTTGTTTATGCAATGACCTTTGGTATGCCTGGTATTCCCTGCGTTTACTATGGTTCTGAGTGGGGAACAAAGGCAGACAAGAGCCAGGGAGATCCTGCACTTCGTGTTTCCTTTGAAAAGCCGGAGTGGAATGCATTAACTGATTTTATTGCAAAGCTTGCTGAGGCAAAGAAGAACAGTGTAGCCCTCAACTATGGTGGGTTCCGTGATGTGCTTCTTACCAACAAACAGTGTATTTTTGAAAGAAAGACGGCAGAGGAACGCGTGCTAGTAGCAATCAACATGGATTCCAATCCATTCCACGCCCACTTTGATGCAGGTTGTGGACAGGCCGTAGATTTAATTACTGGCAACACCCATGATTTTGGCGGTGGCAGTGAACTTCCTCCTTACAGCGCGCAGTTCTGGAAGATGGAGAGATAATCCATACTTTAGATGTACGGCTGTCATAATCAAAGTACCTCGCATATACAAATAATGATTCATAATTATCCTTAAAGGAGAATAAAAATATGAGCAAAGAATTAGCAAAGACTTACGATCCCAAGGGTATCGAAGACAGACTATACCAGAAATGGTTAGATAAGAAGTATTTCCACGCAGAAGTAGATCACAGCAAAACTCCCTTCACCATCGTGATTCCACCTCCGAATATTACAGGTCAGCTTCACATGGGACATGCGCTTGATAACACCATGCAGGATATTCTGATTCGTTTTAAGAGAATGCAGGGATTTAATGCTCTTTGGCAGCCTGGTACGGACCATGCTTCTATTGCAACAGAAGTTAAGATTATTGAAACCTTAAAGAAGCAGGGTATCGATAAGGAAGATCTTGGCAGAGAAGGGTTCTTGGAGAAAGCCTGGGAGTGGAAGAAAGAATACGGCGGACGCATTATTTCGCAGTTAAAGAAGTTAGGTTCTTCCTGTGACTGGGATAGAGAACGCTTCACCATGGATGAAGGCTGCAATAAAGCGGTTACCGAAGTATTCTGCAAAATGTATGAAAAGGGATGGATTTATAAGGGAAGCCGTATTATTAACTGGTGTCCCGTATGTAATACTTCTATTTCTGATGCAGAAGTTGAATATGAAGAGCAGGAGGGTAACTTCTGGCATATTAAGTACCCTATCTTAAATGATGATGATACAGAAAGCGGAGAATATCTGATTTTTGCTACCACCCGTCCTGAAACCATGTTGGGTGATACGGCAGTGGCAGTGCATCCCGAAGATGAGAGATACCAGCATCTGATTGGTAAGAATCTGATGCTGCCCATTATGAACAGAAAGATTCCTGTTGTAGCAGATAACTATGTAGACAGAGAATTTGGTACCGGTGTTGTAAAGATTACACCCGCTCACGACCCTAACGACTTTGAGGTTGGAAAGCGTCATAACCTTCCTATCATCAATGTATTAAATGATGATGCTACGGTTAATGAAAATGGTGGCGAATATAAGGGTATGGATCGTTATGAAGCAAGAAAGGCCATCGTAGCAAAGCTAGAAGAGATGGGACTTCTTGTAAAGATTGAGCCTCATGCCCACAATGTTGGAACCCATGATAGATGTAAGACCACGGTAGAACCTCTGGTTAAGCAACAGTGGTTTGTTAAGATGGATGAACTGATTAAGCCTGCAGCGGAAGCTGTAAAGAATGGTGAAATCAAGCTCATTCCTTCCCGCATGGAAAAGACTTACTTCAACTGGACAGACAATATTCGTGACTGGTGTATTTCCCGTCAGCTTTGGTGGGGACATAGAATTCCTGCATACTACTGTGCAGATTGTGGGGAGACGGTTGTATCTAAGGAAGCACCCACGGTATGCCCGAAGTGTGGAAAGAGTCACTTTAACCAGGATCCTGATACCTTAGATACCTGGTTCTCTTCAGCATTATGGCCTTTCTCAACCCTGGGATGGCCGGAAATGACAGAAGATCTTAAGTACTTCTATCCTACGGATGTTTTAGTAACTGGATACGATATCATCTTCTTCTGGGTTATCCGTATGATTTTCTCTGGTTATGAGCAGATGAAAGAGAAGCCTTTTAAGACGGTTCTTTTCCATGGCCTTGTTCGTGATGGTCAGGGCAGAAAGATGAGTAAGAGCTTAGGCAATGGTATTGATCCTCTGGAGATCATAGACCAGTATGGCGCCGATGCCCTTCGTCTGACCTTAATTACTGGTAATGCGCCTGGTAATGATATGCGTTTCTACTATGAGAAGGTAGAGGCAAATCGTAACTTTGCGAATAAGATTTGGAATGCATCTAGATTCATTATGATGAATATGGATGGAAAGACCGTTAGTGTACCTGCGGCTGAAGATTATGAGCCCATGGATAAGTGGATTCGTTCCAAGATGAACAATCTGATTAAGGATGTTACAGAGAACATGGAGTCTTATGAACTGGGTATTGCAGTACAGAAGGTTTATGACTTCATTTGGGATGAGTTCTGTGATTGGTACATCGAAATGGTGAAGCCTCGTCTTTATCAGACAGATGATGTTAAGAATCAGAATGCAGCATTATATACACTTAAGACTGTACTGATTGATGCACTAAAGTTATTACATCCTTATATGCCTTTCATTACAGAAGAAATCTTCTGCAACTTACAGGAAGAAGAGGAATCCATCATGGTTTCCTCTTGGCCCGTATATAAAGAAGAAAATGCTTTTGCAAAGGAAGAGAAAGCCATTGAGGCGGTGAAAGAAGCGGTTCGTGCTATCCGTGCAACCAGAACCAGCATGAATGTTGCTCCCTCCAGAAAAGCACAGGTATATATTGTTTCCGAAGATGAAGCAACCAGAACAATCTTTGAAGAGAATAAGCTCTTCTTTGCATTCCTTGGCTATGCTTCCGAAGTAACCGTGCAGGCTGATAAGTCTGGTATTGCAGAAGATGCCGTATCCGTTGTTATAGAGAATGCAACTGCTTATATGCCTTTTGCAGATTTGGTAGATTTAGAGGCAGAAATTGAGCGTCTGACCAAGGAGCAGGGTAAACTGACCGGAGAAATTAAGCGTGCAGAGGGTATGCTTAGCAATGAGAAGTTTACTAGCAAGGCGCCTGCAGAAAAGGTTGCTGAAGAAAAGGCAAAACTAGAGAAGTATAAGGGTATGCTTGCTGCTGTAGAAGAAAGACTTGCGCAGCTGAAGAAGTAAAACGATAGAAAAAGCATACATACAGAAGGCTATGACATTTGCAGAATTATCCCAATATCTATATGAACTACCCCGGGTAACAAAGAAAAATACACCGGAAGAGAGCGATGCTTTTTATACGTTTCTGGGAAGACCCAGTGAGCAAAGGCAGATTGTTCATATTGCAGGAACCAATGGAAAGGGATCAACAGCCGTATATTTAGAGAGCCTTCTGAAAGCAGCTGGTTATCGTGTGGGATTGTTTACCTCCCCCCACTTAATCTCCATGACGGAGCGTATGCGTGTCGATGGTACTGATATTTCTGAAGAAGACTTTATAGAAGTATACGAGGCCATTGCAGCGACGCTGAAAGTTTACCAGAAGGAGCATGATTATTATCCGACCTTTTTTGAGTGGATGTTCTTCATAGCCATGTTATGGTATGAGAAAAAGGGACCCCAGGTTGTCATCCTGGAGACGGGGCTTGGAGGCAGACTAGACACGACTAATCTGGTGCGGGAAAAAGCAGTGACAGTCATTACCAAGATTGCACTAGATCATACCCAATATTTAGGAGATACCGTAGATAAAATTGCGGTAGAAAAAGCTGGGATTATGCGGCCGGGAACACCCGTTGTATTTTATGCGGAGGATTCTTTGGTTACCCAAACCTTGTGGGAGTGGGCAAAGATCATGAAGAGTCCCGCATACCTAATGCCGCCAGTATCGTGCAGTGATATCACTCTCTCAGAAGCTGGCATAGCATTTCCGTATTCATTTCACTTTTTTGGGAATGCGGAAATGGTATTAAAAACAAAAGCATTATATCAAGCAGATAATGCCTCCCTTGCATTAAAAGCGGGAGAGATTCTATTAGGAAAACAGCTTACAAAGGAAATGGCAAAAGACGCTCTACAAAATGCCTTTTGGCCATGCCGTATGGAAGAAATATTGCCAGGGATTGTTATTGACGGCGGTCACAATCCAGATGGCATTTCCGCTTTGCTGAAGAGTGTTGAAGCGAGTGGTGGAAAAAATCTGTTACTGTTTGCTGTAGTCAATGATAAAGATTATGCTTCTATGCTGGAACTGATTGCAGATAGCGGTCTGTTTGCTGAAATTATTCTGACTGCGGTGCCTGGTCCTAGAAAGACGGAAGGCAAAGAACTGCTTACGATTGCTTGCGAGAAAGGTGTGCAGGCTAGCTACATAGAAGATGCCGGTGAAGCCTTTGCGCAGGCAAGAAAGATAAAACAGGAAGAACATTTTGACACATTATATGTGGCAGGAAGTCTGTATTTGGCAGGAAATATCAGAAATATCGTACTTCATGAGGGATAGGTAATGATTAATTTTGAAGAAGAACTGAAGAAATTTCATCCGAGCCTGGAGATTAAAGATTCTGAAAAGACCATCTACAACCAGGATTTGACGGATATGGCGGATATATTTGTAGAACTGATGCAGGATTCTGCAAATAATGCACCCCAGCAGAATATGCAGCAGCCGGTTTATGGTGTGCAGCCAGGGTACGCATCTCAGGATACAGGATATATTCCAGTACAGGCCGGGCAGCCGGGATTTATTCCGCAGGATACAGGTTATCTACCTACGGATGAACTCTACATTCCATTAGATGAGAATGGAAATGTTTAATTAGAAAATGTACGTATTTGGCCTATGAAAAAGGAGACCAGAATTTGAATTGTTATGTATGTGGCAGCCGCCTTTCTGAGGTTGACTATTGTACTGCCTGCGGAGCTGATGTAGGAAAGTACAAGAAGATCATCTATGCGGCCAATAAATATTATAACGATGGTTTGCAGCGCGCGAAGGTTCGGGATTTATCCGGAGCAGTAAACTCGCTTCGTCAGTGTTTGAAGTTTAACAAGAACCATGTAGAAGCCAGAAATCTTCTGGGTCTTGTTTACTTTGAAACGGGGGAAACTGTTGCTGCGTTTTGTGAGTGGGTTATCAGCAAGAATATGAAGAAAGAAAAGAATCTTGCGGAAGACTATCTTTCCATCATGCAGTCCAACCAGGGACGACTGGAAACCATTAATACAACTATTCATAAGTATAATGTTGCGCTGGATCTTGCAAAACAGGGAAGCGTGGATATGGCGGTGATTCAGCTAAAGAAGGTGCTGAATCTGAATCCCAGATTTTTGAAAGCGCATAAGCTGCTTGCACTTCTCTATATTATGCAGGAGGAGTGGGAAAAGGCTAGACGAGAACTTATTCGTACCCAGAAGATTGATGTAGGTGATGTGGATGTCCTGATTTATATGCAGGAAGTGGATCGCATGTTAGAAGGGGACGATGATAAGGCTGGAAACAGTATAAAGACTAAGAAGGATGGGCCGTCCTCCATCTCTACCATGAATGGACATGAGATGATTATTCAACCGGTGAGAGGTAAGGAAAATATCGGTTTACATGCTTTGTTTCAGGTTGGTATTGGTGTTGTCATCGGCCTTTTGGTTACCTATTTCCTCATTGCACCGGCCAGAGTTTCTTCCCAGAAGAAGGCAGATGCACAGGAAATGGAAGGCTATGTAGAAGAGATTAATACGAAGAATGCTGAAATTAATGAGTTAAATCTTCGCATAACCAATTTAGAGCAAAGTGCATTGGCGTTGCAGTCAGATCTGGACAATTATGAAGGAACGAATGGAACTTTAGAGGCTTATGGCTATCTGATGAATGCAGCGACAGCATACCTTTCCGGAAGGCAAGCGACGGAGGTGGAGACTTATTTAGGCCTGATTAGTCAGGAGTTTTTATCTACGAATACGAACTCTTCCTTTACGGATTTATATGAGTACTTACAGTCTTTGATTGGTGTTGATGTTTCGGATAGTTATTATGCTTCGGGAATTACCTATTATAACCAAAAGGATTTTGCGTTAGCCATCGTGGATTTGACGAAGGCCTACCAGTATGACAGTACGGACGTGGAGTCGCTTTACTATCTGGCATTAGCGTACTATGAGTCTGGTGACATGGGAAATGCTAGAGGATGCTTTGAAGAGGTAATTCAGAAGTTCCCAGAAACAACGCTTGCTGAAAAAGCGCAGGGAAAGATTCAGGAATTAAACGATTAATAATAAAAAGAGGGAGAGGAAACATTATGGCGTTGCAGCAGATGCTATGGAAAGTAGCAGAAGAGACAGAAGTTGAAATGACTTTGACAGACAAAATTTTGAAAGTAAATGGAGCTGTTAACGATTTTGTCTGGGTTAAGGTTGGCCTCATACTGCTTATAGGTACAGGTGTGCTTATGACTGTACTTACGAAGGTGTTTCAGATATCCCACATTGGACACTGGTGGAAACGCACCATTGGTGGCGTATTTAAGAAAGATACGCATAATAAGAAAGATAAGGGTGCGGTATCACAGTTCCAGGCACTATGTACTGCATTAGCAGCCACCATTGGTACTGGTAATATTGCCGGTGTTTCTACTGCCATTTGTACAGGTGGTCCCGGTGCTGTATTCTGGATGTGGTTAGCTGCTTTCTTTGGCATGATGACCAATTTCTCTGAAAATATTCTTGGTATTTACTATCGTCGTAAGAATAAGGATGGAGAGTGGTCTGGCGGTCCGATGTACTATCTGCAGGATGGTCTTGGCGGATATAAGGGCTGCAAGGGATTGGGAAAGGTGATGGCAGTGATTTTTGCAATCTGCGCGATCTTAGCATCCTTTGGAATTGGTAACCTTGGACAGATTAATAAGATTACGCTGAATCTGAATTCTGCATTCTTTTCAGATGTAAATGCACCCGTTTTATTTGGCGGTGAGAATGGAATCACCGTAGTTCATTTGGTTATTGGTCTGGTGCTTATGATCATTGGCGGCTTTATCATCGTTGGTGGACTAAAGCGTATTGCAAACGTTGCAGAAAAGGTTGTTCCATTTATGGCTATAGCTTATGTTCTTGGTACAATCGTTGTATTCTGCACTAGCATTGGTATGGTTGGAGATATCTTTAAGAGCATCTTCAAGTTTGCGTTTGGTATTAAAGCAGTAGCTGGTGGTTTTGCCGGTGTCGTTGTTAAGGAAGTTATTACAGAAGGCTGTAAGAGAGGTGTATTTAGTAATGAGGCAGGTCTCGGTTCCTCTGTTATGGTTCACAGTAACAGTAACGTAAAAGAACCTGTAAAGCAGGGAATGTGGGGTATTTTTGAAGTATTTGCAGATACCTTCGTTGTATGTACCATGACAGCGGTTGTTGTTCTTTCTTATGGAGCGAAGTCTGGAATTATTAATTTACAGACCGGAGTAATTGATAAGACGGTAGATAGTGCAACATTAGTTGCGAAGTCCTTTGGTAGCGTATTTGGTAAGGGCGGTGAGATGTTTGTGGCCATTGCTCTTTTGCTCTTTGCATTTACGACAGTACTTGGCTGGTCTCACTACGGAAGTAAGGCTGTGGAATACTTAACGGGAGCAAAGGGTGTGAAGGTTTACCGTGCAATCTTTACATTAGTTATTGTTACCGGTGCACTCATGACCTCCTCCCTGGCTTGGGATATTTCTGATACCTTCAATGGTATGATGATGATTCCGAACTTATTAGGTGTGCTTGCTCTGTCGCCGCAGGTAATGAAGATTACAAAGAACTATGTGGATCGAAAGATCAAGAAAAAGGATGTGGCCCCTATGCTTTCCTATGATAAGGATATTGAGAACGAGCATGCCAAAGCTGTAGCAGCGGGAGAAGAGTAGAATATTCCCTGGGTTTAGAATAAAAAAAGAATTAACAGCAGTTCTTTCTTTTTGTGATATAATAACAACGTGAATTTTTTGTGAATAAGAACCAAAAGGTTCAGGAGGATGAAATGGCAAAGAAAAATGGTAAGAATGGTAAAAGTAGTGTCGTAGGAAAGATTATTACCGTTGTATTAATCGTGCTTTTGATAGCTGGTGGATACTATCTGTATTCTATGTTTAAATCTGTTGAGATTACCCCTGCAAATCTTGCTGGTACCTGGAAGGATACCGATGGTAAGGAAGTTGGACATTGGAACTTTACTGCATATTGCAATAACTGTGGTGTTCGTAATGATGTAGAACCGGAAGAATCCTTTGAAGATGCAGCATATACTTGGGTATATCTGTCCCGTGGTAGTGGGGAGTATTATGAGAAGACCATTACTGGTTCTAAGCTTAACAATTATAAGTTTGACTATTGCCTTTATGAGCGTACTGCAAAGAAGGGTGGTCAAACGGTTACAGTTATGCGCATTCAGCCGGAAGGATATAATGATGACGGTACACAGAAGAGAGGATTTGATATTACCATCAACTCTGTTAGCCGTGCGCAGGTTAAGTATATGAAGGGTACTGGTACCTATACCAGCTGGACAAACGAGAATCTATTCTAGGATGGCGTAAAGCAATGTATGTATTATTATTTGTGATCTGGGTCGTTTTCAACGGCCGGATCACACTTGAAATAGCGCTGTTTGGATTAGCCATTGCAGCACTTGTATATCTCTTTATCTGTAAGTTCTTACATTATTCGATAAAGAAAGACATAGCCTACTGTAAAAAAGCCGGTTATCTCATCGGCTATTTTTTTGTGCTTCTGTGGGAGATTATTAAAGCGAACTTCACAGCAATTCCCTTACTGTTAACCCATAAGTATGAGTTGGAACCAGTGATTGTAGACTTTGATGTAGAGTTGAAATCGGAATTTTTGCGTGTATTACTAGCAAATTCCATTACCTTAACTCCTGGAACCATTACAGTGGATGTGACAGAAAAGCATTTTAAAGTGCATTGTTTGGATAAGTCTTTGGCAAAGGGACTTGCAGACAGTGTGTTTGTAAAATTACTGAAGAAACTGGATGAGGAGGGGAAGAAATAATGTATAGTACCATTCTCGGATATGTTTATTTGGGACTTTTGGTTGTGCTTGCCGTGTTTGTGTTTTTCTGCTTGGTACGTGCAGCCCTTGGTCCAACGGTAGCGGATCGAATTGTAGCTGTCAACATGATGGGAACCATGGTTATTGTTGCCATTGCAGTGCTTTCCCTTATGCTTCATCAGGGATTTCTTTTGGACGTTTCCTTAATTTATGCCATGATTAGCTTCCTGGCTGTGATTGTTATTACCCGAATCTACATTCGTGAGTATGAAATCAAAAAGAGCGGGGAGGTGGAAGAATAATGACTGCAGCTGAAATCATCCGCCTCATTCTGGGAACTCTATTTTTGTTAGCAGGATTAGTTCTTTTTGGCATTGAAATGATCAGTGTGTTTAAGCAGAAATATGTATTAAATCGTATGCATGGAGCTGCTATAGGGGATACTTTGGCCATTTCCTTCACACTGGTTGGTCTGATTATTTTTTCGGGAATTTCCTTTGATTCCTTAAAACTGATTGTTATTGATCTTTTCTTATGGGTGACTAGCCCGGTGTCTTCTCACTTAGTAGCGAAGCTGGAAGCATATACTGGAAAAGATGCAAAAAAGATGGTGCGTGAAGCAGATCTTTCTACCATTGAAAAAGAACTGGAGGAGGAATCTGAGTCATGAAAATCTTTATGATTATATTATTTGCCGTCCTCATTATATGTGCCATTATCGTTACTGTTACAAAGAACTTATTGAATTCTATTTTGGTTTATATGGCATTTTCCTTGATTATGTCCATTATCTGGATTTGTCTGCAGAGCCCGGATCTTGCAATCACAGAGGCAGCAGTTGGTGCGGGTGTTACGACTGTTCTGTTTATTGCAACTCTGAAGAAGATTCATGCAATCCAGGACGATCGTAGAGAAGATGAGAATTTTGATACAGAGCACGAACCGGAATTAGGTGATGTGCAGGAGGAGGATACTTATGAAGGCAAATAAGAACTACGAAAAAACGACTGCCTTTAAGTTCTTCCGCTGGATGAAGGGAACAAAGGATCCTTATGTTGGGGAAGTGGAAATGAAGCCACAGCCTCATCATGAAGTTCCGGAAGAAACAATCCAGGAGCGCATGAAGGAAAAGTCAGAACTGTTAGATGCAGTGTATGACGTAAAGACCAATAAAAAGGTAAAAGCATTCACACGTATTTATCGAACGATAGCGATTATTTTCTGTTTGATTTTGACTGCTTCTTTAGTTGCTGTAGTATCTTTTCTTCCTAAAACAGGAGATCCTACAACACCGGCAAACAGCAGTGAAGTTGCCGAGCGCTATAATTCTAGCGCCTTAGAGGAGACGGGTGCAGTGAATACGGTCACGGGTATGATTTTGACTTACCGTGCTTTTGATACTTTTGGTGAAACCAACGTTCTCTTCATTGCAACCATTTGTGTAATGATTTCCTTAATGCTTGAGGAAAAGGTGGCAGAGCGGGAAGAAGAGAGAAGGCTAGCACGTCATCCGGAGCATAAGGATCCGATTCTGCAACTGGCGGCAAAGTTTTTAGTACCGATTATCGTTGTATTTGGTATCTATATTATCTTAAATGGTCAGAATTCTCCTGGTGGTGGATTCTCTGGCGGTGCTATTTTAGGTGCTGGGCTGATTCTGTATGCCAATGCATTTGGGATTAAGGATACCGGTCGGTTCTTCAATGAAAAGGTGTATGCCGTTTGCAAGGTGACAGCCCTTTGCATGTATGGTCTGATTGGTCTCTATTACTATACCTGTGGTGCTAATGGAATCAATAACCATATTCCGTTTGGTATTCCCGGGGCGATTTTGTCAGGTGGAATTATTCTGCCAATTGATATTTGCGTAGGTATTGAGGTTGCCTGCACGATGTATGCATTTTATGCTCTGTTTAAGAGAGGTAGCTTATAATGGGTGCGAATCTGTTATCAAATTATGGAGAAGTGATTGCCATGGTCCTATTTGGACTTGGCTTCGGCAATCTTCTTTTACAGAAAAACTTAATTAAAAAGATTATTGGACTAAATATCATGGATTCAGCCGTTTATTTATTCCTGGCTGAAAAAGGATATATT
The DNA here is from genome assembly GCA_024403455.1 of Lachnospiraceae bacterium. Classification (GTDB taxonomy): domain Bacteria; phylum Bacillota; class Clostridia; order Lachnospirales; family Lachnospiraceae; genus NK4A136. Next base: position 23,748 of record JAKSRR010000003.1, on the reverse strand, counting down.
GAGAGTCGTATTGCCCCGATTCTTGTACAGAATGAGGCAGGAGAACTAGTAAGGGATGCAAGTAAGTATATCAATCCCATCCCTTCTGGTCTGGTACTGACCGGAATCGTAGTATCTGTGTCTGTAACAGCGCTGATGCTGTCTCTTTGTGTGAAATTATACGAGCGTTATCATACCCTGGATTTGGATAAGGTAGCAGCCATTGTGAAGAAGGGAGAACAATAATGGGTGCATCTATTATTCGTAATTTCCCATCCTGGTCCATTATGCTCTGTCTGTTTTCAGGCATTGTGAGTTCTGTTCTGAAAAAGCGTGGAGCAAGACTGGTTAATACCATTTTACTTTTGAGCGTCAGTGTTATGAGTGGGGCGCTTCTGATTTTTACATGGAACAGCGGTGTGGCATATACCTATCAGATGGGTAACTTCCCGGCTCCTTGGGGTAATGAACTTCGGTTTACCTGTTTGGAGGCAGCCATAGCACTATTTTTCTGTATCATTATGTTCCTGTCCCTCTTTGGCGGTAACGAGCACTTGAATGCAGAGGTGGAAGGACGAAAGCATAATTTATACTATGTTTTGACAGATCTTCTTTTGGCATCTCTATTAGCCCTTCTTTATACCAATGATATGTTTACCGCATACGTGTTTGTGGAAATTAATACCATTGCGGCTTGCGGTCTAATCATGGTTCGCCAGGTGGGAAGAACCATTGAAGCGGCTGTGCGTTATATGATTATGTCTCTGTTGGGCTCCGGATTATTACTCATGGGTATCTGTATGCTTTATGACATGACCGGACAGCTGTTAATGACCCAAATGCATGACAGCGTAGTACAGATTATGGCTACAGGAGATTATCATGTTCCTATGACTGTGGCTGTATGTATTATCACCGTAGGACTTGCTATTAAGAGCGCATTATTCCCCTTCCATGCATGGCTTCCGGATGCTTATGGCTATTCCACCGTGGGAAGCTCCGCAATGCTTTCCTCCTTGGTGTCCAAAGGTTATATTTTCCTGTTAATCAAGATTATTTATCGTGTTATTGGATTTGAAGCATACCATGATACAAAGATTATCCATGTACTATTTATCTTTGGTCTGTGCGGTATGATCTTTGGTTCTGTTAGTGCAATTAAGGAAAATGATATTCGCAGAATGATTGCGTTTTCTTCCGTAGCACAGATTGGATATATTTACATGGGCTTTGGTCTAGGAACCTTTGCCGGAATGAGCGCCAGCATCTTCCATATCTTCAGCCATGCTGCAAGTAAGTCATTATTATTTATTGCAGCTATTGGACTTACAGATGTGTCGGGAGGAAGCAGGAAGTTCTCCGACTTAACCGGAGCTGGCTATCGGCATAAGATAGCAGGTGTTGCATTTACGGTAGGTTCACTATCCATGGTAGGTATTCCTTTATTCCCTGGATTTATAAGTAAGATCCTATTTGCACAAGCATCCATACAGAATCATGGAAAGATGCTTCCTGCATTAATTGTGCTTGCAATCAGTACCATCCTGAATGCAATTTATTTCCTGAAAACAGTTATTCGTCTCTACACACCTGTAGAGAATAGTGAATATACGGTAGCTCGGGCGAAAGAGCATAAGGGTTATACATTGGCACTGATTCTGTTTATTATCATTAATCTTGCCATTGGTACCTGCTCTGAGTACTTGGTAAATGTAATTAACGGCGGTCTTCTGAATGAGATTGCAGAGGGTGGAAAGAGCCTTCTGAATCTGTTGCAGACGACGCTTCCGGCGTAGAAAGGGGGAGAGTAAGATGACGATTACAATGATTTTTCTTCCCATTTTGTTAGGTATTGTTCTTCTGGTTATGAAGGATTTTAAAGAACGGAAATACCTTATTGTTCTGACAGGGGTGTATATGACGTTCTGCGCAATCCCAGCCATTTTAAATGTGGCAAGACCAGAAAATCATTTGACATTGTTTAGATTGACAAAGAGCCTGCCGATTTCTTTTGGTTTTGACACGATTGGAAGAATTTTTGCTGCAGTAACGATTGTTGTGTGGTTGATGGCAGGGCTGTTTTCATTCACCTACATGTCTCATGAGAAAAATGAGAAGCGTTACTATGGATTTTTCTTGATTGTATTCGGTGTGCTGATGGGACTTTGCAGTGCATCCAATATGATTACATACTATATTTTCTTTGAACTCTTGACATTAACCAGTATGCCATTAGTTCTGCATAATCAGTCCCATGAAGCAATTATGGCCGCGTTAAAGTATATGTTCTATTCCTTCTGCGGTGCTTACATGGCGTTATTTGGTCTATATTTCCTGTTCAAATATGGGTTCACGCTGTCCTTTATGGCATCGGCAGATGGTGTACTGGATCAGTTATTAATTGCCCAGAACGGTATGGGTAAGTTCGTGCCTGTTGCAGCACTGCTGATGGTACTAGGTTTTGGTGTAAAAGCGGGTATGTTCCCGATGCATGCGTGGTTGCCGACAGCGCATCCTGTAGCACCGGCACCGGCATCTGCTTTCTTATCTGCAATCATTGTAAAGGCAGGTGTATTAGGCATAATCCGTTCTATCTACAATATGTTTGGAATTAACAACCTTCGTGGAACCTGGTTCCAGACGGTATGGATGATTCTTGCATTAGTGACTGTATTTATGGGCTCCATGCTGGCTTATAGAGAAAAGGTACTGAAGAAGCGTCTGGCTTATTCTACGGTAAGTCAGGTTTCCTATATTCTCTTTGGTCTTTCGCTGATGCAGCCAGTAGCTTTCATGGGATCCTTGCTTCACGTTGCAGCGCATGCATTTATTAAGAGTGCGTTATTCCTTTCTGCGGGTGCCATCATCTTTAAGACAGGGAATACGAAGGTAGATGATCTGAGGGGCATTGGAAAAGATATGCCTATTACCATATGGTGCTATACCATTGTTTCCTTAGGATTAATTGGTATTCCGCCCACAGCAGGTTTCGTAAGTAAGTGGTATTTATGCCAGGGTGCTTTGGAAGCCGGTGTAGGTGCGATTTCCTATGTTGGCCCAGTTGTGCTTTTGTTAAGTGCACTACTGACGGCAGGCTATCTGTTACCCATTACGATGAAGGGATTCTTCCCTGGGGCAGACTATAAGCCGGTGAAGAGGGAGCCAGACCTTCGTATGCTGATTCCTTTAATCGTGTTAGCTGTGCTGACCCTTTTACTGGGACTTTTGCCAAATGGATTTGTAAATGCTTTAAAGGACGCAGTCAATGCGCTCTTTGTCTAGGGGAGGGAGGAAATGATGCCTAATTACATGCTTTTAGTTGTTATCGTTCTTCCGATGATTACTGGAATACTCATGTCTGTAATTCCCTGGAAGAGTAGAAGAGCCAGTCTGATCTTCTTAGAGACGCTGGTTATATTAAACAGTATTCTTATGTGGTGCATTTTGCTAAATCGCCCTGCGGAAGCGTTTACCTTTGCCAAGTTCACCGGTTCCCTTACACTAACGCTAAAGTTAGACGGTATGGGTATGGTATTTGCAGGGATTGTAGCGACCCTGTGGCCGCTGGCAACATTATATGCATTTGAGTACATGACAAAGGAGGAACATGAGAGAACCTTCTTCATGTTCTATATTTTGACGTATGGTGTGACGGTTGGTATTTCGCTGGCAGGAAATCTGCTTACGATGTACTTCTTCTATGAACTGTTAACTATCGTTACGGTTCCGCTAGTAATGCATACCCTGACAAGAGAAGCGATTGTTGCCAGCCGAAAGTACTTATACTTCTCTATTGGTGGTGCGGCATTTGGCTTCCTTGGTTTGATTTTCATGAATATCTACGGAAAATTGGACTTTGTGTTAGGGGGAACGTTAGACCTTGCGAAGATTGGTGATCGTACAAACATTTTATTGTTGATTTATGTCCTGGCATTCATGGGCTTTGGTGTAAAGGCAGCTATTTGGCCGTTGTCCTCTTGGCTTCCTCAGGCAGGTGTTGCACCAACACCAGTAACTGCGTTATTACATGCGGTAGCCGTGGTAAAAGCGGGTGCCTTTGCGATTCTTCGTTTTACCTATTATTGCTTTGGTACCGACTTTGTAAGAGGTACCTGGGCACAGTATCTGCTGATGGGTATTACCATGTTTACGATTGTTTATGGCTGTAGCCGTGCGGTGAAAGAGACCCATATCAAACGTAGATTGGCATATTCTACCGTATCGAATTTAAGTTATATTCTTTTTGGCTGCTGTATTATGACTCCATTAGGTATGGTGGGTGCACTTTCTCACATGATTTTCCATGCGGTTATGAAGATCTGTTCTTTCTTCTGTGCAGGTTCTATTATGCATCAGACCGAGAAGCACTACGTACACGAACTGGATGGACTAGGCAGGAAAATGCCGTGGGTATTTGGAATATTCACAGTATCTTCCTTTGCGCTGATGGGTGTTCCCGGTTTAGCTGGATTTGCGTCTAAATGGAACCTGGCAACCGCTGCCTTTGAAAGCGGCAATCCAGTGGCTATTGGTGGAGTTGGCTGTCTTCTTATTTCAGCGCTATTAACTGCTATCTATATGCTGACTATTGTTATCAGAGGATTCTTTGTGGCACCTTCCAAAGAAGATGAAGGAAAGAACTATAAGGATCCAAACTGGATGATGTTGGTTCCCTTAATGATTTTTGTGATTTTGATGATTTTCTTTGGAATGAAGAGTCAGCTTGTAACTGATTTCCTTACCAAAGTTGCCGGTGGTTTCTTTGACACCGTAGCTTCTGTAGGGGAGGTGATGTAATGAATACGATGATTTTATTATTCCTCGTAACAATCCCCATGCTTTGCGGTATTGTATCTTTCATTATTGGCCGCTTTAATCGAAAACTTCGCGATGTTTTTGTGATTTTGGTAACCGGCGGTATTTTCATTTGTATGAGCATACTTACCAGAAATTATCTGGTAGGAGATGCTTATGTTTACTATCTGGATCTTCCAGGGATCTGTGGGCTGGGATTACATTTCACCTTTGATGGATTCCGTGCAGTGTATGGATGGATTGCAACCTTCATGTGGTTTATGACAGCCCTTCTTTCCAGAGAGTACTTCGGACATTACAATACCGAGAACAGATATTTTATGTTCTTCCTGCTTACACTAGGAGCAACGCTGGGCGTATTCTTATCCGCAGATTTATATACAACCTTCATTTTCTTTGAGATTATGAGTTTTACATCCTATACATGGGTTGCTCAGGACGAAAAGCCGGGAGCGCTTCGTGCAGCCGGTACATATCTTGCTGTGGCAGTCATTGGTGGTCTTGTTATGCTGATGGGGCTGTTCCTGATTTATCACAATTTAGGAACATTAACCATTACCGATTTGTATGGGGCAGCTGCAAGATTTTCTGATAAGCGCGTGATTTATGCAGCAGCACTCTGCATGCTGTTTGGCTTTGGTGCAAAGGCGGGTGCCTTCCCCTTACATATCTGGTTACCCAAGGCGCATCCTGTTGCTCCCGCACCAGCTTCGGCACTACTTTCTGGTATTTTAACCAAATCCGGTATTTTCGGTGTGTTGGTAATCTCCGCAGATATCTTCTATCATGACAGTGCTTGGGGAACATTAATGCTGACCATTGGTGTGATTACCATGGTGGTTGGTGCAGTACTTGCATTGTTCTCTATCGACTTAAAGAGAACCCTTGCATGTTCTTCCGTATCACAGATTGGCTTTATCTTAATTGGTGTGGGTATGCTGGGACTTCTTGGGGAGGAGAATGGGCTGGCTGTGCGAGGAACCTTACTCCACATGGTGAACCATTCCCTGTTTAAGCTGCTACTGTTCATGTGCGCAGGTGTTGTCTTTATGAATCTTCATAAGTTAGATTTAAATGAGATTCGCGGATTTGGACGAAAGAAACCTATATTAAAGCTTTGCTTCCTGTCGGGTGCATTAGGTATTGGCGGTATTCCGTTCTTCAATGGCTATGTATCTAAAACACTTCTGCATGAGAGTATTGTAGAGTATAAGGAATTGCTAGAAGAAGGACATTTATCTGCACTGCTTTATGGAGAGCACATGATGACCGCTATTGAATGGATATTCCTGGTAAGTGGTGGATTAACGGTTGCTTATATGACAAAGCTCTTTATCTGCATTTTTGTTGAGAAGAATAAGGATGCAGCCCTGCAGGCAAAGTATGATGGTATGAAGCAGTATATGACTATAGAAAGTGCTACTGCTATCATTCTTCCGGCAGCATTATTCCCGCTTATGGGATCCCTGCCAAATAAGATTATGGATTCTGTTGCCCGATTAGGTGGCACCTTCTTTAATCCACCGGTAGAGTTCCATGAGATGCATTACTTCAGCTGGGTATGCGTTAAGGGAGGACTTACCAGTATTGCCATCGGTATAGCTATTTATATTTGCATTGCTAGACCGCTCTTAATGAAGAAGGAAGATGGTACGAGGGTGTATGTCAATCGTTGGCCGAAAGTTTTGGATATTGAAGATTACTTCTATCGTCCTATTTTGCTGAACTTCTTACCGGCGGTATGCGGTTTCTTCTGTCGTATCTTAGATAGCCTTGTAGATGGTTTTGCAGTATTGCTTCGTAAGACATTGTATAAGGACAGCCCGCTTCCTTATGAGAGAGAAGAGGGGAACGTCGTTACTGAGAAAGTTGGCGGCGTGATGCAGTGGTTCCACGACAGAGGAAAGAAGAAAGACGAGCCGAAAGATTACAGACACAGTCTTGCTATGAAGAGAGAGGATATACGTGAAAACGTTTCCTTAATTAGCAGGTCTATGAGTTTTGGTCTTATGTTATTCTGCGTAGGACTTTTAATGACACTGATTTATTTATTGCTGTTTGCATAAGGAGACAGGTGATTGTCCAAAGAGGTTAAGAAATCCATTGCCATCCAGGGAAGTATTCTGGCATTAGCGGGGATTATTACAAAAATTATTGGATTCATTTATCGTATTCCAATGGCGAATATTTTAAAGAACAATGGCAACGGATTATATTCCGTTGCTTTTGGTATTTATAATATTGCACTAACATTATCTTCTTATAGCATGCCTCTTGCTGTTTCCAAATTAATGAGTGAGCGACTAGCAAAGAAAGAGTATAAGAATGCGCACAGGCTCTATGCCCGTGCGTTTATTTTTGCTGTGTGTACAGGACTTATTGCGTGCCTGGCTCTGTATTTTGGCGCAGACTTCTTTGCTGGACTTTATAAGCGTGAAGGCCTAGAACGACCTTTGCGGATTCTGGCACCCACCACGTTTGTCGTAGCACTTTTAGGAACTTGCCGTGGATTCTTCCAGGGACATAGAAATATGGTTCCTACGGCAGTAAGCCAGATTTTTGAGCAGATTGTCAATGCGATTGTATCTGTGGTTGCCAGCTGGTATTTCATTAAACAATGCACAGTGGAAACAGAGGAAGCATCCTATGGCGCCATGGGTGGAACCATGGGAACGCTGGCAGGGGCAATGACGGCACTTCTCATTTTTGCAGTTTTATTCCTAAAACGGCGAAAAACAATCGCAGAAGAGAAACAAGGTGAAGATGCTATTACAGAATCAAATAAGCTGATTTTCAAAGCTATTTTCTTAACGGTACTTCCCATTATCATCAGCCAGAGTATTTATCAGCTCGGTTATACGGTGGATGATCTTCTTTATGGAAATATCATGGCGGCCAAAGGAATGGATGCAGAGACCGCAACCAGTCTGCAGGGTGTCTTTAATACCCAGTATAACCAAATGGTGAATCTTCCCGTTGCGATTGCTACAGCGATGGCATCAGCAACCCTGCCCTCCGTTGTTGCCTCTTACACAACAGGAGCATTTGATAGTGTAAAGCGCAAAATTACCATGGTTTTGAAAATGAATATGATGATTGCTATCCCAGCTTCTATAGGCCTAGCTGCTTTAGCAGGACCTATTATGGAAGTACTTTTTAGTAGTCTTGAGGATCTGCATGGTACAGCAGTTACCCTACTTACAACAGGATCCTTTGCGGTATTCTTCTATGCGTTATCCACATTAAGTACTTCCATTTTGCAAGGATGCAATCGCATGCGGGTTCCGGTAGTGCATGTAGCTATCTCTCTTGCCATTCATGTACTCTTAGTATGGATTCTTTTGACAAATACCGACTTGGGTGTATACGCATTAGTTATTGGAAATGTTTCCTTCCCTCTGTTAGTGAGTATTTTGAACTGCATTAGCATTCGAAAATATGTGGAATATCAGTTTGATTTAAAAAGAATTTTCTTGAAGCCTCTTTTGGCGGCTGTTGTTATGGGCGGTGCAACCTTTGGTGCTTATGCACTTCTTGTGCGAATTCTTGGTGGTGTAGTTCGTTTTGGCGAGAGAACAGGACTTACTAGAAGTAAGAATGCGATATGCCTTGTGGTTTCCATTATGGTGGCAGCAGTGGTCTATGGAGTGATGTTGATTGTGTTAAAGGCCTTTACAAAAGAGGAACTTAAGGCCATGCCACTGATTAAAAAGTTTGTTAAATAAGTGGCAAAAACGAATCTGATATATGGGTTGAAATGCCTTCATTAAAGTGCTATAAAAAGGGTAAATTTATATCCAATTTCTGATTGGTTTGGGGGTATACATATGCAACAGAATATTATGCTTTATACAACGAAGCATTTGGCTATTAGGCGTCTGGCGATGGAGGATGCGGATGCGCTTTATGAGCTTTCGCAGTCAAAGTGGTGTGACAAGTTTCCCAATGAGTGTTATGACGATCCATCAGAAGTGAAAGCAGATATTGAGTCAATTCAGGCACACTATCAGATGGGACATTTTCCGCATCGTTATGGTATTGTATTAAAAAGCGAAAACAAGCTGATTGGTACAGTGTCGTTGAAGTTAAACTCCAAGCGGGAAATTAAAATTTCCATGATGCTTATGGATGCGTACCGTGGAAAAGGCTACGCAGTGGAAACATTAGACAGCATGGTAGAGTATGCGAAGAAGAAGTACAGTAAAGACCGTATTTTTGCATACTCCAGAGTGGATTCAGAGTGGGCTGCCAAACTCTTAGAGAAGGTAGGCTTTACTGCACAGGAAGAGTTTGATGATGATTTCTTCGGACAACGAATCCGATTTAGGGCATACGTGAAGTAGGGATGAAGCGATGCGTGAGATGGAATTCAAAATGGAGCGACCGGGTCTGGTGAATGTAGGCGATAGAGTCACCGTAACAGAAGGTCTGCTTCCGAGTAACTATTATTATACGATTGATCCGGCAGTGGCTATGAGCGGCAATATTCCTTTTACGGAGCGGCTGACAGCAACGGAAGGAACAGTAGTAGATATTAAGGAAACACCGCGAGGATTTTACGTTGTGGTATCCTTTAGAGAAGGATAAATTGCAGAGTTTTCTGCACGAAATACTTTGGAGAAGATGTTTAATATTTTCTGAAAGACCAAGAAAAGAGAGGGATTAAGATATGACAAAAGTTATTAGTACACCTACAGCACCAGCAGCCATTGGACCTTATTCACAGGGAATTGTTGCCGGTGATTTTCTTTATGCGTCTGGACAGATTCCCATCAATCCAGCAACAGGACAGATTGAGGCAGAAGGAATTGAAGCCCAGGCAAGACAGTCCTGCATCAATGCCGGTGAAATCCTAAAGGCAGCAGGTGCATCCTTTGAGAATGTTGTAAAAACAACCTGTTTCCTTGCAGATATGGGAGATTTTGCAGCTTTTAATAAGGTGTATGAGGAATATTTCATTAGCAAGCCTGCCAGAAGCTGTGTGGCAGTGAAGGAACTTCCCAAGGGGGTTCTCTGCGAAGTGGAAGTCATTGCGTACCTTGGATAAATAAGATAAAATAAAATGATTCCAAAGTTTTTTAGGTAGGGTTGAGGGATGAAGAAAATTACAGTTATTATGTCAGAGTCCAATACATCATTCGGGGCTTTCGTAGTTAAGTTTACGAAGTTTCGTTATGGACACTGCAGCTTGAAAATTGATGGTGAGATTTATTCCTATTGCCGTATCATTGAGAAACTTTGGTTTACTGCCTGCTTTACGAGAGAACATTATAGTCGTTATAAGATGTATAAAGAGTACGACCTTTATATTAGTGATGCACAGTATGCCTATATTCGTAAAGAAATTGAGCGAATGAAAAAGAAAAAGCTGAAGTTGTACAATTATTTTCAGCTTTTTGCAACACCCTTAGGGAAAGAAGCCCCTCTTTCGGGTTGTTATACCTGTAGTGGATTCTTAGCAAGTTTGTTTAATCATGCAAAGCTTACAAAGTTTAAAAAGCCACTTGCCCGTACTCCAGAAGATATCTATAACTTCCTAGAGCATTATAGCCAGAAGCATAACCTGCCACCTTACGAAAGTGAGTAGAGTGCGCGTACATAGCTTGTGGATACTGTGTTTTTTGAGGGAGAGAGACAGTGAACGTATACGGGTATATTGCGATTTACCTGGGGGTATTGAACCTGGCCGGTTTTGCCTTCATGGGGATTGATAAGCTGAAGGCGAAGAGGCATGCATTTCGCATTCCAGAGGCTACGCTTTTTGTGATTGCTATTTTTGGGGGAGCGCTGGGCTCTACCATCGGTATGTATGTCTTTAGACACAAGACGAAACACTGGTATTTCCTCTATGGTATGCCTATTCTTGCTACCATTTGGATTGTGCTTGTGACATTTTTATTAGGATCCGGAATCATTCGAGTTATCTAAGTTTCTATTTCATTCCTGTTCTTAAATATTCTTTTACAAAAGTATTACTATTTGTTCTATTTTTACTCCCTTTGTAGTATAATATTGTTTTATTATGGACTAATTTTTATGCGCGAGGTGTAGGATTATGACAGTTCGGCCAATGACCATCGAAGATTATCAGGAAGTAAAGGACTTATGGATGACCATTAAGGGTTTTGCTATTCGTTCTATTGATGATTCTGAAGCAGGTGTTGCTGCATTTTTACGACGTAATCCTACGACCAGTGTTGTTGCGGTAGAGGATGGTAAGATTGTTGGCTGCATTCTCTGCGGACATGATGGCCGACGAGGATGCCTATATCATGTATGCGTTGCGGAAGGATATAGACGGCATGGTATAGGAAAAGCAATGGTTGTGGCATGTATGCAGGCATTAAAGGAGGAAAACGTCAATAAGGTTAGTCTTATTGCGTTTACGAGAAATGACATCGGTAATGCTTTTTGGAAATGCATCGGCTGGACCAAACGAGAAGATTTAAATTATTATGACTTTACTTTAAACGAGGCGAATATTTCAGCCTTTAATGAATAGAGAGTTCAAAGGAGATTAATTATGAAAATTATAGATGGCGGTGTTACTGCAGCAACAGGTTTTGAAGCTGGTTCGACTGCGGCAGGTATTAAGTATGAAGGCCGTGAAGATATGGCAATTGTATTTTCACAGGTTCCTTGTAAGGTTGCTGGAACATTTACTACCAATGTAGTGAAGGCAGCGCCTGTTCTGTGGGATAAGAATATTGTGGATACTGCTCCCTATGTTAGAGCAGTCATCGTTAACTCTGGTATTGCCAATGCATGTACTGGTGAGGAAGGTATGCGCATCTGTGCGGCAACCGCACAGGCGGTTTGCGATCTTACGGGAGAGGATGTATCTACTGTCCTTGTAGGTTCCACTGGTGTTATTGGAAGACAGATTGAAGAAGACAAAATTGTTGCTGGTGTAAAGGCACTGATGGCCGTTAAAGAGGATACCATCGAAGCTGGTACAAAAGCTGCCAAGGCAATCATGACAACGGATACGCATAAGAAAGAAATCGCGCTTACCTTCGAGGTGGGAGGAAAGACGATTACATTAGGTGGTATGTGCAAAGGTTCCGGTATGATTCATCCCAACATGTGCACGATGCTTGGCTATATTACCACTGACTTAAATATCAGTAAGGCATTATTACAGGAAGCACTGTCTGAAGTAGTAAAAGACACGTTCAACATGATTAGTGTGGATGGGGATACGTCCACCAATGATACGTTGTTACTACTTGCCAATGGTATGGCGGACAATGAAGAAATCACAGAAAAGAATGCTGATTATACGACATTTAAAGAAGTCCTTTATATTGTCTGCGAGTATCTTGCAAAAGAGATGGCAGGAGATGGTGAAGGAGCTACGGCGCTCTTTACCTGTCGTGTTGTTGGAGCGAAGAATACTAGAGATGCAAAGGTCTTGGCAAAGGCCGTGATTTGTTCCTCCCTTACAAAGGCAGCCATTTTTGGACATGATGCGAACTGGGGACGTATTCTGTGTGCATTAGGCTACAGTGGAGCACAGTTTGATCCTGCAAAAGTGGAAATGCATTTTGAAAGTGCTGCAGGTTCCATTCTGATCTTTAAGGATGGTGTGGCTGCGGACTATAGCGAAGAGGAAGCAACGAAGATTCTTTCTGAGAAGGAAGTAACCGTTATCTGCAATATGCATGAAGGTGATGCAGCAGCGACTGCATGGGGATGTGATTTATCCTACGATTATGTAAAAATTAATGCAGATTATCGTTCTTAAGTCTTTGAGGTACATAAAGAAGACTGAAATAAGACTAACAAAAGATATCATATAGATAGGCAGGAGAAGATTATGAGTAATTCACAGGAAATGGATAGTGTATTAGCAAAAGCGGAGGTTTTGATTGAGGCTCTCCCTTATATCCAGCGCTTTAACAGAAAGATTATCGTTGTAAAGTATGGCGGCAGTGCCATGGCAGACGAAGAACTTCAGAAGAATGTTATTAAGGATGTTACGTTATTAAAGCTGGTTGGTTTCAAACCTATTATTGTGCATGGTGGCGGTAAGGAAATCAGCAAGTGGGTGAATAAGGTTGGTAAAGAGTCTGAGTTTGTTGGCGGTCTTCGCGTAACAGATGCAGAGACCATGGAAATTGCCGAGATGGTTCTGAATAAGGTTAACAAGAGATTGGTAACCATGGTACAGGAATTGGGTGTAAAGGCTGTTGGTGTATCCGGTAAGGATGGTGGTCTTTTAAATGTTGATAAGAAGCTGTTCCAGGGACAGGACATCGGTTATGTTGGCGATGTAAAGAAGGTAGACGCAAAGATTTTATTAGATCTTTTGGAAAATGATTTCTTACCCATCGTTGCACCTATTGGATTAGATGATAATTTCGATACCTACAATATCAATGCAGACGATGCAGCCTGCGCTGTGGCAAAGGCAGTTGGGGCAGATAAGCTGGTATTCCTTACGGATATTGAAGGCTTATATCGTGATATTAATGATAAGTCCTCCTTTATTTCCAGATTAACGGCATCAGAAGCAGATGCACTGATTGATAGTGGTATCATCGGCGGTGGTATGCTTCCGAAGTTAAATAACTGTACTTCTGCGATTAAGAGTGGTGTAAGTCGAGTGCATATTCTGGATGGCCGTGTACCGCACTGCCTGCTTCTTGAAATCTTCACGAAGAAGGGTATTGGTACAGCGATTATTTCTGATGATGACAATCTTGCAAAAGGAGAGCCTAGGGATCATTTCTGCTAGGATGAGGTAATGATAATGAACATGAAAGAATATATTGAAGAGGCAGAGGGTGCCTTATTACATACCTACAACCGGTATCAGGTTGTTTTTGATAAGGGAGAAGATGTATATCTCTATGATTTAGAGGGGAAGAAGTATCTAGACTTTGTTTCCGGTATTGGCGTTTTTGCATTAGGGTATCATGATGAAGCATACAATGATGCATTAAAGAAGCAGATTGATAAGATTATTCATACTTCTAACTACTATTATAATGTTCCTGCCATTGAGGCAGCGAAAGCTATTAAGAAGGCTTCTGGCATGGATAGGGTGTTCTTTACAAATTCTGGTGCAGAAGCAATTGAAGGTGCTATCAAGACGGCAAGGAAATATGCTTACCTAAAGGATGGAAGTACGGATCACGAAATCATTGCTTTTGAGCACTCCTTCCATGGCCGGACTATGGGAGCACTTTCTATTACGGGAACGAAGAAGTATCGGGAAGCATTTGAACCTGGCATTGGTAATATCAAGTTTGCGGAACTTAATGACATCGAAAGTGTAAAGAATTGTTTGTCTGATAAGACCTGCGCTATTATTCTGGAGACAGTGCAGGGAGAAGGTGGTATACGCCCTGCAAAGGAGGAGTTTTTAAAGCAGCTTCGGGAACTTTGTGATGCGAAAGATATCCTTCTGATTTTTGACGAGATTCAGTGTGGTATGGGAAGGACCGGTTCCATGTTTGCTTGGCAGAAGTTTGGAATTAAGCCAGATGTCATGACCAGTGCAAAGGCATTAGGTTGTGGTGTACCGGTGGGCGCCTTTATGATGACAGAAAAGGCTGGACAGAGCTCTTTAGTGGCAGGTGATCATGGTACAACCTATGGTGGTAATCCACTTGCCTGTGCTGCTGTATGTCAGGTTATGAAGGAATTTGAAGAGAAGGATATTTTGAAGAATGTGCAGGAAGTTGGTGCATATCTTTGGGATAAACTGGAAGAAGTGAAAAGCCACCACAGTGAGATTATTGACCACAGAGGTGTAGGGATGATTCAGGGTCTAGAATTTGACGGACCTGTTGCAGAGAAGATTAATGCCGCGCTTGCAAAAGGACTAGTATTAATCAATGCGGGAACCAATATTATCCGGATTATGCCTCCGCTTGTGATTTCCAAGAAGCATGTGGATGAGATGATAGGAATTTTAGAAGAATGTCTGTAGGTGTGAAGCGCATTTTGTCGCTATTCACAATTTTCATAATGCTTGGCATGTGTTTTCTGGCTGCCTATCGTGGCGACCAGGGAGATAATCTGTTTGCTGCGCCTGTGGAAGATATTACTATCTGGTATACGGATAGCAGTTTAACAGACTTTTTGAATAGTGCGGCACTTTCTATTCGTGATGAAGAGAATATTCGTGTAAATGTTGTGCTTTATGAGGATATGTCCTACATGGAGGCCATTTACGAAGCTTCCGTAAAGGGTGAAGACTTCCCGGATTTATTTATTGTTGAAACCTCAAATTTAGAGGAAGCAGTAAAGATGGGAATTGCTCATCCGGCATCGCATAATGAAGATTCTGTACTTACCGATGAACATTTTCCAAATGTTGCATTGTCAGCGGTAACCTATCATGGAACCTACTTTGGCTATCCGTTTTATTACGATACGGCATACCTTTTGTATAATGCAACGTACCTAGCGCAGATGGCTGCAGAGAATGGACTTTCCGGCGTAGACTTGGTACCAGCAACCATTGAAGATTTGAAGAATTTTGCGGATTTATATTCAACCCCGGAAGGCGTAGAGAATTTCTTTGCTTGGGATGCCTCCGATATATTCTACAATTATTTCTTTGCTGGCTACTATTTTAACGTGGGCGGTCCTTCAGGAGATGATTCAGAGATTATTGAGGTATATAACGAGGATGCCGTAGCTTGCTTAAAGGTATATCAGGAATTGAACCAGTTCTTCTCCTTTGATTCCAAGGAGCATACCATGGAACATGTTATGGAAGACTTTGTCGCTGGAAAGATTGTATACACAATTGCCACAGCGGATGCGTTAAAGAAGATTGAAACGGCTACATTTAATGAGGAGTTTCCATATTCCTATGGTATAGCAACGCTTCCTGGGATTGACAGTGAGCATCCTGCAAAAGGGCTTTCGGTAACGGATTGTGCGGTTATCAATGGTTTTTCAGAGCATAAGGAAGCAGCGAATACCTTTGCCTCTTATCTGACTACCACAGCTAGTAATACGTTATACTCCAGAACGGGAAAGCTTCCCTGTGTCAACGCAGATGCTTCGAATTTGATGGAAGTTCCGCCTCTGGTAAGAAGCTGCTACCTTTCTAGTGCGACCTTACCAAAGCTCGTGGAATTGGAAAATTTCTGGATGCAGCTGGAACTGACATTTAATAAAATCTGGGATGGTGAGGATCCGGATGTGATTCTGAAGGAGTTGGCGGAACTGATTTCGGAAGAAATGTAATAAAATTATAATAATTTCGTAAAACTTTCCTTGCAAGTTTTAGGAAAGTATCATAAAATTATATATTGTCAGAGAAGCCTTTTGATGTACAAAATATCAAAAGGGGTTGAAAATTGTATAAGATTTATCAATATTTCTGTAGTATTTGTTGTTTATTAATCTTTTTAACAGGATGTGGAAACAGGGCAGAGATGGTAGGCGCACAGCTCTATGAGCCTACGAGTATGAGTGCTTCACAGCAGGAAGAGTCGACCGCTTTAGAAGAGGAGACAGTGGCTTTCGATGGGGCTGAGGATTCTAGTAGTGCTGAGATGAGTAGCCTAGAGAATACAGAAGCTATTCCAGATGGAAAGATTAATATTAATACAGCAACCTGCGCGGAACTTATGAGCCTGAATGGGATTGGCAAAGTACGAGCAGAAGCAGTGATTGCTTATAGGGATACCTATGGAGCATTTCAAGAGCCAGAAGACATTATGAAGGTCTATGGCATTGGCGAGGGGATATATCGTCGCATCAAAGAACAGATAACAGTCCAGTAGAAAGACGAGAAGACAGATGGCAAGAAAAGTATTAATCGTAGATGATGAAAAGAATATTATTAAGGGGCTTAAGGTAGTTCTTGAGTCAGATGGGATCTCTACGGAAGAAGCATATGATGGCGAAGAAGCGTTAGAGAAAATTAAGGAAGGCAGATTTGATTTAGTACTGCTAGATTTAATGTTACCTCAGAAGGATGGTTTGGAAGTATGTCAGGAAGTACGTGCATTTTCTGATATTCCTATTATTATGCTGACTGCCAAGGGTGAGGCTATGGATAAGATTACTGGCCTTGAATTTGGTGCTGACGATTATATTACAAAGCCGTTTAATGTTTTGGAAGTGAAAGCCAGAGTGAAGGCACATCTTCGTCGAATGGAAAATTATAAGAAGACGAAGGAAGATGATTCCCTGGTTGTAGTGAATGGCGATTTCCGTTTTGAGAAGGATAATCGTAGACTTTATATTGCTGGTGTTGAAAAGCCATTAACCAGTAAAGAGTTTGATCTTCTTTCCCTTCTTGTAGAGTCCCCTGGAAAGGTTTTTGGCAGAGATGAACTTCTCCGCCTTGTTTGGGGTGCCGATGTGAAGGCTGATGTTCGTACTGTGGACGTGCATATGAGAAGACTTCGTGAGAAGATTGAGGTTTCCCCTTCTGAGCCCATGTATGTTCGTACGAAATGGGGACAGGGATATTATTATCAGGGATAGTTTAGAAAGGATTCATGCGAAGTATGCAAAAGAATTCTGTGGGACTGCCCCGTGTATTTCGTTCTTTTAAAGTTCGTCTTTTTTGTGTTATTGTTCTTGTAGGTTTATTCATTACCCTTCTTCTCAGAGAGGGAATTCTCCTTGCGTATAATGATTCATTGAGGAAGCTTGTGACAGCTGGTTCCTTGGCGGAAGCGGATTTTTTAAAGTTGTCAGAAGAAGCAGCCCGTCAGGCTAATATTTACGCAATTGTTGTTATGGCTGTATGTGTAGCCTTGGCAGCACTTCTAGCGCTTCTTTCCCTTCGTCCTTTTGAAGAAGTAGTAAATCAGATGAGAGCCTCCGCTTCCTATGAGGAGGCATCTGTTCCTAAAGCGACTTATTTGGAGACAGAGGGCATGGTCGAAGCCTTTCGCACTATGCAGGATAGACTATCTCAGGTGGAAACCTCCAGACAGGAGTTTGTTTCCAACGTATCCCATGAGCTCAAAACACCGCTTACTAGTATGAAGGTTCTGGCAGATTCCCTTTTGATTCAGGAGAATGCTCCTGTGGAATTATATAGGGAATTTATGGGGGATATTGCAGGCGAAATTGACAGAGAAACAAAGACGATTGATGATCTCATGCGATTGGCACGTATGGAGGAGGGGGCAGGCTCCTTACATACAGAGCCTACTGACCTTGAGAAGTTGGCAGAGGATGTCATTAAGCAGTTAAAATATATTGCGAGAGACAAGGATATTGATCTTATATTGGAGAGCAATCGTAAGGTAACTGCAGAGATTGATTCCATCAAAATGGCGCAGGTATTTATGAATCTCATTGAAAATGGGATTAAATATAATAAGCAGAAGGGCTATGTAAAAACCAGCCTAGATGCTAATCATGTGAATGCGATTATTACGGTAGAAGATTCTGGCCTGGGAATTCCAGAAAAGGATATTGACCGGGTATTTGAGCGCTTTTATAGAGGGGATAAATCCCACTCCACGACCATAGAAGGTTCCGGTCTAGGACTAGCAATTACCAAGAAGATTGTTCTTTTGCACAAGGGAAGTATCAAAGTTACCTCTGTGGTAGGTGAGGGAACCACCTTCACGGTGACACTGCCATTAAAAAATGCAGGTGTGCTGGAACGATAAAATGATACTAGTGTCGAAATCTTTAAAAACATTCGAAATCCGCTCATTTTCAGACTCTTATGAGCAAGCTCATCGAGTCTTCAAGGCTTTTGACCCTTGTATCATAATATTAAAAAATAACTGGAGTGACGAAGCAGCTATGTAGGGATGGCTGCGGAAAGGAGTCTTATGGAGTATTAAAATACTAAGACCAATTGCCAGTCTATGTACTTGTATTCTGGTGACGATTATCCTGATTACTTTTTCTAGGGGTGTTCCTGAAAGCAGGGTTCAGTATGGTGAAGAGATTCACCTTCGGGGAAAAGTTGTAGGAAAAAATACAGATTCGCAGGTTCTCATCCTGGATAACATCACGTTCTGTGATGATAGAGATTCCAACGAAGAAAAAGTGAATAAGGTAGAATGCACGATTGCTTATGGGGAGTTGCCAGCCCTTGGTTCTTATGTGGAAATTTGCGGTAAGGCGAAGCCATATAGCAGAGCAACCAATCCGGGTGCATTTGATTATCATACATATAAGGCCTCTATGGGGCTTTCTTTTGCTATGGGAGAATGTCAGTTGGTGGATGTAGTAACTGATAACAGCTCCATGGTAGAAACAATCTGGCGACTTAAAATGCACTGTAGAAGCAATATCGCAAAAGTATATCCAGAAAAGGAAGCAGGAATCATTGATGCCATGCTTTTAGGAGAAAAAGGCACGCTGGATGAGGAAGTTAAGAATCTATTTCAGGACGGTGGGATTTCACACATTCTGGCTATAAGCGGATTACATATTTCCTTTCTTGGAATGGGATTGTTTAAATTACTAAAAAAACTGACTTTACCGAATAGTGTTGCGGTACCTTTGGTGTCGATGGTGATTATTGTGTACTGTATACTTTGCGGGGCGTCAGCATCATCTGTAAGGGCAACAGTAATGCTTCTTTTTGTAATGGTAGCAAAGCTAATCAAGAAGAATAATGATCCGCTTACTGCACTGCTATTGGCAGCGACAATGCTGGTATTACACGAACCTTATGTTGTTTATAATGCGGGATTTTGGATGTCCTTCTTTGCGGTTCTTGGTTTTATGGGAGTGATTCCTGTTTTTACAGATAGGCTGCAGGAGAGGTTTGGAAAAAGATGGAAGGGGAGAATTGTAATAGCCGTCGTTAGTAGTATCCTGTTTGGACTTTATAGTTTGCCGATGGTGCTTTATTTCTACTATGTTTATTCGCCTTACAGTATGCTTTTAAATCTGCTGGTAATTCCACTCATGTCTTTTTTGCTGCCGTTAGCAGTTCTATCGATGGCATTAGGCGGTTTTTGTTTACCTTTAGCCAAGGTGTTTTCCATGCCGGTGCGATGGATTTTGTATGTTTATGAGAAGGCATGTGATATTTCTTTAAAACTACCGGGAAGCAGGCTCTGTTTCGGAAAGCCAGCGTTATGGAAGCTGTTATTTTTTTATGGAATGTTAATATTGTTGTATCTTTTGAGAAAACGTCTTCGAGAAGTTATGAAATATGTTGTTTTGGCAGCGGTACTCCTTGTGGTATGTATGCACCCAAGGAATGGTGTTAAGGTGACCTTTTTAGATGTAGGTCAGGGAGATGGGATATGTATCAGTACAAAGGAAGCAGTCATGATGATCGATGGAGGTTCCACATCTAATCAGAAGCTGGCAAAGTATCAATTGATTCCATTTTTGGAAGCACAGGGAATTACACACATAGATACGTGGTTTGTTACCCATCCGGATGCTGATCACATGAGCGGACTATGCTCAATTTTAGATGAGGAGTGGGAAAACTGCAGACTTCGGATTGATAAAATCATTTTGCCGAATACAAATGGAATTGAACAGGAAGCAGAAGAACTGCTTGCACTTGCAAATCGCAGGCAGATTCCGGTGTATCTGCTAAAGGACGGAGAAGGTATTGGTGCGAAAAATTGGCAGATGATTTGTGTGAATCCTGTATTTGAAGAGTATTATGCAGATGTGAATGCGGCTTCTTTAGTGCTCTGGTTTTCTGCAGGAAAACAAGAAGACGAGACTTTTGATTTGCTATTTACGGGCGATGCTACGAAGGAGACGGAAGCGGTTTTGATGCAGTCGCCACTTTTTATGAAACTTTGTGAGGAGCACTCCCTAGAAATACTAAAGGTGGGGCATCATGGTTCTAAGTATTCCAGCGAGGAGGGTTTTTTACGAATGGTTTCGCCGGAGGTGTCCATTATTTCTGTAGGGGCAAGGAATCGGTATGGGCATCCACATCCAGAAGTTTTGTATAAATTAGCTGTAGTGGGGACGCAAGTCTATAGAACGGATGAGAAAGGGGCAATTACCGCAGCTTGGAAGCATGGGCAAATGAAGGTCTATCCATTTTTGAACCATTAATGCAGAGAGCGATTTATGACATGGCTTTTGTGCTTACATTGGCAACAACAGGTGGGTTGTTGTTTGGACGTATGTGAGTATAATTGAGTGTGTAGCGAAGGATTCGTCGCAGGTCACTTACAGGCCTGTTAGTAGTGGAGATATAAATTATGCGTTTTGTGATTCAGAGAGTAACGGAAGCATCGGTAAAGGTAGAGGGCGAAGTATTAGGGGCCATCGGCAAAGGTTTTATGGTATTAATAGGGATTGCCGAGGGGGATACGAAAGAGATTGCCGATAAAATGATAAAGAAGATGTTGGGGCTTCGTATTTTTGAAGATAGCGAAGGAAAAACCAATCTGGACTTAAACACGGTAGGCGGTGAACTTCTACTGATTTCTCAGTTCACTTTGTATGCCGACTGTAAGCGTGGAAACAGGCCCTCCTTTATAGGGGCAGGAAAGCCAGAGATGGCGTCGCAGATGTATGACTATATTATTGACTCCTGCAGACAGCAGGGATATAAGACGGCCCAGGGAAAATTTGGTGCAGACATGAAGGTAGCTTTACTAAATGACGGTCCCTTCACCATTTTGCTGGATAGTGATACGTTGTAAATTGTTTTTTCGTGGAAGAAAAGAATTTTATGGTGGCGAGTAGATGAAAACACTCTCTGTTTTCTTGGTTCTTATAGCTGGCATATTATGGGGCTGTTTAGGATTCTTTGTAAGAGTACTGAATGACGGCGGATTATATGCGATGGATATCGTTTTTTTGCGTGCACTGCTTACGACGGTATCGATGGCGCTTATTCTTCTTTTTGCTGACAGAAAAAGCTTTAAGATAAAAATGAAGGATTTCTGGTGCTTTATTGGTACTGGTTTGTGTAGTATTGTTTTCTTTAATTTTTGCTACTTCAAGTCCATTGCGGAATCTTCTTTATCCGTGGCGGCCATTTTACTATATACAGCGCCAGCTATCGTGATGGTGCTTTCCTATTTTCTTTTTAAGGAAAAATTAAGCAAAGTAAAACTGATATCTTTACTTATGACCTTTGCTGGCTGCGTCCTTGTTACGGGAATTGTAGCAGGGGATGGGAAGATTACGGTTAGTGGCGTATTGTTTGGACTTGGTTCAGGCTTTGGTTATGCCTTATATTCCATTTTTAGCAGATTCGCCATAGAGCGAGGATATTCCACATTTACAATTACCTTCTATACATTTTTGATAGCAACTCTATCCTCGATCTTTTTTACAAATCCTATGAAAGTGTTTTCTGTTGCAGTAGGGAGTGGAAAAAATATCATCTTTTCGTTGGTGCTAGGGATTGCAGGCACTGTGACCCCTTACTTAGCTTACACAAAGGGACTCAAAAATATGGAAAATGGGAAGGCATCCATTATTGCCTCCATCGAGCCAGTGACAGCAAGTATTCTGGGACTCTTTATATACCATGAGAATTTAAGCATCAGTGCATGGATAGGTGCAGCTATGGTGCTGGGGGCATTGGTGATATGTAATGTTAGGATACATTCCAAAGAGAGTTGATAGATAGAGATGTACAAATGATTTCCAGTTTTTTGTGGGAGTTAGCGCTATGGTATAATGTTTCTGGAATTACGGTAAAGAAGGCTACAAAAAAGAAAACATAGAGAGGAATGAATATGGAACCGATTATTACTAGTTTATTAGAAACAGATATGTATAAGTTCAGTATGGGGCAGGCCATTTATCACCAGTTCAGTGATTATAAGACGGCCTGGACCTTTAAGTGCCGCAATACAGATGTGCAGTTTACTGCAGAGATGGTGGAAGAAGTTAAGAATCAAATCCGAGAATACTGCAAGCTCAGATTTACAGAAGAAGAATTGTCCTATTTACGTGGTATTGCATGGATAAAAGAAACTTATGTAGATTTCCTTAGACTTTGGAAACCAAGATATGAGGACTTTGAAATTACGACCGATGCGGACTGTGGCCTTTCTATTGAAGCGAAGGGTACATGGTTAAATACTTCCATGTATGAGATTCCTACCTTAGCTATCGTCAACGAAGTGTATTTTAGAATGGCACATGATTATCAGAAGCTGATTGCCAGCTTTGAAGAGCGTCTAAATGAAAAGGTAAAACGCTTAGAGAGCGGCGAGTTCATGCTTGGTGCATTTAGTGAGTTTGGCCTTCGAAGAAGACTTTCTAGGGAGGCGCAGGAAATGGCAGTGGGAAGATTGGCAGCAGCCAATACGAAAGATTCCGCATTTGTGGGAACATCCAATGTATATCTTGCTATGAAGTATGGTTTAAAGCCCATCGGCACCATGGCTCACGAATGGATTATGTGTGTAGGACAAGGAAATCATAAGCACAATCCAGCATATTCCAACTGGTACATGATGAATGCCTGGGTGAAAGAGTATGGTGTGTTAAATGGAACAGCACTGACGGATGCCATTACAACGGATTGCTTCTTAAAGGACTTCCAGCTTACCTTTGCAACATTATTTAGCGGTGTCAGGCATGATAGTGGAGATCCTTATGAGTGGGGCGATAAGATGATTGCGCACTACGAGGAGCTGGGCATTGATCCTAAAACAAAGACCTTACTATTCAGCGATAGCTTGAATTTCGAAAAAGCAGATAAACTGTATCGCTATTTCAAGGATAGAGTAAAAGTAGCTTTTGGCATTGGTACCTATATTTCGAATGACACAGAAGTAAAGGCACTCAATATTGTTATGAAGACTACGGCCTGCAATGGTATGGATGTTGCTAAAATCTCCGATGTTCCCGGAAAAGGTATGTGTAAGAATCCTGCCTATGTGGAATATTTGCAGCGTTGTATTGACTGGAGAATGGAGAACTAGAAATTCTATCCAAAACGAAAATGAGCAGAATCGTGTTTGAAAGGGTGACTTCACTTAACACGGCTTCTGCTCTTTTTAGTACCATAAAAGTGTAGTTGTTAGAGAGTAATTAACTCTGACATCT
>JAKSRR010000029.1 GCA_024403455.1 Lachnospiraceae bacterium | reverse complement strand
GGACTGCTGATTTCCAGTTTTCCGGAAGTGCGATTTCATCGCACAGGAATATTCAGAAATTTTATACGTGCAGGAAAAGGATAAGAGAAAATGCTGATAGGAATTATTGCTATTGTTGTTCTGGTGCCTATTGTTATTGTGTACTACAATGCTAAAAATAAATATTTAGAGGCGCATCCAGAAAAGATAAAGAAGTATCAATGCTCTTTTTGCGGAATGGAATATGAGAAAGTTACTAAGCTTGCTGATGGAGCAATATGCGAACAGTGCGAGAAGATGAATGGTACTGATTGGCAGATGAGGATATTTGACCTTAATCATACATGGCAGGCTAAAAATAAAACCTGTGGTGAGATAAGACAGGCTATGGCAGATTTTGAAACAAAAGCACAGATGCTTCCTACACTGTCTGTTACCAGAACTTCGGAAAGCGGAAGAATCCTAGTGGATGATAACCAGCAGGTATTCTATATACATAGGGAAGGAAAACCGATTGTATTACACCGAATTGCGGACATTCAGGAATTCTACCTGGAGTATGAGTATGAGGAGTATGGAACATATTCTAAAGATGGACCACATAATTCTGTTAGATCCGGCTCTGTCGTGATAAAACTTAATGAGATCTTTGATGTAGAGGATTTTACAACGCACGTAGATGCAAAAATGTTTACACAAAGAACAGAGGTGAAAAAGGTTTTTGAATCCGATTTGGAATTTTTGGAGAAAATAACGGGTAAGAAGAGAAAACCTATTCCCAATAAAGTGAAGTTATTATAATGCAGTCTGTTAAGGGGGAAATGTTATGAAAAAAAAGTATTGCTGCTTGTTAGTTTTGCTGCTGATTTTGATCACTGGATGTTCTGCATCGAAAGCGACTGCCGTTTATGAGTACAGAACGACTGGTGATGACATTGTGCCAAGTGTTTACCTTGTAAAAACGGAATACTATCCAGATAAGGTTGTCATTTACTGGGATGGAACAGTAAGTTCTTTGGAGGAATACCATATTTCGGAAGAATTCGAACTGCAAGACAAAAAAATGATTTTGAAAACAGATCAACCACTGGAATTCAATTCGTTTAGTATGGGCGGAGAGGATTTTAGTTATTTCTTTCGTTATTTAGACAGTGAGCAATATGCATGCTTATATAGCGATATGGATTCAGAAGGTGGAATGCATTATAGTGGAAGCATTGATCGCTATTACACTGATGAAGAAAAAGAAAAACAAAGTGAACAAAGTCGCAAGCGAGAAGAAGAACAGAAGGAATTGTTTGAAAAACTTGAAGGAACATGGGTTTGCGATGATGGTGACTATCTTCGCATTTATAAAGACGAAGATTATGCTGTTGAATATTCTGTAAATGATACGCAGGGAAATGAAACTTCCGTTTATTTTAAGGACCACTTATATGCAAAAGAGAATAACATCGGAATAAGCTATATTGATGGCCCTTTTGAAGCAATGTTTGCAATTGTTTTGGCAGAGGATGGCAATTCATTCGAATATAGCGACAAGATTTTTGTTCGAGAATAGAGGTAAAATGGAACTATGTATTATTCAGCCATAGGAATGATAGCCATTGTTCTTCATTTAATCATGAATCATGATTTTATAAAGAAGGATAAATGCGAAAATGCCGTGAATAAGTCTTATAGGAGATTTGTATTAGCGTCATTGATGTATTTTATTACAGACGCATTATGGGGCATATTAGATAGTTTGAAGATGCCCAAACTATTATATGTAGATACCATTTTATATTATATTTCCATGGCGTTAACAATTGCATTTTTGTGCGGTTATGTTATTCGCTATTTGCATTTACGCAGTGGTCTTGGAAAATTTATAAAATTGTTTGGCCATATATTTGTTGCGCTAGAGGTTGTACTGCTTATTATCAATCATTTTGTTCACATTTTCTTTTGGATAAATCCTGATGGCACCTATCAGGCATATATTTACAGATATATTGCTTTATACATGCAGGTGTTCCTGTGCTTGCTGTTATCTATCCAGACGGGAATTGTTATGAGTAAGACGACGATTGGAATGCGGAAAAGACATTTTACAATCTTTTTCTTTTGTACAGCGATGGGGGCTGCGATCGTACTGCAGATACTTTATCCCTTGCTACCTATATATGCCATTGGGTTACTGATAGGCAGTGGTATTATTCATACGTTTGTTAATGAAGGTGAAATGGAGGAACAGTTCGAAGTCCTGCAATCGATAGCGGATATTCACTATAGTATGCATGTTATCGACTTAGCCAAAGACACTGTACAGGAATTGACTGCCAGACAGAAGGTCAAAGCAATTGTAAATAAGACGCATGGCGCATTGGAAATGATGCGTGCTGTAATCAATGCTGTTACTGTAGAAGAGTATTTGGAAGCAGTATTGGAATTTACTGATTTAGCAACGCTTGCAGAAAGAATGCGTGATAAGAAGACTATTGCTATGCAGTTTGTGGGAAAAGAAACAGGCTGGGTTCATGCAATGTTTGTGGCTATTGAAACAGATCCCTATGGAAAACCAACAAAGGTCATTTTTACAACAAGAATCATTGAAGAAGAAAAGAAGAATGAAGAAATCCTCGTTCAAAAAACGATATTGGATGAACTTACTGGCTTGTATAACAGAAGAGCCTATGAAGAAGACATTTTAGCATATAGTGATCAAACTGTAGGGGATGACTTTGTTTATGCGTCGATAGATGTTAATGGTTTGAAAGTAGTCAATGATAACATTGGGCATGCTGCTGGTGATGAACTAATAAAGGGTGCTGCAGACTGTCTGAAAGAAGTCTTTGGAAGCTATGGTAAGGTTTATAGAACCGGTGGCGATGAATTTGTATGTCTCTTCTTTGCGAACACAGAGCAGTTGCAGCGTATCGAAGACGACCTGGAAAATGCAACAGGAAAATGGTCTGGAGAACTGGTTTCATCCCTTACTTTGTCGGCTGGTTATGTTACAAGGCAAGAATGTAAAGAAACGATTCTTGATATGGCGAAAATTGCAGATCAGAGAATGTACCAGGCAAAAACTGCATATTATGCCAAGAAGGGTGTTGATCGAAGGGGACAGGCAGCTGCGAATACTGCTCTCTGCAACTTATACACCAAGATATTGAAAATAAATATCACAGAGGATACCTATTCTATTGTAAATATGGATGTTTCGGAACAAACCAGTGAAAAGGGATTTTCTGATACTATATCAGAATGGCTTTATGGTTTCGGTAAATCAGGACAGGTTCACGAAGAGGACTTGGGTGGATACTTAGAGAAGACTAACTTGGCGTATTTAAGAACGTATTTTAAGGAAGGAAAGACGTCGATCAGTATTCAATATCGTAGAAAATATATTGATGGATTTAAGCAAGTCGCAATGGATATGATTCCTGCGGATGATTATTCGGCTGAAAATCAAACATTATTCCTATATGTAAAGAATATTGATATGTAAAAGCATTAGTATGTATCCCAAAGGAGATAATACGATGAGAAAAAGTAAATTTATAATGGGACTTCCAGTGATTGCTCTTATTGCGGGAATGACCGCTTGCGGTTCTGGGGAGACCATAGCAAATAATGAAGAAGGTACCAATCAGACCGAAGTTTCCGTTGTTACTCCGACGGAAACACCCGAAGTAGAGGCTATGACAGGGGAAGGCGAAACGATAGAAACGCCAGATACTACCGAAGATGTGGAGCCTGAGGAAACGGTGACTTTATCCGTCGTAAACAACAATGGTCATTTTGTGCAGGTGGGAGATATTGTCTACTTTCATGTGGCAGATGTAGAAAGCTTAGGAAAGACCGCTCTCTGGGCGCAATTTGCTGATCAGCAGTCTGGTAGAACAGTTCTTTTTGCATATGACCTGGCAACGGGGGAAGCGAAAGAGGCTGCATTTGATTTTACGAGTGGTGGTATAAGTGTTCAGGGCGATGTTCTTTATTCCATGGCTTATATAGACAATCTGGAAGAGCCCGATGAACCAGATGTCGCTTTGGGAAGTTTTACGCAGAAGGATGGCTTTAAAACCATAGATTTATCCGGTGATAATGACAAGCTGCTTGGAGCTGGACTAAATGACTCCTTTCTGGCAGTACTTCATTATGACTATGTAGATAATAATGCAATCTATCAGATTCACATTTACGTAGATGGAGCACTTCAGAATACAGTGGATGTGGAAGACTATGGTGACTGTGTTGCACTTGGTGAGAATACGATTTTTTATTTTAGCGGTGAACCAGAAACTGGATATAACTTGAAGCAGATGGATGTCACCACAGGTGAAATTATCGACTTAGGAAAACTGCCAAGTTTTGACTATTCCGAATGGGGGGGACACATTGACGAAGCAATCTTTGATGGAAACCAGGTATACTTCACCTATTCCATTTATGAAGGAACAGGGCATTACTTCTCCCAGGGATTTTTCGTGCAGGCAAAGGCAGGCGAAGCAGGTTCCATTCGTTATGAAGATATGCCAGCGTGTGAAGTTGACGGGGAGCCAAGAGCAGCAAAGTTTACTGTTAAGAATGGACAAATGATGGTTAGTGAGGGCGAACCAGGAACCTGTGAAGTGAAAGGGGATGGTGTCCTTGGATACTATGATGAAAAGGGCGAATGGGTTGCTATAGCAGAAGGATGGGAATCTGTATTCTTTGATGAGGATAGCAACTATAAAGGTGTAGAATTAGCAGAAAAAGTGGGTGACTACATTTTCCTTATTTATAGTGAAAACGAGCATGTTCCTGAAGAAGATATTGGCTGGCGGTACGCATATTGCAGAAATTATACAAATGTATACTGCATCTCCATTAAAACAGGTGAGTCGACGAGGTTAGTACATCAGGCCGCACCGTGGAGTGATTGATATGGCTAAGTAAGCGTTTGAGTTATCAAAATGCAAGTGGAGAACTTTGGGATGAATGATTTAGAACAGGTGGTTGAAGGCTTAATACAACTAAGTAATAGCCTTATTGAACAGGTATCAAAACTGCAGATTGAAAATAATGAACTAAAGAAAAAACAAGTAACACTAGAGACAACGTTAGTTCAACTATTAGAAAATCAGAAGACAATTGTTGAGACGATAAGTAAAAATCAGCGTGAAACCCAGAAACTTGGCGAAACTATGACGAGAAGTATTGATAACGTTAAGTATGAACTGGGAATGGGACAGATTTCGAGTCCGGAGGTGGCTACGATTGAGGAAACCGTTGACGCTATCATCAATAACAGAGCGAGCATTTGTCGTTTTGGCGATGGAGAGTTTTCTATTATGGCTGGTGCATCCAGACAAGGATTTCAGCGTCAAGATGATAAATTGGCGGGACGCTTAATAGAAGTGGTTAAGTCAAATGATGATAATTGTCTTATTGCAGTAGCAGATAACTATGGTTCTCTTGATCAGTATAGTTATATGTCTAAAAATGAAATACGTTATTATATGACAGATGCGGTTCGTAAACAGCATTCCAGCTTTTTGGATATGTCTCATAAGTATTTTAATGCATATATTACTACCCCATATATGTTATACGCAGATCGTGATACAGATCATCCAACAGAACGATTCCAAAGACTAAAGCAGATTTGGGAGAAGAGAAATATCGTTATAATAGAAGGCAGGTTGTCAAGATTAGGTGTTGGAAATGATCTGTTTAATAATGCAAAATCAGTTGTTAGAATATTGGGACCGGCAGAGCATGCATTTGATAGATATGATGAGCTATTAGAGGAGGCTACTGCTATAGGACAAAAAACAGACGATGTTCTTTTCGTTATTGCATTAGGACCCACTGCGACAGTGCTGGCATATGACATACACAAAATGGGATACCAGGCACTTGATTTGGGGCATATTGATAATGACTATGAATATTATATTCATAAAGCCACCGACAGATATGCAATTCCAGGAAAGTATGTAAACAATATAACGAAAGAACAGGATGTTGCGTTTATAAAAGATGAGATTTATGAGAAGCAGATTATAGCCAGAATATATTAAATGATAACAGGGCGGGGTTACTATGTTAATTGGAATACTAATTAGCGGAATTACAGAAGAATATACTATGAACCTATGTAGCGGCATAGAAAGTATGGCTGCAAAGGATGGTGCGCAATGCGTTGTCATTCCAGGAAAATATGTAGGCTTTGATTATGAATCGGATGTCCAGGATAAAAATGGACACTGTTACAATTCTTTATTTTCATATGGATTCTTATCATGCTTTGATGGACTAATCATAGAGATGGCATCGGTGCTTATGTATGCAGATGCAGCAAAAAAAGCAAAGTTTGAGAATCTCTTCAAAGATATTCCCCATGTATTTGTTTCTTATGATCACGAAGACTTTAGCTGTGTAAGTATTGATAACAAGGCAGGCCTGAGAGAAGCACTGGAATATACACTGAAAAATGGCGCGAAAACTTACGCCATGATTGGTGGACCGGAAAATAATGTTGATGCCATAGAGAGAAGAGCCTGTTTTGAAGAGTTTATGAAGGCGCATAATTTACCTCTGGAAGAGAAAAATTATGAACATGGCAGTTTCTGGCGTGATTGTACGAAAAATGTTGAAAAGCTAGTCTCCAATAATCTAGAGGCAGATGTTTATGTTGGTGCCAACGATATCTTGGCAAAACGACTTTACGAAAGCTGCGAAAAGTTTGGCAGAAGACCCGGTAAGGATGTATCTGTGATAGGCTTTGATGACAGCGATTTTTGTATAAAAACATATCCTACAATATCTTCTGTGAAAACAGATATTGTAGATATGGGGAAAATGAGTTATGAACTTCTAACAGAAACAATTGCAGGTAAGCCACATAGACATGCTTTTGTACCTTCTAAGTTTGTCTTGAGAGATTCTATATGTCACAGAAATGTGGGTGACGCATTTTCTGATGGTAATCCGGTTCGATTTAAGGACGTTATTAAAACAAATATACATATTGAGGATCATCTCGAACTCCTTTCTTTTGATGAGAGATTTGGAACGGTGTTTGATTTATTAGAATTTGCAACTGGCGAAGGATTACTAAAACTTCTTGATCAGCTATCAAACATTATTGATGATTTATTTGTGAGCCACTGTATGAAATATCTCGACTGGGAGATATTTGCGAATATGGTTGGCAGATATTATAAGAGAAGCTTACATGCGGTAACAGATTCCTCGTTACGAGAGCAAATTCATCAAAGATATGTTGAGTATCTTGAGAAACTTATGAAGGTAACGCAGACCAATGATGAAAGTATGGGCAATATCAATACGTCTGCTGTATACAATATGGAAGCTTTCTTTAGGGAGACTGTTCAGTTTGCGAGAAACACAGAACTGAATTATGCAAGATTCCTTGAATACCTGGATTTCATGTATATCAAACGGGCATATTTGTATTTATATGAAAAAGAAATTGGATATTTCCAGGGAGAGGTATTTGAAGTACCCAAATATCTTTATTTAAAAGCGTATTTAAAGGACGGGGAAACGGTCAGCGTTCCTAAGGGAAAGCAGAAAATAAAGAAGAATAATATCTTTCATAATGACTTTGTTGACTGGTCACAGAGGAAGCGGTATACACTTATCCCCATTAATTCTGACAATTTCTTGTATGGAATTCTTGTGTGTGATATACAACCAAAGAGCTTTGACCTAACAAATATTTTTGCGTGCCAGCTAGGTGCGGCAGTAAGGATGCTACAACTTCGAATTGAGAATAACCGGATTATGAATGAGTATGAGGAATCGGTTCGAAAGCTTAGGGAATACAATATTACGCTAGATAATATGTCAAAAACCGATGCTCTTACAGGATTAAATAATCGAAGAGGATTCTATGTTCGTACAGAAAAGATGATGGAACTTTGTCCCAATGAAAAGGTATCACTTCTTGTGGGCTATGCGGATATGAATGATTTAAAGATTATAAATGACCGCTTTGGACATGATGAAGGAGATTATTCTCTAAAAACAATTGCCAGCATGCTGACTGATTTTGTTACAGAATACAATGGATTTGCCGCACGAATTGGCGGTGATGAATTTGCGTTTGCAATCAGCGTTCCAGCAAGTAGTGATCCAGCGATTTACGCAGATGAGATACATACTATGTTTGCTACATTTAATGAGACTAGCGTGAAGCCCTATAATGTGTCAGTATCCGTTGGATTTACGATGATGCATAGCGGAGCGGTGCTTACGATTGATGAAGCGCTGAATCATGCTGACGAAATGCTCTACGAGGAAAAGCGACTGAAAAAGGGCAATGTCATCAAGAATGTGAAATAGAAGAATTTGTTTTTGTATGAGTGAAAAGATATTTAACCAAGCATTACAAAACTTTGTATCTGACGTTGCCTATAAGAAGTCTGTGATTCATTTGTATGAACTAGGATACGGAGGAGAAGAAATAAAGAAGAACTGCACCTATCCAGTAACAGAGGAACAAATCACCGAGTGCATTAGGGAATATGAGAGCAAACAGGCATCCGAAGAGAAAAATTATTTCTTCATTGAAGAAACAGATGCTTACGGAAGGAAATCTTTTCGTAGAGTGAAGCGTTAATGAGAGAGTCCAGAAGATAGTATTCTGGGCTTTTTTTATTAGCTATCATAATTTTCAGAGATCGCATTTTTCCATGGGCCACGTGCGTAAAAAATAATGGACATGGCAGTTGCAATGCTCCATCCAATGGGCCAGGCCATCCAAATGCCTGCATAACCCAGAGACGTTCGGGAAAGAAAAATTGCTAAAAGGACACGCAGGATAAGATCGGTAAAAGTTGCCGTCATAAAATGTTTCATCATGCTGGCACCACGCAGAATACCATCAGCAATTAGCTTGGTTGAGATTACAAGATAAAAAGGTGCAAGAATTCGTAGGAATAAAGTGGAAGAGCGGAGTGCATCTGCAGTTGGCTTTTCTAGGAAGAATAAAAGGAGTGTCTTGGGGAAAAGAACATAGAGCAGGGTCAGGGGGATACAAATGCACCATACTAGTTTTACGCCCGCTTTAAATCCGCCCTTAATGCGATATAGTTTTCCGGCCCCAATATTCTGGGAGGCAAAGTTGGAAACTCCGTTTCCAAGTGTGGTGAAGGAGGTAATGACAAGATTATTTAGCTTAACCCCTGCTGCATAACCGGCAATAACACCGGGGCCGAAATTATTGATGACGCCTTGAAGAATAATATTTCCAATGGAAATAAAACTTTGCTGTAGGATGCTGGGGATAGCGATGGTGAGAAACTGTTTCAGCAAGGTACGATTAAATAGGCGTGGCTTTTCCGTGACTGTAATCTTTCTAAGACGTAGTAAAACTACGATGACGGAGAGTAGGCAGCTGACTCCCTGACACAAAAAGGTTGCCCAAGCAATACCGGCGACACCTAGACCGAATTTTTTCACAAATAAAATATCGATTGCGATATTACTTAAGGAAGAAGCTGTTAAAAAGCAGAAGGGAGTTTTGGAATCTCCTAGCGCAGAAAAAATACCCGTTGATAGATTGTAGAAGAATACAAAAGGAAGTCCCCACACATAGATATCAAGATAAGTCTTTGAGGCATTATATAATTGGGGAGGAGTATTAATTAGGAGAAGTAATTCGTCGCCGCAGAAGATACCGATGAGCATCAACGAGACACAAAAGAAAGCGCTGGAAAGCAAGGAAGTGTTAATCGATGTTTTCATGCGGGTATAGTCTTTGCTACCGAAATATCTGGAGGTAATGACGGAACAGCCGATATTACAGCCAAAGGCAAAGGCGATAAAGATGAGTGTGATTTCATAGCTGTTTCCAATGGCAGCCAAAGCATCTTCATTAATAAAGCGTCCGGCCACCCAGGAATCGGCAAGATTATATAATTGTTGAAATATGATACTTCCAAATAGTGGAAGACAGAATCGCCACAGGACTTTCTCAGGATTTCCTACAGTTAAATCTTTATTCATGTTCTTGACTCCCTGCATTTTATCCGCAGGACATTATAATGCAAATTAAAGGATATGTAAAATGGATATAATACGAGGAGAAAATAGGTTTTTCTTGCAATATTGTACAAAAATGATAGAATATTTTGTGGCATGTGTTTACTGATATGTCAGTATCGCAATATAAAAAATCTAAGAAAGAGGTAAATGAAATGGCAACAGTTGATTTAACCCAGTATGGCATTAATGGCGCAACCATTAAGTCCCACAACCCTTCCTACGAAGAGCTTTTCACCGCTGAGATGGATCCTTCCCTCACCGGCTATGAGAAAGGCCAGAACACCGAGCTTGATTGTGTGAACGTTATGACCGGTATCTACACCGGACGTTCTCCTAAAGACAAGTACATCGTTATGGATGCACAGTCCAAGGATACTGTATGGTGGAACTCCCCTGAATATCCTAACGATAACCACCCTATGTCTGAAGATGTATGGGCAAAGGTTAAGGAAATGGCAGTAGCAGAGCTTTCTAACAAGGAGCTTTATGTAGTTGACGCATTCTGCGGTGCTAACGCTGATACCAGAATGGCAGTTCGTTTCATCGTTGAGGTTGCTTGGCAGGCACACTTCGTAGAGAACATGTTCATCAAGCCCTCTGCAGAAGAACTTGCAAACTTCAAGCCTGATTTCGTTATCTACAACGCTTCCTTAGCAAAGGTTGCTAACTATGCTGAACTTGGTCTTAACTCTGAGACCTGTGTAGCATTCAACGTTACTTCCCGTGAGCAGGTTATCCTTAATACCTGGTACGGCGGTGAGATGAAGAAGGGTATGTTCTCCATGATGAACTACTACTTACCTCTTAAGGGTATGGCTTCTATGCACTGCTCCGCTAATACCGATATGGAAGGTAAGAACACTGCAATCTTCTTCGGTCTTTCCGGAACTGGTAAGACCACCCTTTCTACCGATCCTAAGAGACTTCTTATCGGTGATGACGAGCACGGTTGGGATGACAACGGCGTATTCAACTTCGAAGGTGGTTGCTATGCTAAGGTTATCGGTCTTGATAAAGAGCACGAGCCTGACATCTACGGCGCAATCAAGAGAAATGCACTTCTTGAGAACGTTACCGTTGCTGAAGATGGAAAGATTGACTTCGATGATAAGAGCGTTACCGAGAATACTCGTGTATCTTATCCTATCGATCACATTGCAAATATCGCTTCCAAGGTTAACGGTGTATCCGCTGGTCCTGCAGCTAAGAATGTAATCTTCCTTTCTGCAGATGCTTTCGGTGTACTTCCTCCCGTTTCCATCCTTACTCCTGAGCAGACCCAGTACTACTTCCTTTCCGGTTTCACTGCAAAGCTTGCAGGTACCGAGCGTGGTATCACTGAGCCTACTCCTACCTTCTCTGCTTGCTTTGGTCAGGCATTCCTTGAGCTTCATCCTACTAAGTACGGTGAGGAGCTTGTTAAGAAGATGGAGAAGTCCGGCGCTAAGGCTTACCTTGTAAATACCGGTTGGAACGGAACTGGTAAGAGAATTTCCATCCCTGATACCCGTGGTATCATCGATGCTATCCTTTCCGGTGACATCCTTAAGGCTGAGACCAAGACCATTCCTATGTTCAACTTCGAAGTACCTACTGCACTTCCTAACGTTAACACTGGTATTCTTGATCCTAGAGATACCTATGCTAATGCTTCTGAGTGGGAAGAGAAGGCTAAGGATCTTGCAGCTAGATTCCAGAAGAACTTCAAGAAGTATGAAACCAACGAAGCTGGTAAGGCTCTTGTTGCAGCTGGTCCTCAGCTCTAATTCATACCATAAATATTATGTAGCCTAGTGATGCATTCTAGAACACATCGCAAAGGCACACCCGTTGATTAAAGGTTAATATACATACCTGCGGCTCCATGAATTCATGGAGCCGTATTCTTTTTTGGTGTTATAATGTAAAAGAATGTCACGTAGTGACATTCTTTTAATGAGCAACAAGCGTAGCGGTTGCGAATCTATTTAATGAGCAACAAGCGTAGCGGTTGCGAATATATCTAATGAGCAAAAAGCGCAGCGTTTGCGAATATATCTAATGAGCAACTAGGGTCGCAGCGAACTTCTGAAATAATAAAGGTAACATGAGCAAGAATGATAAGTATGAAAAAATGATTAATACACCAGTGGAAAAACTGGTACTAAGCCTTTCGGTTCCTACTATTATTTCTATGCTGATATCCAATATTTATAATTTGGCGGATACGGCATTTGTTGGAAAACTGGGAAATAGTGCTAGTGGTGCCGTAGGAATTGTGTTTGGCTTTATGGCTATATTACAAGCCATTGGTTTTTTATTTGGACAGGGTGGAGGCTCTATTCTTTCCAGACAATTAGGAGCAAAGGAAGAGGATAAAGCTAGCGTTACTGCATCAGTAGCCTTTTTTTCAGCCTTTTTCATTTCCTTTTTAGTGGCACTGGTTTGCGGATGTTTTCTTCAGCCTATCGTGATGTTCCTGGGCAGTACAGACACGATTGCACCCTATGCCAGTGTATACATTTGCTGCATTTTAATGGCAGCGCCTTTTTTAGTTACCAGTTTTACGCTTAATAATTTCTTGCGTTATGAAGGAAGAGCATTTCTTGGCATGATAGGCATGATGACAGGCGCCGTGCTTAACATTCTTGGTGACTATATTCTCATGCAGGTGCTAGGGATGGGAATTGAAGGCGCTGGCATTTCTACTGCTGTATCACAGCTTATTTCGTTTAGCATTCTATTTTCGATGTTTGCCAGAGGAAAAACGACGGCAAAAATTTCTTTTGATATTTTCTGGCAGTGTATACAAGGAAAAATGGAGGATGCCGTATTTGGATGCGCACTAGGTGTTGTTGTCTCCACTGGCCTTCCCAGTTTGCTTCGTCAGGGACTGAGTTCCATTGTGAGTATTGTTTTAAATGAACAGGCTGGAAAATATGGAGATGAAGGCGTTGCAGCTATGAGCATAGTGGCTAGAGTTGGTTTCTTTGTGTTCTCTGTGTCCCTTGGTATAGGACAAGGATTTCAACCAGTGGGGGCATTCAATTATGGCGCAAAGCGGTTCGATAGATTACGGAAAGCGTTTCGGTTTACGGTATTTATATCAACGGCTGTGTTATTGGTGACTAGTACGATATGTTACCTTCTTTCGGATCATATCATTCATGTGTTCCGTGATGATCCGACAGTTATTGAGATGGGAACCAGAGCATTAAAGCTTCACTGCCTGGGCCAGATGTTTATTCCATTTTGCATGTCCATGGAAATGTGTTTGCAGTGTACCGGACGAAAAGTCAGTGCTTCTGTGATTTCGGTAATCCGTAATGGTGTTGTTTTTGTTCCGTTGCTTCTCATTATGGAAAAACTGCGTGGCTTTGCAGGCATTCAAGAGGCACAGCCCCTTAGTTTCGCCATTGCAGCCATTCCAGTGGTCTTTATTGCGATGCATTATTTTAGAACATTGCAGGAAGAAGAGGATGGCCTGGGAATAGAAGAAGAGCAATTATTTGAATAAAGTATCAGGGAATGGCTCTTACAAACATTGTTTGGTTGAGAAAACCTAAAAAAAATACTATAATACTTTCTGATGATTTAACGGAAATTCATTAATAAATAAACATATATAAGGAGCAAAATCATGGCAAAGAAAACAACCGTACTGATGATTCTTGATGGTTATGGTCTGAACGAAAAGACCGAAGGTAACGCAATTGCGCAGGCAAAGAAGCCTGTTATGGATAAGCTGATGGCTGAGTGCCCTTGGGTAAGAGGTAATGCCTCTGGTATGGCAGTTGGTCTTCCTGATGGACAGATGGGTAACTCTGAAGTTGGTCACCTGAACATGGGTGCTGGACGTATTGTATACCAGGAACTTACCAGAATTACCAAAGAGATTCAGGATGGTACTTTCTTTGAGAACGAAGCACTTGTAAAGGCAATGGAAAACTGCAAGGCAAAGGATAGTGCTCTTCATGCATTTGGCCTTATTTCTGATGGTGGTGTTCATAGCCACAATACACATCTTTACGGTCTTTTAGAAATGGCTAAGAAGTTTGGCCTTACTAAGGTTTATGTTCACTGCTTCTTAGATGGCCGTGATACCCCTCCTGCATCTGGTAAGGACTTTGTTGCTGACTTGGAAGCTAAGATGAAGGAAATTGGCGTTGGTGAAGTTGCATCTGTTTCTGGTCGTTATTATGCAATGGACAGAGATAATAACTATGATCGTGTGCAGCTTGCTTATGATGCCCTTACTAAGGGTGAAGGCTTAAAGGCTGGTTGTGCAATGTGCGCAATTCAGGAATCTTATGATAGAGATGAAACGGATGAGTTTGTAAAGCCTACGGTTGTTGAGAAGGATGGCGCTCCCGTTGCAACCATCAAAGATGGCGATAGTGTTGTATTTATTAACTTCCGTCCTGACAGAGCAAGAGAAATTACTAGATGCTTCTGTTGCGAAGATGATTTCTTTGCAGATAAGGCATTTAAGAGAGAGAAGAAGCTTGATCTTTGCTTCGTATGCTTCTCTGAATATGATCCTACCATTCCTAATAAGAGTGTTGCTTTCCATAAGATTGCAGTTACCAATACCTTTGGTGAGTGGCTTGCAGCAAACGATCTTACCCAGGCACGTATTGCAGAAACAGAGAAATATGCACATGTTACTTTCTTCTTTAATGGTGGTGTAGAAGAACCTAATAAGGGCGAAGAGAGAGTGCTTGTAGCATCTCCTAAGGATGTAGCAACTTATGACTTAAAGCCTGAAATGAGTGCTTATGAAGTATGTGACAAGCTTTGCGATGCATTGAAGAGTGGTGCATATGATGTCATCATTATCAACTTTGCTAACCCTGACATGGTTGGTCATACTGGTGTAGAAGCTGCTGCAATTAAGGCTATCGAAGCTGTTGATGAGTGCGTTGGCAAGGCTGTAGAAGCTCTGAAGGAGAATGGTGGTTCTATGCTTATTTGTGCTGACCATGGTAATGCTGAGCAGCTTATTGACTATGAGACCGGTGCTCCTTTCACTGCACATACTACTAATCAGGTTCCTTTCATCCTTGTTAATTATGACGAAGCATATAAGCTTCGTGAGGATGGATGCCTCGCAGACCTTATTCCTACCATGATTGAAATGATGGGTAAGGAGCAGCCTGTAGAAATGACTGGAAAGAGCTTATTGATTAAGAAGTAATTATTTGCTCATATATTTTGAGAGCTTAATTAAAGACTGCCTTTGGTGAATGCTAGAGGCAGTCTTTTTATGTTATGATATTGGAATGGAGGGGAGATTAAATTATGATGGAAGTTGAGACAAAGAAAATATCCCTCGAAGGCTTTTCGGAGTTGTCCTTTTTGAGTACGTCAAAGGGAAATCAAAGAAAGTTGCTGGAGTGGATATTACGGAATATTTAGTCGTGATGGCGGGGCTAGATTATATTCTATTGAATGAAGATAGGCATTTTCACAATATAGGTGTGTTTAGAAAAGGTACTGTGTATCAACCCGCTATTATTTTTGCTAATGGATTGGGGTTATTTGAACATGATAAAAAATATTATGTAGAGGATAATCCGTGTTATATTACCATTTCCTCTGTGCGAAGATTATGACACTGCTGTAAGCCTTCGGATGTTTTTGGAGTCCTGGGTGACGCCTGAGACACGATATGGATTAAATGAACTTATCGAAAATTCGGTAGTGAAATATTATAATCCGGAAAGGCTCATTCGTTTTAACAAAGGACGGACGCAGGTTGATGATTATTGGGTGAAATGTGATGACCTATAATGGTGCTATAGCCCAATGTAGCATATGAAAAAGTACTTCGCGGTAACGTATCAGGAGGCTCGTAGAGAGCCTCTTTTAGTACCATAAAAGTGTAGTTGTTAGAGAGTAATTAACTCTGACATCTGC
>JAKSRR010000028.1 GCA_024403455.1 Lachnospiraceae bacterium | reverse complement strand
TTGTTAATTAATAATGAACGGACTGTTGCACTTAGTATGATAACCTAAGCGGTCCTTTTGGGATAAGGAGTGTCCCTCTGGTTTTTGCATCAAAGGGACACTCCACTACCCAAAAGGACCGTCCCCGCACGTGATTTTGTGATATAATTAAAAAAATGAATATTTGCAGATGTAGTTCATCGGTAGAATAACAGCTTCCCAAGCTGTGGAGGCGGGTTCGATTCCCGTCATCTGCTTCTATGAGAGCAATCCGGTGGTTATGCGTAGCATGGGAAGGGATTGCTTTTTTGTTGGGAACACGATTGCCTAGGGAAATGTGCTTTAGGAGAGAATAATGGAGAAAAGAAAAAAGGTGAATGTGGTCATTAGTATAATATGTATCCTGCTTGCTCTTCTTTGCCTTGTTTATGGTCTTGTAGTAAGAAGTATTCAGTCCGGTTCCAGTTTTTATTTTGTGTGGCTGGCAGGAGCAGTCTTTTTTATTGTCATTGGATGTATGAGTTGGTTTCAGCTTTGGAAACATATTCCTTTGCCTGTCCGCATATTTTGCATTGCTGTTCTTTCTATTGGAATCGTGCTGTTAGTCGTCTTTGAAATTCTAGTGTTAGGGCATATGAAGGACAAGGGAGAGGAAGATTTGGATTACATCATTGTTCTCGGTGCGCAGGTAAAAGATAATGGACCTAGTATTGTGCTTCGAAAACGACTGGATACCGCTTATGAATATTTGACGCAGAATCCAGACACTATCTGTATTGTTACCGGAGGGAAGGGCAGTAATGAGTCAAA
This sequence comes from Lachnospiraceae bacterium, assembly GCA_024403455.1. GTDB lineage: Bacteria > Bacillota > Clostridia > Lachnospirales > Lachnospiraceae > NK4A136. The sequence continues at coordinate 16,578 of JAKSRR010000028.1, read as the reverse complement.
GACGGAAGGGGAAGTGATGAAAACCTATCTTGTGGAAAAGGGCATTCCAGAAGAGAGAATCATTGCAGAGACCATGGCCACTTCTACCATAGAGAATATAAGATATAGTTTAGAATATATGAAGGACGGTGCCAGCATAGGCGTTGTGACCAGTAATTTTCATATGTTCAGAGCACTACAGATTGCTAAGGGAGAAGGGCTTACGAACATCTGTGGAATCTCTGCCCCCTCCATGGCATTTTACCTCCCCAACAATATGTTTCGTGAATTCTTTGGGGAAGTGAAATATATTATGACGATGATGAAAGAGAAATAAATTGAGTTCTATGATATTGAGGTTACGACAGAAAAAAAGCAGGCGAGATGCCTGCTCTTTTTCTGCAAAACATTAATTTATCTAGAACGTCTCTTAATGAAGAAGGTTCCAGCTGCCAGAAGGATAATACCACCTATGGAAAATCCGATGATAGGCCAGAAGGTATCACCGGTGGTCGGTACATCATCAATAATGTCGAGGTCCTCCACGCGCTGGTTTTCGAATACGATATTCGGTACTTCCAGACCGGTGGATGCATCCACGAAGATCATGGCAACTTTTCCGTTTGCATAGGCTGCGGTATATACAATGTATACCTTGTCAGAAGCAAGTCCATAGCCAAGGCTGGTGGGCTGTACGGATTCCCTTAAGTAATAAGTAGAAATCTCACCGACTTGCGGCATGGGAAGCTGGAAGGAAAGAGAAGTCTTTCCAGTAGCAGCATCATAGGTAGGGAAAGCACAATTAATCTCTGCTACGTTGCTGTCGTAGAGGGAGACAACTGTAGAGGCAGCTAAACCACTTAGCTCTGCTGCAGTAGCGCCTTCAAAGGTAACATTGACAGGAACAACCAGGCCGGTAATCTGTGCGCTTCCATCTCCGCTGCCACCAGGTTGCGCAGAGCCACCGTTGTCCTTAGCGGTGGCGGTTACTTTTGTCCATGCACCACCCTCATAATCCGCTATATAGATATCATAGGAAGCACCTGCGGTTAAGGATAGCCCTGTAAGTGTTGTGTTAAATGCACCGGCAGTGGTACCTGCTGTGTTCATTGCTACAACATTGTTTGTTCCGGCTTCACGAATTTGAATGGCAACAGCAAGTGCGTAGCTATCAGTATCCCCAGGAGTTCCCGTGGTACCACTTACCGTGCAGGTAGTGGTAGTAAGAGATACAGAGAAGTCGGGGTTTACTGTTTTGTTTTTTGCATAGGCATTCATGGAAAATGCAAAGATAAGCAATGCCATGAAGATGAAAGAAATTCTTTTTTTCATTTCAGTAATCCTTTTCTATAAAATATCTAGCCAAATTATTTAGCAACCCATACAGCATGTCCATCATAATGCACACCCTTGCCTGTACCAATCTGGGTTCCACCAAAGGCGTCAGGGTCATCATAGGAGTTTGCAACAACTAAGGCAGAGAAGGAAGGCATGTATACCTCCAATGAATTCACGGGCTGAATAACGCCACTTGCATCAACGGGGTAATCCGTAGCATTATAGGTTCCTATAGCAAAGGTGGTAAAGGGAACGTAATTCGCGCCGCTCTGAGCCCAGTTTCCAGAGTAATAGGTTTGCTTTACCACCTGCTGGTTGCCATTTAGGGAACTATTGTCACCTTTATCATCAATATGATACTTGTTGCCAAACTGGTTCACATTATCATAAGTAACAAGGAGTTTTAGGTTATCATCTCCATCTGCAGTTTTGTTGGTCTGCGGATGGAAGTATACAGCATATACAAGTACTGTGCTTACGGATAGATTTGGATCTGAATTAGGAGCACTTTCCGGATTATAAGGAAGTGCAGTCTGCCCAGGAAACGTCTCATGGCCAATAAAAGGTTTAAAATCAGGGTTGTCGCCTACCCAATCTGCGTAAATGACTAAACCGGTTCGATTGATGGTTAATGGTGCAACGATACCATTCTCGTAGGTAATAGTTAAGGGTACCGTGCAGTAGTATGCAGAGAGAAACTCTACGGTCCACTCTACTTTTCCTGCTTCAGGCGCAGTAATTACAACGCCATCCTGACAGGAGGGAACCGTCGTAATACTTGTGATGGTACCGGTGGTTGCACCGGTAGAAGCGTCCAGTGGATTGATGGTGAGATAATCATATCCTGCAAAGACTGTTTTCTCTCTGCCAACACCTGTCTCTGCAACATTGTCATAATTGTTTGCATCAAAGGCGGGGCACTCGTAAGCGGCAATGATGTTTCCGGCTGCATCCTTCACACCGCCGCTGATGATCGTATAGGTATCTCTGGCATCCAGTACGCGAAGGTGGGCAGTGGGTCTTCCGACACTATTGTCTCTGGTAAACATTCTGCTCCACATACACTGGGTGGTAAATACGCCCGCAGCATCATTTAAGTCTTCGTCAATGGCGCAGGCATCACCGCCTACCAGAACCTTCTCAAAGTTACCATAGACTAGAACTGCTCCACAGGTTTTGTCCCTGTCGCCTTCGCTCTCGGAATCTACTTTTCCAAAAGGAACCTGTTCGGAGTATGTTTTAAGCAGATACGTAGTCGTTCCGCCGTTTACCAGACCAATCATAATGTAGGGATCCGTGGATCCTATGTTAGGAATAATAAATACCTTATTAGAATAGGTTACCGCTTTACCATCCTGGTCTACACCAAACTGGATAGAGAAATTTTTATAATCGATGCTCTGTGTTGAACCATCCGTTAAGGTTGCTGTGACAGTTCCGCCAGCAGTAATGGTGATTTTACTTTGTAAATCAGATACTCTAGCAAGTCCGAAGGTATCATCGATATTATAGGAATTGCCGTCATCGCCAAACTTACAACGTGACCAGAATTCATCTGCAAGCTTTGCTTTTAATGCATCATCGGTGCCATCGGTAGTACTATAGCCATAGATGAACTTATCTAACACGGCAGGACGAACCAATTCGCCCATTCCCTGGTTTTCGTAGATGGTGGTTAAGTTTATTTTGCGACTTTCATCATCCCAATCCATTAAGTCTGCGCTGGAAAATTCATATTCATAGATATTCACGGCAGGACCAGTGAATTCATCTGAGGGATGTTCTGGGTCATTGTATTTGAATGCATGATTGATAACCTTTCCGGATTCCAAGGTGACCCTAAAGGACACAGAAGTATGGCTTTCATTAAAATAAATATCTGCGTGCAGACTGTCACCGGTTCTCTCTATAAACCATTCATCGTCTATAATAGGACCACCTTCATAGGAAGGATATACTTGATAGATTTGACTGTAGTCTGCATCGCCACTTCTCTTATATTCCAGTTTCTCGATGGCGCAGTGGGAGTCAGAAGTATTAAATGCACCATCAATCATTATGGAAACATGGGGAGGTGCAGGCTCATGGAAATCCAGCATATTATCAACGAAAGAATTTTCATCAAAAACAACGGCATGCAGTGTATATAAGTCACCGGCCTTGGTGAAATCTCCATCTGCAACATTTCCTGGCTTTGTGAGTTCATCAGGAGATGTAATTTTTAAGTATATTGTTGCTTTCTTTTCTCCAGCTGAACCAACCATAGCGCTGTCCGGAATAGTCATTTCAACAAATTGATTATTACAGTCATAGTGGGTATTAATGTCATCATGAGGACCGTCGTTTAAATCTAGTTCTATATAATTTGTGTTATCCCAACTATATTCGACTTTTGTGATATTAAAATCTATGAAGTCCATCTGTACACTAGGAGGAGGGAGTTCTTCTTCCCAGCGGGTAGCTGTGGCATTAAATATGAAGGTTTGGCCCCATTCTCCCCAATCTCCTAATTCAAAGGTACTTCCATCCGGATGATACAGATTTAATCCATCAGGAATATTTGCAACATTTGTAGCAAACAGTCTAGCTCCGTCTGCAGCATCCACAACTCCTGCTGTAAATTTTGAAAAAGTATCTGGTCCCCAGGTACGTTCTAAGACTAGCTCTCCGCCAGCTTCTATTTTGAGTATTCCGGTTACTTCCAAAGTCTTACCATCAGAAATCTTTAATTTGCATCCGGCAGGGATAGTTACTGACGAGCATGTCACTTTTCCGCTAGGATCGGTCGCGTTACTACTATTAATAACGAATTCGTCTCCGATAAAAGTTCCTGCATCAATCACGCTTGGAACGCCAGCGGCCTTCACCTGGCTCATGGGCATCATGACAAATGTGAGAACAATGATCATGAAACCGGCCAAAAGTTTTTTCCATTTGTTTTTCTTTTTCATTTTTTCCTCTCCTAAATTTTTAAAAATCCATACTTTCTCGATTTTATAAAATTATCTACCATAAAATTTATCACCAGCTTCTGACTAGTAGAAGCCGATTTTGGTATCAATTAGTGGACGGGACAGGGGATATGGGAAAAAATAGGGATAGGATTGGTATAAACTAAGGAAAATAGGGCATTTTTCGCTTTTGAGAGAAGAAAAATGTATATATAATTGTAGACATATTCTAAATTATGTTTTTAGTAGGTAGAGAGTATATGAATATGAACAGGAAATCTTTATTTTATGCGCTCTTCATAGGGCTTATTTATGTATGGACCGGATCCGTATTTATTGCCATCATATATCGGCTTTATGATTTCTGTGAAGTAAACACCGTAACGCTCATTTCGGAAGCTTTGTTATATATCTGTCAGGCAGCAGGTGCGCTGGCCTCGGCACTGCTTTGCAAAAAACGGGGAAAACAGGGTTCCATTCCGATGCTTCTGGCGGCGCTCCTTCTGACAGCAATTCTGTCACTTGTGTCACTTTTAATGCCTCTTGGAAATGGTGTTATCGTGATTAGCTGCTTTTCAAATTTGGGAATTGGATTTTTATTGGGCGAGAGTATCCTGTCTCTGGTATCCTTTGTGCCGAAGAATAGTAGGTGTATTTCTATAGGTTTAGCCTACGCCATTGGCAGCGTTGGCTCCTATTTACTTTCTTTAATATATGAAGAGGGATTATCGGCACCTCAAATGATATATTTCTTTATGGGCTTTATGATTATAACGGTGTTTATGTGTTATCCTCTTCGATTTTTCAGGGTGCCGATTGCGATGGAACAGGCGGAGAACCTAGCACGAAAGACCATAGTCCTTGCCTGTGCTGTACCTTTTCTATCCTATCTTGTATATTCTATGGGGTATTATTTTGGCACAATGGTTTATGTAGCGGGTATAGATATTTCGCTAACTAGAGCTTTTTATGCCATCAGCCTCATTGTTGCAGGAATACTCAATGATAAGAACAGAAAATTAGGAGGCTTTGCATCCTTCTTAATCCTCGTATTTCCATTCATTAGCCTGTCTTTACAAAATACGAATGGCTTTGCCATGACACTTTGCATATTAAGCTATTTGGCCCTTGGATTCCTGTCGATCTACAGAGTAGCGCTGTTTACGGATATGGCATCAAAAGGAACGTCGTTTTTGTATCTGGCACCCCTGGGTGTAGTGATGGGACCCCTGGGAAATGCTGGAGGTACTTCCATAGGGCTGGCACTCGATGATAACCAGATTCTCCTGACACTTTTGGTGGGAGGCATGTTTATGGTTACGGGGATAGTATTTTTCCTGCTGAACCAGAATCTGTATCGGCCGAAGACAGAGCTGGCAGCTGTGGAAAAGACACCAGTTGTAGAGAAATCGCCGGAGGAGAAATTCTTCGCCTTCCGAGTAGCTTATGGTTTAAATGATAACCAGACAGAAGTGTTTAAAAGAATTATGGAAGGCCATAGTAATGCGAAAATTTCTGAAGAAATGTTTTTGGCAGAGAGTACGATTAAATATCATGTAAAAAATATTTTGAAAGCGACCGGTGCCACGGATCGTAAATCCCTTTTGGCGCTGTATCACAATTTCGTGCCGTAGTTAAAAAATGCAGAGAATTTTGTAGTGTAGGTTTTTTATAAGAGTTCCCTGTGGTGTAAATAAAAAAGGCTCAAGGGGAGCCTTTTTTATATGAACATAATCTTTTCAGCTGTACCTTCTTTTTTATAGGAACGCAAACTCTTTTAACTGCACTCTATGCTTTCCATGATAGGTAAGGAACAGAGCGTGTACACCATCAGGAATCGGTAGGGAAGCTGTGCTTTCCGTCCAATCCTCGCAGTCAGAAAGTGTGATGGTTCCAATAGAATCACCATTTTCTGATAAAGCAATTGTAAAGTATCCTGTTTCCGGTGCATTCTCGAAGGACTCTGTAACAATTGGTGTGGTGCGTTCGTCCTTTCGTTCGGGACCATCATAGACAGGTTTATTTTTCTCTGTTTCTAGGCGCCAGGTAAGGCGAAGACCGGAAACATTCTGCATGTCAAAGTACTTATATCCAATGAGGGTGCCATCACATATTTCTGCAATGAATCTTTCATTCTGCAGATGATTTACATTAGGGAAGGACTCCTTGTAAATGCTGTTGCATCCGTGAGGCATATGACCATTGCTTAGGATGCAGGAAATAGGAGCGGGATAAGTGTAGCCTTTGGCCATAAGAGGACCACCGTTGAGACCGCAGCTGGTGATTTCCACTTGGGCGATACTGCCATCTTTAGCAATCGTGATTTCCTGGGCGCAGGCCTGTCTGGAATAATCCGACTTGTGGGTGAGACGATGATAGAAGACATACCATTTCTCGCCAATTTGGATGATACTGCCGTGGGTGGTTCCCGTCATATTGTGCTTATCTTTTTCTTTTCTTCCCTCAAAACCAATATCGCCGTTGGATACAATGGTGCCGCCAAAAGTAAATCCGCGGTCTGGGAATTTGCTGGTAGCATAGCATAACTCGTGATTCTGCATGGAAGAATAAACGAAGTAATAGGTGTTTCCAACTTTACGCATAGAGGAGGCTTCGAAGAAAGGATGTGCTTCGAAGGAAGTTCCTTTGGTGCGATAGGGAATAATGTGATGAGGAGCTTCCTTTACCGTTAGCATGTCATCTTCTAAAGTAAGCATAACGGTACCCATAATGCTGTCCGCCTGATTCTGGCAATGCTCATCCTTACAGCTTTCCGGTTTATCTAAATAGGAAAGAATATCTTCTTTCGTTCTTCCGAACATATCCATCTCGGAAGTAACATATCTGGACTCTAAAGTAAAATCCTCTCTCTCTTCAAAATCATATTGTGTTCCGTAGTAGAGACGAATCTCACCATCATCATTGATAGCAGCGGGATCAAAACAAACATAATCCATCATAGTGCGGCCATCAGGATATTTTACTTCTCCTAGGAAGGTAAAAGGACCCTTAGGGGAATCACTGACAGCAACATGAATGGAACCGGTGTAACCACCAACGCCATAATCACCACTCATACAATAATATAGATAATATTTTCCATCATTTCCCCTTACAACATCGGGAGCATACATGTATTTCTTCTGTGGGTAATCAGGATCCTGACTGGCTTTAAAGATAACACCTTCGTAGCGCCAGTTTTTTAAATCATTTATATCTGCGGAATAAGTTACATAGTCGTCCATACAAAAGGTGTAACCGCCTTCTCTGTCATGGGAACCATAAATATATACACGTCCATCGAATACGTGAGGTTCTCCATCGGGAATATACTCATTTAAAGGAAGAAAAGGATTAAAGATCTGCTGCAAGATTTGGTACTCCTTTCGGTGGTGTAAAATAGTTCATTTGTATCATCATTATAATACATAGTTCCCTCGTAGTTGCCAGCAAATGTGTATTAAATTAGAATAGAACAGATAAGATAAGGCTTCTTTAGGCCCTGAAAGAGATTGCATAATGAACATTATTACATTAGAGAATATTCATAAAGTATTTACGGAGCGGCAGGTATTTGATGGTGCCTCCTTTTATCTAGAAGAAGGAGAGAAGGTTGGCGTTGTAGGAATCAATGGTACAGGTAAGTCAACGCTTTTAAAAATTATCGCAGGATTAGAGGAAGCAGATGACGGAAAGCGGATTTTGGCAAATCATCTGGTTGTAGAATATCTTGCACAGCATACAAACTTTGCACCAGAGGAGGATATGCTTTCCTGCATTAGCGAAGGGCTTTCTGGAGAGGAGAAAGTAAATAAGGAGACCCAGGCCAAAGCGATGCTGACAGGCCTTGGTATTACGGAGTTTAGTCAGAAAGTTGGGACCCTATCTGGGGGGCAGCAGAAGAGACTTGCTCTTACCAAAATTCTTTTGTCTGATGCGGATGTACTTCTATTGGATGAGCCTACGAACCATTTGGATCAGCGAATGACCAGCTGGCTTGAGGAAACGCTAAAGAGAAGCAAAAAGACCATCATTATGGTTACGCATGACAGATATTTCCTAGATAGTGTCTGCAATCGTATTGTGGAAGTAGATAAAGGAAAGATTTATTCTTATGCAGAAAATTATTCCGGATTCTTACAGCTAAAAGCAGAACGAGAGGATATGGAGCGGGCAGCAGACCGGAAAAGAAAAAGTCTTCTGCGTACAGAACTTGCCTGGGTACAGCGTGGTGCTAGAGCTAGGTCAACGAAGCAAAAGTTCCGACTAAATCGTTATGAAGAATTAAAGAACGTTAAGGATGCGGAAACCGATGGAACAGTGGAGCTTGGTTCTATCGCGACCCGCATGGGCAAAACTACCATTGAAATTGAAAATTTGACGAAAGGTTTTGATGGAAAGAATTATATAAAAGATTTTACCTATTTTTTCCGTAAGCAGGATCGTATTGGTATTGTCGGTGGCAATGGTTGCGGAAAGACCACCTTAATGAAACTGATTGCAGGGAAATTAGAGCCGGATGCGGGTAGCGTCAAAATAGGCCAAACCATTAAGATTGGCTACTACAGTCAGAAGATAGAAGATGCCGATGCGAAGATGGATCCGCAGCAGAAGATTATTGATTATATCAGGGACGCTGCGGATTATGTGCAGACTTCGGAAGGTCCTGTTTCTGCTTCTGCCATGCTAGAAAGATTTCTATTTATTAAATCGGCGCAGTACAATCTCTTGGGAAAACTTTCCGGTGGAGAAAAAAGAAGGCTGAATCTTCTCAGGGTTTTAATGGAAGCGCCCAATGTACTGATTTTAGATGAGCCAACCAATGACCTTGATATTACTACGCTGACAGTACTGGAAGATTTCCTAGATAGTTTTGAGGGAATTGTGATTGTTGTATCCCATGACAGATACTTTTTGGATAGAACGGTATCTCGCATTTTTGCCTTTATGGAGGATGGTACACTAAGGCAGTTTGAAGGTGGATATACAGATTATGAACTGCAGATGGAAGAAGAGGGTCTACTTCATCCTGTGATGCCTGTTTCTCAGGGAAAATCTGTGGAAGAAAAAAAGAAAGCACAGGAGGACTGGAAGAAACAGTCTGCCGCTAACAAAAAACTGAAGTTTACATTCCAGGAACAAAAGGATTATGAGGTCATTGAAGATGAGATTGCGGCCTTGGAAGAAAAACTGCGGTGTCTTGAAGCAGATATGGTGAAATATGGACGAGACTTTGGAAAGTTAAATGACCTCACTAAGGAAAAAGAGGCGACGGAGAAATTGTTAGAAGAGAAGATGGACCGCTGGATGTATTTGGAAGATCTGGCAGAACGCATTAAGAATCAGTAGTAACTTTATAAATAAGCGCAGAAGTGGTTGCATGACAGCCAGCTGGAGCGAACCGCAAATATCAATATAAAAGAGGAACATTATGGCTGAATTTACAAAATGGGTTGCCTGCTATGGCAATGCGATTTCTTATACCGATCGAAAGGAAGCAACGTTTGGGAAAAATCTAACGCTCCGTTATCCTATTAAAATGGTTTTTGACGGAGACCAGTTGCGATTTCATTTCTCTAATTTGACAGGCAAAGAGGATGTTAGGATTACTAAGGCTTATGCAGATAAAACGGTCATCACTTTTGATGGAGGAGGGAAAGAAGGTGTCATTCCCGCGGGCAAAGAAATTGTCAGTGATGCCATCCCTATGGGGGTGAAAGCAGGAGAAACCTTGCAGGTCTCCCTATATTTTAAGGACTATGTGGAGCTTACGGCAGGTACCTTTATATCTGGTCCCTGTTCCGGTGGGCAATATGCTTATGGAGATTATGCCGGGGAAGAAATCCTGCCGGCAGATTTTACAAGAAATACCAATTGGTATTATTTCCTATCTACTATTGATGTACACACCAAAGAAGAAAACAGAGCGGTAGTCTGCTATGGCGATTCTATTACCGCGGGAAGCTGGCCGGATTATCTGATGCTTCGCTGTGAGCGAGAAGGATACAAAAATGTTGCCATCATCAGACGTGCAGTCAGTGGAACCAGAGTGCTAAGACAGTACGACTGTATCACCTATCAGGCCTATGGATTAAAGGGTGCCATTCGTTTTCCTATAGAAAGCGAAGTGGCAGGTGCAGATACACTAATCATCCAGCATGGCATCAATGATATCATTCACCCGGTAGGAGAAGAAGTGAATAAGTTTCGTCCTATGTCGGATTTGCCGACGGCAAAAGAGCTATGCGAAGGAATTGAGAGTTTGTATGTAAAACCTGCGAGGGAATTAGGCTATCAGGTTTATAGTGGAACGCTGCTTCCCATCTACGGATGGAGAACCTATGCAGACTTTAGGGAAGAACTAAAAAATGAAGTGAATGCATGGCTACGAACAGCGGATATTTTCGATGGTTGTATCGATTTTGATCAGGCGGTCAGAGATGCTGCCGATTCTAAGAAGTTTGCAGACGGCTATGATTCAGGGGATCACTTACATCCTTCTGAAAAGGCTTATGAAGCGATGGCAGAAGCGGTACCAGAAGGTATATTAGGCGGAAAAAAAACTGCGTGAGAAAGACTACCTTGAAAAGCAGGGGATGTGGTCACATGTTTTGAAAACTCTGAAGAATCCCTGCGTATAATCAGAGGGGAATGTGATATAATTAAGTGTTGTTTTTTGCAAATACGCAGAGCCAGAAATGATTTTGCAAATAGAGCTTTGTGTTGCTGCGAATTGATAAATAACGAAAAAGAATTTACGAAAGGAAGGTATAGCAGTATGGCAAACAAAGGTAAATTTTATATGACAACCGCCATTGCCTATACTTCAGGCAAACCCCACATTGGAAATACTTACGAGGCAATTCTTGCAGATGCCATTGCAAGATTCCGTCGTTTTGAAGGATATGAAGTATTCATGCAGACCGGTACCGATGAGCACGGTCAGAAAATTGAATTAAAAGCAAACGCTTCTGGTATTACTCCAAAGGAATTTGTTGATGGCGTATCCGGACAGATTAAGGATATTTGGAACGCAATGGATGTTTCTTATGATAAGTTTATTCGTACCACGGATGAAGATCATGAGAAGCAGGTACAGAAGATTTTCAAGAAGTTTTATGATCAGGGTGATATTTACAAGAGTGAATATGAAGGAATGTATTGTACACCTTGTGAATCCTTCTGGACAGAGAGTCAGTTAGTGGATGGCAAGTGTCCTGATTGCGGCAGAGAGTGTCAGCCGGCAAAGGAAGAAGCATACTTCTTCAAAATGAGTAAATATGCAGACAGACTGATTGAGCATATCAATACCCATCCCGAATTCATTCAGCCCGTATCCAGAAAGAATGAGATGATGAATAATTTCCTTCTTCCGGGATTACAGGATCTTTGTGTATCCAGAACCTCATACACTTGGGGTATTCCTGTAGACTTTGATCCCAAGCACGTAATCTATGTTTGGATGGACGCGCTTACCAACTATATCACAGGTATTGGCTATGATGTTGATGGTAATCATACGGATGTATATAAGAAGAATTGGCCTGCAGACCTTCATCTGATTGGTAAGGATATTATCAGATTCCATACAATCTACTGGCCTATCTTCCTTATGGCATTAGACCTTCCTCTGCCGAAGCAGGTCTTTGGGCATCCTTGGCTACTACAGGGCGGCGATAAGATGAGTAAGAGTAAGGGTAATGTTATTTATGCGGATGACATGGCTTCACTCTTTGGTGTGGATGCTACCAGATTCTTCGTATTACATGAGATGCCTTTTGAAAATGATGGTGTGATTACCTGGGAACTTGTTGTTGAGAGATATAACACAGAACTTGCCAATGTCCTTGGTAATTTAGTAAACAGAACCATCTCTATGGCAAACAAGTATCATGGCGGAGTTATTGCTTCTACCGGAGTTACGGATGAAGTTGATGCTGACTTAAAGGCAGTGGTTACTTCTGCAAAAGATAAGATTACAAAGAAGATGGAAGAACTTCGTGTTGCAGATGCTATCTCTGAAGTATTTGCCATCTTCCGTCGTTCCAATAAATATATCGATGAAACTGCACCTTGGGCACTTGCAAAGGATGAAGCAAATGCAGATAGATTGAAGGAAGTGCTTTACAACTTAACTGAAGCTATTACCATTGGTGCAAGCTTACTTGCTCCCTTCCTTCCTAGCACAGCAAAGAAGATTGCAGAGCAGTTAAATACTTCTTTAAGAGACTATGATGATTTGGACCAGTTTGGTTTATTTGCAAATGGTACAAAGGTTACCGAGTCTCCTGTTCCCCTCTTTGGAAGATTAGATACCAAGGAGATTATGGAGAAGGTTACTGTCATTCAGGAAGCACAGAAAGCTGCTTATGAAGCAGAAGAAGCTGCATTAAATGGAGGCACCAAAGTGGAAGAGAAGAAAGACGAAGCGGTTATCGATATTGAAGCAAAAGAAGAAATTACCTATGATGCGTTTGCAAAAATGCAGTTCCAGGTAGGTGAGATTATTGCCTGTGAAGAGGTTCCCAAGAGTAAGAAGCTTCTTTGCTCCAAAGTGAAGATTGGAAGCGAAGTTAAGCAGATTGTTTCTGGTATCAAGCAGCATTACAGCGCAGCAGAAATGGTTGGCAAAAAGGTAATGGTTCTTGTGAACTTAAAGCCTGCCACGTTAGCAGGTGTAATGAGTGAAGGAATGCTTCTCTGTGCAGAGGATGCAGAAGGCAACCTTGCTTTAATGACTCCTGAAAAGCCCATGCCTGCAGGTGCAGAAATCTGTTAGTAAAATGTGACTTCTCTTCTCTCTTTAGGGAAGAGAAGTGTTTTGTTGTATGCGAAATAGTTCTATAGAGGTAACGTCATGAAACAGGGATTTAGTAATGAAAAGTATATTGAGATGCAGTCTGCACATATTCGTGAGCGCATCAGTCATTTTGATAACAAACTGTACTTAGAGTTTGGTGGAAAATTGTATGATGACTATCATGCTTCTCGTGTACTTCCTGGATTTGAGCCAGACGCAAAGCTTCGCATGTTATTGCAATTAAAGGATCAGGTGGAGATTGTTATGGCAATTTCCGCAGAGGATATTGAAAAGCATAAGGTGCGCGCAGATTACGGAATCACCTATGATAACGACATTCTTAGATTAAAAGGTATTTTAGAAGGAATGGGTCTCTTTGTAGGTAGCATTGTTATGACCCATTTTACTGGACAGTACAGAGCAGAACTGTTCAAGGAACGCTTAGAGAAGATGGGTATTAAGGTATACAGACATTACCTGATTCCTGGATATCCTAATAATATTCCTCTGATTGTATCTGATGAAGGCTATGGAAAGAATGAATATATTGAGACGGAAAGACCGCTCATCGTTGTAACCGCACCGGGGCCTGGTAGCGGAAAGATGGCTACTTGTCTTTCTCAGTTATATCATGAGCATAAGCGCGGTATTCGCGCCGGCTATGCAAAGTTTGAGACCTTCCCGATTTGGAATCTTCCTTTAAATCATCCCGTAAACCTTGCTTATGAAGCAGCTACGGCAGATTTGAAAGATGTCAATATGATTGATCCCTTCCATTTGGAGGCATATAACAAGGTAACTGTAAATTATAATCGTGATGTAGAGATTTTCCCTGTATTAAAGGCAATCTTCGAGCGTATCTATGGAAGCAGTATGTATCAGTCTCCTACCGATATGGGTGTCAATATGGCTGGTAACTGCATTATAGATGATGACGCATGCAAGGAAGCAAGTAACCAGGAGATTATTCGCAGATACTTTGTAGCAAAGGCTGGTTTATTAAAGGGTAAAGTTAGTGAAGATGAAGTTGGTAGACTGGAACTTTTATTAAACAAGGCTGGTGTTACAGAGGAAGACAGACGTGTTGTTGTTGCAGCGAGAGACTATGCAAAGCAGACAAATGGTCCTGCTGCAGCGATCCAGTTAGAAGATGGTAAGATGGTTACTGGTAGAACCTCTGATTTAATCGGTGCATGTACGGCCATGCTGTTAAATGCATTAAAGACCTTAGGTGGTATTGAGGATGAGGTGAAGCTGTTAGATCCTGCAAATATCACACCGATTCAGAAACTGAAAGTAGATTATTTAGGAAGCCGAAATCCTCGTATACATATGGAAGAAGCACTCATCGCATTATCCGCAGGGGCAACTACCAATCCTCTTGCTAAGAAAGCATTAGAGCAGCTTCCTAAACTGCGCGGTATGCAGGCACACTCCTCTGTTATTTTAAGTGAAGCAGACGAGAAGACCTGTCAGAAGTTAGGCATTCGAATGACTGTAGAAAATATGGATAATGAAAGATGATTACCATTAGACCAGCAATGATTAATGATTGGGAGTCCGCCATGGCATTAGCCTGGCGGACTTTTCAAAAGTTTGAGGCAAAGGAATACACGCAGGAAGGTGTGGAAAGCTTTCTCGATTTTATCTCGGATGAAACCCTGAAGAAGATGTTCATTAAGGGTTATTATCAGTTATTCCTTGCGGTAAATGAATTTGACACCATTATGGGTATGATTTCTCTCAGGGAAGAGAATCATATTTCTCTTCTATTTGTAGAAGAAAAACTGCACCATCAAGGTATTGGAAGCAGTCTGATTGCCTATGCATCCGAATATGTGCAAAAGTCCTTACCAGTGCCCCGTTTAGATCTTACGGTACATGCGGCTCCCACGGCGATTCCCTTCTATGAAAAATGTGGTTTTGTACCAATTCAGGAAATGCAGGAGAAGAATGGTATCGTGTATCTTCCGATGAAAAAAGAACTGTAATTCGACTAAAATCTTGTTTACATAATCTGAAAGCCCCTATTTATAGGCATTTCTGGTCATATTTCCCCCCATATAATGTAGTGGATATAACTTTACAATTTTGTTATAATTATGAAACATTTGGCGAAGGCCAGTTTTTTGTGGAACTTTTTGAAATAAAAATTGAAGCAAAAAACATTATTCTTTATATAGAAAGCAAATACGTTAACCGTTTAAGATAGAGGGAAAAACGAGATGAATTATGCAGACATTGGTATTGATTTAGGTACCGCAAGTATTTTGGTTTATATCAGAGGGAAGGGCGTTGTATTGAAGGAGCCCTCTGTTGTTGCATTTGATAAAGATTCCAATAAGCCAAAGGCAATTGGTGAAGATGCCAGACTAATGATTGGTCGTACGCCGGGAAATATTGTTGCTGTGCGTCCTCTCCGTCAGGGTGTTATTTCTGATTACACCGTAACAGAGCAGATGATGAAGTACTTTATCACAAAGGCGTTAGGCAAGAAGACTTTTAGAAAGCCGCGTATTGCTGTCTGCGTGCCTTCTGGTGTAACAGAAGTTGAGAAGAAGGCTGTAGAAGATGCAACCTATCAGGCAGGTGCTAGAGAAGTTGCCATCATTGAGGAGCCGATTGCAGCAGCTATTGGTGCGGGGATTGATATCAGTAAGCCCCAGGGAAATATGATTGTTGATATCGGTGGTGGTACAACAGACGTTGCGGTTATCTCTTTAGGTGGTACGGTTGTTTCCGCATCCATTAAGGTTGCAGGAGATGACTTTGATGAAGCCATTGTAAAGTATATGCGTAAGAAGTATAATCTTCTGGTTGGTGATCGTACTGCAGAAGATATTAAGATCACCATTGGTACAGCATTTAAGCGTGCAGAAAATGATTATATGGATGTTCGTGGTCGAGACTTAGTCACCGGTCTTCCCGTAACGATTCGTGTATCTTCTGACGAAACCCAGGAAGCGTTAAAGGAGCCCACCTTACAGATTTTAGACACCATTTGTGCAGTACTGGAAAAGACGCCTCCAGAACTTGCCGGTGATATTGTAGACAGAGGTATTGTTCTTACTGGTGGTGGTGCAATGCTTCGTGGTCTGGAGGAATTGATTGAGGAAAGAACCCATATTAATACCATGACAGCAGATGAACCCATGACCTGCGTAGCGATTGGAACAGGTCGATACATTGAGTTCTTAGCTGGTTATAATGAGGATTAAGCTTTCATAAACTAAACAGAGTGGCAGGGATAGCCGATATAAAAGGCAGAATCCCTGCTTTTTTATTGCCGGAAGGTGCTGATATTTAGGCATTAGAGAAGTGAGGGGAACTACTAGATTTACATAAGTTCTATATTTATGTATACAAGATAATATGATAAGATAGAAGTTGGTGAATTATAGTAGTTGGTGCTATTGTTACAGGATGCACAGTAGATAGAAACGGATTTTCGGAAAGAGACCAGCTATGAAAAGTCAAGCCTAAATTAGGCTGAAATTTATTTTCTCTATC
>JAKSRR010000027.1 GCA_024403455.1 Lachnospiraceae bacterium | reverse complement strand
AGCGCGTTGTCGTATATCCATAAATCTCAGCAAGCTCATAATCTAGCATAACCTTCTGGCCACGTACCATATAGATTCTATTCTTGATATAGTTTTCATCAATTATTAAAACTTCTGTTTCTAATTCGCATTCGGTGTTTTTCTTTGCCATACAATCACTCTCCTCTCTTATTTTCACAATAAGATTTTAAGTAACCGTATAATGCCTCCGCTGAACTCAAATCAATGTTTGTTCCGTCCGCCTCTTTAATCATCCCTGGCTCATAATTACGCCCGTAATCTAACTCATAGATAAAATAATCAATCCATTCATGCTTGTCATGCATCAGTTTTTTTAATAATTTAACTACCACACTCTCATGTGAAATCTGAAGTCCAGCCGCGTTACAAAAATCATTTTCTATATTTTCACGACTATTTCTAAATAATTCGTCAACCTTATCAACAAGATCCGATGTTTCTCTTAACCTGTCAATTATAGACACAAATTCCTCACATTCGAGTTCATTTGAATTAAATATAAATGTTTCTTCAATACAACGATGAACTAATCGTTCAACCTCCTTGTAATATACAATAGCCATTGTATTAGCAGTTAAATACGACGGATTACCATGCTTATCAATAATAATCCACTCTTTCACAGACGTATTAATAATATACAGGTAATCCGTCAAATTATCTTTTATCGAAATAATATGTTTATCGCAAGACAGCTCTTCAAGCAATTCAGATTCATAGCCAAAATGATGTTTATTAAACAGTTCAACAAATCTGATAAAATGACTATAATCCTCGAAAAAGCCCGCCATAAAACTTTCTATAACTTCATTACCATTCCCTTCCGGATACATGTCACCGTTAAATTCCGTTGAGCTGTACAGCTGACCATTGTTATCAATAAATAATACTTTTCCTCTTGTCATATAGATAACCTCCTTTTTATTACATCATAGATTACCTACATAACTTTTTCATTGGACGGATAGTCCAAAATCACTTAAGCACACAGTTTACTAACATACAGTAGGATTCTTTTTTCCATTGCAACGCTATTATTTGTAATAATATCAAATGTACTTATTCGTTTCATCGAATCAGTAACAAGCAATTCTTCCATATGACTCCCAAACAATTCACTTAATCGAAGTAAATTATCCACTGAAGGCAGAATTATTCCTTTATACCATCTATATACAGGCTGAGGACAAGCCAGACCAAGATATTCTTGAATATCCTTAACGCTATATCCACGTAGCTTAGCCAGGTAACTAAGTTTTTTTCCTGTCAGTTTCATATCTATTCTTGTATTTGATATCTGCACTCAATCACTCCTTTTCCGAATTCTTAATAGCATAATAATCCTCAGCATCAATACCAACCTTAATATAATCTTTCTCAGGTCGATATATTTTTCGGGACAACAACACTATACTCTCCACATTCCCCGTATACGGGAACATATCCACCATGCAGTACCGTTTCACCGTATATCCATGGGCAAGGAACATGGGGAGATCTCTTTCTAAGCTGGTAGGCTTACAGGAAATATAAACGATGGAAGGTACCTGGTATGCAATAATCTTGGGTAGTGCCTTCGGATGAATGCCATCCCTGGGAGGATCTAAAATAATATAATCCGGCTTTTCTTCAATACTATCTAATACCGCAAATACATCACCAGCAATAAAATGACAGTTAGTTAATCCATTAAGGTCTGCGTTTTCTTTTGCAGCCTCTACCGCCTCTTCCACAATCTCTACACCGATCACTTTCTTTGCTGCAGGTGCAAGAATCTGCGCAATCGTTCCAGTACCGGAGTATAAATCATAAACGATACCATCGTTACCATCATCACCAACATAGTCACGCACTTTTGAATAGAGGACTTCTGCGCCGGCAGAATTCGTCTGGAAGAAAGAGAATGGAGATATTTTGAAGGAAAGGCCCAAAAGTTTCTCGGTAATCTCTGGTTTTCCATATAATACATGGGTCTGATCTGCTCGAACCACATCTGATACTGCGTCATTCTCCATATGAAGAATCCCCGCAATCCTGCCTGTAAGTGATAATTGTAAAAGTCCTTCCTTCCAATCTGTTAAATCAAAAGACTGTTGGGTCGTCGTTACGATGGCTACTAAAATTTCTCCTGTAAACCTTGCCTTTCTGACAAGCAAATGCCGAAGATACCCTATGTGGGTCAGTTTATGGAAAAATGATAATCCTTCCGTTCTAAAATATGTTTGAGTATAGGCTACAATCGCATTATAATCTGCATCCATAATCTGACAATCTTCTACCGCTGATAAATCATAGGTACTATTTCTACGATGTAGTCCTAATGTCAAATCACCATCCTTTACTTCATCGCCAAAGGATAGTTCCATTTTATTTCTATATCCACTCGTTAATGGGCTTCCAAATATACCATCAAAAACAGCAGTTTCTGTAAATGGTGCCAGCAGTCTCTTAACCTGATTCTCCTTCACCGAAAGCTGCTCTTCATAAGGAAATCCCTGATACAAACAACCACCGCAAATTCCACTATGTACGCACCGCTCATCACACTCGACAGCCGCCTTGCAAAGCACTTCTAACAGTCGACCTTCCGCTTTACCGCTTCTCTTTTTGTTACAAAGAAAAGCAACCTTCTGTCCCGGCAGTGCATTCTTCACTATGGCATAAGCACCTTCCTCTGCCATCTCTTCGCCATCGAAAGAAGTAATCTGTCTGATGACACCTTGATTCGGGAACTTAATTTCCTCACAGATTCCTATATATTTTTCACCCTTTTTAATATTCATATAAATGGCCCTTGTATCCTTTAAAAAATAAGGGATTGGCAAAAACCAATCCCTCACTTACATGAAATCGCTTTGGTAAACTATTTAGCTTCTGCCTTAGGCTCAGCTACGATATCATCATCCTCATCATCGAAGAAATCATCATCGAAGTCATCATCAAAATCATCATCGAAATCATCAAGATAATCAGGAGTTAAGAACTTATAAATAGCAAAAGCAATAGCAGCTGCAACAGCTACAACACCAACAATAATAAAGATGGTTCTAATGCGGTTATCACTCTTCTCCTCATCCTTCTTTGCGATTGCTTCATTGATCTTCATACCAGTTAAAACGTCTTCTACTTTGCTCATCGGAACATCCGCCTTTCTGTATAATTATATTCCCCTCGGGTCGTACTATGTTAACTAAATTATAACACTATGCGCATACAAATACCACAGGAAAATCTTAGATTTTCTGAAGTTTTGCAAAGGCTGCATACATGATTTTTCGGCCAGCCTGGTCAAAGTCCACTGTAACTTGGTAATCTCTGGGACCCTTTACGATGCTAAATACAGTACCTTCGCCAAATTTAATATGCCTTACACGATCCCCTTCCTCATAAGCAGGCTTTTCTCCTACCGCTAGGGCTGCTCCAGTCTGGAAAGTAACCGGTTTTGATTGCGAAACTGACTTATTACCATATAGTCCCTGTCGTTTCTTAGGCACAAAGCCTGGTTTTAGCGCATAGGGGTTAGCATGCAGTTCGTCCATTGCCTTTGATCTTGTGGCTGTTCCAAGGTACGTGCTGGTCTTTGCTGCTGTATAATCATCCCCTGCTCCTGTCTCTCCCTCACAGTATTTCGCAGGAATTTCTCGTAAGAAGCGGCTCTTGGGGTTATACTGTGTTTCTCCTCGTATCATTCTAGAGGTTGCATAAGAGATCTGTAATCTATCTTGTGCTCTCGTGATCGCAACATAGGCAAGACGGCGCTCTTCCTCTAAATCCTCCTCCGACTCGCTATTAATGGTCATATAGGAAGGAAATACACCATCCTCCATTCCAACGAGATACACGGACGGAAACTCTAACCCCTTTGCAGAGTGTATCGTCATCAGTGTCACAGCACTGACATTCTCATCTAGACTATCCAGGTCAGACACAAGTGCTGTTTCTTCCAAGAACTCAGATAATGTCCCCTCTGGATTCTCTTCCTCGAAGGCTACAACTTTAGAAAACAATTCGTTGATGTTCTGCAATCTATCTTCACTATTTTCTTCATCTGCTTGAATAATTTCTTCCTCATAAGCAGTATCTGCTAAGAGTTCCTTAAATGTTGCTGCTATACCCTTTTCACGAAGAGTCTCTCTAAAATGAGAAATCATCTCTGTAAAATTCACCAGCTTCGCAGCTGCCTTATTTAGTCCTGGAATCTGCTCCGCTAACGTTAAGGCTTCATAGAAATCCATACGATTATCATCTGCAAAATCCTGTACCTTCTGCACCGTTGTATCACCAATACCACGTTTGGGCACATTGATAATACGCTTTACCTGCAAATCATGTTTTGCATTATCGATAGCTTTCAGATAAGCAAGCAAATCTTTTACTTCCTTGCGGGCATAGAAGTTTACCCCACCTACCAGCTTATAGGGAACACCTTCCCGCACCAGTTGTTCTTCAAACACACGGGACTGGGCATTGGTTCTATACAATATTGCATTGTCTCCAAAGGGTGCAATTCCCTTGGAATTGCGCTTGCACATTTCTGCCACTACTTCTCTAGCTTCATCTAAACCCGTAGGAAACTTCTTAATCTTAACAAGTTCTTCCTCTTCACGGTCAGTCCACAGCGCCTTATCCTTACGACCTTTATTATTCTGAATAACCGCATTGGCAGCATTTAGGATTGCCGGTGTAGAACGATAATTCTGTTCCAGTTTTACAACCTTTGCGTCGGTATACACCTTTTCAAAGTTCAGGATATTCATAATATTGGCACCACGGAACTTATAGATGGACTGGTCATCATCACCAACCACGCAAAGATTTCTATACTTAGAAGCCAGCAATCGCACTAGTTCAAACTGGGCTGTATTGGTATCCTGATACTCGTCCACCATAATATATTTGAATCGTTCCTGATAGCTGTCTAAAACATCCGGACAGTCCTTAAACAAGTATACAGTCATACGAATTAAATCATCAAAGTCTAGCGCATTGTTATTACGAAGTTGGGTCTGATACTCCTTGTAGCATTCAACATACTGTCTTTTGCTAAAGTCAGCCATGTACTTCTCTTCATATTCAGTAGGTCCTAAAAGTTCATCTTTTGCTCTGCCAATTTCCCGAAGAACCGATGCTTCCTTCAAGAATTTAGGATCAATCTTCAGTTTCTTAAATACAGCCTTCATTAAGCTTTTAGAATCGTCAGAATCATAAATCGTAAAATTGGTATCATATCCTATACGATCAATATACCTTCTAAGAATGCGAACACAGGTGGAGTGAAATGTCATAACCCAAACGCTTTCTGCTCCAAAACAACCCATGCGGTCCACACGTTCCCGCATTTCACCAGCAGCCTTATTCGTAAAGGTAATAGCCATAATGTTGTATGGATTTACATCACAGGCATCAATTAAATATGCGATACGATGGGTAAGTACTCTGGTCTTTCCAGAACCTGCCCCAGCAATAATAAGCTGCGGCCCATCAACATGCGCTGCAGCTTCATACTGTTTATCATTTAGTCCGTCTAAAATGCCCATATAACCAACCTGCCTTATTTGAATAAAAAGAGACCGATGATTACTCACCGGTCTCCGGTAATTCTTTTACAACTCTTTATGCTAATTTATTTCCACAGTTTGGACAGAAGTTTGCACCATTGGTAGGTGTACCACAGTTGGGGCAGAACTTAGGAACTGCTCCCGCACCAGCTACAGGTGCTGCTGCGGGAGCCGCCTGCTGTCCTTGCGCTGGCATCTGGTTCATCATCTGCTGTCCCATAGCCATACCCATGCTCATCTGCATCATATTGCCAGCGATATTTCCGCCACCGCCATTTTCCATACCATCTGCAACAGCAAGCTGCTGATACTTGTTCACATCGCCAACCATTGCCTGTGCAGCTGCCTTCTCCTGCATCTTCTTAACTTCTTCAGGATAGGAAAAGCTTTCAATACGAAAATCCTGGATAGCGATACCAAGCTTACGCATATCCATATCAAGGTCAGCTTCAATACCCTTTGCAATATTGCCAGCATACATCTGTAGGTTGAAGATATCCTTACCTTCTCTTGCAATCCACTGCATTACAAGCTGATCTAAGGAGCCCATAATACGCTGCTTTACGTCATCAATGGTATAGCACTGCTTAACACCTGCTAAGGAATTAATCATAGTAGTCATATCTGCTATACGGCAGTTAAAGGTACCAAATGCTCTGATAGGCATACCACCAGGAAGACCAGGCGCTGGAATGCTAACAGGGTTCTTCGTTCCCCACTTGCAAAGAATTTCTTTCGTATTGGCGAAAACAACTTCTGCGCGAAGTCCGGAATTAAATCCAAAACGGAAGCCAGCCAAGGTAGAAAGGAAAGGAATAATCTTGGATTCAATATCAAAACGACCTTCCTCTTCAAAAATACCTTCGATGCGTCCATTGTACATAAAGACTGCATCCTGGCCAGGACGTACAATCAGAACGGAACCTTTCTTAATCTCCTTATTTGTCCACTTCCAAAAGAGGACGTTAGGTGTACTTTCGTTCCATTCAACGACGTCATCTAACTGATTTCTGAAAAGACCCATTACTGTGCTCCTCCTTCTGCTCCAAGACCCATCTCAGCCTTCAGAGCTGCCAGTTCTGCATCTACCTGCATGTTCTTTGCACCATCATCATACTTGCTTGCAAGTACGTTGATATCACTCATCTTGTTGGTGCTGTTAAGCTCTGCCATTGCATCGGCTTCATCAATTTTCTTGTTAATCTTCTTCTCAAGATCATCAAACTTGCTAAGGTTATTGGTTGCAGATGCTGCACCAGTAAGCTTGTTAACCTTCTGCTGGGTTTCAGCAACTTTAATCTTAGCCTTTAATACATCACGGCGGCTATTAAGCTGTGCGATATCTGCGCAGAGCTTATCATGCATATCTCTCATCTTCATGGAAGACTCAGCGCATACAACATACTGCTGCTCAAGTACACCGCGCTTTGCTTCAAGATCAGCCTTCTTATTCAAGAACGCCTTTGCTTCTGTATCGTTGCCACCAGCAACTGCCTTACGGGCATAATCAGTCATCTTTGCGATTTCTTCATCACAAGCATCAAGAGCACGCTTTGCAGCCTTTTCCTCTGCCATAACAGAAGCTGTTTCAGCCTTAACCTGCGCAAGATCATTGTTTAAGTTGCGAAGATACTGGTCAATCATCTTTTCAGGATTTTCCATCTTGTCTAAAAGTGCATTGAAGTTAGATGCCATAATGTCCTTAAATCTTGATAAAATACCCATTTCTTTTACTCTCCTTTTCATTTTTGAAGTCTCTTATCGCTCATAGATAATGCTTCAAAGATACACGGGTTCCCCCAACATACTTTTGTAACGCGCAACCGCTACCCTTGTTGCTCTGTAGTTATACTCGCAACCGCGACCCTTGTTGCTCTGTAGTTATACTCGCAACCGCTTCGCTTGTTGCTCGTTATATGAATATCACAAGGTGATATTCATATACATTATAACGAATTAATCATCTCTTTACAAGAATTATGAAGCCTTCGCCATCACACCTAAAACGATTCCTGCGATAATAATAGCGGCACAAATCAGCTTGTAGCCAATCCCCTTTTCCTTAAAAATAAACTTCCCAGCAAGAATGGTTACCAGACAGCCGCTTTGCTTAATTAATGTCATAACTGTAACTCTAGAGGCACCATCTGCATTGGCAAGAAACAACGCTCTATCTGCAATGATAAACAAAATACTCAAGATCCAAATCCAATAATTCTTTAAGGCTCCCTTTATATCGATCTTAATTCTTCTTACCAGAATATAGAGCAAGTAAAACAGCATCAAAAAGAGCATATACCAAAGCTGCATTTTCTTGGGGGACATATCCTTCATCAGAATCTTATCCATAAGTCCTGAAACTGCATTTAACAGACAGGAAGCAAAAGCAAACAGAATATAGATGACACGAATCTCCTGTTCATCCTTATTTTTGCGAAGTTTCAGCATAATTAACCCAGTAGCAACAAGAATTAGACCTACAATTTGCAAACCATAGAGCGTTTCTTTCAGTACCAGAACTCCTAAAAGGGTGGCAAACAACACTCTAGACAAATCTAATAGTCCATAAAGACTGAGTGGGATTTTTTTGATTGCATGAAAAGATGCCATCCACGCCAAGAATATAATAAATGACTTTAATGCAATAACTCCAATTTCAGATAGACTGACCGTGAGAAGTTGTTCCCCTTTGTTCATTGCTATTACAGCATCTGGAATTAGGAGCAGGAAGCCAAAAAGTGTATAGAAAAAAAGCACCTCCATAACAGTGCTTTTTGTAAGTGACTTCTTCTTTACGATTTCTCTGGTTCCCTTAATCAGCCCATAGCTGAGTGTCAGCCATACCCACACTACGCATCTGCCTCCGTAGTATCTTTCTGGGCGTCGTCCATCTGCTCGTTCTCATCTGCAATACCCTCCGTAGCCTCTGACGACTGATCTTCCTTCGGCTCTGCCTCTTCTTTCTTTGCGCGAAGGGATCGAAGAATCTCTTCCTCTTTCAGTTCTTTATCAGCAATCTCTTCCATCATTGCATCCGTCTTACGCGCACGATTGTAGAGGTAAATATACATCCACAGCATCACCGGAACTACAATATCGAGCACAAAAAGCAGATTAAATAACGTCTTAAGTTCTGGCTTGTTCATAATTGATACAACCACGGTTGCAATAATGAGCAATCCCAAAATAATAACACCAGCGAGTGCTACCACTCGCTGGACCTTGTTACCTTTTTTTGTTTCAACGGTTTCGTTCTTCATAAACTATTTCTTTAATGGACTTTCTCTGTAAATAATATCTTCACGTGCAGGACCATTACTTACCATGGTGATAGGATATCCAATCTCCTGCTCAATAAACTCAATGTATTTACGGCAGTTTTCAGGAAGTTCCTCATACTTTCTGATACCAGTAATATCCGTTTCCCAACCGGGAAGTGTCTTCAGAACGGGCTTTGCCTTTTCTAATTTATAGGTTACAGGGAAATCTGTGGTAACATCACCATCAATCTCATAACCAACACAAACAGGAATTTCCTTTAAGTAACCAAGAACATCAAGTACGGTGAATGCAACATCCGTAGTTCCCTGAAGTCTGCAGCCATACTTACTAGCAACGCAGTCGAACCATCCCATTCTACGAGGACGACCAGTGGTTGCACCAAACTCACCGCCATCACCGCCACGTCTTCTAAGTTCATCAGCTTCATCGCCAAAGATTTCGGAAACAAATGCACCTGCACCTACTGCGGAAGAGTATGCCTTACATACAGTAATGATTTCTTTGATTTCATAAGGAGGAACACCTGCACCTACCGCACCATAAGCAGCTAACGTATTAGAGGATGTTACCATAGGATAAATACCATGATCGGTATCCTTTAAGGTTCCTAACTGGCCCTCTAATAATACAGTCTTGCCTTCCTTTAATGCCTTATCGAGGAAGGCGGAAACATCACATACATAAGGATCTACAACCTTCTTATATTCCATTAAGGTATTAAATAATTCATCTGCATCAATGGCAGGCTTATGATATAAATGCTCTAACAGGATATTCTTCTGTGCAAGTACTCTGTTAATCTTTTCCTTTAAACGTTCTTCATCATAAAGCTCATTTACCTGGAAACCAATCTTCGCATACTTGTCAGAGTAGAAAGGTGCGATACCACTCTTAGTAGATCCAAAACTTGCCTTTCCAAGTCTTTCCTCTTCATACTCATCAAATAAGATATGATAAGGCATAACCATCTGTGCTCTGTCGGAAATTAAAATCTTGGGCATAGGAACACCCTTTTCCGTAATCTCCTTTAATTCCTTAAATAGAATAGGAATATTCAATGCTACACCATTACCGATTACGGAAGTGGTGTGATCATAAAATGCACCGGAAGGAAGGGTATGCAACGCAAACTTTCCGTATTTATTCTTAATTGTGTGGCCTGCATTAGCACCACCCTGGAAACGAACGATTATGTCTGCATGCTCTGCAAGCATATCTGTAATCTTACCTTTACCCTCATCGCCCCAATTGGCACCAACAACTGCTTTAACCATAGCAATTCTCCTTTTTTTGATAAACGTTTTCACAAACGCATATTATTATATCATTTGACAGGTACAAAAACGATACTTTTATACATTAATCTCTGCTTTTGCACCCAGCAAGTCCTTATTTGCCATAAGAACAGGATTTACCACATTCTCCAAATACTTCTCTGTCTGTCTTACAGCACGTCCCACATACTTCTCAGGCTGCATAGATGCCTGCAACTCGGGAAGATCCATCGGGAATTTATCGGAAGCCGCAATCAGTTCTAACAGATTGTTCTCTTTGCCTTCCTTCTTAACATTAGCACCAGCTTCCATAGAAAGGGTTCTGATAATTTCATGAAGTTCCTGACGATCTCCGCCAGCCTTTACACCATCCATCATGATATTTTCGGTAGCCATGAAAGGAAGTTCTGCCATCATGTGCTTAATGATTACTTTGTCATATACCACAAGACCATCTACTACATTTAAGCAAAGATCCAGTACACCATCACAGGCAAGGAATGCTTCTGCAATAGAAATACGCTTATTAGCAGAATCGTCCAGCGTTCTCTCAAACCACTGCGTTGCAGAGGTAATGGCAGGATTGAGTGCATCAATCATAATGTATCTGGAAAGAGATGCAATTCTCTCACTACGCATAGGATTTCTCTTATACGCCATTGCAGAGGAACCAATCTGGCTCTTTTCAAATGGCTCTTCAACTTCCTTTAAGTGCTGCAGAAGACGGATATCATTGCTCATTTTGTGTGCAGAGGCTGCAATTCCAGCAAGAATATTGCAAACTCTGGTGTCTACCTTACGAGAATAGGTCTGACCAGATACAGGATAGCACTCATCAAATCCCATCTTCTTAGCAATCATAGGATCAATCTTATCAATGGTCTCCTCATCCCCTTTGAATAGTTCAAGGAAAGACGCCTGGGTACCAGTGGTTCCTTTGGAGCCTAATAACTTAAGGGATTTCTGTACATACTCTAAATCCTCTAAGTCCATCATAAACTCGTTGAGCCAAAGAGTTGCACGCTTTCCTACCGTTGTAGGCTGCGCAGGCTGAAAATGAGTAAATGCCAACGTAGGCTGTGCTTTATATTTTTCTGCGAATTTAGCCAGTTCATCAATCACAGAAACAAGCTTTCTCTTTACAATCTTAAGAGCCTCATTCATTACAATAATGTCGGTATTATCACCAACATAGCAGCTGGTAGCACCTAAATGAATGATTCCCTTTGCCTTAGGGCACTGTACACCATAGGCATGTACATGGCTCATTACATCATGTCTTACCTTCTTCTCCTGCTCTTTTGCTACATCATAGTTAATATCATCCTGGTGTGCCTTTAATTCATCAATCTGCTCCTGGGTGATATCGAGACCAAGTTCTTTTTCCGTCTCTGCAAGTGCAATCCATAACTTTCTCCAGGTACGAAACTTCATATCCTGTGAAAATACGTACTGCATCTCCTTGCTGGCATAACGTTCAGAAAGGGGGCTTGAATAAATATCAGTTGCCATGTTATTTCTCCTTTTTCTTTTATATCAATGATACTAGGGGCCAATGGATTTATGCACTCCCAATACCTATAATAAACTCTCTGGATTCCCATACTTGTCTAGAAGCATATTGATTTCGGACAGATACTGGGGATAGGCTTTTGCAAGATCAGCGATTCGATTCTTGGCAATAATGGCATTTTCCTTGTTGTACTCCACCTGTTCCCTGAGTTTCTGTCTGCGACCATTTAATGCGTGTCTAACTTCCACCATTTCTCTGGGATCAACCAGGGCTTCTGCTTGTCTCGTCCAAATCTCTGGATCCTTCACACGAAATCTGTGGAGCGCGCTCATCAGCTTATCACAATATCGTTCCATTTCTTCCTTGAGTTTTTCGTCACGAATACGTTTGGAAAACTCATCCGTATAAATCTTCCAGTTTTCGGCAAGCATCTCACCACTTTCTACTTCATACTTCATGTAATAGTAGTTCAGCAGATTGGTGTTATTCACATAACGGATTTTGACTGTGTTATGTATAGTAATCAGCTTATTCTCAATCTTAGACAGCCTCTTCAGTTCTTTTCCAGCATCATTATACTTTACAAACAATACTGTAAGGCTAACGGCTGCCATACCTGCTGCCAGGATATACCCCAGCTTCACATCATATTCAAACTTATAACGCATGAATAACAGGATACCCAGCACAAAGAGCAGGGCTACCATGATAATAGTTGCAATCCCTTTGGCATTCCCCAGCGTAACATATAAACGCTGTTTCAAAATACGACCATTCTTGCGTTCCTTATCCAGTCGTTTTAAGTCCTTCTTTACAAGTACCCGATAATCCTCTGCCTCGTGAATCTTTTCGATGGCATCTGGAATTTCTTTCTCATAACGTTCCAGAACCTTTACGACATCCTCTGGTAAATGGGCTGATTTCTTTAATATCGTTCGGCGGTCTTTTTCTATCTGAACGATTTTTTCCGCAAGCCCCATAATGTCCCGCTTTTCCTTGATCGGAAGGGCCTCAATCTCTTCAATATCTCGAAGCAATCCCGTTACAGCATCATATTCAGCCTGCAAAGCATCACATTTTTCTGCTGCCTCTGCCATCTGTCCTAAGGCTTCCAGAACATAAACGGTACGATGATCAGGATCTGCAAAATAGTCAACTGCGTCCCCAGGAACGCTTTCTTCCCAGACTTCTTCCTCACCATCGTCTAAATCATGGTAATACCAGCTATCCCATTTTTTCTTAATCTTTTTAAATATATTCAAAGGAATGCCTACTTAATCATTTTGGTTCTAAAATCTTCTCTGCAAAGTCCTGTATGGAAGTCCATGGTACGATAGAATGCTGTAATACTGCTACTCTTTAATCGTTTCATGCTGTTAAGATGTTCAAGACCTTCGCTCTTCTTCCATGCTTCATCAATTGCAGTCAGACGTTTCTCGAGATTTTCAGAAGCTTCATAACCACCTGCAATGGAACTGAGGCCACTTAAATATTCTGTTTCAGACAAATACATACGCTTTGCCGCCAGGGACTGAATGAGATGCTCTTCCTTTTCATCCAGCGCATATGCACTCTCAAAGTATCTGGCAGCTTTCTCATAAAGGAAGAGTCTTCCATAGATTACCCCAAGATTATGATAAATGGCAGGAAGCATATCGTCCCCTTCTTTCACCGTCCCTAAAAGACGAAGATATATCTCCTCCGCTAAAGCCAACCTGTTATTCTGCAGGAAGTAATCTGCACGAAGTTTCAGTTTCTTCGAATCAGACAGATTCCTATTTGCAACAATCAATCTGCATACTTCATCAATTTCTTTTTCAGAAGCATAATGCACTTCGTTTAGAAATAATCGAACCGTATCAGAAAGACCATGTCTCTTATTGTTTTTCAGCTTCTTTGCTAGAGAAATCAGATCGCATTCCTCTGCCAGCCAAACATACAATTCTTCATCAAAAAAGGGCTCTTCCATGATATAAGCATTGTTGCAAATATAGTAACAAAGCTCCTCTACGGAATAGACTTTGACAAAAGCATTTTTAATTGTATAAGGGGTGCCCGCATAGCGGCCAACGCAGGTAAATACGCGTCCCACAATTTCTCCTTTTTATGAATCCAGAATCACTTCTGCTTCCCATTCTTCATTGGTTGCAGGGAAGAATTCTCCAAATCCCAAATCTGTAACCTTAATGTATAGCTTTCTTTCGGAACGCATACGCATTTCCAAATGAACTCTTGTTGCCTTTGCTGGACGTAAGGGCATACCTGTTAAGAAAATCTGTGCTGTCCAGGTATTCTTTCCGTCTAGCGGCGTAATCACAAAATCAAGGGTATCTACCCTGTCTAATATCAAATCAGTTTCTCTGGCTGTTTCATACCAGTTTCCGCCAGCATCCAAGAGGGCTAGATATGCCTCTTCGCCTTCCTTCACTGCACGCATACCAACATTGGCTTTTACCTTATCTTTTCCAAGGAATACCGTACGAGGACCATCCTTTACAAATCCAAGTTTTTCTTTAGCCCCATAGCAGGCACCTTTTACAAATAGATTATTTCCGCGGAAGACTCTGGCCGATCTGCGAACCATGTATTTCACTGAATCCGGATACCAGTCTCCATCAAATCCATCTCCTATTAGATAGATTGCTGAAATATACTTTCCGTCCATAAGTTTAAACAGAATCTGATATAACTCCTGATCCATGCGGGCCTTCTTTCCTTCCGGCATGGCGACAAAATTGTCCTCTTTCAAATTTTCAAATAGATGCTCTTCCATCAATACAACCACAGGGGTGGTATGGGTATTTTTCCGTAGGGTTCTTGCAAAAACCCCGTTCTTATCTAAGGACAGAATCAGAACGTCATGTACAAACAATTCCTGAGGCTGTCTCAACATATACTGATATGCACTCTCGGAATAGCTCTGATAGTAAACCTTCTCCGGCTTAATCCGTAAGGTTGCTACCGCATTTCTAAGGACTTCCAAAGTTTCTGCACTGGCATCTGCCACCGTAATAACAAAAGCTTCCACTTTTTCTACCGGCGCTGTTACCGCAAGAAGCCCAATACATTTCTTTAAAAACAGACTTAGCAAGTCTGTCGGATCATAGTCCCTACCATCTACGGGGGTAGCGTTGCCTTCCTTTGCTCTGGTAAGCAGATTACCGACACATTCCCCTTCGCCAGACTTCTTTGCATTGACTGCTGCCGTTCCAAAAGACCAGAGATTCTCTCCCTTCTTTTTCCCAATTACAGTAGGAATCGCATAATGTTCCTCACCAGGAAGCTCGCTAGCCGTCTGGGGTTCTTCCTCACCAGAATACACATAACCAACCAATGAAAATTCATCCCCTAAATCAATACCGATTACGGGTCCACTACCAGGTCTTGATGTACTTGTTGCTATACCACTAATGATTTCTCTGGTTATCATCTTTCTTATCCATTAAAAACGGTAAACAATTTATCTGCTACAAAGCTCTTCTGCATATAGCTTTCTGTTAACTTAACATAAGCCAAATCATCCTGACCACTTCTTGCTTTTGCCATTTCATTCAAAATCTTGAATCGCTCAGAAGCATGCGAAATTTCTCTATCTCCGAGAGTTAATGTCGCAGATTTAGTCAATTTCTCCTGCCTGCCATCTTCTTCTGTGATGTAGTAAGAGACATTCTCGCCAGCAAAAAGGACAAAAGAGTAAGTATATATACCCTTATACACTTCCACCATTTCCTCTTTCTTATAGTCTGCATTCTCCGCAGCATTCTTCTCTAAAACATAGTGAAGAATCACTCTGCTGCCAGGCTTTGCATGGTGTTCAATGTAAGCGCGATCCTGCATCAATGTAAGTCCTGGAACAAACTCCGCAAATGTGAGGAACATAGGAAGTCTGATGCCTGCTGCTAGGAATTCCGTTGTAAATCTTGTCACAAGCTGCTTTTCTGCATCAAACAGTCTCTCTTTTCTGCTAATAATCGCCTGGGTGTGTTTCAAATAAGCCAGCTTGCACTCTTCAGAAATATCCTCATCCTGACTCGCATAATAAGCGACTCTATCAAAGACTCTCTCATCAATGTTGTCATCTAACGTGAAATAGCGATAGGAAAGTCTCGTAAGGAAAGCCTTATCTAGTTTCGCATTAGCACCCTTCTCGCAATATGCTTGATAAATGCTTACCTCATCGTCCAAATAAATACCTGTATAGAGAATCTGCACTAGCATTCTTTCTAGGAGTTCTCTAGTGTCTAGTTCAAAAGCATCTGCGGCACGCCACAGGCTCTTTAAATAGATGATGGTACCATTATCATTCTTTAGTAAGTATTCCAGAACAGAAACATCATACTTCCCTCTGGAAAGCAGCGCCTGTCCCATGCGAAGTAAGGTCACGTCATAGCCATAATCTAGTCTTGGAAGCATTCTGTCAAAGAGACGAAGCAGAACCCTGTCTCCTAACTGTTCCTGTCCATAATCCTTCACCCAACGGAAAGCTTCCTCATAGAAACCTCTAGCAACCAAGATATGCACACAGGTCTCATAATCTACTGCAGACAGTTCTGCCGGCTTTACCAGAAGCATCAGCTCATCTATAGTTTCCCACTCATCTTTTTCAAAATAATAGCGCAGAAGCATCATCAACAGTTCCCTACGGAAACTTTCAGTAATCTGTGGCGCATGAATCAGATACTGCAACGCAGCAATATTATAGGTGGTGACACCACTTTGCTCTACAGCTTCTTCACTACGATATAGACATAGCATCAAGTCTAAGTTCGCATTCATCATCGCCATATATTCATAGCGAAGGTCCGGAATCATACGTCTCTTCTCGTACAGACTTTCATCAATATAACGATTGCCTTCCGCATCTTCTAAGAAGATTTCTGAAGCCGCTCCCACTACACTAATCTGCACAACGTTTTTAAATACAGGAGTGATAACCTCATCTTTCAAATGCGCATAACGAACCACTACTGCATTAATCTCAGGCTTTTTAATCGTTAACTCATAAGTGAAAATGAGTTCTGCGTATGCAGACGCAAACTCTGGCTCTGTTAAGAGTCTAGACGCAAACTGCTCATAAATATAGGCAAGATTATCTGATATGCGGCGTTTTAAAAGCTGCTCTCTGGCAAACGTCTCAATAACAGGAAGATAATCTTCAAAAATCTCTTTATATTCTTTTCCATGCTTCAGCACATTAGAATATAAGAAAGCACTGCGATCATAGTCTAAGTTATTTCTATATGCAAAATACATCAGAATCAGCTTAGGCAGTTTTCCCTCATATGCCAAATCAATGCTCAGCATGAAGTACTCATATAATCCATTGATTCGCAGTTCCTGCTCAACGCCTTTCTGGAACCACTTAAAATACTCATTGCCAATCTTATTGCCACGCATAAGCAGGTTGCAAATGGCAACTAGAGTATCATCCTTCTTGTCTAAACTGTAGCATCCACAAAGCAGTCTATAGATTCGTCCCGAATATACCTTTATGTTATCCGTTAAGAATGCAAAACGGCTTCTTAACTCTTTGGAAAGCATCTGCTGCTTATATGCAAAAATCAGTACAGATACTGTAAAATCATTCAATTCGGTAAGCAAGGTTGGCTTCTTGGACAAAAGAAGAAACGCCTCCATATAAAGGATCGGACTATTCATGCCCGTTTTGCCCATCTGCTTCAGGAACTGGAATGCCCTCTCCTCATTTTCTTGATAAATAGGACAGGTTAAATAATGAAAATATGCCAGTTTCCAGGATTCCTGATCCTGCATATAAAGATCTTCAATCCTAGTAGTCAGCCTACTCTGCTCTTCTGGATCCTTTTCAAGCATTGCCAGAAGATATGTATGATAGGCCAAAAGGAATAAGGATTTTTCTTCTGTCCTCAGTGCCAGTGCCGCTTCCGCTAATAAGCCTGCCGCTTCATCATACTTCTTTTCTGACAGCAAAAGATGTGCTTCATAAAGCACATAAATAACCTTACCATCATCAAAATGCTTTGCACGAACCAAAAGTTCTCTGCACTCTCTAAGCCACTGCCCTTTGCTAGTCTTTCCTAGCTTAAAAGCCAATAACATTTTCGTAATCTTAATGGCATAAACATCATCCATGGAGCTGTGTACTACCATCGACTGCCCAGCATTAATAATCAATGGAATCTCCAGTACAGAAGCAAAATTGCTGATAATAATCTTACCTTCATTTACACCCTGACGAAGTTTATCCGGCTGCACATAATAAGGAATCTGAATCGTTGACTGCTCTCCAAACACGCCACTTTCATAGCCTAGGTCTTCAACCAATAGGAAAGCGCCCTCTGTCTTAACCTGGAACCCATCAAATCCCCAACCATCCTTCACCAATTTAAGCTGATATAAAGTGGTTTCCTTAGGTGCATTCATCTCAATACGATGTTCATCAGACAAAAAGCGGACCGGTGTTTTCTTCTTAGTAAGTTGCAAAAACACTTCTACATTACGAGGATTCATATCCCCTGCAGCAAGGCCTTCATACACCGTCTTATAATGAGCATCATTGCCTGTAAGAAGTTCTGCAAATGATTTCTGATAAAAGATAGAAACTGCCTCCTGCCAGGAAGCCTTTGCTAGATTTGCAAACAAGAACAAATTACGAATCGGTCCTAGGGAGGAATCCAACGATTCTTTGAAAACGGTTACTCTATAGGGAAGTTCATATTCACCATAATTTGTCACAATATGAAAGGTTCCTGCAACCACTTCCCCTTCCTTTAATCCAGAGGCACTGTACTGGAAGAAAATGGTACGATTCATACCGGTGATTTCTTCTGTATTAATGGTCATGCGAAGATCATGGGTCGTTACTGCCCCTTCTAACGGAAGATTGTTTGCTCCCATAATCTTAAAGCTATCAACAACCGTATCCCCAGCATTAATGGAAATCTCAACAAGATCTGTAGAAAAAGAAAGAGAGGACGTCCTTGGCAACAGACTGTCTTTTTCCCGCATAATGCGGTCTAATACACTTGCCATGATTGTCTCCTCTCTAAAAATATTAATTCACCGCCGCACTCACATATACGCGCACAAAAAGAGCGTCCGGCAGACTGTTTTAGTATATCATTTTTATACACATTTTCCAACTTTAGTGCTAAAATGAATGTAGAGCAAGGATGCTGATTTTATCGTGTTATTTTATATGGAGGTAAAAACCTCCCCTCGCCGTGAGGGCTCGGGTTTTCTTCGAAAACAAGGAGGCAAAAACCTCCCCTCGCCATGAGGGGCTCGGGTTTTCTTCGAAAACAAGGAGACCAGCTATGAAAAGTCAAGCCTAAATTAGGCTGAAATTTATTTTCTCT
>JAKSRR010000026.1 GCA_024403455.1 Lachnospiraceae bacterium | reverse complement strand
AAAAACCTGCAAGAAAATCAATTTAGTACTTGATTTTTCTTAGCAGGTTTTTATGAAAAAACACTTTACTGCTGTAGGACATTTAAAATAATTGAAAAAATGCAATAAAAAAGTCTGGTTCATACGTTACTAATGTAGAAGGATAAATTGACACCCTTCTACGTTCGTATGTATAATACATACTGAGTTAACATAACTAGATTACATAATTTATGTTAGAGGAGAAAATATGAAAAAGAAGTTAGCAGCATTGCTTTTAGGTCTTACCGTAGCAGCCGTTTCGGTTGGTTGTGGAAAGGCTGCAGCAGAGAATAATGAAGAAACACCTGTTGTTTCCGAAAACACTACCGGTGGAGATACCGTAATTAGCTGGGAAGATCTTTCCGGACAGCAGGGTGAAGAGGAAGAGGATAGCGTCAACTCTTTAGATGTAGCACCGGAAGGTATGTATATGAATGAGTTGACCGGTGACTGGATTAGCGAGGATTTAAAGAACCAGCGTCCTATTGCAGTCATGGTTGATAATGAATTAACTGCATTAAATCATTTCGGTACCAGCCAGGCTGACATCGTTTATGAGATGATGAACAGTACCGCCAATGGACGTATTACTCGTCTGATGTGTATCTTCAAGGATTACAATGCGGTATCCCAGATTGGTTCCATTAGAAGTATTCGTACCACCAACTTACAGTTGATGCCGGAATATGATGCTATCGCTATTCATGATGGTGGTCCTTTCTACATCAACAACTTCCTGGCGAACCCTTTCCAGGATCATTTAAGCTCTGGCTTTGCAAGAATTAAGAACGGTAAGCCTTCTGAATATACAGAGTATGTAACCACAGGCGAAATCAACGATCGTTGTAAGGCAGCTGGTATCGACCAGAACTACAGAGATCAGTGGTATCAGGGACAGCACTTCCAGTTTGCAAAGCACAGTGAGAAGGTAGACCTTTCCAAGGAGAGCAATGCAAAGGAAGTTACCTTCATCGATATCCCTTATGAGCACAACAAGATGGAGTTAACCTATATTCCTGAAACCCAGACCTATCGTTATGCAGAATACAATCAGGAATACATTGATGAGTTAACCGGAGATCATTTAGAGTTCACCAATGTCATCCTTCAGGAATCTACCTTCTTCGAGTGGGATGAGCATGGTTATCTGCATTTCAATGTTCACAATGGTGACGGCATGCATGGATGGTACATTACCAATGGCTATGCAGTTCCCATCACCTGGGCAAAGGGACCTCAGGAATTTGATATTACGCACTTCTTCTTAGAAGATGGTACAGAGATTACCTTAAACATTGGTAAGACCTATGTCTGCATCATTCCTGATGACAGCTGGAGCAAGCTTGTGATTGAATAATCTAAAAACAGTTAAAGGACCGGTACGCCGGTCCTTTTTAGTTGCAAAAATGGACTTTCTTCAGCGTTTGTATTGCTGCTGAAGGCCCCTGCCATAAGCAAATAAACCTTGACAAAATGGCGTCATCAGCATATACTTTGACTGTCAAAAGGTTTGATTATCAAAGTATTTTGGTCTACATGATGTAGTATTGAAAACTACATGTGAACCATATCTATGAGAGAAAAGAATCTAGGGCAAATAATAAACATATTTTAAAGGAGTATTAGTCATGAAGTTAACTTTTGATCAGCTTAAGGATATCGTAGCAGACGTTCTTAGTGCAGACGCAGACAGCATTACCGAGGAAACCAACTTTAAGGATGATTTAGATGCAGATTCCTTAGACTTATTTGAACTCGTTACTAAGTTAGAAGAAGATTTCGGTGTTGAAATTCCTTCTGATGATTTACAGAACATTCACACTGTAAAGGACGTTCTTGATTACGTAAATAAGTAAGAACTGTGACGGCACCGCTTTTTTATAAAAGAGGCGGTGCTGTTTTTACGTGTAATAGGCAGAGCAAGCTGCCTAAAAATTAGATGGCCATAGAATGCTTTCGTGCAGAAAAATGCAAGGAAGCACTCTATGTCCATCTGGTTACGGTTTCCGTTATGGAATATCGTTACACGGGTGTTGCCGGACGGAATTATAAAAAGTCCGGATGCCAAAAGAGGGCATGGTAAGAAGTATAAAATGTTCTAGATAAGGAGCAAATGAATATGAAAACAAAAATTACGGAACTGCTTGGCATTGAGTACCCTATTATTCAGGGTGGTATGGCATGGGTTGCTGAATGGCACTTAGCTGCTGCTGTATCTGCAGCAGGTGGTCTTGGTATCATCGGTGCTGCTTCTGCACCTCCGGAGATTGTCAGAGAGCAGATTAAGAAAGTAAAAGAATTAACGGATAAGCCTTTCGGTGTAAATGTTATGTTGATGAACCCTAATGCACCTGAGGTTGCAAAGATTGTTATTGAAGAAGGTGTTAAGGTTGTTACCACAGGCGCTGGTAACCCTGGTGAGTTCATTCCTGCATGGAAGGAAGCTGGTGTAAAGGTTATGCCCGTTGTTGCTTCCGTAGGTATGGCTAAAATGATGGTAAAGGCTGGCGCAGATGCTATCGTTGCAGAAGGTACGGAGTCCGGCGGACATATCGGTAGCGCTACCACCATGACCTTGGTTCCTCAGGTAGTAGATGCAGTAGATGTTCCTGTTATTGCAGCAGGTGGTATTGCAGATGGCAGAGGATTTGCAGCTGCTATGATGCTTGGCGCAGAGGCTGTTCAGATGGGTACTAGATTCTGCGTTGCAAAGGAGTCTATCTGCCACCAGAATTATAAGGATAAGATCATTAAGGCAAAGGATATCGACTCTGAAGTAACCGGTCGTTCCACTGGTCACCCTGTACGTGTACTTCGTAACCGCATGACCAAGGAGTACTTACGTATGGAAGCAGAAGGAGCAACCTTAGATCAGTTAGAGCAGCTTACCTTAGGATCCCTTCGTAAGGCTGTTATGGATGGTGACGCTATGGACGGAACCGTTATGGCAGGTCAGATTGCAGGTCTTATTAAGCAGGAGAACACCTGTAAAGAAATTATTGAAGAGATTATGGCTGACGCAGCAAAGTTATTAAAGCTGTAAGAAGTCACATTACATGCAGGTATTACTGCGAAATAAGGAGTATTAAAAATGAGCAAAATTGCATTTGTATTCCCTGGACAGGGTTCCCAGTATGTTGGTATGGGAAAAGGATTTTATGACAATGTAGCAGTTAGTAAGGAAATGTATGATATCGCTAGCGAAGCTTCTGGTATGGACATTCCTGCACTCTGCTTCACAGAAAATGAAGAATTAAATATCACGAAGTATACCCAGGTAGCGATGCTTGCTACAGAGGTTGCTTTATTAAAGGCTGTAGAAGAGAAGGGATTCACTCCTGCTGTATGCGGTGGTCTTTCTCTTGGTGAGTATGGTGCACTGGTTGCTTCCGGTGTAATGAGCCCTGCGGATGCATTTAAGGTTGTTGTAAAGCGTGGCCTTTATATGCAGGAGGCGGTTCCTACTGGCGGTGCAATGGCAGCAGTTCTTGGCTTAGATGCAGCTGTGATTGAAGAGACCATTGCTAAGGTAGAAGGCATCGTATCCATCGCAAACTATAACTGCCCTGGACAGATTGTTATTACTGGTGAAAAGGCAGCGGTAGAGAAGGCTGGCGAGTTATTAACGGTCGCAGGTGCTAAGCGCGTGGTTATGTTAAATGTAAGTGGTCCTTTCCACTCCAAGATGCTTACCGGTGCTGGTGAGAAGCTTGGGGAGGTATTAGACACTGTTACCATCGGCGACGTAAAGATTCCTTACATTGCAAACCTTACTGCAGACTATGTAAATAATGATTCTGATATTAAGGATCTTTTGGTTCAGCAGGTATCCTCTTCTGTAAGATGGGAGCAGTCCGTTCGTTTGATGATGAAGGATGGCGTAGATACCTTTGTTGAAATCGGACCTGGAAAAACCATCAACGGCTTCATTAAGAAGATCACCAGAGAAACTGGCGATACCGTAAATGTTATCAATGTAGATAACTATGATGAGTTCGAAGCAGCAATGGAAAAGTTAAAGGAGTTAGCATAATGGCAGACAAGAAAGTAGCCTTAGTAACTGGCGCAAGCCGTGGTATTGGTAGAGCTGTTGCCATCAAACTTGGTCAGGATGGTTTTACCGTAATCGTAAATTATAATGGTTCCGAAGATAAGGCCAATGAAACTGTTGAAGCCATCAAGGCAAATGGCGGCGAAGCAGAAGCAGTAAAATGTTCCGTAGCAGACTTCACTGCTGTTGGCGAGATGATTAAAGAAATCGTTGCTAAGCACGGCAGCCTTGATGTCATTGTAAATAATGCAGGTATTACCAAAGATGGTCTCGTGATGGCCATGAAGGAAGAAGATTTTGATGCTGTATTAAACACCAACTTAAAGGGTGCATTCAATACCATCCGCTTCGGTTCCAAGGTAATGTTAAAGCAGAAGAGCGGAAAGATTATTAATATCTCTTCCGTATCTGGTGTTATGGGTAATCCTGGTCAGGCAAATTATTCTGCTTCTAAGGCTGGTGTGATTGGTCTTACCAAGTCTGTTGCAAAGGAACTTGGTAGCCGTGGCATCTGCGTAAATGCAGTTGCTCCTGGATTTATCGATACCGATATGACCGGTGCTATGACAGAAGATGCAAAGAAGGTTCTTTGCGATCAGATTACTTTAAAGAGAACTGGTAAGCCGGAAGACATTGCAAATGCAGTTGCTTTCCTTGCTTCCGATGCAGCATCCTACATTACCGGTCAGGTACTTTGTGTAGACGGCGGCATGGCATATTAATCAAAATATTAATCGGATTTTTCTAACAGAAAAAAGGAGATTTCGAATGAGTAGAAGAGTTGTTGTTACAGGAATTGGTGCAGTTACCCCCATTGGATTAAATGTAGAAGACTTTTGGGCAGGGATTAAAGAAGGTAAGACAGGATTTGGTCCTATTACCAAATTTGATACCACTGGATATGATGCAAGCGTTGCAGCAGAATTAAAAGATTTTGATCCTACCCAGTTCATGGACAAGAAGGTTGCAAAGCGTTCTGAGGCATTTGTACAGTATGCTATCGCAGCAGCTGGTGAAGCGATTAAGGATTCTGGTCTGGACATGGAGAAGGAAGATCCTTACATGGTTGGATGCTGCATCGGTAACGGTGTTGGTTCCATGCAGGCTAACGAAAGAGAATATGACAGACTGGTAAACAAGGGACCTTCCAAGGTTAGCCCTTTGTACATTCCTATGTTGATTTCCAACATGGCAGCAGGTAATGTATCCATCCAGTATGGTTTAAAGGGAAAGAACTTTGATGTTGTTACCGCATGTGCTTCTGGTACCCATTCTATCGGTGAAGCATTCAGAAGTATCCAGTACGGTGAAGCAGACGTCATGGTAGCTGGTGGT
Organism: Lachnospiraceae bacterium; assembly: GCA_024403455.1. Classification (GTDB taxonomy): domain Bacteria; phylum Bacillota; class Clostridia; order Lachnospirales; family Lachnospiraceae; genus NK4A136. The sequence continues at coordinate 15,012 of JAKSRR010000026.1, read as the reverse complement.
ACAGAAGCAGCTATCTGCCCTCTTGGTGTTTCCGGCTTTAGTGCATTGCATGCACTTTCCTGTGAGACTGATCCTGCAAAGGCATCCCTTCCTTTCGATAAGGACAGAAGTGGATTTGTAATGGGTGAAGGTGCTGGTATCGCAGTGCTTGAAGAGTTAGAGCATGCAAAAGCAAGAGGCGCAAAGATCTATGCTGAAGTTGTTGGTTACGGCAGCAGTGCAGATGCATTCCACATCACTTCCCCTGCAGAAGATGGTGCAGGTGCAGCTAGAGCTATGGAAAATGCAATCAAGGATGCAGGTATCGCTAAGGAAGATCTTACCTACATCAATGCACATGGTACAGCAACCCACATGAACGACCTTTTTGAAACCAGAGCAATCAAGCTTCTCTTTGGAGAGCATGCAAAGAATATTCGTATCAACTCTACCAAGTCCATGGTTGGACATCTTCTTGGTGGTGCAGGCGGCGTAGAATTCGTTACCTGTGTAAAGGAAGTAGAAGAAGGATACATTCATAAGACCGTTGGTTATCAGACCCCTGATGAAGAGATGGATCTTGACTACTGTAAGGAAGCTTACGAAGAGGAAGTTCCCTATGCATTATCCAACTCTCTTGGATTTGGTGGACACAACGCTAGTATCTTAATTAAGAAATTTGCAGAATAAATTATTTTAAGAGGACGAAATCAGATGCGTAAAGAAAGACGTCTGAGAAGGAGAATAAAAATGGCATTTGAGAAGATCCGTGGGATCATTGGTAAACCAGAAGTTGGCTTTGAATGTCCCTCCTGCGGTAAAGAATTTATCAAAGAAGATGTTGTTATTAATAACTATGTTTGTCCTACCTGTGGATATTATTTCCGTATTCGTGCAAAGAACCGTATTCGAATCGTAGCTGATACCAAGAGCTTCGAGTACTGGTTTGAAGATTTACCGGTAAGCAATCCCTTAGATTTCCCGGGATACGAAGATAAGCTTGCAGAGACAAAAGAAAAGACAAAGCTGCATGAGGCTGTTACCGTTGGTAAATGTACCATTTATGGGGAGCCCGTTTGTCTCTTTGTATGTGATGCAAGATTTTTAATGAGTTCCATGGGTCATGTAGTGGGCGAAAAGATTGCAGCAGCAGTCGAAAGAGCAACCCAGGAAAGACTTCCTGTAATTGGATTCTGTTGTTCTGGTGGTGCCCGTATGCAGGAGGGTATTGTTTCCCTGATGCAGATGGCAAAGACCAGTGCGGCATTAAAGAAGCATTCTGATGCAGGTCTTCTCTATGTACCTGTACTCACCGATCCTACAACGGGTGGTGTAACTGCATCTTTCGCAATGCTTGGCGATATTATTTTAGGCGAGCCCAATGCTTTAATCGGTTTTGCTGGTCCTCGTGTTATTGAGCAGACCATCGGTCAGAAGCTTCCTAAGGGATTCCAGAGAGCGGAGTTCTTAGTTGAGCATGGTATTATCGATGGTATTGTAGAGCGTGATGACTTAAAGTCCACTCTGTATCGTATTGTAAAGTTACACAAAGAAAAGGATGCAAGCAAGCGCTATGCAAACTTTGAGGAAGGCAGCATTACTTCCTATATTCCTAAGGAAATTGTTCGCGAGAAGGCAGCTCATAGTGAGTTAAAGGATGCTTGGGGTAAGGTACATGCTTCTCGTGATATGTCCCGTCCTTCCATGTTAACCTATGTGGATATCATGTTTGATGACTTCATCGAACTTCACGGTGACAGAGCCTTCAGAGATGATCCCGCTGTTGTAGGTGGTATTGCCTTCTTAGATGGACAGCCTGTAACGGTTGTTGGTATCCAGAAGGGTAACGATGGTAAGGAATGCTCCTACAGAAACTTTGGTATGGCATCTCCGGAAGGATATAGAAAAGCCCTTCGTCTGATGAAGCAGGCAGAGAAGTTCAATCGTCCCGTTATCTGCTTTATCAACACCTCTGGTGCTTATCCTGGTATGGAAGCAGAAGAGCGTGGACAGGGTGAAGCCATCGCAAGAAACTTATATGAGATGAGTGGTATGAAGATGCCAATCCTCTCTGTACTGATTGGTGAAGGTGGTTCCGGTGGAGCTCTTGCACTTGCAGTTGCTAATGAAGTTTGGATGTTAGAGAATTCTACCTACTCCATTCTTTCTCCGGAAGGTTTTGCTTCTATTCTTTGGAAGGATGGAAAGCGAGCTAAGGAAGCTTCTGAAGTGATGAAGATTACTGCACAGGATCTGAAGCAGCTTGGTGCCATTGAGAAGATTATTCCTGAGTTCGGTGGTGCAGATGATACAACCGTAGAGGCTATTGCCATGACCATGAAGGTAGAGGTAAAGAAGTTCCTCGAACAGTATGCCGGCATGGATGGAGAACAGATTGCGCAGGAACGTTATAACAGATTCAGAAAGTTCTAAGCAGAATACATTAATAATTATGGATAGGATGAGACTATCCTCAGAAAGGAACACATATACATGACCTTAAAAATACTCGGTACCGGTAGCGGACTGCCCGAAAAGATTGTGACCAATGATGATCTGGCCCAGATCATGGAAACCAGTGATGAGTGGATTTCCAGCAGAACCGGTATTAAGAAGCGTCACATTTCTGTGACAGAGACAACTACGGACCTTGCAATTGCAGCTTCTAAAAATGCATTAGAGATGTCCGGTGTTTCTGTGGATGATATTGATTTAATCATTGTGGGTACCATTTCTCCGGAATACTTTTATCCTTCCTGTGCCTGCCAGATTCAGGCAGCATTAGGTGCTACGAAAGCAGTTGCTTTTGATGTCAGCGCTGCATGCTCTGGATTTTTATTCGGATTAAATACAGCGTATGCATATTTCCAGGCAGGTATCTTTAAGAAAGCCTTAATCGTTGGTGCAGAAAATCTTAGTAAGATGATGGACTGGAATGACAGAAGTACCTGCGTTCTTTTCGGTGATGGTGCTGGTGCAGCGATTGTGGAAGCAGTAGAAGATACTACCGATGGCGGTGTTCTTTCCATCACTATGGGTTCTGATGGTGCCAGTGGATTAAATCTTGTATGTAAGAACAGACCGATTAACAATCCATTCTCACCCTGTGAGGAGCCATTAAGCTATACTTCCATGAATGGTCAGGAAGTATACAAGTTTGCCGTACGTACAGTACCGAAGGCAATTAACGAGGTACTTGAAAAGGCTGGTAAGACACCGGAAGATGTTGATGTATATCTTTTACATCAGGCCAATATGCGTATTATTGAGTCTGTAGCAAAGCGTATGGGACAGCCATTAGAGAAGTTCCCTATGAATCTGATGGATTATGCAAATACTTCCGCAGCATCTGTTCCTCTGCTTCTTGATTATGCAAATCGTAAGGGAATGCTTAAGAAGGGCGACACCATCCTGCTTGCTGGATTTGGTGGTGGACTTACCTGGGGTGCAGCACTTCTTACCTGGTAGTAATTGGTAAAGGATGTTTATGAAACTAGACCAGACACTGGATCTTTTGCTGGTTTCTCTGTATAAGGATGTATTGGAGAAGGAGCAGAGATCGCTCATAACAAAAGAGTATAGAGACCTTTCCGTCAATGATATGCACGTAATTGAAGCCATTGGTCCGGAAAAAAGCAACCGTTCTTCTGTGGTAGCGAGAAAATTATCCATTACCATGGGGTCTTTAACAAAGGCTATGGACGGACTTTCGGATAAGGGCTATGTGCTTCGAGAAAGAAGTGCAGAGGATAAGCGAGTGGTACTTTTAACCCTTACGGATAAAGGACAGCGGGCTTATAAGCATTATCGGAAGTTCCATACGGAGCTTGTGACGGCGATTACAGAGGAATTATCCTCGGATGAGCAGCGGATTCTTGCGAAATCTTTAAATAAATTAGCTGTTTATCTAAAGAAGCAGGAAAGTGTGTTAACTTGACAGAAAGCCCTGCAAAAGGGTATAATACCTTGATTTATTGGGATTTTGGCGTGAAGTATTTACGCAGAAAGAAGGAAATAAAATGGCAACAGTAAAGATTACCAAAGAAGGTCTTGCAAAGTACGAAGAGGAATTAGCATACTTAAAAAATGTTCGTAGAAAAGAAGTTTCTCAGAAGATTAAGGAAGCAAGAGAGCAGGGTGACCTTTCTGAAAACGCTGAATACGATGCAGCAAAGGATGAGCAGGGTCATATCGAAGATCGAATCACTGAAATTGAAGAGATCCTTGCAAATGCAGAAGTTGTTGAGAATGCAAAGACTAGTGGTAAGAATGCAAAGGTTGATTTCGGAAGCACTGTTACCGTAGAAGATATGGAATTTAATGAAACGATCGTATTCCACATCAAGGGTACCAACGAGTCTGATAGCTTAAACAACATCATTTCTGATCAGTCCCCTCTTGGAAAGGCATTAATCGGTGCCGGCAAGGGTGATGTGGTAGAAGTAGAAGCACCCGTCGGAACGCTGAAGTACAAGGTCTTAGAGATTAAGAATAAATAAGACCGTCAGACATAGAAGTGTATTCTAAGGCCGCGGATTTATCAGCGGCCTTTCCCATTGATAAAGAGAAGATTTTTCTTCGAAAAAGGAGTAAAAAAATGGCACAGCAGGAACAGGTTCAGGATATTAATCAGCTTCGCAAGGTTCGTAGAGAGAAGCTTCAGAATCTTCAGGAAGCAGGAAAGGATCCTTTCCAGATTACCAAATATGATCAGACCCATCATACATCAGATGCAAAGAGCGAGTATGAAGCTTTAGAGGCAGAGCTTTTAAAGGATCGTCCGGAAGTAAATGTAGATGGTTTAGATGAAGAAGCTGCTAAGGAAGCAAAGAATAATGATTACAATGAGCGCAGAGCCATTATGGATGCGCAGCCAATCAATGTTTCCATCGCAGGTCGTATGCTCTTTAAGCGTGTTATGGGTAAGGCATCTTTCGCCAACATCCAGGATTTAAAGGGTAATATCCAGGTATATGTAAGCAAGGATTCCTTAGGAGAAGAGTCCTATGCAGAATTCAAGAAGTCCGATATCGGTGATATCTTCGGTGTTAAGGGTTATGTATTTAGAACCAAGACCGGTGAGATTTCTATCCATGCATCAGAAGTTACCATGCTGTCTAAGTCCTTACAGATTCTTCCTGAGAAATTCCATGGACTTACCGATACCGATACCAGATATCGTCAGAGATATGTAGATTTAATTATGAATACGGATTCCCGTGACGTATTCATTAAGCGTTCTAAGATCTTAAAGGAGATCAGAAACTTCTTAGCTGGTCGTGACTTTATGGAAGTTGAGACCCCTACCTTGGTTTCTAACGCAGGTGGTGCAGCAGCAAGACCTTTCGAGACCCACTATAATGCACTGGATGAAGATGTAAAGCTTCGTATTTCCTTAGAGCTTTACTTAAAGAGACTGATTGTCGGCGGTCTTGAGAGAGTTTATGAAATCGGTCGTGTATATCGTAACGAAGGTGTGGATACCAGACACAATCCTGAGTTTACCTTAATGGAGCTTTATCAGGCATATACCGATTATGAAGGTATGATGGAATTAACCGAGTCCATGTTCAGATATCTGGCAGAAACCGTTCTTGGTACGACCAAGTTTATGTATGGTGATGTGGAACTTGATTTTGGTAAGCCTTTTGAAAGAATTACCATGATTGATTGTATTAAGAAGTATGCCGGTGTTGATTTCGATGCAGTAGCTTCTGATGAAGAAGCAAAGAAGATTGCCGATGAACATCATATTGAATACGAGGCAAGACATACTAAGGGCGACATCGTAAATCTCTTCTTTGAAGAGTTCTGCGAGAAGAACCTGATTCAGCCTACCTTTGTTATGGACCATCCTTTAGCAATCAGTCCATTAACCAAGAAGAAGCCTTCTGATCCTGATAAGGTAGAGCGTTTCGAGCTCTTTATCAATACTTGGGAAATGTGTAATGCATACTCTGAGCTTAACGATCCCATCGATCAGAGAGAACGTTTCGCACAGCAGGATGCTAATGCAGAAGCTGGTGATGATGAAGCAGAACACACCGATGAAGATTTCTTAAATGCACTAGAAATCGGTATGCCTCCTACAGGTGGTATCGGCTATGGTATCGATAGACTTGTTATGCTACTTACCAACAGTCCTGCGATTAGAGATGTGTTGTTATTCCCAACGATGAAGAGTTTGAACCAGTAAAAGCCTTATTTTACTAGGGGTGTAGGCTTTGAGTTGTGAGAATTGCGACTAAATTGCGACCAAATAAGAGAACACGTTCAAATATAAAAGCACCTATTACAATTGTAACAGGTGCTTTTTTATATAATTATGAAAAATACTATTTGTCTTCTGAAACCGCCATATTTGAAATGGCAAAATTACAACATTGAACAACTAACTCATTTACAGATATATTTTCCTTCTGGGCGATTTCTGAAAGTGTTTCCGCAAGTTCTTTTGTTATTCTAAAAGTTCTATTAACATATTCGGCTTTTTCTATCTTGAATTGCATGACATCACCTCACTAATATTTTAGTATTAAAACGATTTCGAATATACACGCTATATTTACACATAAAATAATGTGTGCATATCTGGTTAAGAAGTGATATAATGTGTCCGTATATTTTTTTAATAAGATAAGGAGAACACCGCATGATGAGAAGAAAGATAAAAACAAGTATGATTCTGGTCTGTATTTTGTTTACAATGTTGTTTACTGGTTGTGGGAAACAAGCAGATGAAGATAAAACAGACGAGGGAAAAACAAATGAAGCTACAAATAATGATACAACAGCGTCTAGTACAGAAGATGATATTATTACGGATAGTAATGCAAATATAGTTGTTGGAGATTATGTTACATTTGGTGTCTATGAGCAGGATAACGATAATACAAATGGTCTTGAGCCGATAAAATGGCAGGTGATGGATGTATCTGATGGAAAGGCATTACTTGTATCATGTTATATTCTTGATAATATAGAATATAACGAATCAGAAGGAGTTTATGGAACTGGCGATAGTGAAAGTAATCCATGGTCTCAAAGTTATGTGTATTCATGGTTGAATAAAGATTTTGCACAAACTGCCTTTTCTGAGGAAGAATTAAAAATAATAACTGATACAACAGATTATTCAGTAACGGACGAATATGGTGCTTTAGAAGGAGAACTGATTGGTTCGGTATTCCTGCCTTCATATGATGAAATCACTAAGTATTTCGGAACGAAAACAATTACTATAACCAATTATAAAGACGAAGAAGAGGAATACACATATTCAGATATGCTACTGTGTAGGGCTACACCATATGCCAATGATGAAAGAAAAATAGAATGTGAAACCTTTACAGAGGAGACATATAATGAATTAAAAGAAAAGGGATTTGAGTATGATTCTTCTGTTATTGGAAATGAATATTCTGCATATTGGCTTAGGTCTTCATTAAGTTGGGATTCGTGGTTTACAGCGGAAGGACATGCACTACTTGTGGAAGAAGATGGAAGAATTGAACTTGGTACGGCAAGCTTAAATAATGGAAAAACACGTAGGCATGGAATAAGACCTTGTGTGTGGGTGAATCTTGAAAATGCTGATGCATATTTGACGATTACCGACGGAACGGAAGAAGAATGGTTTACTAATGCCCAAAACAATGATACTCCAGAGTGTACATGGGAAATAGAGGGTAATCGGCTTATAATCAGCGGAACAGACAAAATACCAAAAGATTGGGAAGAAGAGGATGTGCCATGGTATGAAAGTGCACATTTAATTGAGGAAGTAGAGATTAGAGGCGTGGAAAAAGTACCATCCGACTTATTTTATGGTTGCACAGCTCTCAAGAAGGTGATACTTGATGATAGCATCACACGGATGGCACATTCTGCATTTGAGGATTGCCCATCAGACATAGTGATTATATACAAAGGTGAAGAATATACAATTGAAAATATTGAGGATGCTATATAAATACAAATACGAAAATACACGGAATAGAGGTTTAAAAGATGAGTGCGATAAAAAAAATATTAAATACACTTTTGCGTTTTGCAGAGGTTATTTTTATAGGAATGATAGTTTATTGTTTTTATGATGCAAGCAAACAGGAATACATAGGTAATAAAGCGGCAGGAGTGATTCTTGCGATAATATTTATAGCATTATTTGCTATGTGTATAGGTATCGAAGTGCTTAAAATTGGATATAGCAATAAATGTCCTTCATGCGGTAAATGGTTTGCATTAAAGAAGCAAGGGAGGGAATATATAGGAAGCGAAAAGATTTCTGTTGCTGTATCAACACATTCTGAAGAATATCACAGGGATGGCACAAAGACAGGAAGATATTCTGTTGGACAACAATATGTTCCAGGTGTTAAGGAAACATACCACATAAATTATATTTGTAAGAAGTGCGGAAAAAGTTGCTATAGTACAGAATATAACCGACATGCAAGCTTTTAGTACATATATTGATAGTATAGAAAAGGGGATAGAACTGAATGAATCAGTTCCATTCCCTTTTTTATTATTTGTCTTCATCCAAATATTTTTCATACAAGCGAACAAAGGACTGTCCTAAGTGTTGTTTTTGAATAGCTAACATTTCAGCATTTGACAAAATTTCAAATGAATAATCAGATATATAATTGATGAAATTAATATAACAGTTTGGATTATCTGTAGTTATTCCAAATTTATTCTTTATATTTGCAGATAAGCATGTATCAATGCAAATAGAATCATTCAATTTCTTATGTGAAAATGAAAGTTTGCTTTCTGGAAAGCAGGATAAAACATACTCTTTATAGCTTTCTATATCATATCGACAAAAAGGGGTAATTGACTGGTAATTAGTGAAAATATCTAAAATAAGGCTTTTAAGTGGTTCTCTTAATTCGGTTAATTCTTGTTTGGACAGAAAATCCTTCCAAGCTGTTTTAGTGCATGAATTGATAAGAGTGCTACAATTGTCTGGATGCATAAAGTAATTCAAGAAGTCTCTATAATTGCTGTCTGTATTAGATAACTCGATTATATCTACTGATATACCAGAATAGTGAGAAGCAATGACAGAGGGGCTAATACCAATAAGTTCGTTTGCTCCTAGTAAATAGTCAATATTACAATCTAATATATTACAAATATCTGCTACTTTGTCGATTGTGGGAATTGTTGTTCCGTTTTCCCATTTTCCGTATGTTCTTCGTTCAACTTGCAATTCCTCTGAAATTGCTTCTTGTGATTGGCAACAGGCAAATCTTTCATAAGGATTAACTTGCTTGTCTTGATTTTCTTTATACTGTTTCCATCTGGAATCTCTTAAATTTCTCAATCTTTCAGAAAATACTTTCTTGTCATACATAAGTGACATATACCTCCTATAAAAATTATGAATATGGACGCGTTGTGGTGCTTACAAATGACATAGTAATTCGTATAATGATAATTGTCAAGAGCGCATGACAATAGGTCAGCAACCATGGATAAGCTGATGAAAAGGAAGGAGGATAAAAATATGCAGGTTAAGTTAGTAGGTGTTCAGCATGTGAACTTCACCAATAATGCAGGTGAGACAATCAATGGAACAAATATCTTCTGTGCATTTAAGGATGAGAATGTAGAAGGTCTTAGAACTGAGAAATTCTTTCTTAGACCAGAGATTAAGCTTCCTGAATTTAAGCTTAATGATTCTTTGGACATATCATTCAGCATGAAGGGTAAGGTTGAGGCAATTTATAAATTGTAATAATAACTGATTTTACAAAGGGGCAATGGGGTGGATGAACTCCATCCCTATGCTTTCCTTGAGGGAGGAAATAAGATGGATAAGAAAACTGAAACAAAGCTTATTGAATGTCATATCCTTATGTGTGAAGCATTGAAGGGATATGAAGATAGAGCATTTCAGAGCAATAAGATATTTGAGATTAGACAGTATAGTAATCAGCTTCCAGAAGATATGAATAACAAAATTACTGAATATGTAAAACAGGTTATTCGCCCAATGGTATATGATGCAGATTATTGGTCGTTCATTGAAAAGGATGAAAATTATGGAGCTTATGATGATGACCATCATTTCATTATTAATAGTGACTTCTCGCTTGAGCGGATTATATTTAGGAAGTATCACTATATACATGATTTACTTGAGGAATTAAGTAAATTTATGTATGAGGAATTTGGTTTAGATTATGATAGTTAATTTCATGTAAGTGAGAGTTGGAGGGAGTGGAGTTTTCATTCCTTCTTTGCTCAAGAAAGGCGTTATATGAATAATAATAAATTTAATGAACAGCGACATAACAGGCAGAAACAGTTCTGTAGATTCATTCTTGGTTTTCAGCAATTGGTTAATCATCCGTTGATAAATCTTGTTTGGTTATTATTTGCAGGAGGAATTATAGCTTTATTAATAGCTAGGTCAAAACTTATATCTTTGTATGATGCAAATCCATTGCTTAATAAATTGTTTGAAGTGTGCATGAATGTAATGGCAATAGCATTTTCTGTAATATGTGCAATAGGTTTAATTCAGTTTGTAGGATTTATATCAGCCATAAGAGATGAAGCTGATATGAGTATTGTTTTCGGTGATAAAAGAGATGTAAAAAATCAGCCTCCAATTCTAAGATATAAAAAGACTGATAGAAAAAGTGGTGTCACGAAAAGAGAATTCTATTCAGCTATACCTATGGAGAGGTGGCAAGAGAAAAAAGAGGCTATATGTGACCGCATGGATATTCATATCATCGGGGATATTACTTATGGTGGCAGGCACAGAAATATAGGAAATAGAATAATAATAGAATCTGCTAAAGGTCGAAAATTCAAAGACAGGGGTGCATTATATGACGATACCTTCTAGTGAATTACTTATTGGCTATGATTATGATGCTTGGTATGGATTTGGTAATAGAGTACCTGTAACAGTCGATGCATCTACTAAGAACAACTCCCAGACGCTTATATGTGGCATGTCTGGTTCTGGAAAAAGCTATTTAACAAATCAATATTTTGCTCGAATTTGCTTACATGGTGGCGAGGATTCAGTTGTATATTTTGCAGATTTTAAGCAGGATGATAGTTTTGCTCATCTCAGAAATTGTCCTCGGTATTATCCGTATGATAAAACCATAGAGGCTCTCGATGAAGTGTATGAAATAATGCATAAGCGCCAATGCGGAGAAGATGTTTCAAGGCATTATGTAACGCTTGTGTGGGATGAATATATGGCTAACATTTTGGCTCTTTTAGGTGCAGAGAAAAAGAAAGCCGAATTAGTTATGCATAAAGTTTCAGAAATTCTCATGCTCGGACGCTCCTTAGCGGTGCGATTGGTGATTGCCTGTCAGAGACCAGATGCCTCAGCTTTTCCAACTGGTTCAAGGCTCAATTTTGGCGTGATCATCATAGTAGGTGCGACATTAGAGAGTATATACTCCATGCTCATGCCAAAGGAGTTGATAGATAAGGTTGGTAATCGTGAATTTCACACAGGCGAAGGTGTCATGCTGTGGCAGGGTTCAGAACTGCATTTTATAAAAGTGCCAGTAATAAGGGATGAGGAAAAAATGAAAGCTATATGTATTGAGGCATTAACAAGATAACCAGAGGCGGTGGCGGTGGCGAAGCCACAAGCCATCCGCAACAGGTTTGGCTTAGTATTACCCAAACCTGCACAAACATGTGCACTCCTTGTATTTACAGGCTTTGTAGCATGCTCGCAAGGCTGCACATAATGAACAGGAGGCGATAAAAATTAAAGATACTCAGAGCTTTATGTATCAGCTTACGATTAACGCTCCAGAGGAAAAGGGTTGGACGCATGAACACATATTAGAGGTGATGCGTGGAAACTTCAAAACGCTTGTTTATATCTGTATGGCAGATGAACAGGGAAGTTGTTATCACACTCATATATTTGTGGTATTTGCATCCAGAGTAAGATTCAGTATGGTTAAGCGTTATTTTGAGGAAGCACATATTGAGAAATGTAAAGGTTCAGTATCTGATAATGTAAATTATGTAAAAAAGACTGGTAAATGGGAAACAGACGAGTCGAAACAGGAAAAGAAAATTGAAGGAACATTTGAGGAATATGGCACACAACCGCCAGACAGTAAAGGTAAAAGAAGTGATATGTCGGAGCTTTACCAGATGGTAATGGACAATATGACTAATGCAGAAATATTGGCTCAGAATCAAGACTATATTCTTCAAATTGATAAGATAGATAAAGTAAGAACGACATTATTAACAGAAAAATATAAAGAAACAGTCAGACTGGATTTGGAAGTGGTTTACATTAGCGGAGCTACGGGAACAGGAAAAACCAGAGGTGTTCTTGAAAAGAATGGATATTCAAATGTATATCGTGTAACAGATTACTTGCATCCTTTTGATTCATATAATGGACAGCCAGTAATTGCATTTGATGAATTCCGTTCTTCTTTGAGAATTAAAGAAATGCTTTTATTCTGTGATATATATCCTATCGAACTTCCGAGCAGATATACCAATAAATACGCTTGTTATAACAAGGTGTATATAATATCGAATTGGTCTTTGGAAAAACAGTATTATGAAGTCCAGAGAGATGATAAAGAATCTTGGGATGCTTTTCTTAGAAGAATTCACAGGGTGGTTATCTATTCAAAAGATGGAAGTATAAAAGAATATGATTCTGTAAAAGCATATCTGGAAAGAGATGAATTCGTTGAGATTGACGATGATGTAGATTTACCTTTTGATTGAAGGGAGTGATTGTTATAGATAAGAAATATGTTCCCTTATGGGAAAAAGCAAACTTAACACTTGAGGAAGCTTCGATGTATTTTGGAATTGGTCAGAATAAGCTTAGGGAATTAACAAATAGTGATAGTTGCCCTTATGTTATCTGGTGTGGGAATAAGCGACTGATTAAGCGGAAATTATTCTCAGAATACTTAGAAAAGATGTACTCAATATAATTTGATAGAGATGTAACTTTTAATAGACAATGAGAACATGTTGAAGCTATAATGTGCTTGAGCGTGTTCTCTTTGTTGTTATGAAAGGAGATTTTACATGGCAGTAGAGAGACGCAAAGATAATAAAAATAGAGTTTTGAAAGAAGGCGAATACCAGAGAAGTAGCGGAACTTATGAGTTCAAGTGGAGAGACAAGCGAGGCGGTCGGCACTCTATTAGTGCAATTACTCTTGAGGAATTAAGAGAAAAAGAATTGGATGTGCTTCGTGATGTTTTAGATGGTGTCAGAGCAGATAAGAATAATCTTACTATCAATGATTTGTATAATAGTTGGGTACAGCTTAAGAGAGGTCTTAAGGATAATACCTTTTCTAATTACAAATACATGTACACCATGTTTGTTGAACCAGATTTTGGCAAGAGTAGGCTCGTTGATTTGAAGCGTTCAGATGTTAGAGGATTTTATAATTATCTGGCAGATGAAAGAAATGTACAGGTCAATACCATTGACAGCATACATACTGTACTGCATCAAGTATTAGAGCTTGGAGTTGAAGACGATTATCTTAGATATAATCCTTCTGATAATGCCTTAAAAGAACTCAAGAAGGCTCGTAATTTTGAAGTTGAAAAAAGACGAGCATTAACAGTTCCAGAGCAGGAGTTATTCGAGAAGTTTCTCAGCAAGCAAGGGCAGTATCATAGATGGTATCCTATTTTTACTATCATGTTATGGACTGGGATGCGTGTTGGAGAAATCACAGGGCTTAGATGGTGTGATATTGATTTAGAGGAAGAAGTAATCAATGTGAATCATACATTGGTATATTACTGCACCAGAACAGAGGCAGGGCAGATTTTCGCAATCAATACCACTAAGACAAAAGCAGGTGAGAGAACAATTCCAATGCTTCCTATCGTAAAAGAAGCTTTTCTCATGGAAAAGGAATATCAAGAAGAATGTGGAATTAAGAGTGAAGCTGTTGTTGATGGTTATCGAGATTTTATATTTGTAAATCGCTTTGGTAATGTACAGCATCAAGGAACACTTAATAAAGCTCTCAGAAGAATTATAAGAGACTGCAATTTCGAGGTACTTGATAAAGATCACCGAGATAATGCAGTTATTCTTCCAAAGTTTAGTAATCATTCTTTGAGACATACTTTTACAACCAGAATGTGTGAGGCAGGTGTAAACATTAAAGCTATGCAGGATATTCTGGGACATGCGGATGCAGAAACTACGATGCAGATTTATGCAGAAGCTACTAAGGATTTGAAGAAGTCAGAGCTTATCAATTTTGATGAATATTTCGCAAAACAGAAGAAGGCTCAGTCTGGTAATTAGCAGGTTGCGACATTGCGACCAGTATGCGACTGATTTGCGACCACTTATGAAGATAAGTGCAGATTTATGAAATCTGAGCTTAAAATGTAGAGGACGGAAAGACAGATATAATAAGATATAAGGACATATTCGCAATATCGGACGATATTCCCAACGATGAAGAGTCAGAAAGACTAATTAATGCGTATTATGTAAGAGAATTGCTAGTAATAGCAAGGGAAAAGTGGTCAGATATTTATTTACCATATTTGTCCAACACGATACACATTCATATGCAACGATTTGTGGTCAATTTGTAGTCGGTATTTACACGATATGCAAAATTGATGCAGAAATGAATTAAGTTAATAATTATCTCAGAACAAGAAGCGACTTGTGAGAGAACGTCAAAGACACTCATGTCTAGTAGAAATACTGGACTTGGGTGTCTTTTTTCGCGATAAGCGATGAAAATGCCGTGCTTGCACGAGCATTTGAGGAGCAACGCGAAAGTTCAAGACTTTGTCTTGAACCGTTTCTCATTCCCTAAAAAACGAAAGAAGTAAGCAAATGAAAGAAATCATAATTCCTGAACTAGAGGAAGAAATCAAAAAGCTTCCAAAGCAGTACGTGGAATCCGAGTCGGTTTGTAAGAGGTATCCTCTGAGATATTACGAGGTGAAAGTCCTGGCGAGAAGCTGTAATTCATTTCGAATGATTAGACAAAGA
>JAKSRR010000025.1 GCA_024403455.1 Lachnospiraceae bacterium | reverse complement strand
AAAGTTAGGCAGTGATATAGATAAGATGAAGCATTACTCAAAGGTAAAATTGTTTAAAATCAAGTTAAAAAATAGAAAAAGAGGTCATAGCACTGGAAGCATAAAAGTTGGGAAAAAAAGTGGAATACATAACAATAAAAGAAAATGGCATCAACATTGTATTTGGAATTACCGAGAAGAAGCAAATAAAACTTCTTCATTTTTCTAAATTAGACTTTTGCGAATCGGATATTTGTAAATTTGGACCTGAATGTAAACGAGAAGACCGGGAAAGAAGAGAACAGTTTATAGATGAAGCCTTTCAGTTGGTTCAAGTGAGTCTTGCTGGATATAATCGTCCATTTGAAAAACATGGAAATAAACACATCGTTACAGCACCTGGGTATTTATTAACCTATGCAGGGATGGATGACGAGGTTAATGAAATTGGTCGAAAGCTTACGATTTATCAGAAAGACGATGTAGTTACCCATGTACGCGTTGAAACGGTTATGCAATTTTATAAGGGAACAACTATTGTTCGTATGCATAACAAAATCATAAATGATGGAGATGAAGTGCAGACATTAGAGTATATATCATCGTTTTGTTATACGGGAATTGAAAAAGAAGGAAATGGTAGCTCCGATGCGAAGATGCGAGTACGCATTCCCTATAATGGATGGCAGAAGGAGATGAGTGTTATGGATTATTCCTTTGGAGATGTTGGACTCGCGCAGACGCAACCTGGTGTATATCAGAGAACATCTCAAGTGCTGGAAGTAACCAACACAGGCAATTGGTCCTCGAAAAAATATCTTCCTTTTGGATATGTAGAGAACACGGAGGCACATAGCAGCCTGTTTTGGCAAATCGAGCATAATGGTTCATGGCATTATGAGATCAGCGATCAGAATACGCATTTTTATGTCTGCGTCAGTGGACCTACAGAGGTGCAATCGCACTGGTTTAAACACCTGGCAAAAGGAGCAACGTTTGAAACAGTGCCTGTGGCGGTAGGTGTTGCAGGTGACTGCTTTGAAGAGGCACTTGGTGAATTAACGAAATATCGTCGGTTAATAAGACGCCCGAATGAGGATAACGAGAATCTTCCAGTTATATTCAATGATTATATGAATTGTCTATTCGGTGATCCAACCACAGAAAAAGAGTTGCCATTAATTGACGCTGCTGCAGCATGTGGGTGTGAATATTATGTAATAGATGCAGGTTGGTATGCACCAGGTGAGTGGTGGGATAGTGTAGGAGAATGGCAGGAAAGCTTAGAACGATTCCCTAATGGCATTAAAGAAGTGACATCATACATCCGGGAAAAAGGAATGGTTCCTGGCGTTTGGCTGGAACTGGAGGTTATGGGAATCAACTGTAAAAAAGCCAAAAGTGTTCCTGATGATTGGTTCTTTGTTAGACACGGGAAAAAGGTATATGACAGGAGCCGTTATCAGCTGGATTTTCGTAACCCAGCAGTTATTGAACATGTTGACGAAGTGATAGACCGTGTGGTGAAGGATTACGGTGTTGGATACATAAAGATGGATTACAACATAGAGCCGGGCATTGGTACAGAACTTGGTGCGGATAGCTTTGGGCAGGGGCTTTTAGAACATGAAAAGGCATATCTGCATTGGCTTGATGGCGTATTTAAGAGATATCCGAATCTAGTTATAGAAAACTGTTCAAGCGGAGGACTTCGAATAGATTATGCACTGCTTTCGAGATATAGTATTCAGTCAACTTCCGACCAAGAGGATTATCGAAATTATGCAACAATCGCTGTCAATGCTGCAACAGGTGTAACACCAGAACAGGCGGCTGTTTGGTCATATCCGATGCGACAAGGAAATAAAGAAGAAGTGATTTATAACATGATAAACGCGATGCTTCTTCGAATTCATCAAAGCGGACATTTGGCAGAGCTTCCCGAAGATAGAATCCAGCTGGTGAAGGAAGGTATCGCATGTTATAAAAATATTCGTTCAGATATTAAAAAGTCTATCCCATTTCTTCCACTTGATATTGCTGATAATGAAGATTTGTGGGTTTGTGGAGGAATACAAGTAGCTGACAAAGCATATCTAGCTGTTTGGAAGCGTACGATGGAAGGAAAGAGTAATCAGAGAAGGAAGCTACTTGGACAAAGCTGCTCAGACAATACATTAGGCATACCGCTTGATAGATTGCCTTTTGCAAAGGATGGAGTTTCTGTATCATGTATTTATCCATGTGGTGAGCCGGTTCAATTTGAGGTACAGAATAGGGAGTTAACAGTTTGCTTTGAAAAGCCAGTGATGGCAAGACTGTTTGAAATTAAAGGTGTGCAATAAAACGCAAAGAGGAGCTTCGACTCCTCTTTTTCACTGGCGCCAATAACTACATGGTATAATTGGTACCGAGATTGTTGAATGATATAGATGACAATCATATTTAGAGTTGGAGATACTAGCGTATGTACTGTATAAAATGTGGCGTGAAGAATGATGATGATGCAAAGTTTTGTATTGCTTGTGGTGAGCAGATAGATGCCTCGCCTGTGAGACAAGATTATTCTCTGGCAGAAAATGGGGTTACTACAAAGCCTGCCGCAGCGAAAACGAAAAAAGATAAACTTCCATTTATTATCGTGGGAGCTGTTCTTTTGATTGGAATTATAACTTTTGCAATATTTTTTGTTATAAATGCCAGTCCAGAGGCGAAGGCGAGAAAAGAACTGAAATTAGCTAATCAGTATTTAGATGAGATGCAGTATGAGATGGCAATTGCTTCTTATAACAAGGCGATTGAGATTAATCCTAAGAATGTTGAAGCATATGAAGGACTTGCTAATACTTATGTAGCTATGGCTGAAAAAGCTTATGCGGATGGGTATAACAACTTAGCTATCGAGTATTATAAGAAAGCGAATGATGTGCTGGACCTGGGCGAGAAAGAAACGGAAGATGAAAAATTGGAAGTTCTCCGTCAGGACATAGAAGATAAAAAGATTGGATCGGAAGAAATAGCTGTAGAAGATAATAGAGAAAATGTTGCAGTTACAGAAGAAAAACATGATGTGGAAGACGCGAGTGAGGATGTATTGAAAAGTATTCTTCAGGCAAAGGTAGGAGATATAGTTACCTATGGAAACTATGGGATTACGAATAGAATCTATAATCATCAACGTGTTGCCTATGCGGAATATGAGGAGAAAGTATTAGTAACAGAAGTGGCTAGAACGAGTGAACCAGTAACTCCCATTGAGTGGATTGTTCTTGCCAATGATGAGAATGGTGTAATCTTACTTAGCAAATATATTCTAGATATCATTCCATATAATTATGAGTATGATTCCGCAGCCTACAAGGATAATGTAATTTGGGAAAACAGTGATGTTAGAAAATGGTTGAACAAGGATTTTTACAACACTGCTTTTACTGAAGAAGAAAAGAAGTTTATTAAAACCACGACTTGTAAAGGTCTTGAATTTGAGGGGGATGACTACATTGCTGAAGAGTGGAATATGCTGAAGGATACAGTAGATAAGGTATATTTGTTGTCGGCAGGAGAAGTGGAACGATATTTTGGCGTACAGCAATCAGAACAGCTTTTTTATGATTGGTGGGAAGGCGGTTTGCTGGAATACGAAGAGTATGAAGTATACTGTAATGAGGCATCGGGAGGGCGTTTGTCAGCATATAGCCCTGCTAGAGGCGAAAATCATTGGTGGTGGCTTCGATTGCCGAACTATTACTTCTGCGAATTGATTGAAGTAACTCGTAATGGCGGAATAGATTACATTGGAAGCGATGATTATTATGACAATTATTATTATAATGGTGTGGGCGCAGGCGGTGTGCGCCCTGTCATAAGAATTGGACTATGATTATTAGTAGGCGCCTATGATAAGGACATAGACACTGCAACAGAGTTCATTTTGATTCGTGATATAATAACAAATACTTATGAGAAAACACGGAAACGTATACAAGTGCATACTTGCCGGTTTATTAGCGATGGCTCTCACTGCTTGTGGAGGAACCACGAATGGAAATACAGTGGGGGGAGATATAACTACCCCTACGACGAAGCCTAGTGATCCAGCAAATGGTCCTGAAACGGTAAGCCCGAGAAAAGCGGTGGTTTTATCGACAGATACCAATGGCAGCGAGATATATGAAGAAGCCGGTGTAAGTCTGGACCTGTCTGCAAAGGATGAGGGCTTCTTAAAGGTGTCATACAGTGGTGAGGCGAAAAAGGTTCGCCTTTTGCTAACCCAACCTTCAGGGGTAGTATATAACTATCTTCTTCCCGTGGACGGGGAAATGGTAGTTTATCCTTTTTCGGAAGGCACGGGGGAGTATTCGGTTGGTGTTTATGAGAATGTCTATGACGATCAGTATGCAATGATTTATGAGAAAAACTGTGCTGTAACCATGAAGGATGATTACAGTATGTTTTTATATCCCAATGCGTACGTGGATTTTGATGCTACTTCCAAGACCGTAGGAAAAGGAGAAGAGGTAGCGGCTGGTTGCGATAAAGATTTAGAAGTGGTCGAAGCAGTTTATACCTACGTTACTACCACAATCTCCTATGACTATGACAAAGCGGAAACGGTGGCTACAGGATATCTTCCTGTAGTGGATCAAACGCTTGCGGAAGGAAAAGGCATATGCTTTGATTTTGCGTCCTTAATGGCCGCTATGCTTCGTAGCCAGCAGATACCGACAAAGTTAGTCATAGGTTATTGCGATGACCAGTATCATGCATGGATTAGCGTATACACAAAGGAAGAAGGCTGGATTGATAATATCATTGTGTTTGATGGGGTATCATGGACTCTTATGGATCCAACGCTTGTTTCTTATGCAAAACCATCCACTATAGAAGAATATATGAAAAAAACAGATGCCCATTATTTTGTGAAATATGTCTATTAACTGAGGATTATACCTTTGTCTGACAAATAGTTCTGTCAATATTTTCAAACAATTATAGAAAGCGTAAGTATAGGTATGAAAAAAATTATTTTTGTTTTATTGATGACAAGCGTTTTTTGCATTTCCTGTGGGAAACAGGAAATCGTATCTGAGGTACCGGAAGAGGTAATGGAATCACCAGTAGTATCCGATAATAATATTGGTGCGGAAACAGTAAGTGATGATGTGGTTTCACCTTACAAGGAAATGCACTTATCTGTTAACAATCTCTGCGGTGCTGATTTTGGAATGTTTGCCGCCATTGAACCGATTACGGGAGAGCAAGTTCTTCTTGGCGCAGTTCCAAATGGAAAGGTTCTTTTATACACAATGAACTGGCCGCGAGAAGTGGACAAACTAACCTGGGCAATATATACCACGGGTGGTGATCTCTATATGGAAGGAGAGACCTACGTGAAAGAAGCAGAGAGTATGGTTACACTGATGTTTGAAGGTAATGGTGAAGTCGAGAAAATATCAGAAAATGTTGAGTAATTCATAAAAAAACAACGAAAAAGTGATATTCGTGCTCAAAATTTGACTTTCGTGCTTGTGATATTGCGGATGAAAATTTGGAATGATATAGTACCTTCAGAATAAAACAGGTTACATAAATAAAACCGGATAAGGAGATATGAGATGAAGAATACGATGAAAAAGAATTTAACCAGAGTTGCTTCCTTAGGACTTAGTTCAGTCCTTGCTATGGGTCCCGCTATGGTTTCTTTCGCCGCAGATGCAGAAAATCCCGATCCCCAGGGTAATGAAAATGTTGATAGTGAAGCAGTTGCCGCAGTGAATGAAGTGGCTGCGTCTGTAGATAAATATGCAGATGAAACAGCAGAAGCTGGTTCTGCTATTAATACAATTGATGAGGAGGCACAGGAAGCTGGTGTTGTTGATGAAGCTACAGCAAAGGCTTTAGAAGATACGCAGGCAGCTTTTGATGCAACTGGCAAAGAACTGGAAGCTACCAAGACCGCTTTGGAGGATGCAGCAGAGAAGCAGAGTGACTTAGATGCAAAGGAAGAGGAAGCAAAAGACTTGGTGGAAACTCCTTCCGCATATACTGCTCCTGTAGCTGGTGCAGCAGAGGATGTTAAGGAAGCAACAGAAGAAGCAATCGATGCTATTGCTGATGCTAAAACAATCGCAGATGCTACTGCAGCAAAGGAAGCAGCAGATGCAAAGGTTGCACAGGCAGCAGATACCGTTTCAGCAGCAGAGGCTGCTGTAGCAAACGCAGAAGCAAACTACCAGGCTGCTGTTCAGGCTGCTAAGGAAGCTCAGGAGAAATATAACCAGGCACTCGCTGGTGCTGCTGAGGATGCAGAAGCAGCAAAGGCTGAACTTGAGAAAGCACAGGCAGCAGAGGCGGCTTATGCCCAGGCGCTGGAAGATTCCAAGGAAGCTATGGATGAATCCATTCTTGCAGTTGCGAAGGTTTTGGCAGAGGCAGAAAAGAAGTTTGAAGAAGGTGATCCAAATAAAGAAAGCTGGAATCAGGTTCTCTTATTCAATGCTATTGTGAAGAATTATTACTTCCCTCAGTTAAAGGGTGTTACTGCTGATCAGTATGATATCACCTATCCTGAGAATGGTGTCTTTACAAAGTTTAGAAATTTTGATGAATTAAACTATTATCCTGTTACCTACGTGGATAAGGATACCCAGGAATCCAAGACAGTCTATCTCGGTCTTAAGTACACGGATGCACAGGGAATTATCATCTTTGAAAAGGTGGATGGTTATGTTTCTGATGAGGTAAATCCGGCGAAGAGAACAACCTTAACAAAGGATGAATTTGATACGCAGGTTGCAGAAGGTACGATTCAGGTAATTACCGATGCAAATGGTGAAACACACTATTATAAGTCCATTAATGATGGTAAGGATGTCGATGAAGTTGACTTCTCTGAAGAAGTGATTCTTAATGATGATGGTACAATCACGACTATCACAAAGACTGTTGATGAAACTACAAAGGATTCCACTTATCAGCTTAAGGATGGTGCTCTTGTAAAAGTTATTACTGCTGATGTAACAACTGCAACGAAGGTAGAAGGAATCTCCTTAAGTGGGGATAATTATGCAAGCGAAGCAGATGCTATTGCAGCAGCTGAGGCAGCGATTGCTAATGGTGGCTATGATCTCGAGGGTGATATTGAGACTGTATCTGCGACGACTACCGAAGATGTGACTGTGGCTAAGGCTATTGAAGCAACTGGCACAAGAACATTTGAGTTGAAGATTGATTTAAAGAATTATGAAGTGGATCGCACATGGATTATCGATTGGAAGATTGAAGATCTTTCAAAGGGCCTTGAGACGCTTTTGAACCAACAGATTGCGAAGGCGGGAGAAATCTTGGCTGACAATAATTGTGTCCTTGAAAAAAGTAGTTATGTAGATACAGGATTAGGAATCATTCGAAAGGGGGCAACTGGTGTTACCCTCACCTTTACCCAGGTAGTAACAGAATATGCCGAGTTAAAGGATGGAAATGGTAAAAATAACAATAACAACAGTGATCATCATAAGCAGGCAGAGGCACAGGCAAAGCAGATGGTTAATGACGACCTGGCGGCATTACCTACTATTACAAAACAGTCTGACCTCATTCAGGATATTTTGAATGTGTTTGTTGGAACTGGAAAGGCAACTGCTTCTGTGGATAATAAACAGGGATTAACCCAGAAGGATGTGATTACTACTAAGCAGGTTTCCAACATCACCGTATCTCAGGAAGTAACCACTTGGTCCTACGATGCTACTGTTTCTCAGACTGTTGTTGGTACTCCTGATAAGACTGTAGTAGCAACCCAGAACTGCACTGGAGTTGAGTATCTTGGTGGAAAGATTAATGATAACTATGACAAGGGTGTTGGTCTCTTTGGACAGAAGACCGATGCAGCTTATAGAGAGTTTGTTGATGGTACATTAGCAGAAGCAAAGGCTATTGATGAAAGAAATGCAGCAAGAGAAACAGCACTTGCTGACGTGGCAAAAGCTAAGCAGGCATACGAAGCAGCCCAGGCTAATGTTAATACCCTTGCAGATGCAATCAATGCATTGAAGAATAATAATGATTTTGATGCTATGATACAGCAGTATGAAGATGCAAAGAAAGCATATGATGAAGCTAAACAGGCATATGATGAAGCTGTAGAGGCGTATAAGCAAGTTGATAACGTATACACAAAGAGAGTAGATGATCTCACCCCTAAGAATCCTGGAAATGGCGGTCAGGTTAATCCTGTAAAGCCTCAGGACGAGGAAACGCCTGTAGCACCTATTCCTGAACCCGCAGAATATAACGATGATGATGCGGATGATGTAAACGATAACAACAATAACAACAATAACAACAATAACAACAATAACAACAATAATAACGACAACAACAATGCTGGTAACGCAGATATCGATGAGCCTGTTGAGTTAGTTACTATTGAAGATGAAATCGTTCCTGAAGCTGTTATTGACGAAGATGCAATCGAAACCATCGCAGATGAAGAGAAAATTCTTACTACGATTGAAGATGAGGAGACTCCTCTTGGTGTTGTAGAAGAAGTAACTAAGAAAAAAATGTGGTGGTGGATCATCGTGGCTGCAGTGTGCGGTGGTGCAACATTTGGTATTGTTAAAAATAATGTAGACAAGAAAAAGAAGAAAAACGTAAATAAAAAATAATGGTTTAAATGAGTAAGTTGGAGGGCTGCGGAAGCGGCCCTTCTTTTATGAAAAGACGGGTTGTGGACGTTTGCCAGTTGGTCTTCTGCACCCGATAAATGGATGGTATAATGTAAGATAATATCACGAAGTGATATTATCTTACATTATTAAACTCCTAAGTCCACCATGAGAAGAGGTTGTGATGAACGATAATACTATTGCAGTAGAAAATGAAATAAAAAAAGAAAAAACAGCTAAAATGCAGAAACTCTCTAGCGATGAATTGTATGCGTTCAGCGATGAGATGGCAATGATGCTTGCAGGAGGCGTGTCTTCCTTAGAGGCGCTTACTTTGCTCGAGGAACAGGCTGAAAACAAGGACGAGAAAGCACTAGTCAGTCTTCTTTTAGATGAATTGGCAAGAACCAGTAATTTGTCTAAGGCAATCAAGGCTACGGGGGCATTTCCTGTTTATTACGAGTCCATGGTTTCTATAGGTGAAGAAACAGGAAAGCTAGATAATGTATTTAAGGGACTTGCGGATCATTATGAAAGAGAAGCTGGACTCAAGAAGACGATACGGTCTGCGATAGGATATCCGCTCCTTATGACTGCCATGATGGTGGTTATTATTGTGGTAATGGTGACCAAGATTATGCCTATTTTCGAAAGAGTGTTTGAACAGCTGGGAAGTAGTATGGAAGGTTTTTCTGCTGGTTTATTAAAAGCAGGAAAGTTTATGGAACGTTATTCTTTGATATTTCTAGGGGTTCTGGTACTGCTTTTGATTGTAATTCTTTGTATGAGTAGAAAGGAAGCAGGAAGAAAAGCATTACTAAATGTTTTTGGAAAAGGGAAGAAGATGCGTGAAATACGTAGACTAATCTCCACTAGCCGCTTTGCTTCTGGTATGGCGATGACACTTTCCAGTGGTATGGATGTTGCAAATGCATTAGATACAGCATCAGAATTAGTAGATGATGAAGAACTTAAGGGAAAGACAAATGCTTGTAAAGAGAAGTTTATGGAGACTATGGATTTAGGAAAATCTTTTTCCGCTTCTGGTATTTTTACAGGAACCTACGGACGTATGGCAATATTGGCTGCGCGCACTGGACATATGGAAGATGCGATGGGAAAGGTGGCAGATACCTTTGAAGAAGAGGCAGATGATGCAATTCATGGCATGATAGCCACTGTAGAGCCCACACTCGTTATTGTTTTGTCTGTATTGGTTGGCCTTATTTTATTATCGGTTATGTTGCCGTTGTTAAGTTTAATGACAGGACTTATGTAGTATGGCAAAGAGATTCCTTCGAAAGGGACAAGTGAAAAAAAGTTTTCTTAGGGATGCAGTAGTGAGCGTGCTGCTGTTTGCCCTTCTTTTTGCTCTTTTCCTATTTGCGTTAAATGTCACGGAACGAACTTCGCTAGATAAACAAAAGGAAGTGCTGGAGGAGGCTGTGGACAGGAGTCTATTGCAATGCTATGTCACAGAAGGAAGATATCCTAAAAGTATCTCTTACCTTAAGGAGAATTATGGGATTTCGTATGATGAAACACAGCTCCGTGTAGATTATGTATCTTATGGAAGTAACCTACGTCCAGAGGTAACTGTTGTAATTATAGGGGGTGGCCGATGATGAAAGCAAAGAAAAGCCACTCTATGGATGCGGTGTTTGTAGTACTCACCTTTATGATTTTTACTATGGCAGGTGTAGTTGCTCTGATTTTAGGGGTGAATCTATATAAACATACAGTGGACCGGGCAGACGATAATGCATCGCTACGTGCGGCTAGTGGTTATATTCGGGAGATGGTTCGTCAGAATGATGTGTCAAATACCATAGAAGTATGTAATTTTGATGGATATAATGCCTTAAGAATCCATAAGGACGGAGAGGTTTTGCAGTATATTTATGCAAAGGATGGATATCTGAAAGAATTATATACCAAGGAAGACAGCGCAGTGTCTCCCACGGCAGGTAAGGATATTATGCCGATTGCAGTTTGTGCATTTGAAATAGCAGAAGAAGGTATGCTAAAAGCATATCTGGTGGATGATGGAGAGCATATAGAAAACATATACATCAATCTAAAGGGGGAGCGCTAGAAATGAAAAAAAGAGTTGCTTCATCCCATTTGTTTTTGACAGAATTATTGCTGTCTATACTTCTACTCATTGTAATTATTGCCGTATGCTTGCAGATTTTTGCTTCGGCAGATAGGACTTCAGAAAAATCACAGGAGCTTGTGCAAGCAGTTCGTCTTGCCAGTGATGGCGCTGAGGTGTTTTACCAAGGAGAAGATTCAGCTTCGTTTGCGGAAGTATTTACGAAGATTGAGGATGGTTTGTATCTCAGTAATTATAATGCTGATTTTATTAAGACTGCGTCTGGTGATACGACATACATTATGCGTCTGGAAGTGCAGGAGAAGGAAGGACTTAAGCAAGCGGTGATTTCCGTTTCTAAAGCAGATGCAATGATTTATGAATTGATAGTGGAGAAACTTTGTCAGTGAGAAAACGAAACAAAGAAAAACAACATACAGTAAATATTGGACTATCTTCCATGATTGTTATTCTGATTGGCCTGTTCTTTATGGTGATGGCTGCGTTGGCAGTGAGCCACGCGCAAAATGATTATCAGTTATCTAGACGAATGGCAGAGCACAACACGAAATACTATGCGGCATCCAATCAGGCTATGGAAAAAATAGCAGCTGCAGAGCCTGGAGAAATTTCATTTGCGATTCCCGTGGAGCAGGGACAGGTCTTGCAAGTTGTAGGGAACAAGGCAACAGATGGATCATTTCAGACGCAGGTATGGAAAATAATAAATCAAGATGTAATGGAAATAGAAGAAACCATTCCTTTCTTTACGCCAAAGGAATAGGGTATAATGGTTGCAGAAGGTTATAAAGTTGGAGAAAAATATGGACATTAGAGAATTGTTGAAAAGTGCAGTAGAAACAGGCGCCAGCGATGTATTTATTGTGGCAGGACGTCCAGTTTCTTGTCGACTGAATAATTCCATTATTAAAAATAGTGAAGATAGATTGATGCCTGCAGATACGGAAAGCATGGTAAAGCAGATTTATGAGCTTGCGGGAAACCGTGATATGAAAAAGTTTCTTGCATCTGGAGATGATGACTTTGCTTTCGCCATTCCCGGACTTTCAAGATTTCGAGTAAATGCCTATATGCAGAGAGGAACGTTGTCTGCAGTTGTTAGAATCATAACCTTTGAATTGCCGAATTATCAGGAACTTATGATTCCGGATAGTATTATGGAGATTCAGAATTTGTCAAAAGGTTTGGTGCTGGTTACAGGCCCTGCCGGTAGTGGAAAGTCTACCACCCTATCTTGCATTGTAGATGCGATTAATAAGAATCAGGAGAAGCATATTATTACGTTGGAGGACCCATTAGAGTACCTTCATGCCCATAAGAAAAGTATTATTAGTCAGCGTGAGATTAGCGTCGATACAGAAGGCTACGTGCCGGCGCTACGTGCAGCGCTTCGACAGAGCCCGGATGTGATTCTCCTAGGGGAGATGCGAGATTATGAGACAATTCAGATTGCCATGACTGCAGCGGAAACAGGTCATCTAATTCTATCTACGCTACACACCATTGGAGCGGCGAATACGATTGACCGAATTATCGATGCCTTTCCAGCGGAGCAGCAAAGACAGATTGCGATACAGTTATCTTTGGTAATTCGAGGCGTTGTTTCTCAGCAGTTGGTACCGTCTGTAGATGGTAAAATGGTTCCTGCATTTGAGATTATGACAGTGACCCCAGCGATACGGAACATGATTCGTGAGAACAAAGTCCCTCAGATTGACGGTATTGTTTATTCTTCTGATACGCCGGAGATGGTCTCCATGGATAATTCACTATACAGATTGGTGAAGGAAGGAAAGATCACTGCGCAGACAGCATTAGCCTATGCGGTGAATGGAGAAATGTTGGCAAGAAAGTTAGGCGTAAGAGCTCTGTAGAGAGAAAGGATGCATTTGACTTTTTGCCATAGAACCTATATAATTACCTAGGTTTGCAGGAATGGCGGAATTGGCAGACGCGCACGGTTCAGGTCCGTGTGATAGCAATATCATGAGGGTTCAAGTCCCTTTTCCTGCACGTGTATAGAATCCGAGGTTATCCTCGGATTTTTTTGTGCCCAAATCTTTTTTCTAATTCTATTGGGGAGATAGGAAAAACACGTTTTTGTGTGCTGTATATGGGACTGTAAATGAACGCGCAGAGGGTAGAATATATTTATCAAAATACATCTGGAGGAACATCCAGAAAGAGAAGATAAGTATATTTAGGAAAGGGGAAGAAGGTATGGTAGTTTCAAGGCATGCATATCAGAGGGCGAGTGAACGTAATGGGTTAAGTAAGAAAGCAATGAACAGGCTGGTAGAAAAAGTCTGGAGTCAAGGAATACGCGCAGAACAGGCGACAGGTATGGTTAGGCAGTGGGGCAACGCGATACTATTTAGTACCGGAGAAAGACCGTTGGATACGCTTGTTTTTTATGGAGACAAAGCCTATCTGTTCAATGAGGGCGTATTGATTACTATTTTACAGATGCCGTCTTCCTGTCAAAAGACGATGAACTCACTTCGAAAGAAATCTTGCATTGCCTAGAATATGAATGGCTGTATCGTATTCTGCTGCAGAGATTGGATTCTTACTATATAGTGCCTTTGCGGAAATATCTTGCAAGCAGATGATATCGCTATCAGACAAAGTGTGTTTTTCGCTGACTTCTGTGGAAGAAAGCTTTTCTTCATAGTAGTGCATCATTTCACGCAGGCCAGCGTGGTTATGAAGAAGCCCTTTGTGGGAGAGTTTCCATTTATACTGCATAATACTACAACGAAGTGCAGTACTATAGTCTTGCTTTCGTAGTGCCTGTCGATTTTTGAGACTGAGTTTGATGCGATGTAAATTGAGCAGTACTACACTGAGAAGGGCAACAAAAAGACCAATAAATGCGAGGGGCTTTAAAAGGAAGGACATGCTCCTAATGAAGCGAAGCCCCTGATGGCGTTTGCTGGGAGTGGATACATCCCCAATATTGTCTGTTAAGTTTGACATGGCGTTATCAGTGGTTCTAAAAAGATCACTCATCAAGCTGAAGAAAGAAAAACCACCGGTGAAGAGGTCATCACCGGTAGAGGGAGGTGTGAACTCATAAGGAATCCAGCCATGGCCGTCCAGATAAATTTCTGTCCAAGCATGTGCATTGCCATCGGTGATGCGTACATTTACAAGACCAGTGTCTGCAAGATCATTTTCTAGGAAGTACCAGTTGTCATAGGCGTCAGCCACAGCAGTAGCGTCCTCTAGGTCAGTGGCCTTAATGACATATCCTTCTACGTACCTGGTAGGGATGCCAACCATGCGAAGAAGTACAGCAGAGGATGCAGCGTAGTGCATGCAGTAGCCGCGCTTTTGGGTGGTAAGAAAGTATTCTACAACATCTCGATTCCGCGGGGTTACTCCAGGAGACATGGTGTAGTCAAAGTTCTCTAAAAAATAATTGTCTAAAAGCCTCGCGTTTTTGAGAATATCCTCTCGCGCAGAGGAAGCATTGTTTTCTCTGGTATGGTTGGTTAGTCCGATCTCTTTTATAACATCGGACAATGCTTCGGTGAGTTCTTCCGGAACCTGTAGGTAGTTTTCATATACGTAATCTTCATATCCTGCAGGTAGGGAGAGATTATCTTTTGCGGGGGTGTCGAAAGAGTAAGGTGTATAGAAGGATATGGTAGAGATATCGCCCTCTTGTGCTTGTAAGTCATCGTCGATGGCATGCAAGGATGGGGTAGGAGTTAGCTCGTATTCTGAGAGAAGAGCATCCGATTCCGCTAAAGAAAGGGGGAGGATTCCTTCATAGTAGTGCTTGGCAGGATGGGTAAAGTTTGCCGTATTTGCATAGGAAAGGAGCGTATCATAAGGATAGAATTGTGCGGAGATAGCATTATCTAAGTTTACGATTTCCATCCATGCATAGGCTGGTTTATACGACATACTCGTATCGCTAGTATTTTCAGGAGAGATGTGGGTAACGACAGAATGGTCTTCGGATGAATTAGGAGTAAACGATTCCCGGTCATTCTGAGAAATGGAAAAAGAAGCATCATATGCTTCCGGCAGGGTGTGCATGAATTCGTCAAAGGCATAGGTGTCGCCTACATAGGAACGGAGATAGAGCGTGTCATAGGTGTAGGGCACATAGGTGATGGAAAGGTCATATTGGTAGTCTGGACGTACTGTGGATACACCGCCCAGCTTTCCATTGGCCAAGCCACCAGTGGAACTATAGCGATTAAAGAAGCCGGAGAGACCAGTCTGTGAAAAGATCTTCAGGAATTCGTCAGTTTTGGCTTTAACAATATTGGTTTCTGTTTTGCTTCCTAGATCTGTATAGAAAAGACCATTGGTCACAAACAGAAAGACGATACTAAGCAGGATAGAGACGAGGGTGGTGGTAAATACACCAAAACCACTGGCAAGATAGTTATGCGTCATTTTCTTTTTCTTCTGAATATGAAGGAAAGTCATTTTCTTCTGCGTATAAGGCGGAATTTTAAAATGTCTGCTTCGGCTCAGAATTCCCACGGTAATGTATAAGGAAAGGAGGAAGGCACCAAAGATGGGATTAGGAACTCTTCCAATGTATAGAGGAATCTGAATCAAGGGAAATGTAAGTAAGAAAGTTACCACGAGATTCATGTAACCGAGTGCTATATTCAAAAAGATGCAAAGGATGAATCCTAAAGCACAAAGCGTTGTAGTTACAGTGATATATCGATTGGTGATGTGCTCTGTTGCTTCTCGATAAGAAGACAGTCCAAAATAGTCGGAATAGGCCGCAGAAACGACGTTGGTAAAGGCCTGGTAACCGGAGTTGATGTACCAGTACAAGAGAAATGCCGTCATGGTTATCAGAACGAACAAAAGAAGGTAACCAACATAGAAAGTGATGCGGTTATAGTAAAGAAAAGAAACAAATAAAGACATGACCGCTAGGCTTAAAAATACCAGAGGCATGTTAAAAGGTAAGTCAAAAGGAGTAACGGTGCAAAATAACGTTCCTGCTACACCGAGGAAAATCAAGAGAGCCCTGGCAAGACAGGAAAGGACTCTTCCTGCCTGATGGCCGGGGGTGATTTCACCGAGAACAACACCATATTCCTGTAGCGTTTTTGCCTTAACTTTCAGTTGTCTCTTTTCCAACATAGATTGCATTGCCGTCTACCAGAACCTCCTTTCCATAGATTTCCATGATGCCGGAGGCATCCTCAGTCTGCTCAGAAAGAGCTGCCAAGGGAAGGGAACGTCCCGCCGACGGAGTTGCAAAGAAGAGCGCTAAAAGTGCTTTTAGAATATGTTCCTCTTCGGTCACGGTAATATAAGTAAATGTCTGGTCGGAACCTTCAAAAATACCTACGGTAAATATTTCCCGTATAGAGACGAGGTAGCGACAGGTGTTATAGAACGTTTTTAGGGTGGCATCCAATGCTTCACCATACAGGATAGGAAGAAGAAACAGCATATGTCCTGCGGCTTTCTCAAACTCCTTTACCATTAATGTGTCCGCTTTGGCACTCATTTTCCAGTGAACATCCTTGAGTTTATCACCAGGGCGATACTCACGAAGCTCTTTGATATCGCCAGTTTGTTCGCCTTCTGGAACATAAAGAATATCCTCCTCAGACTCGCGTTTTGCTGGCGCAGGAACAGGGAAGGAGATGTTGTCTTGCGGTGGAAGAACAGTACATTCAAAGTGTTTTTTTAAGGTGACACAAAAGGTGTGAAGATGCAGCGGGTCAGTTACGTGGAACTCATGAAAGTCAAAAGTAAGTAGTCCAGCTTTACTGGTTTCAAATGGAAGTTTATAGGGCGCCTTGCGTCTGGGCTCCAGTGGCACACCGAGGGTATGCTTCACTTGGGAGGGATAGTAATTATTCTGAAAGGAAAAAGAGAGATTCCCGTTTAGGAGGGGGAATAATGATTTGTTGTGAAGCTGTAATGTGATGATAGCGGGAAAACCCTGGGTGATACTGAAGGTTTCCAAATTGATATCTACAGATAGTTTTCGTATTGCAAGGTTAGTAAATAAGATGGATAGGACGGGAAGAACACAGAGTAGCAGTACCAAAATTGCAAGAAAAGACTGGCGGTAAAACATCGCCGCCAGAAAGAAGAACAAAACGGTAAGGATATACGTGATAATAAAAGGTATATTTTTCTTCTGCATAAGTTAAGAAAGATGGGGTATAGGAGCTTCCTTTAATACTTTTAATAAAAGATCTGTAAGGTCTTGCCCGGATGCTTTCTGCTTGGGAGAAAGTTTCACGCGGTGGGACGCTACGGATAGGAAGACGTCCATGACATCCTCAGGAATGACAAAGTCGCGGCCTTTTGTGAATGCCATGGCTTTAGCCATTTTTAGCAGAGCGATGCTGCCACGAGGACTAAGGCCTAAAGCAAAAAATTCCTGGTTCCT
Organism: Lachnospiraceae bacterium; assembly: GCA_024403455.1. Classification (GTDB taxonomy): domain Bacteria; phylum Bacillota; class Clostridia; order Lachnospirales; family Lachnospiraceae; genus NK4A136. The sequence goes on along the minus strand of JAKSRR010000025.1, from coordinate 11,821 downwards.
GGTAAGCTCAGTAAGGGCCATGATATATTCGTAGATGCTATCATCTACATATAGGTTCTCAACAGTCTGCTGCATCTTGCCTAGTTCTTCAACAGAACATACGCAGTTAATCGCGTTATAGTCCTTGCGAACACTGTTCTTTAATATGTCGATGGCACTATCTCTATCAGGATATCCCATAGTTAGGCAAACCATAAAACGGTCTAACTGTGACTCGGGAAGCTTTTGGGTGCCTGAGGAACCAAATGGATTCTGGGTGGCGATTACGAAAAATGGCTTTGGTAATTCTCTGGTAACACCTTCTACGGTTGCTTTTCCTTCTTCCATAACCTCTAGCAGTGCGGATTGTGTTTTGGGTGAGGTACGGTTAATTTCATCAGCTAAAAACAGATTGGTATATACAGCACCTTTTTCAAAACGGAATGTCTCAGAGGTTTTATCATAAAGGTTGAAACCGATAAGGTCAGAAGGAAGTACATCTGGAGTGAACTGCATTCGTCTGTAGTCTAAAGCTAGCGCTCTTGCAAGACTCATCGCTAGTGTAGTTTTTCCTACGCCGGGAATATCCTCTAGAAGAACATGACCACCGGCAAGGATGGCACAGATGGTCATCTGAATAACCTGATCCTTACCTTGAATGATTTTCTTGATTTCAGAAAGAATGTTTTGCGAAAGTTCGTTTGCCTGCATGGGTTACTCCTGTCTAAATATACTTTATCTAATTATACAATGATGTTGGGGGCAAAAGGTAGATATTGCGTCAATAACCTTGGCCCAGATGCGGATGACAAAATATAGTAGGTAGGTTCGTCAAAATGTCCACAATGTGCTATAATGGATAGGATTATGATGGGCTAATTTGATACTTTGCCAATTCATAATGCTGTATCTTAATTAAAGTAACATATAACTGTGAAAGAAGTATGACAGTGAAAAAAACGAAAACAGAGCAAGAAGTCTTTACTGGTACCAGTAAAGAAAAAGAAACTGTTCGTGGAAAATTTAAAAAGTGGCTAAAAGGCTTTAAAGGAGCAAATCCCAAGGAAGACTTTGATGCTAGACATAGACACACCATCCGTAATATTTCGGTAGGAGCGGTTTTAGTTACGATTGCGTTGATTATCTGTATTTATCAGGTATCAATTTTGCGTGGAACGTATGCTACCAGATTATCGGATGAGTTTCAGGCACACCATGAGAATGCAGCAGCAAGTTTAGATAGTATGATTTCTTATCAGACTGGTTTGTTAGAAGTGTGTGCAAGAAACCTTGCGGATGATGGAGTACCCTCCGAGAATGCAAAGGTGCAGAGCATTATTAAAGAATATAGTAGTATTGAAGGCATTGAAACACTCGCGTTTGTTTCTTTGAACGGAGATTGCTATGCGAATGATAGATTATATTTGGCATCCTCTGTAAAGGATGAGGTTGATGCTCTTATGGCGAAAGTGGATGGAAGTAAAAACAGCACTGTGTTTATGACACAGGATAGTTTTGAAACTAAGCTGTGGAGTGATCATGAACGTCGCATCATCATTTGTACGCCGGTTCTGGTATCGGGTTCCATCAATGGCTATGTGGTTGGAACGATACAGCTGGGAGGCTTATTAGATAGAACGAACTTTAGCTACCAGAATGATATGGGCGAGTGCTATATCGTTGATGATGATGGTTTTATTGCAGCGAGAAGTGCTGATGCTTTGATGATGCCGGAAGAAAATGAATTTGATATAGGACTTTTGGCATATTCCGATGGGAAGGATGAGAGTAAACGATTAGCACAGCAGATTATTACTGCTAGAAATAGTGGAGAGGCCGGATTTGTATCCATCGTCACCAGCAAAGGCGATAATGTTCAGGTTTCTTACTGCATGTTACATGCTGTAGATAATGCAATGATTATCAGTTGCTACAATGACAACATTGTGGATGATTTGGTGCAGCCACTAATCTTTAAAAATGTTCTTTCTTGTGCGATTGTGATTGTACTAATGATTGCAATTGTTGTATTTGTGTGGGCATCTTCTAAACGGTCTGGAGCAATGATTGAAAAACTGGCTTACGAAGATCCTGTAACAAAAGGTAGAAACGTTAACTATTTCAAAGAGTTTGCTAATATGGTGCTTGCCATTTACGGTGAGAGCTCCTTTATGATTTATCGATTTGATATTGCGAACTTCCGCTATATTAATGAGGTATATGGTCACTACAGAGCAGATAAGATATTAAAGACGGTTATCAAAGCATTTGATGACAATTTTACGAATCGCGAATTATGTGTTCGTATGAATGCAGACCAGTATCTGGCTATCGTGGTGAATGATGGTTCTTTGCGTGAACGAATGGATCATTTCAAAGATGAAGTAAACGCCATGGTGAAGTCAGATGGCATTAAGTATCCCATTCGATTTAAGATGGGTGAATGCCAGTTTAGTAAGCATGATCACGATATTGATATAGTTATTGATCATGCCAACGTTGCCAGAAAGACGCTTGGTAAGGAAGATACTGGTGAAAGTGCAAAGTATACCGGTAAAGTAGTGGATGAGATGAACCGTATCGAATCCATTGAGCAGAGACAGGAAACCGCACTTGCGCATAAGGAGTTCAAGGTATTCTTACAGCCGAAGTGGGATATTTTCGAAGACCATGTGGTTGGGGCAGAAGCACTTGTAAGGTGGACAAGAAATGACGGCCGGATTATGAATCCGGAAGATTTTGTGCCTATCTTTGAGAAGAACGGTTTCATTGAACGTTTGGATTTCCATATGCTTGATGAAGTATGCCGCATCATGCGTGAAACGGTAGATAAGGGCGGAATTGTATATCCTATTTCAGTCAACCAGTCCAGACTACTGCTACACTCCCCTGACTATGTAGATAATGTTGTAAAGATTATGAATAAGTACAACATTCCTCCAGGAGCCATTGAACTGGAAATTACAGAGACTGTATTTGAAGAAGACCGTGCGGAGATGATTCGCATTATGAATGAGTTGCGTTCTCACGGACTAAAACTAGCAATGGATGACTTTGGTTCAGGATACTCTTCGCTTAATATGTTAAAGGACATTCCCTTTGATGTACTTAAGATTGATAGAGATTTCTTCTCTCAGACGGTGAATGGTGAGAAGAGTCGTTGGATTTTACAGAAGATTATCGAGATGTCTGATGGACTAGGTATGGATGTTGTCTGTGAAGGCGTTGAGACAGCGGAACAGGTAGAGGTGCTGAAGTATTTGAAGTGTCATACAGTACAGGGATATTACTATGCAAAGCCTATGCCTGCTGCTGATTATATGGATAAATATTGTCTGGTGAATAACATTGGATAATTATCAGAAGCGTTTGGAAGAAATAATAAACGCGACGGAGGAAGGAACAACTCTGCTTTTACATAGCTGCTGCGCACCCTGCAGCAGCTATTGTCTTGAATATCTGTCGTCGCATTTTGCAATCACGATTTACTACTATAATCCCAATATTACAGAGGAGAAAGAGTATCGTAAGCGTGTGGAAGAGATACAGAGATTGATTCGTGTTCTTAATGAAAAACAGGAGACGAAGTATAAGATTGCATTTTTAGAAGGGGCCTATGAACCACAGAAATTCCTTGAGGCGGTTAAAGGATATGAAGACTGTCAGGAAGGTGGAGACCGTTGCAGAATATGCTTTGCGCTCCGATTAGAAAGTGCAGCGAAGGTGTGTAGGGAAGGCGGATTTGACTTTTTCACAACGACCCTTACCATTAGTCCACTAAAAAATGCAGAATTGTTGAATGATATAGGAAAACAGTGCGGATTGACCCATGAAGTCAAATTCTTGCCGTCAGACTTCAAGAAAAAGAATGGATACAAGCGATCCATCGAATTGTCCAGGGAGTATGATTTATACCGACAGGACTACTGTGGATGTGCATTCTCTAAGGCAGAGAGAATTCGTCAAAAGGAAAATAAACTGGTTGACAATAACGCATTATAAAGAAATGAGGAAATAGAAAATGAAGAACTTTTTGGAAGTGATTGCAGAGGATGTGCAAAAGGCCTTTGCGGAGGCAGGGTATGATGCTGCCCTAGGACGTGTGACGTTTTCGAATCGTCCTGATCTTTGCGAAGTGCAGTGTAACGGTGCTATGGCGGGTGCAAAACAATATAAAAAGGCTCCGCTTGTTATCGCAAATGATGTGGCTGAGCGGTTGGCAGGTAGCAAGACATTTTCTAAAGTTGAGGCAGTTGCTCCTGGATTTTTAAATATGGACTTGGAGCCTGCATTTGTGCTTTCCTATATTGAAAAGATGATGGGCGAGGAAAAGTTTGGTGTGAATGCACCAGAGAAGCAGCAGACCATCGTAATTGACTATGGCGGACCTAATGTTGCAAAGCCATTGCATGTAGGACATCTTCGTCCCGCCATCATTGGGGAGAGTATAAAGCGTATCGCTAGATATGCTGGACATAAGGTGATTGGTGATGTTCATCTTGGTGACTGGGGTATGCCCATGGGGCAGATTATCACGGAATTAAAGGTACGTAAGCCAGACCTTCCGTATTTCCAGGAAGATTTTTCTGGAGAATATCCAGAGGAAGCTCCCTTTACGATTTCGGAGCTCGAAGAAATCTATCCTTTTGCTAGCAAGAAGTGTAAGGAAGATGATGACTATAAGAAGCTGGCTTTGCAGGCAACGGCAGATTTGCAGAATGGCAAACCCGGTTACAGAGCTCTTTGGAAGCAGATCTTAAATGTTTCAGTAACGGACCTGAAAAAGAACTATGAAAAACTGGATGTATGCTTTGATTTGTGGATGGGTGAATCCGATGCAGATCCCTATATTCCTCCTATGGTGGAGAAGATGAAGGCAGATGGTCATGCCCATATTAGTGAAGGTGCTCTAGTTGTTGATGTGAAGAAGGAAGATGATAAGAAAGAAATCCCCCCTTGCATGATTTTAAAGAGCGATGGTGCTGCAAATTATGAAACCACAGATCTTGCAACGATAATGCAGAGAGAAAAGGATTTTGCGCCGGATGCTATTATTTATGTAGTTGATAAACGTCAGGAACTACATTTTGACCAGGTATTTAGATGTGCAAGAAAAACAGGCATTGTCAGAGATACTACAGACTTACAGTTTATTGGTTTTGGTACCATGAATGGCCCTGACGGAAAGCCTTTTAAGACAAGAGATGGTGGCGTGCTTCGCCTGGAACATTTGCTTGGCCAGATTAAGGACAAGATGTATGCACGTATTATGGAAAATAAGGAGCTGGATCCAGCAGAGGCAGAGGATACTGCAGCTAAGATTGCATTAGCAGCAGTAAAGTATGGTGATCTCAGTAACCAGGCATCAAAAGATTATATTTTTGATGTAGATAGGTTCACTTCCTTTGAGGGAGATACAGGTCCGTACCTTCTGTACACTATGGTTCGTATTAAGTCTATCCTTGCAAAGTATCAGGAAGCAAATGGTGCGCTTCCTATAGAGGGAAGAATGATTCCGGACAGCAAGGCACAGAAAGAAGTATTAAAAGATATGGCCGGATTCCCTGCAATGATTGCGGATGCCTTTGCAGAAAGAGCACCTCATAAGGTTTGTGCATACATGTATCAGATGGCAAATGATTTTAATTCCTTCTATCATGGCACGAAGATTTTAGGCGAGGAAGATGCAGTTAAGCAGAAGGGTTATATTATGCTATTGCGGGATGCATTAAAGATTTTTGAGACTTGCACAGGGCTACTTGGTTTTACAGCGCCTGAGCGTATGTAGTGCTACAACGAGCAACTGATTACATGTTGCTCGTTTTGCATATTTACTGGCTACTCTTAAGGAAGAGGGAGCTAGAAGATAGAGAGGAGAGATATGAAAAAGAAAGTATTTGCAGCACTGTTATCGACGATGGTAATCGCACTTACAGGGTGTGGAAAGACATTAGATGGTTCAGGAATGGAGAATCCCAATCCAGTGGGTCCGGAAGAAATTGAAACGCCGGTGGATCCAGATGCAGGAAACAGTGAAACGGAGACAGGTGGACTAAACTTTTCACCGAACCCTCCAGAGGAAACATTAACGCCAAACGCAGATGGAATCGTTGTCGTTGATTCCATGGAATCCTTCTTAGCAGCTATGGAAGCTGAAGCAAAGGAAATTGCATTGCAGCCAGGTACATATAGCTTGTCAGACTACCTGGAAAAGGTTTGGGCGGTGGAAGGTGAGGATTTCAATCGTAATCATAAGCACTTAGAGATTGCCGAATGTTTTGATGGTTTAGAACTTTATATTAGAGATCTTCACGATACAACGATTATGGCAGCGGAGGATTCCTTTACAGAGATTACTACAGATCCTAGATATGCGACGGTACTGACCTTTGTAAGTTGTAGTGATCTTACCCTGAAGGGACTGACGGTAGGACATACGGATCAAGGACACTGTGTTGGAGACGTAATTTCTCTTTTGGCTGTGGATGATGCATACTTGTCGGGTATGGATTTATATGGATGCGGCGTCAATGGTATTTATATCGGGGAAGACAGTGATAATATTGCAGTAGAGGATAGCAGAATTCATAACTGTTCTTCTAATGATGTAGTTGTGGAGCGTACCAATGGTACGATTACATTCACAAACTGTGAGATGACAAGTAGCAACGGCTTGGCCAATATTGATAGTTGGGGCTATGCACCCTTCGTTCTCTTTCAGAATTGTACCTTTGGTGAGCAGGAAAGCAATACTATGAATTTTGAGATGTATGCAAAGTTTATTGATTGCGAAGTGCAGGACTTTACAGGCTACTATCCTGACTATTCAGAAGGAGAGTTGGACGACATATTCACTATGCGTCCGGAGAATTTAAAAGTTACGCCCTTTGACGAAGTTTTCCTTAATGACACGTTATGGGCAGGAATGTACATTAGATATTGGGGAGAAGAGGATTTGGTGAGCCTCCCTTGGTATTATTTTGATAAGTCCGATATGGATGGCGCAAACATTATATCCCTGAATCTTTGGAAAGATGGCACAGGTGTTTATTTTGAGGGAGATGCTTACGAACAGATTACCTGGGAGATGGATGGTGACTATGGCGCTATCCTTCATATGAGCGGTATGGATGTTCCCGTGGGACTATCCTATGTGCCTAACGATGAAGAGGAAATTAACAGAATATGGATGACCCTTTCTTTCGATGGTGCGACGGTATATATGTGTGTAATGTAAAATAGGGGAGAAAAACAAAGGAGGAGAATTGCTATGACAAAAATGGATGTTTTTATGGAAGTTGCAGGTCAGCAGTATGACGTGAAGAAGGTGACTGCAAAGGTGGAGAAGGAAGTAACAAAGAAGGCGAAGGGGGAAGTGAAAAACCTCAATATCTATGTTAAGCCGGAAGATGGAAAAGCTTACTATACCTACAAAGAAGGTAAGAATACAGTAAGCGGAGACATCACGCTGTAATTACATATCTTATCAAGTTTAAAAGCCGGAGGAAAGAATCCTCTGGCTTTTTTAGTGGATCCCTAGTAAGGATTGTATCTCTGGGGAACTCTTGCTATAATATGAATATATAAGTTCGTAGCAAGGAAGCAGACGAATCTTTTTTCATACAGAGCCATGGAGGGATAATGTATGGAGATAAATAGTCGATTACCGGAGGCATATGCCGCTGGTGTTTTTCCAAGTGCAAAAATGAATATACAGGGACAGGCAGTGAGAGATGCAAAGAAGAGCGTGGCATCTCAGGTGAAAACTGTTTTGGAAGACCGCAGAAAAAATAGAATGCAAAAATCTGCGGTGGGTCTTCAGGTGACAACCTATACGGATAAGGATGGTAATGTTCATCGGACATATACGGGTACTACTACCAGTGTTGTAGACACCATGAAGAAGTATGCGGAAAAACAGAAAAAAGAAGAGAAAAAAGTGAAGAAAAGTCTTCACTATAATTATTATAGTGTGTCTGCGCAGATTGTGTCTGCAAAGAATAGCGTTAGTGCCTCAAAAGCAGTATTGTCAGCGAGAAGAGGTCTGGCGGAACTGAAAAGAAAATTAAAAACAGCAGATTGCTCTGAGGATGAAAAGCAAGCTGCACTTGCGCATGCAAATCAGATGCTTCGTATTGCAAAAAAGAAAAAGAAAAATTTGGAAATGGAAGAACTGATTCATACGACCATGAAATCCGATGAAAATACGGAAAAGATGAATGCCGCTGTAGAAGAATCACAGAATATTGCGCAGGAAGGCAGAAACGCTCGCGGCGAAGATGAGGCTGAGCCGGAAGAAGCGAACAATGAAGTGGCAGATTATGCGTCACAGGATTTCCCAGAAAACGAAGAATTGTGGGATGAGAACTTGCTTACAGAGGGGATGGAAGCGCTTGCGGAAGAAATGGATGCAATGTCTCCGGAGGAACTGGATGCATTTGTGGAAGAGTTGGCGGAAAGCTTGCAGGAACTTTCTGAGGCAGAAGAGGACCTTATGGATATGATGGAAGTGGTGAATCCGCATATGGATAAGGAGCAGTTTGAAAAATTAAAGACAAAGCATCGTTGTGATGAACAAAAGGAATTAGTGAAGGCTGACACAGACTATTTAAAAGCGTACTTAAAGAGTGTGCAGGCGGGAGGCGGCTCGCTCCATACGGAGAGTGGAAATGCTGCTGCGACCAATATGGTGTCCATGGTAACAGATGCTGCAGCGAACACTGCAGGAAGTCTTGGATTTGTATGCAGTCTATAACGAATCTCGTGCACCTACATCATACTGTTAGCAATTAAAAAAGAGGCCGTGAGAAACGGTCTCTTTTAGTGTGTACGGAAATAGTTTTAAAGCGCATTTAAATAAGCAATAAAAAAATAGCGAGAGGGGGATTCGAACCCTCGACACCACGGGTATGAACCGTGTGCTCTAGCCAACTGAGCTATCTCGCCATAGGTATCTGTTTGAAAAAAGTATGGGGCCTATAGGGCTCGAACCTATGACCCTCTGCTTGTAAGGCAGATGCTCTCCCAGCTGAGCTAAGACCCCATGATGGTCTTTTCAAACCGACTTTCTTATAATAACAAATGAAATTTATATTGTCAATAAAAAATATAAATTAATTCGTATCTATTTTAGGGAAGAATAGTTTCCGTATTACTATCTCTATAAGGTATAATGAAAGAAGTTGCAACTTATTTGCAGGAGGGAATGATATGTCTGAAGAAATTAGACAGTATAAGTATGATGCTTTTATCAGTTACCGTCATTCGGAATTGGATAAATTCGTGGCAGAGAATTTGCACACCCAAATGGAAGCATTTAAACTTCCAGGAAATGTGAAAAGAAGTGGTGTGACTACCAGAAAAAAGATAGAACGTGTTTTCCGTGATCAGGAAGAACTTCCTTTGGCAAATAATCTGGAAGATCCGATTGTGCAGGCACTTAAGGACTCAGAATACCTGATTGTTATTTGCTCTCCTAGATTAAAAGAATCCATGTGGTGCAGAAGAGAAATAGAGACCTTTGCACAAATACATGGAAGGGAGAAAATGTTAGCTGTCCTAGTAGAAGGTGAGCCAGGCGAGTCCTTCCCGCCGGAGCTTCTTTACTATGATGAGATGGTACAGCAGTATGATGGCCGTATAGAGAAGGTAAGACGGCACGTAGACCCTCTGGCAGCGGATGTGCGAGGCAGAGATAAAAAAGAAATATTAAAAGCAATGGAGATTGAGAAACTTCGTCTCCTTGCACCTATGTTTGGGGTGGGCTTTGATGATCTTCGCCAGCGACATAGAGAGCGTAAAATGCGCAAAATTATAACACTAGTGTCTGTTATTGCAGCGGTTCTCCTGCTGTTTGCAGGCGTTAGTTTGTTTGCGGCGCTTCGCATCAATAAGCAGAAGGAAACGATAGAGGATCAGGCGGTAGAGATTGGCGCTCAGTTGGAAGAAATTTCGGCGCAGGCGGAAGAAATAGAGAAGCAAAATGAAAAACTGCAAGCGATGCAGGCTGTCAACCTGGCAGAAAAGTCTGAACAGTATTATTCAGGAGATCAGCGCTGGCTTGCGATAGATACGGCAGCGAAGGCGCTGACAGAATATGAAGGCGTCAAAATGCCATACACAGAGGATGCGCAATATGCTCTCAGTAAAGCCTTGCATCTTTACAACAATGGAAGAACATTGAAAGCCGATTGGCAGATTAATACCAGTGCAGGGGTAGATGATATGGTATCCTCTGACTCTGGAAGATATCTGGCAATTATGGATCATGGGCTGAATCTTTATTTGTGGGATGTTGTAGAGCGAAAGAACCTATTTCAATCGAGTTTAACGGTAACGGGAAAGTCAGGAAGTATTGCTCCGTATGCATTTATTGGGGACGAAAAGTTTATCTTTGTGAATCGTGATCGTATGCTTTGTGTATATGATATTGTTACAGGAAAATGCGATGAGATAGAAAAGGCGGTTTCCTCTTATTTTGCGCTTGATGAGAAACATGAAAGAATCTACTGGTTCGATTTTAGAAACGTGGATGGTGTTACAAAAGATATACTAGATTGCTTTGATCTCAATCAGAAAACGCACAGCGAGGCAGTGCTAGATAAACGAACTGCCTCAAGTTCTATGGTTTATGATGATGCAACAAATACCTTAATTTATCAAGCTAGGAATAATGATCCTAACGAAAATTCTTCGTGGCTTGTGCTCGTGGATGCAGATACCCTGGAAGAAAAAACGGTCCAGATCTTGCCGGAGGTGGGAACCATTTCCGAGGCGGCACTAGATGGTGCGTATGTGTACCTAGCAACCACCTTTGCGGATTTACTTACAGACGAAAACGGTGACACAAATTTTGTGTATGAAACTAATTTTTATAAAGTTGACACTCTGGCGGGAGATGTTCTGTGGAGTCAGAACTTTGATATGACCACTGTTGGCGACATGTTTTTAGGCGCGGATGAGAATACGCTTTACTTTACTGCGACGGGTGATATTTACAAGATGAATGCCCAGACAGGAGAAGTGGTAGATGTTGCTGCTGCTATATCGAATACCCTTGTTGGACGAACAAAAGTATTTGCAAGTAATAATTTTTATATATTTACAGGCGAAGGTGAAGTGGGGTATGTAAATTTTGATGCCGGGAATGTATTCATCGACCCGACAAATTTATATGTAGGAATGCCGAGAATTAACAAGGTCTTAGCGATGGATGGCTCCTATGCTATGTGCAGCAATAGGGATAACCGAGTAGTATTTTATGCCAGTGCATACGATCCGAGCTTGATCGAGAACACAGAATTGATCGATACAGATGCGATTGATTCTACAGAATGTTATAAATATACGGAGGCGAAGAGACTTGCGGGCGATTATGGAATAACCAGTGCAGAGATGGTAGAGTGCATTTTCTATAATGAAGATAAGAGCATGATGTTTGTTGCGTATTCTTTGGATGAACTGGAGATTTACCAGACCAAAGGGGAGAAGTGCAAGCTGCTCGCAACGATAGATGTAAGTGATCTTGGTACGAAAGCAGAGCGGTATGTAGGTACAGATCAGTATGGTAATATTTATATCGCAGGAAGCCTTATTGCTTCGGGCAACGGTTTATGCCTAAGCAAAGATACCTATAAGCCACTGGCTTATATCGAAGGACTCATTGCAGTTGAGAAGGATCACTTGATCTTAAAAGATTCTTATGACAATCAGTATACTACGTCCATCTATACGGTAGAGGATATGCTCACCATGGTAAAGGAAGGTGACTTCCAACCTGAATAGGGAATAAAAACCTGCTAAGAAAAATCAAGTACTAAATTGATTTTCTTGCAGGTTTTTC
>JAKSRR010000024.1 GCA_024403455.1 Lachnospiraceae bacterium | reverse complement strand
TGAATGCCATACCACCACCGATGATAAGTGTATCACACTTCTCAAGAAGGTTATCGATAACGTTAAGCTTATCAGCAACCTTAGCACCACCAAGGATAGCTACGAAAGGACGAACAGGGTTCTCTACTGCATTGCCAAGGAAGTCGATTTCCTTCTGCATTAAGTAACCAACTGCATTGGTACCACCCTTTTCCTTGATGAACTTGGTTACAACGGATACAGAAGCGTGTGCTCTGTGAGCGGAACCGAATGCATCACATACGAAATCATCTGCAAGTTCAGAAAGTTCCTTAGCAAATGCATCACCAGCTTCCTTAACCTTTGTCTCTTCCTTCATACGGAATCTTGTGTTCTGAAGAAGAACTACATCTCCGTCCTTCATTGCTGCAACAGCAGCTGTAGCAGCCTCACCTGTTACGTTGTTGTCGTTAACGAATACAACTTCCTTGCCAAGCTTCTCAGAAAGAGCCTTTGCTACAGGAGCAAGAGATTCCTTCTCGTTAGGACCTTCCTTAACCTTACCAAGGTGAGAGCAAAGGATAACCTTAGCACCATCTGCGATAAGCTTGTTAATGGTAGGAAGAGCTGCCTTAATTCTGGTGTCATCAGTGATAACGCCATCCTTTAAAGGAACGTTGAAATCACATCTTACTAATACTCTTCTGCCTGCTGCGTTGAAATCATCAACTGACTTCTTGTTTAATGACATAAAAATGTCCTCCTTAAATTATTTTTCTATGGTCTGCGCATCGCCATAGAAATATAGTCTGTAACTAAGTCACAGCCTTTATAATTATATCAAATTTAATACAAAAAAGGCACCACAATGATGCCTTTTTCAAGTTTTTTCTATGCCTAATCAGTGTAGGAATCATACAGACGAATCAATTCATTCTTGCAGTGCAAAAACTCTTTGCAAAGGTCCGGATCAAAATGCGTTCCCGATGACTCCTCAATAATCTGAAACGCCTTCTCATAACTAAAGCTATCCTTGTAGACTCGTTTACTTACCAGCGCATCAAACACATCCGCTAGTGCCATGACCCTCGCCTCAAAGGGTATCTTCAATCCTGCTATTCCTTCTGGATAACCGCTTCCATCCCACTTTTCATGATGATAATGTGCTACATTCACCGCCACTCGTTTGAATGCTTTATTATCTGAATTCTGCAAAATTCGTTCCACAATAACGGCACCTTTGGCAGAATGGGTCTTCATAATTTCATACTCATCTGGGTCAAATCTCCCAGGTTTATTCAGTATACGGTCTGGCACGGCAATTTTCCCAAAATCGTGAAGAGGCGCCGCTTTGATCATAAGCCGTTTCATAACCTTTGTCATCTCGGGAATTTCAGCACACTCTCTTAAATGCTGCGCAAAGATACCAATAACATCGCTGGTTCGCTTAATATGACCGCCGGTATTGCTATCTCTGTTTTCAACAATACTTGCCATGCTGATGATAATATCATCCTGCACGTGACGCAGTTTTTCTGTCTTCTCCTCTACCGCCTTTGTCAGGTTTTCATTATACCCTTCTACCAGCTTCGTATATTCCTGCTGCTTCGTCTCATCAGACATAGAAATACAATGAATATCCCTGCTGAAGCCTTGATCAATAATAGTGTGACTAACACCGACAATTACATTTTCCCTCTGGAAAAATACTTTTTCTCCGGTCGTTTTTCCTTCCAGCCACGCAAAAACCTGTTCCAAAAAGTCTGTATTCTTTACGCCTAAGGCTTTATCCACTTGCAGCATTCCCAATTCCGGAAACCACTTCTTCGCAACCTCATCACTGGCAAGGTATCTTCCTTTTTCGTCAAACAGTGCAAAGCCTTCCGTCTGTTTTTCCAACATCATATCACTGGTGATGGATGGAATATCATACTTGGAGATTCGCGTTAATATTACCATACATACGATTTCCAAAATCGCCTGGCCAAAGGGAAGAATCTCATAGTTTAAATGCAGACTCTTTTCCGTCACATAAACGGCTATCGCAAAAAACAGGCACACTACAAGTGCAATACTGTTCTTGTAGGAAACATCTTTTTTTCGAAGCATCGCTCTAACAACAAAGATAATACTAAGCGAAATCGATATTCCCAAATAAATCGGATAAACAATATGTAATGGGCCATTCACCTTTCGCAGAAAATGAATTCTGCCATCGATAATCAATTCTACCGACTTATAATACCAGTCCACAACACCATAGGAGGACGCCGCCAGAAAAATAAGTGCCCCCAAAACGCCACCAACGACTTTCCATGTCGTGCTTATTCGCGTTTTACACAAATCCGCAATACATAGCATCAAAAAATAAGGACTAAAGGCAGCTCCCAAATATACAACCAAATTAGAGAACAACGCACTCTCCAAATGATTGGCATTATAAATCAGCATATATCCAAGTGCCGACACCAAAAGACATCCATAAAGGCACAGGTAATAAGGCGATATTCTTCCTTTAAAACGGAATAATAGATACGCCATAGAACATAGATTAAAGACCAATAACCCAGCGTATAATGCCGATAACATATAACTCATCCTTTCAAAACAGCAGATATCTCCTTACAGTATACAAAAAAAGACCTCATCCGTGAAGATGAGGTCTTTAATGTTAATCCTTAACGATTAATCATACACCACTTACTAATTAAGCAAGCTCAGCGAAGTACTTAATGGTACGAACCATCTGAGAGGTGTAGGAGTTCTCGTTGTCATACCAGGAAACAACCTGTACTAAGTTGTCCTGACCAACCATGGTCTGGGTAGCATCGAAGATGGAACCGAAGGTAGAACCAACGATATCAGAAGAAACGATTTCTTCCTCGTTGTAACCGAAGGACTCGGTTGCAGCAGCCTTCATTGCAGCGTTGATTTCTTCCTTAGTTACGGACTTCTCAACAGTTGCAACAAGGATGGTGGTAGAACCGGTAGGGGTAGGAACACGCTGAGCGGAACCGATAAGCTTACCGTTAAGTTCAGGAATAACAAGACCGATTGCCTTAGCAGCACCAGTTGAGTTAGGAACGATGTTAACTGCACCAGCACGAGATCTTCTAAGGTCACCCTTTCTCTGAGGACCATCAAGGATCATCTGATCACCAGTGTAAGCGTGGATGGTGCTCATGATACCAGACTTGATACCTGCAAGATCATTAAGAGCCTTAGCCATAGGTGCAAGGCAGTTGGTGGTGCAGGAAGCTGCGGAGATGATGGTGTCATCCTTGGTAAGGGTGGTGTGGTTTACGTTGTAAACGATGGTAGGAAGATCGTTACCTGCAGGAGCAGAGATAACTACTTTCTTAGCACCAGCGTTGATGTGAGCCTGTGCCTTATCCTTGGAGGTGTAGAAACCGGAGCACTCAAGTACTACGTCTACGCCAAGTTCGCCCCAAGGGCAGTTGTTTGCATCGGGCTCTTTGTAGATCTTAAGGGTCTTGCCATCAACAGTGATGGAATCTTCGCCAGCAGTTACAGTATCTGCCTTAGCGTACTTACCCTGAGAAGAGTCATACTTAAGAAGGTGAGCTAACATCTTAGGGGATGTTAAATCGTTGATTGCTACTACTTCGTATCCTTCAGCACCAAACATCTGTCTGAATGCAAGACGACCGATACGACCAAAACCGTTAATTGCTACTTTTACTGCCATTTTTAGTTCCTCCTAAAAAATTTTGTTTATTTGTAGCCTCTATGGGCCATCAAACTTAGTCCGTTAAATATTTTACAAAATCTCATGCAATAATTCAAGCAGAAATGAAAAAACTTGCACCATCCTATGGGATAAAGATAAAATAATGGGGCTTTGTGAAAATTTATTACTATAAGTATGAAGGAGCGATTCCATGGCTATACTTGCTGATTATCACATGCATACCTCCTACTCTGGAGATTCCGATGCCCCTATGGAAGAAATGGTGAAATCCGCCATTGCAAAGGGTTTAAAGGAAATATGCATCACCGAACATCACGACATCGACTTTATTTATGAAAACGGTGAACCCGAGGATTACTTCCTCGTAAATACCGACGCCTACCTCTATGATTTATTAAAATTACGTCAAAAATACGATGGTCAAATCGAAATCGGTTTTGGTGTAGAACTTGGTATGCAGCCAGATCTTGGCAGAAAATTAGCTGCCTACTCTCACCAGCATGAGTTCGATTTTATTATTGCATCAAACCATCTGGCTGGCGGCAAAGACCCCTATTTAGCAAGCTATTGGGAAGGCATTACAGAGGATGAGGGCTATCACCTGTACTTTCAGGATATTGCTAAATGTATTCGTTCTTTCGGCAACTTTGATGTATACGGTCATTTAGATTATGTTCTCAGATATGGTCCAGCCAAAAACGAAAACTTTCATTTGGAAGATTACCAATCTGATGTAGATGCCATCTTAAACGCTCTGATTGATAACGAAAAAGGCATCGAGCTAAATACCGCAGGTTGGAAATATGGTTTGGGGCATCCCCATCCCTGTCCTGCCATCTTAAAAAGGTACAAGCAGCTGGGGGGTGAAATCATTACGATAGGTAGCGATGCCCACGCCCCTGACAGAGTTGGTGCTGATTTTGATAAAGCCGAGGATGTGTTAAAAGAGTGTGGATTCACGCATTATACGGTCTTCCATTCCCGCATTCCGACCTTTAAAAAGTTATAAATTATGAAGTAACAAAAGGAGAATTCACTATGTCCATGCAATTTATAAAGAAGCTACCTACCCCTGAAGAAATTAAAGAGCAATATCCCGTTCCCGAAAAACTGGCTCAGATGAAGATTGAGAAAGATAAAGAAATCGCTGATGTAATTACGGGAAAAAGCGATAAGTTTCTCGTAATCATTGGTCCCTGTTCTGCTGATAATGAAGAAGCGGTTGTAGATTATACCAACCGTCTTGCCAAAATCAACGACAAGGTAAAAGACAAGCTGGTATTGATTCCCCGTGTATATACCAACAAACCTAGAACCACCGGCGAAGGCTACAAAGGTATTGCCTCACAGCCCGATCCCGAAGGAAAGCCTGACTTTTTGGCAGGTCTTATCGCTGTTCGCAAAATGCATCTTCGCGTTATGGAAGAGTCTGGATTTACCACAGCTGATGAAATGCTCTATCCTGAAAATTGGGTTTATTTAGACGATGTGCTCTCCTACGTTGCCATTGGTGCACGCTCTGTAGAGGACCAGCAGCACAGGTTAACGGTTTCCGGTTTCGATATTCCGGCAGGTATGAAAAATCCAACTTCCGGTGACCTCTCCGTTATGATGAACAGCGTCTATGCAGCACAGCATGCTCACTCTTTTGTATATAGAGGCTGGGAAATCGAGACCTCCGGAAATCCTTATGCACACACTATTCTAAGAGGATCTGTTAATAAGCGTGGTGTGTCTCTTCCCAATTATCATTATGAGGATCTTGTCAGTCTCATCGAAATGTACAACAAAATGGATTTACTAAATCCGGCCTGCATCATCGATGCCAACCACAACAATTCCGGCAAAAAATTTGACCAAGAACCTCGAATTGTAAAGGAAGTACTCCACTCCCGCAAGTTAAATGGAGATATTAAACGACTAGTAAAAGGCGTTATGGTAGAAAGCTACATCAAGGAAGGTTGCCAGAAAATTGGCGAAGGTATTTATGGTAAGTCCATCACAGATCCCTGCCTTGGTTGGGCCGACTCCGAACAGTTAATTTACGACATCGCTGATTTAGTTTAAAAAAGTTCCTTTTATGACTTAGCATAAAAAAAGGCTCCCCTTTTTAGGGGAGCTGTCAGCGAAGCTGACTGAGAGGTCATAGTGCATTCTTAATATCTTTGATTCCCTTAACAATTAGCACAACGGCTCCAACAAAAGCAATCATCGCAAAGCCAGCAAATATTACTGGTGGAAAGGCATCCATTTTTTCGTTATTTAACTGCGCAAGAGCTTCTGCTCCACTCACCGCAGCAAAAATACCTCCACAAATTTTTCGTACGCCCCACAGGATTCCCATACGGCTTTCTGCCTCATACACAGCATTTCTCCACTCAGCTTTATGTTCCTCGATATACTGCTGCAAGGCACTTCCTTCCAAATTATTCCCGCCCCATGAAACATTAATATTTTTCACTTTGAAAATACTCAGTAAATTATTCAGCAACAGAAAAGCACCAACAGCAATCAAACCATATAATATGATTTTTGCAAGAACCGGAATGTTGTAGGCAAAAGTAAGCATAAAGATAGGCATTGCAGTAAAGATAACGCCAAAAATAAAAGCATTCACAAATCCCTGGGTTTCCTGCCGTAAATGTTCTTTGGCATACCAGTTAAATATAATGGTTCCAGCAATCACAAGGAAAAAGATACCTACTACAACAAATACAATACCAACCAGCTTCTGCTCATATTCTTTTTCCAAAAACAGATCTACAGTTGATCCAATAGGCTCCATCGTCTCAATATATTGATGAGATTCATAGATATACGTTTTGCCATTATACACATAACTGTAAGTTGGCAAATACATCGTGCCGCTCCATTCATCTGCCGGCGCCTCCAACGCCGACGTAATCTGTGCATCCACGTGACCAGAAGGCGGGTACTTTGCATCATATCCACTATTCAAACAAATTCCCACAATCAGCCAAACTAGTCCAAAGAAGATAACTATCCCCATCAACAGTTTTCCTCCGGGCGAGGCAGTATCTAGCGATCCATGTTGTGTTTCATAATATTCATTATTCATCTCATTCTCCAAAAAAACAGGTCGAGCACTACACCCAACCTGTCCATGCTTTCGTTACCTAATTATCCTCTAGGGAAGTTCTTTGCATAAACCTCTCTAATTCTATTCTGGCTCATATTTGCATAAATCTGGGTTGTAGAAATATCAGAGTGTCCAAGCATTTCCTGTACAGAGCGAAGGTCAGCTCCATTTTCTACTAAGTGTGCTGCAAAGGAATGACGAAGGGTATGAGGAGTAATATCAGCAGTGATACCAGCCTTCTTACTGTAATACTTTACAAGTTTCCAAAAGCCCTGACGACTCATAGACTGTCCGGAGCAGTTGGTAAAGAGAACCTCATTCTCCTCATCTCTGATCATAAGCTTACGAGCATTCTTCATATACTCTGTTAATGCGCGTTTTGCAGGAGCTCCAAAAGGTACAATTCTTTCCTTGTGTCCATCGCGGCAAATAATATATCCAACCTGAAGATTAACATCATTCACATTTAATCCAATAAGTTCAGATACACGAATACCAGTAGCATACAGAAGCTCAAGCATTGCCTTATCTCTCACGCTCTTTAAGTCAGAACCAGAGGGCTGATCAAGAAGTCTGTTTACTTCCTCTGTGGTAAGAATTTCAGGCATCTTCTTTTCAATCTTAGGTGCCTTGAGTGCTTCAGACACATCCGTAGCAATGATTCCCTCTCTGGTCATGTAGTGGAAGAAAGCTTTGATGGAAGCAATATTTCTGGAAACCGTTGCAGCTGCAAAATTGCTCTTCTCTAAAAAGAGAATATAGGACTGCAGGTGTGTCATGGTAACCTTTTCAGCGTCGGTTACTTCCTGCTTATTCAAATAGCTAACAAGCTTCGTAAGATCTCTCTTGTAAGACATGGTAGTATTCTCACTGGTCTTCTTCACATCCTGTAAGTAAGCAATAAATTCTCTCAGTTCTTTTTCCATAACTAGTTCCCTCTTTTTATCATAATAGTTTCTTTTTATTTCACTTCTTTGGTTGACATTTTCACTTTTCTGTCACCTGTTGAAATAAATTATAACATTATGTAATATTTTTGCAACAACTAATTTTATGGAAACCAACGCTGAAAATGCTTATTTTTCTTTATTTTATCAGCAAAACTACAATCATATGTGTTACATTTCAATCATTGTTCTATATATTGTATTTAATATTTTGTAAATATTTTTCAAATAATTTTATGTTGACTATTTTTTTGTTTTATCCGTCACAATATCTTGTATCAGTAGCATTCATGTACCACAAGTCCATAATCATTTTATGTTAAGATACGTTTAAATAATTATGTGAATTATGTTCCAGTTACATAAAAATATTATGTTAAATGATTATTTCACCACGGTAACATAATAAACTTATGTAAATTCCTTAAGTTACTATTCTCCGTGTATTATCAGACTGCATCATGTATAATAGAACATAAGGGCAGAAAGTTTATATCATCGTCCTTTAATCCTATCGACAGTGCATATGACATTTGCCAAAAACAATAAAAGAAAGCGGTTAAGCAGCTATGAGTAAAAGAAAAGAATTTAAAATAAAGAGCTTAAAAAGGGTAAATGTTGTTCCCAGTATCATATTTGTACTTCTTCTCTCCTTCTTCTTTTTTATAGCAATTGTTGTTTTACAGTTCTGTTTTATCTCCATGCAGTTCGAAGATAAGGTTTCTGTGAAGCATTTGGATGCAACCCGCTTTGCTTCCTACATAGAAAAGAATATAACCACTATCGATGATGATTTAGAACTTGCCGGAACTGAATTTAAAGATTGTGAATATGTAATCTATGATGCGCAAAAAGAAATTGTTGCATCCAGTAAAAATACTACCTTCGACAGACATGACTGGGACGCTTTCCCTCTAAAATCAGATTATAATTTTTCTTTAGAGCGTAACGTCCAGGTTAGCAACGTATTCGGCGAGAATGAAACCATTGACCCCTTACAGTTTATTGATAACTACTTTGAAAAGAATGACCATATTCATCTTTTCAGCAGTGACCCAACCTATTTGAATGCCACTGCCTGTGCTTTCCCCGGATGGCTTCGTCTAGACTTGTTAGATGGTGAATACACGCTGTATTATCGCTTAGAGGCTGTTTTCACCAACCGTGATATGAATAATCTTTTATTGGTCACCATTTTCTCTGCAATTCTTGTAGCGATTCCCATGATTATTTATATCATTTCTACAATTGTAAATATTGTCCATCAAACAAAGGCACGCCGCATCTTCTATTTAGATACTGTTACCGGTGGGAAGAACTGGGTATACTTCACCCAGCACGCAGATAAATTATTAAAGCATACTAGAAGAAATCCCAATAAAAACTATGTCCTCATTTCACTGCGTATGGATAAATATCAAAATTACTGCCTATGCTATGGTGGAAAAGAAGGAGAAGACTTAGTAGAGCGTTTTGCCTCCATCATCAAGAAACAGAAGCTCGTCAGAAAAAAAGAATTATTTGCTAGATACACTGAAGCGGAATTTGGTTTCCTTCTACAGTATAGTTCAGAATATGAAACTGAAATTCGTATTCAAACCATCAAAAATTATCTTCTGGCATGTGCATTCGGCAGAAAAATAGATTTTAGCGCAGGTATCTGTGAAGCTGGTCAGGAAATCCTCTCCAGCAATTTATACGGAAATGCACGCATTGCCCGTAGCAATCTTGCTGCTGAAGCGCCCAGCAAAATAGCCTGGTATAATGAAAAGCTTCGTAATGACCAGTTATGGGAACAGTATGTAGAATCTCACATGGAGGAAGCTCTGGCGAATGGTGAGTTCCAGATGTATATCCAGCCGAAATACGCTGCTTCTACCAGAACCCTCGGTGGCGGAGAAGCACTCATTCGCTGGGTATCACCTAAGGAAGGAATCATCTCTCCCATCCGCTTTATCCCCATCTTTGAAAAGAATGGATTCATTACGAAGATTGATGACTTTATGATTCGCACGCTGGCAGAACATCAAGCAAAATGGATTGCAGAAGGCCGTACCGTTGTTCCCATCTCTGTCAACGTTTCCAGAGCACATTTTGCAAGACCTGACCTAGCGGAACACATTTGCGAAATCGTGGATGCTACTGGTGCCCCGAAAGATGTCATTGAGCTCGAATTAACAGAAAGTGCTTTCTTCCAGGATCGTGAAGTGCTGATTGGCACCGTTTCCAAATTGCGGGAATACGGTTTCAAAGTATCCATGGATGACTTTGGTGCTGACTATTCGTCCCTTAATTCTCTGAAAGATATGCCCATGGATGTTATCAAATTGGATGCTGGCTTCTTCAGAGGCAAATCTGAAAATGAAGAACGTGGTTCTCTCATTGTTGCTGGTATCATTGATTTGGCTAAGCAACTGGATATGCACATTGTCGCAGAAGGTATTGAACACGTAGAACAGGTTGATTTCCTTGCAGAGCATGGCTGTGACCTTATTCAAGGCTACTACTTCGCAAAGCCCATGCCAGTTACTGATTACGAGACGCTCACTACACCGAATACCTAAGCGGATTCCTTACAACGCAAAACACCCTGACGGTTACCTACCATCAGGGTGTTTTTTATTTTTCATATTTCTTCTACTGAAGTCCCAGCTTATCTTTTACAGCTAACACTGCAATCATGGTCTTCGCATCCTGCATACGCCCATCATAAATCATGGGAAGCAGGTCACTCACACTCCATTCTTCCACCGTCAGAAACTCATCTTCGTCCAGATGCTGCTTCGAAGGCTTTAAGCCCGTAGCAAGGTAGACATCAATCTTCTCTCCAGAATAGGCCACTGCTGGGTAGGTAGAATAGAGAAGTTCCAAATGTTCCGCTGTATACCCTGTTTCCTCCTCAAGTTCCCGAGCAGCAGCTTCTATAGTCGGCTCTTCAGGCCCCTCTAGTCCACCAGCGGGAATCTCCAGTGTAAAACGATCTAACGCATTTCTATACTGTCGTACAAGTAGTAATTTTCCATCTTCCGTAACAGGCACTACTGCTGCGGCTCCCTGGTGCTTGATAAAGTCAAAATTCAGCACATGACCATTCGGAACCTTCACCTCATCATGACAATAATCTAAAATTGCTCCCTTTTGAATAATGGTTCTGGATAAGCGCTCTGTTTTTATTTTTTCCAGTTCTTCTGCTGTCATCATTTTTTACTCCTATACAACTAGTCAGGCCTTCTTTGTAACAAATGCACTCATGCATTTCCGAATTCAATAATTCATAGAACGAAGCGCTCCCTTTAAAGGGTTGCCAAATACTGTTCGTATTCTGGAAAGCTTCCCTGAGGATAATTTGCTACATCTATGTTTTTCTTATTGAGAATACAATCCGAAACGAGAAAAACCTTCATCCCCGTTTTTTCTGCAATCAAATCCTCTTCTGCATCATTTCCTGCCATCAGTACTTCTTCTGGTTTTACGCCAATTCTCTGGCATAACTCCTCGTAATATTTCGGATTCGGCTTTGCATAGTTAAAATTCTCATAATAAGTGACAAATTCAAAATCCTCTGGCTTTAATCCTGCCCACGCAATACGCTTCATTGTTGCAATCTTCGGAAAAATAGGATTGGTGGCTAGCACAATACGATACCCTTTTTCTTTCAGCCTTGCAATCATTTCTGGCACATAAGCAGAGGGCTGACAGTAATCGATGGCTTTATCAAAATCAGTCGCATAGAATTCGTCAAACTTTTCCCTATCTCGCTTTCCGGTCTCCGGAAAAATTGAGTCAAATTTTTCCCAAAATGCTTCCTCATTGCTTCTACTGCCATCATTTAATACCATGGACTTTGTACCCGTCCAAACAGCAGCAATCAGTTCCTTTGGATCGTATCCAAGAGGGACCATTTTCTTTGCTAAATACTTAAAGTATCCCTCTACAAATTCATCCTGATCCATTGGAAGCAATGTTCCATCTAAGTCAAAAAATAATGTTGTAATCTTACTCATATGCACCTACCATATTCTAATCAGAAGCATGTAGCAGGCTGTGCCTGCAATCACACTAAGTACTGTATTTTTCTTCCAAATATGCAATCCTGCCACTACCAAAACGGAAATCAGTTCCGGTAATCCATAAGGCTTTGCCATTACTGTGGTACTCTTTAGGCAGTATACCACTAACATGGCCATCATGGAAAACGGAAGATACTTTCCAAGATATGCCACATAAGCAGGAACCTTCTTCTCCCGAAAAATAATAAAGGGAAGGCCACGAAGCAAAAATGTAATTACTGCCATAATAGCAATGGCTATTATACTCATCTGACTATTCATGTTCCTTCTCCTTTCTCTCAATCGGTCTTCGAAGGATGGAAAGGATGACGATAATCACCATCATAGAAGGAACCACAAACTTGTCGGCGCCCAAAATTAACAGACATATCAAGGAGCCCAATAGGCCAAATATTGCAGGACGATGCTCCTTATTTTTCATCCACTGCTCTACAAATACCGTAACAAACAAAGCCGTCATAGAAAAGTCTAACCCCTTCATGTCGAAAGGAATCACACTGCCCAGCAGGGAGCCAATAGCACTTCCCAGAACCCAGTAGCACTGATCTAAGAAAGACACTAGAAAATAATAGGTATGTGGTTTTGCCCCTTCCGGAACGTCCTTCGTGACAACTAAGGAATAGGTTTCATCCGATAATCCATGAATCAGATAGGGCTTCTTCACTCCCGCCCCTTTATACTCTTCAATCATGGAGATTCCGTAAAATAAGTGCCTTGCGTTCACCATAAGGGCAGTTAATGCTACTGAAACCAGGGAAGCTCCGCTGGCAAGCAGGGACACCCCTACGTACTGTAATGCTCCTGCATAGATAAATACGCTCATGGCAAGGGCCCACAAGAGACCATAGCCATTCACTCGTAGCAAGAGGCCAAAGCCGGTTCCTAAAACAATATATCCTGCCATCACAGGCAAAGTCTTTTTTAACGCATAACGAAATAATTTCATCAGTCTAACTCATTCTGATAATATAATTCAAAATCAAATACTAATTCTTTCTCGAAATCAATCGTTTCACCATCCGTGGTTGTAACGATACCACTATAATTCACATATGTTTTTCCATGCTCTTTTCTCACTGTCGCGTTGACATCAATGGGAGCAATATAAGTTTCTGATACCTCAATGTATAATGCAGAAGTTCTATCAATGAATTCTCTTGAATGCTCATCATAAGACTTTGGATAAAACTCCACCCATCTGCTTAAAATTCCTCTAGAATTAAGACTATAGGTGAAATTGTCCATGTGAACGGCACTAACTCTCTCCGACTTCAAAATACGAAGTTCTGCATCGGGATGATAAAAAAGATATAATTGCCAGCCAAATATGAAAGCGATATCAACAAGTAATATGATGATTATAATTCTCTTCTTTTTCATGTCCGTTTCCTCCTACTTTTATCCGCAGCTAGGCTTTTGCCCCCAATATCATAATATATTATTGCAAAATTACTATTCAAACTCAATCCGGGGTTGATTTAAATTGTCGGGCAACAAAAAACCGGCCATCTCTGACCGGTCTTATAGCATTTGTAATTTACTGTGCTTCTCTTTAGGCAAGCAATTTTTCTACACTTGTCAGCTTTACTGCAAGCACAAATACTTTCAGCGCCTCTGCAAGCTCATCAATAGGAGGGAAGGTCGGTGCAATACGGATGTTAGAGTCCATGGGATCCTTCTTGTAAGGATAGGTTGCTCCTGCACCAGTTAAGGTAACGCCTAAGTCCTTGCACTTTGCAACAATTTCTTTTGCGCAGCCTTCCATAGCCTGGAAAGATACGAAATATCCACCGATGGGCTTGGTCCACTCTCCAATACCAAGACCGCCAAGTTCCTTCTCAAGTTCTGATAAGACAAGTTCAAACTTGGGTCTTAAGATGGCAGCATGCTTCTTCATATGCTGTACCATACCATCGAATGAGCCAAAATATCTAACATGACGAAGCTGATTTAACTTGTCATGACCGATGGTCTGAATGGTAATAATCTTCTTGATAAACTCAATATTCTTTGTAGAAGCAGCCATAGCCGCAACACCAGAACCAGGGAAAGTAACCTTACTGGTAGAGCAGAACTTGTAAACCATATCAGGATTACCAGCCTGTGCGCAAAGGTTCATAATCTCAGGAAGATTATCCTGCTTATCATCATAGAGATGATGAATGGTGTATGCATTATCCCAGAAAATTCTAAAATCTTCTGCAGCAGGCTTTAATGCAGCCATACGCTTACATACCTCTTCAGAATAGGTAATACCCTGGGGATTGGAGTACTTCGGTACACACCAAATACCCTTCACAGCAGCATCATTGTTGACATACTGCTCAACGAGATCCATATCCGGTCCATCTGCCTTCATAGGAATATTAATCATTTCAATGCCAAACTGCTCTGTGATAGCAAAATGTCTGTCATAACCGGGAACAGGGCAAAGGAACTTCACCTTATCAAGCTTACACCAAGGTGTAGATCCACATACACCATGAACAACAGAACGGCATACGGTATCATACATAATATTCAGACTGGAGTTACCAAATACAATAATATTATCAGGATCCACCTCCATCATATCACCCATCAGTTTTCTTGCCTCCGCAATACCAATGAGCTCACCATAGTTACGGCAATCAATACCAGCCTCTGACTTAAATACAGACTGGGGATTTAAAGTATTAAAGAAGTCTGCTTCCATATCTAACTGCTCCGCAGAAGGAAGACCTCTTGCCATATTCAGCTTTAAGCCTTTTCCCTTTACATCTTCATACTGTGCAGAAAGATCTTTTTTAAGGGCTTCCAGTTCTTCTTTAGATAACTCTTTATATGTTTTCATATTCCGTCTCCGTTTCCTAACATAGTTACATGTATTCCATAGTGCCCAAAGGACACCAAACTATATAATATAATAATTTCATCAGTGAATCAATCCACTTAGTACCAAGATGTAGTTCTCACATTAGCAGTCCACATAAAACGTGTATCTTAGAATAAATCGTTTACCAAACCAACTGCATAATCCTCAAATGCTCCATCCACAGAAATCAGCTTATGAACGCCATTCGCCGAATCCTTAAAGTAACCCATGCGTTCCGGATAATCACCAAAGGTAATTTCAAAGCCGTTGCTGTAGGTTATGGTCACATAAGATAAAATTATCAGTTCCACCTCCGGACTATATTCCGCATCCACACTTCCAAGATACTCCACGAGGCGACTCCCCACTTCTGCATCAGGAATGACATCTTTACCCTCGTGAGAAATCTTCGTACAGGTAATTTGTTCCATATCAAGAATATCACCATACAAAACAGGTTGCTTATTCTTTTTTGCCCCACAACCAACCAGTAGTGTGGCTATCATTAGCAGGGCGCAACAGATAAATCCAATTCTCTTTTTCATTTTTCTCTCCTCTTTCCTCACCTTTAGTCATTTATTTTTTCCAGCATACCAATATTCGGTATGGCTATTAAAGAATAATTTGTATAATACACCACAAAACCTGGGGCACCACCAGCTGGCTTCTTTATTTCTTTTCTCTTAACGTAGTCTATTTCTACTTTTCCTTGGTCTGCACCAGAGCTATAGTAAGCGGCTAATGCGCCAGCCTCTTCAAAGGCTCTGTCTGGAACCTCTTTCCCCTCTGTCTTTAGTATAACATGACTGCCGGGCATTTTCTTGACATGAAACCACCAGTCTCCACCACTAGCCACCTTAAAAGTAAGTTCTTCATTCTGGTAATTATTCTTCCCTACATAGATGTGAAAACCATCCGAGGATAGGAAATGCAACGGCTTACTGGTAACCTTTACCTTTTTCTCCCCGGCTCTCTTCTTAATATATCCGGTATCCTGCAATTCCAATCGAATCTGTGCTAAGTCCCCCTCTCCTTCTGCCGTATCTAAAGCCGCAAGTACACTCTTTAGATGCTCCACTTCTCTGGCAGACTGCTCTATGAACTCGGTTAATGCTTCAAAGGTTCGCTTCTGCTTATTATATTTCTCGAAAAACTTTTTAGAATTCTCAGAAAAAGTTTTCGTTTCATCTAAGGGAATTTTTACCATCTTCCCGTCGTAATAATTTTCTACTTCCAGAAATTTATCACCAGGCCTAATCTGGTACCCATAGGTATTCAATAATTCTCCATATACCCGATACATATCTCTATTTTCCGTATCCTTCATCTGCTTCGTCTGCAGCTGTAGTTTTCGTACAGCACGTTCTAACGCTGTAGAAACAATCTGACGAAGGTCGGCGGAACGCTGTCTAATGCGGGTGATTCGTTCCTTTCTGGCATAGAATGTCTCAATCAGTTCAGACATGCTTTCATATTTTTCATCCCGCTCATAGCCTTGCAAAGGCAGACAGGAATACTCTGCAATCATTCCCCCAGCATAATACATGGCTGGCGAAAAATGGCTGCTACCCACTTTGATAAATGTATTTTTAAAGGCTACCAGCACGCTTTCCTTTTCCGCCATGGAAAGTAACGAAAGATCCTTATCTGCTGGAATCCCCGCCTCTGCTAGAATCATGCAGGCAGAAACTGAACTAATACCGGTAAATTTCTTAGGAAGCAACTTACTCAGCCCCCCTGACGTTTCACTATCAAATATCAATGCGGAAAACTCTTCTTTGGTTGTAAGTAACGGATTCGCTTTTTCCCCGGCACCAGGCACAAAGTAGTCTTTTCCCGGAAGCACCTCACGAACACTGCTTACAAGCCCCGAAACTCGCTTGATACTATCTAAGATTTTATTATCCTCATCAATCAAAATGATGTTGGAATACTTACCCATAATCTCAATGAGCAGTGTGACCCGTTTCAAATCTCCCATCTCATTATAGTGTTCTACAGTAATGCGAATGATTCTCTCAAAATCGGGCTGGGAAATAGATACAATCACACCATTCTGCAAATGCTTACGAAGAAGCATGCAAAACGTAGGTGCCGTCATAGGGCTAGGACGATTCTCTTTCGTTAAATACACTAACGGAAGAGATGCATCTGCCGACATAAACAGTCTTTCCTGTCCGCCGGATGCTGTCTTAATGGTAATTAATAGCGCATCCTTTTCCGGTTGTGCAATTTTATAAATACGGCCACCCGTACATTTCTGATCCAGCTGCGCTGTAATTGCAGCTACTGTTAGTCCATCAAAAGCCATGGATATCCTCTTTCCTACCAGCGGTAGCAATAAAGAAGGCAGGCTTCACAGCCTGCCCCCACAAACCTCATTAAGTCACTCTTATCTGTCGCCAATTAACCAGTCATACATTTCCTGATACTTTCTTGCAGAAACTGTCCAGGAGAAGTCTGCTGCCATGGCGCGATCTACCATCTTGTTCCATTCACGCTTCTTGTCGTAGTATACCTGCTCTGCATAACGGATGGTTCCTAACATCTCGTGTGCATTGTAGTTCTTGAAGGAGAAACCAGTACCGGTACCTTCATACTCATTGTAAGGAATAACGGTATCCTTTAATCCACCAGTCTCACGAACAATAGGAATAGTACCATAACGTAAGCTCATTAACTGAGAAAGTCCGCAAGGCTCAAACATGGATGGCATCAAGAAGGCATCACAAGCTGCATAAATCTTATGGGACAGACCTTCAGAATAATAAATATTTGCTGCAACCTTATTGCCATACTTCCAGTCAAAATGCTTGAACATATTCTCATAACGTTCTTCACCAGTACCAAGAACAACAATCTGTACGGCATCCTGGCAAAGTTCATCCATGATGTAAGCGATAAGATCGAATCCCTTCTGATCGGTAAGTCTGGAAACGATACCAATCATCATCTTCTTATCATCTTCCTCTAATCCCATCTCTTTCTGAAGGGCACGCTTATTCTTGATCTTTTCTTTTCTGAAGTTCTTCGCATCGTACTTATAATCGATGTACTTGTCATTCACAGGATCAAAGTCAGTATAGTCAATACCATTAACAATACCACGAAGATCACCACTTCTTGCCTTTAACAGGCCATCTAATCCTTCGCCATAGAAAGGCGTCTTAATTTCTTCAGCGTAGGTATCAGATACCGTAGTAATGGCATCTGCATAAACAAGACCACCTTTTAATAAGTTTGCATCCTTATAGGACTCTAACTTATCCGGGGTAAAGAAGGAAGCAGGAAGACCTGTAATATCCTTTACAGTATCAACATCCCAGCGTCCCTGGAACTTCAGATTGTGAATCGTCATAACACTCTTCATACCTCTGAAGAAATCGCTACCAGCAAATCTCTCCTTAAGATATACAGGAATCAGACCCGTCTGCCAGTCATGACAGTGAATCAAATCAGGCTGGAAGCCAATCAGTGGAAGTGCAGAAAGTGCTGCTTTAGAGAAGAAAGAAAACTTCTCAATATCATCATATACATTACCGCTATAAGGCTTGAATCCGTTAAAGAAGGACTCATTATCAATGAAATAATATGTTACCCCATCAACAACGGCTTCCAAAACACCTACATACTCATTCTTCCAATGGAAGTCCATGTAGAAGTGTGTCTTGTACTCCATCAAATCTTTCATCTTCTGTGTCATGCAAGTATATCTAGGCATCATGACACGGATATCAAAATACTCTTTATCAACACATTTTGGTAAAGAACCTACAACGTCAGCAAGACCACCAGTCTTAATGAAAGGTACGCCTTCTGATGCAACATATAAAACTTTCTTCATAAATAACTCCTTTTTCTTTAGGAACTGTAACACCCACTAATCATCTATTGTACAAATATGCACAAACCTATAAATATTATAGCATTTTTTGTAGTGGAATAAAGGGAAAAATCATAAGTTTCATTGAGATTTCTTTGGCAAATAATTATAATGGTCTACAGTAATATTATTTGTATAGGAGAATAACCGTTATGACTGCAGAAGATGAAAAGTTCTTGGACCGTATTAATGAATACGCTGATAAAGTATTAAATGGTATTAATCCCCAGAAGACACAGGTAAGCTATCAGTTAGATAAGCTTCGTCCCGTCATGGAAGACATTTCCAAAGAAACTGGAATGCCCATAGAAGAAGTATTTATCAAATATATGGATCTTGCCAGCGAACGTTCTGTCACCAACGAACGTAAATTCCAAAGCACTCTTGGAAATATGAATTCCTACGGTGATGTTTTTATTCACGACTAATATTTTATAGGGGACAGGTTCTTGCTACGATCCTGTCCTTTTTTTTGCGTTCTTACAGAACAAATTTAGCACAAGGAAGATAAAAAAATGGTTCCCTCTTTGATTATTATTTTGCTCTCCTGCATCCTACTCATTGCAGTTGTCATTGTTTGTCCTTCCATTACCATCAAAGGCAAAAGCATCAGTATCTATCCGATTCCCCCACTTGTAGGAGCCATTCTTATTTTGTGTTTAGGAAAACTACCCTTAAAAGAGTTTTCGGCTGGTTTATTTTCTGCAGATGCCATCAATCCAGTAAAGATTCTGGTTCTGTTCATATCCATGACTATGCTATCCATTTTCTTAGATGAAATTGGATTTTTCAAATACATGGCAGCATTCATTCTATCAAAGGCCGGCGGGAGCCAGAAAAAGCTGTTCGTCTGCCTTTACCTGTTAGTTTCTGTTCTAACTGTATTTACCTCCAATGACATCATTATTTTGACCTTTACGCCCTTTATATGTCATTTTGCAAAACACGCGAAGATTGATCCCATGCCCTATCTTTTTGCAGAGTTTGTAGCTGCGAATACCTGGAGCATGATGTTAATCATCGGAAATCCCACCAATGTCTATCTCGCTTCCTCCAATGGGGTTTCCTTCATGCACTATGTTAGTATCATGTCCCTGCCCACTTTAGGTGCCGGTCTTGTATCCCTGGGTGTCTTATATCTGCTATTTAGAAAAAGATTATCCACAGATATCCAGTCCGTTTCGCTCTCCGAAACCATTAATGACAAGGGTGGATTAATCATTGGACTGATTCACCTAGGTCTCTGCACTATTATGTTAGTTATTTCCTCATACTTAAAAATCGAAATGTGGAGTATCTCGCTCATTTTTGCAGGTAGCTTGTTTCTTACAGTGGCTATCTATCGCCTGATACAAAAAAAGAAGCCCACTGCACTCTTAATGTGCCTTAAACGGGCTCCCTGGGAACTCATCCCCTTTGTACTGTCTATGTTTGTTTTCGTACTTACCATGCGCCATTATCATGTAACGAAAGAGATTGCTATTTTGTTTGGAGAAAAGTACAGTCTGCTTAAGTATGGTATCGGCTCCTTTGTGTCTGCCAATATCATTAATAATATCCCTATGAGCGTATTCTTCTCCTCCATCATCGAGAACGTTTCTGGAAGTATTCGTGATGTTGCAGTCTTCTCCACCGTAATCGGTTCCAATCTTGGCGCCTTCTTCACACCCATTGGCGCTTTGGCCGGCATTATGTGGTCCAATATTCTAAAACGTCATGAGGTTAAATTTTCCTTCTTTGCATTTATAAAAAATGGTGTGCTCATCTCCGTCCCTGCCCTCTTTGCAGCCCTGGCAATGCTACAGATTGTACTGTAACCAGCTATCTAGAACAAGTCTAACGAGTGATCCAAATATAATGCTTCCCGCACTTTCAGCTGATATTCTGGCTTTGTCATATAATACAAAATAAATTCCAGAAGATACGCACTGCCTAAACTGCGGCCTTCAATCTTAAAGTGGTGAATCCCTATCGGCAGATACTTTTCCAAAATTGCTTCCACGCTAATAAATCCGTTATTCTCCATGGCCTTCGAAAATACATAGCCTTCCGCAGCATGCGCCGACTGGCATCTGTGATTGTCGGGAAGGCCTAACACCTTTCGACTCACACTTTCATAGCACTCTTTTCGGGCCTTGCACCCAAAATCACAACATTCATTGCATAGCAGTTCTACTTTCTCCTTTTGCTCTTTCGTAAGCTGTTCCCAAAGCTGCATCTTTGGATTATGCCGAAAATCAGGAACCACGAATCTATATTCCTCTCGGTTTAGCTCTGCAAAAAGATCTTCTTCCTCCGTGATTACCTTTGTCGTTGAAGAGACAAAATAGAGGGATGGATACTGCTCTCTAAGGTATTCCAGGAGTAAACCAGAATAAATAATAACGCCATGCTTTCCCTCATCGCATGCAAATAACCGGCAGAGTTCATTACACTGCCGGTCTTTCAACTGTTCTTCTGTTAACAAAGAATTACTAAACGTTAGTCTCGCGGAAATATCATACATACGAAGAAGTTTTAACACTTGCTTCGCGTTACGCTCGCCATTACCTACGCGACCTCCGCCCCAAAGGGCATCTCCAGGAGCTCCATATATGGATCCTATGGCACACCAGGAATAAAAATATTCCGGATGTTCTCTATAAAGAGGCAAGAACTTTTCATAGAAATCATAGAATTCAAAAAGCCCCGGCAAATGATAGTAACACGTTTTTTCTACAGTCATAGTCTTTCGGTTCTATCCCATATATTAAGAAGATCACATTAGCCTAAAAGGGATGCTACTACTTCCTGTACTACCTTACCATCAGCCTTCCCCTTAAATTCAGGCATAACACTCTTCATCACAAGACCTTTGTTTCCTGAAGCAAGCGCATCTGCAAACTTCTCCTGAATAATTGCCTTTACTTCCTCTGCAGATAGCATTTTAGGAGCAAATTCCTCCATAACGGCGTATCTTCTCTCATATTCTGCCTTTAATTCCACGCGTTCCGCAGGGCAGGTATCAATCTGTTCTTTTACACTCTTCATCTCCTTTAAGATGGCAGTATTTACCATATCTTCAGGAATGTCTTCTCTGCATCCTGCATCAATACCAGCTTTTTTTACTGCAGAAACAAGTACCGATATAGAATCCTTACGTTCCTTATCTCTTGCCTTCATTGCAGCAATCATCGCTGCCTGTAAATCACTTAATTTCATTGTTATTCTCCTTTTGGATAAATCTTATTTTTGAAATGGGGTACAATAGATATCCCTCATAAAATAGTTAACAATTCCTTGATATCCTTAATATGTTGTTCTGCTGCCACCAGTTCCTCTGGCTCGCCAAACCCATAATCACAGGCAACACTGTGAAGATGATGCTTCACGGCTACCGCCAAATCGGAAGCCCTGTCACCAATAACCACATACTCACCTGGATAATGTTTTTGAATCGTTTCAAAAATCTCTTCCTTTGGTGCGAATCCAAAATCTTCTGCAGCATAGAAGCCATCAAAATACTGTTCCAGTTCAAACACACGCTTATGCGCTTCCATATACGCATGACGACAGTTGGATAGGATTACCAGCTGGTATCCTTTGCCCTTTAGTGTCTGAAGTACTTCCTGGCAGCCATCGTAAAGAACTGCCTCTCCTTCTGCCACCAGCAGGTCCATCTCCTGTCCGATCATGGCTGAAGCCGTCTTCTTATAGTACTCTTCCAAGCGAGGCATGAACGCTTCCCACATGGCAGGCGCACTCATCCCAAGATATATGCTGGTTTCTTCATCCGTGTATATCCTTGGCTTTGCTTTACCTTCTGCTACAAGCCAATCATAGGCCTTACGAAACGCCTTACCATAAAGCTTTGCTGTATTATGCAATGTTCCATCATAATCAAAAATGAGCGTTTTGATCACTGCTTAAATCATCTCCATTGCATTCACCATTTCAATGGCGGAAAGTGCACAATCATATCCCTTATTGCCTGCCTTGGAACCTGCACGCTCAATTGCCTGTTCAATATTTTCTGTCGTAATTACACCAAACATAACAGGCTTTCCAGTCTGCAGGCCAACCTGTGCAATACCCTTGGATACTTCTGCACATACATAATCATAGTGGGTAGTTGAGCCACGAATAACAGCACCTACCGCAATAACGGCATCGTACTTATCTGACTCTGCCATCTTTCTAGCAATGACAGGAATTTCAAATGCACCAGGCACCCAGCATGCAGTAATATTCTGCTCTTCCACACCGTGACGAACTAGTCCATCCACAGCCCCATCCAAAAGTTTAGATACGATGAAACTGTTAAAACGGGATGCTACGATACCAACGCGCATTCCAGGTTTTGCAACTACTTTTCCCTCGATTAAATTAATACTCATTTTGAACCTCCATATATGTTTTTTGATTAATTATTTACACATAAACCAAACTACAGCTTAATATGTTTAAAGATATGTCCCATTCGTTCCTGTTTGGTCTTTAGATAAAAAGCATCATATTTTCCGGGATCAATTTCAATGGGAACTCTGTCCTTTATTGCAAAATTGAAGCCTTCTAGGCCATAGACTTTACTGGGATTGTTGGTAAGCAGTCTTAGTGACTTTACGCCAAGATTTTGCAGAATCTGTGCACCACTCCAATACTCTCTAAGATCTGCTGCAAATCCTAGTTCCAGATTTGCATCCACGGTATCTCTTCCCTGCTCCTGCAGTTCATAGGCTTTCAATTTGTTAATCAGTCCAATGCCTCTGCCTTCCTGACGCATATAGAGAATGATACCTCTGCCTTCCTTCTGAATCATTTGCATGGCAGTATGTAACTGATCCCCACAATCACAGCGAGCAGAACCAAATACATCTCCAGTGAGACATTCTGAGTGTACACGGCAAAGTACATCTTCCCCATCACCAATTTCACCACATACCAATGCTACGTGATGCTCTCCACTGATATCGTTCACAAATCCATAAATTTGGAAATCCCCATAGGCGGTAGGCATCTTTGCACAGGCCTCTTGCATCATATGATTTTCATATCTTCTTAAGTAGTCCTGCAAATCCTTAATGGTGATGAAGCATAGATTATGCTGCGTCGCTAACTTCTGCAGTTCTTCGGTACGCATCATCGTACCGTCCTCCCGCATGATTTCACAGCAGAGTCCACATTCTGTAAGTCCTGCCAAACGACAGAGATCTACGGTGGCTTCCGTATGTCCATTTCGCACTAATACGCCACCTTTTCTGGCAGTTAACGGAAATACATGGCCCGGTCTGCGGAGATCAGATGGCTTTGTATTCGGATCACAAAGCTTACGGCAGGTATATCCCCTTTCTTCTGCAGAAATACCTGTTGTGGTATCTATATGATCAATGGAGACCGTAAAGGCAGTACAATGATTATCTGTATTCTCTGAAACCATCTGCGGAAGATTCAGTCTGTCCGCAACTTCCTTGCTCATGGGAGTACAAATCAACCCCTTTCCATAGGTAGCCATGAAGTTCACGTTCTCTCTGGTTGCAAACTCAGCAGCGCAGATAAAATCCCCCTCATTTTCTCTGTCCGGATCATCCGTACACATAATGATTTTTCCATTCTTCAGAGCCTCTAATGCCTCCGGAATGGTGCTGTACTTAAATTCCATATCTTTTCCTTTCTTGGGGACGGTCCTTTTGGGCATAGAAGTGTCCCTCTGCGCTCTGGTGTGTCCCTCTGTCTTAATTCATCACTCTAGAATCCGTGTTGTGCTAAAAATTCCATGGTAATACCGCTCCCCTGCGACTCCTTAGGTTCGCTCGACATTCCAAGCAATTTCTGCACATATTTCCCTACGATATCATTTTCCAAATTCACCAAATCGCCCACTTTCTTTTTCAGCAAAATGGTTTCACTTCCGGTGTGAGGAATAATGGATACCTGAAAATCTGTGCTACTCACAGTTGCAACTGTCAGACTGATCCCATCAATCGTTATTGAACCTTTTTCTACAATCAGCGAAAGAATCTCCTTGGATGCTCCAATACGCACCCAGACTGCATTGCTTTCTTTTTTCATCGCTGTAATGGTACCCGTACCATCAATATGTCCAGAAACAATATGCCCGCCAAATCTTCCATCCGCTGCCATGGCTCTTTCCAAATCTACTGGGTCACCACTGGATAGTTTCCCGAGATTCGTTCTACGCAAGGTTTCTGGCATAACATCTGCAGTAAAGCCATCCGGCTTTAAGCTGGTAACGGTAAGGCAAACCCCATTGACTGCAATGGAATCCCCAATCTTTGTGCGCTCTAATACTTTTTTCGCACCGATAGATATTTCGCCAGCATTCTGTCCAGAAACGACATGTTTAATTGTTCCTACTTCTTCAACAATACCTGTAAACATTTTTCACCTGTTTCATCCATACCCCATTCATTGAGGTGCGTTATCCTTGCATGTTTGTCTTATACTTCCATCGCCCTGCTTATTGCATAATGAAGCATAATATCCTCACCAAGCACTAAGCTTTCTAACAGTTTAAACTGTGCCCCTTGACTCGGAAGTTCTACGCCACACCCCTCTACAGGGCTCTTGGCATCTCTGCCTCCAAAAACCTTGGGAGCCATATAAACATAAGCTGTATTTACAATTCCTGCTTTAAGTGCAGCCTCGTGAATTTCGCCGCCGCCTTCTATAAGAACACTGTCAATCTTCTGCTGTCCTAAATATTTCATAAGTGCCACTAAATCCACATGCCCTTCATTCAGTGGCATAGGAAGTATAGTTACGCCGGCATCTTGCAGAGCTTCACATTTTGTTTTTTGCTCCGCTAAGTCACTGCCTGGTGCACCGCAGACAACCATTGTTTGATACTCTTTAGCAGTCTTCACCAGACTACAATCCAGAGGGATTCGTAGATTCGTATCCAGCACAATGCGTATGGGCTGATGTGCCCCCTCCATCCTTGCATTTAGCATGGGATCATCTGCCAAAACGGTACCTATACCAGCCATAATACTGTTATATCGGCTACGTAGCATATGTACATGTTCTCTAGCTTTTTCTCCCGTAATCCATTTGGATGCGCCCGTTTTTGTTGCAATTTTTCCATCCATGGTCATGGCATATTTCATCGCAACGTAGGGTCGTCCGGTACTGATATAGTGAAAGAAGATATCATTTAATGCATCGCATTCTTCCTTCATATAATCTTCCACAACTTCAATCCCATGTTCTCTTAAAATGGAAGCGCCCTTTCCGGCAACTAATGGATTGGGATCCCTAGAACCAATCACCACTCTTGCAATCTTCTGCTCAATAATGGCTTCCGTGCAGGGCGGAGTCTTCCCGTAATGGCAACAGGGTTCCAAGGTCACATAAATGGTGGCGCCTTCTGCCGACTCTGTAAGAGAGGCAATTGCATTACGCTCTGCATGCAGTTCGCCGCATTTCCTGTGATACCCTTCTCCAATGATTCTGCCGTCTTTTACAATCACAGCACCCACATTAGGATTGGGATTGGTATGTCCTCCCCCTAATTTCGCTAAATCTATAGCTCGTTGCATGTAGGAGTTCTCGCAGGGACGGTCCATTTGTGACAAGGAGTGTCCCTCTGATTCATTTATTACTTGACTCATATATTCCATTCTTCCAATTATTGTCTATTAGGGCTTCCAAGGCTCTCCTTTTAGGGGAGCTGTCAGCGCAGCTGACTGAGAGGTATAAAAAAGCCCCGAAACCAATCGGTCTCAGGGCGTCCATCTTATCTAACGCATCCATGGTTCGTAGTCTTGGTACACCTACCATCCACATATGCCTCATCTTCTCTCATCCAGACTCTACTGTCGGCTTCGGAATCACACCGAATCATGCTTTCGCTCGCGGGCTATACCGCCGGTGGGGAATCTCACCCCGCCCTGAAGATATTTGTATTATACCACGAAATAAGGGAACACAAAAGCATTCCATTCTAGAGGATTTCTGCCTGCTCCTTATTTCTTGTAAATCACAACGTAACTCTTTCCCTTTACAATGGTTTTTACGCGGATTTTTCTAAAGCCTGCTTGTCTTCCCAGTTCCACAAGGGTCATCGGCTCAAATTTTTTAAATCCACTCTTCGTGAACTTAAGTGTATCCAGATACTCTTTTTTATAAACCACATTATAAAAGCATGCCTTTGGCTTTAGCACTCTTCGAATCTCTGACAGTCCTTTTACTGTGTCGCTCCAGAAATAAATTGTATTAATGGATGTTACTGCCGCAAAGGTCTCATCTTTAAATATCAGGTCACAGCAGTCACCCACTGACAGATGCAATCTTCCCTCAGCAGCCGCTTTGCGATTACGCTTTGTTGCCGCAAGTCGCATATCATTCGAAATATCCACACCATACAAATTCAGATTCTTCTTCTGATCCAGTGCCCTCAGCAGATACCCATTTCCATAGCCAATGTCTAACACTCTCCCCCCCGGTTCCACATCTACCAAAGATACCGTTCGCTTATACATGGCTTGATTCATTTTGTTCATAACCATGCAGCATACTTTTCCCACAATGCCTCTGGGATTGCCGCACTGACTGCTAATATATTCCATTAATTTGCTCATATCGTACTCTCCAGCTTCTTACAAACACAATGCGTTACAACGACACATCGTAAACTTTTCTTATCTATTTTTTATTGTAACGTTCCTCCATTATATTACTACTTTTTCGTATTGTACCCAAAACACATATAATTTCTGATTATCCTATTATCATATATCAAAATATCCCACAAAAAGAGCCCGTTGGGGGGCTCCTGTATGCTATCTTATTGTACCAAGTTAAACTCCCATCTTTTGAATCAACGCATCTTGCAATACTTGCGAAAAATTAATATTCTGCGAAATAGCGATTTCATTCAACCATTCTGGTATCGTTAGCGTCTTCTTCACAGACTTGCAGTTATGCGTTTTTCTATACTGCATAAGATCAAATTCGATTAAGCAGGAAAAATCCCCTTCTTCAACCAAATAATCCACCGGCGAAGATACCTTTGGCAACTCTTCATTATTTTTCAATTTTTCATCAATACATAATCCAATGGCTTCTACTGCCATCTTATAAGCATCTTCCATATCTTCTCCTTGTGTCATACATTCAGGAAAATCTGGAAAAGATATCCAGTATCCCCCCTTTTCATCATTATGAAAAATCGCTGGATAAAAATAAAGATTCATTTCCTTTGAAGTAACTGGCATTATATTATCTCCTATCGCTTCAATCTTATACGTACTTATACGTATTGTCAATATAAAAAGGCGCTACGATCTTTTCTAATCATAACGCCTTATGAGAAATAATTTATTTCACCATCCCTCTAATATTATCGAACATTCATCTCCCACGTGTGTTCACCTGCTTTACGTCCTTCAAGAGGATTAAAATTACATCTATCTTCCACACTCATAGCTGTCTTTTCATGGAACATTACATGCTGAACGGAATCCTCTACCTCTTCATATTCCGCATAATATTCTTTATAAGATTCTTTGCTTTCTATGTCGGTCATCGTATATTTTACCTGCAAGGATAACATTGCATCTTCTTCAGCACAGTACCAGGATGCAAGAATAGTAGTTGTGCCAAAGGAATCTTCATCCTTTTCTCTTATTTCAATAGCATTTAAAAATCCAGTTGAACCTAATTCTTCTGCGATTTGCGCATAGGTCATTCCACTATAATCATTATGCAGCATTTCTGCACTTATCATGTTCTTACCATATACCACCTGCAAATCTTCAAGTGCAAAATTCTCATAACTGGTTAAGTCGAAGCGTCCACTATAATATTTTATTACATCTCCGTCTGGAGTCCATACAGTCTCACCGCCACCATCATTCTCTTCATATTCAACTGGTACAATCACAAAATCAAGTAGACATGGTCCCAAGTCCACACACTGAAATCCTACGCACACGTTATCAAATGCCGTACTATACATAGGATATTGAAAAAGTCTTGAATTGTTATAACCAAAAAAAGTTGGTTCACCGACCTTATTTTCTAGATTTTCCAACAGTATCGCAGCTTTTTCATCTTGAGGAGTAGTAAATTCTGTTCTACTAGATATATCTCTAAGAATCCCCGTGAAATTCATATGATCAATAATAGGAGCTTCATCAATCAAATTGTAGTATACGCTGGGAATTTCTTCACAAAAGTCATTTCCCATATATTCTGTCACGGCGCCTTTTCTCTCTGATGATGCATTCTCTGCATTATCCGTTCCCTGCTCGTTCCCTTTTGCTCCACAACCTGCAACTGTTACCATCATTGCCGCGCTTAATATCGCTACTACTTTCTTCATGTTATTAACCTCTTTCTTTTTTTATTAATCATCAATATATCTGACCCACAGAACCATTTGCGTGGGAATTACATGTAAATGTTCCAGCTGTTGAATATTCTCCAAGAGTTCCCGTCATGTAGCTCTTAACAGCACCACAGTATGTACACTCGTAATACATTACCTGTGTACATACCGCATAAGTTTCTGTCTTGCTGGACATGATGGAACCATCTGGATAGTACTCATTATGTGTTTCCTTTTCAATTGATTTCACCCTATGACCCTCGCGATATTTCCAATTATGGTCACACCCTGCACTTCCCGTGTTTCCACCACCAGAAGTACCGGATTGTTGTTTCTGCTGTTCTTCCAGTCTTCGCTGCTCCTCCAGTCTTCGTTGTTCTTCTTCATATTCCTTATTTAATCTTTCTATTTCAGCAAGCAATTCATCTTGCTTTTCCTGAACATCAGCATACACGTCACCGCCAATCTCTTCTTCCGTTTTAGAACCTATCTGCCAGATATCAACTTCCCCTTCCTGTAACAAAGCCACTTCTGGATTCTGCTCATTATCTCCCGAAATACTATTCACATTTTCTCCTGTGGATGCACAACCTATCACACTCAAAGAAGCGACCATAACCATTACTATCTTTATTAGTTTTTTCATTTCACTTATGCACCTTTCCGCGAAAATCTTTATTAACAAAAAAACAGTGCTGTGGGCACTGTCAAGGGGCCATAGCACTTGATAGACGTAGTATATCAACGCGTTTTCTTACGTTTTCTTTAATCTTCTGCCCCACAAAAAGAGCCCCATTGCTGGGGCTCCTAGGCGTGCTATCATCAATTGCAAGGCAAAAATCTTTTTACTATTTAGCAATTACATATTCCGTGCTACTTATTTCTTTTGAATCCAATAATTCTAAAAGTCTAAATGCAGGACCAGCAGGATGTGTTGTCCCATGTTCCCAAGCTTCTACAGTTTTATGTGAAACTCCCATATAATATGCAAACACCCTCTGTGTCATCCCTGCCTTCATTCTTATTTCTCTAATCTCCTTCCCTGTATATTCTTTAATCGGAAGTATCATATATGTTTTTGTTCTAGCTTTTCCACTTCCTCTCTCAAATGAGATTGCTTCTTCTAGCCCTTGCTTTAATTCCTCAAACATCATGCTCATATCTTTTATCTCCTGTTTTTTGCTGCCTCTTCTTTCAACGCCTTCACCAATTTTTTTAAAACATTCTTTTCATCACTTGTAAGGTTATCCTGTTCTTTCTTTTCAAATGCCGTTATTAAATATATAACTTCATATTCTGCAAAATCAGTATAACAAACTCTAACACTACCACTTTTTCCTCTATTTTCTAAAGAAAATCGAACCTTCCTAATTCCTCCAGTTCCTTCCATCACTGGTCCTGATTCTGGATCTTTTAACAGCATGATTTGTAGCGCCTGTAATTCGTCTTCTCCAAGACCAATTTCCTTCCAACGTTTTGAAAACAGAGGTACTTCTATAAATGTTCTAGTCATAACTATCCCCCATTAAATCATTTTTATTGCCCTTCATTTTATACCCTATATTATAGGGTGTCAAATTTCTAATATTTCAGTAAATATAAAAAACAGGTGCAAATGGTTATCCATTTGCACCGCCTATATGATACTTCGTTACAATATTAGGATTATTTATGGTCTTGCAGCTTCCAATATAGCATCTATTTCTCCATCAAAATCGCGTGAAGAATTTTTGCTACTATCAAATCTCCATTTTACACCCCCATTATATACGGTACTGTAGTAGGGAGATTTGAAAATTTTTCTTATTTCATGTAGTTTATTATCTATCTCTTCTCTTTTTTCAGGATTCTGTTCTTCTACAAAGGATACTGCAGTCTGGCACTCCCAAGATGCCAAACTAAAAGCACTATCTCTATCCATAGCAGTAATTTCTTTTACTACCGCAGTAGCCTCCTCTCTCGTATTATATAACTTCATAACCATCTCATGGTATGCTCTTGCATCAGCTTCATTGGTAATTCCATTATCATCTGAATATTCCCAGCCAAAATACCTTGCAACAGCATTTTCTCTTAGAAAGCCATACTGTTCACTGGCTTTTTGCGATCTATACTCACCATAATAAAATTCATTAAAATCCAACGGAATCTCGTCATAATAAGATATTCCGACAGTTCCCCCATTCGCTTCCAGAAAAACAGTTTCCTGCGCATTAACATCACGCATTAAGGAAACAAACCGCTCGCACTTCTCGTAATATTCTTCATACATTTCTTCATATTCTTTTAACGCCTTTGCCTGACGACTAATTTCTTCCTGCTCACGTTTTTTCTTCTCACCGCCATGTATAGTTGCTAAAACAATTCCGACAACAGCACCAATCACCACAAGAATAATCACTATTATTATTGCTGGATGTGGACCTTTTCTTCTCGCAGCATTATTCGCCATAACTACATTGGTCACCGACTGCTCAGGCATAATACTTCCACCACCGGTTTGTTTTATTTTATGCCCACACCCATCACAAAAATTGGCATCATTGCCGATTTCACGTCCACATTTTTCGCAGTACATTCTTATTTCCCCTTTATCTGAAAAAAATTGTGCTGTGGGCACTGTCAAGAGGCCACAGCACTTGATAGACGTAGTATATCAACGCATTTCCAACCTATTCTTCCCAAAATTACCCAATCATGACCACCGGCTTAGCCGGTGGTTTGCTCTGCGGCTATAAGCCGCGGTTC
>JAKSRR010000023.1 GCA_024403455.1 Lachnospiraceae bacterium | reverse complement strand
GGTATCATTTTGGTATCACAAGAATGTAAATCTATTACATAAAAGAAAAAGGCTCCCGAGGAAAACCTCGGAAGCCTTGTAATTACTAGATTACTACACTATCAACAAGTGATTACTCGATGATAGTAGCAACTCTACCAGAACCTACGGTTCTACCACCTTCACGGATAGCGAAGGTAAGACCCTGCTCCATAGCGATGGGGTGAATAAGAGAAATGGTCATTTCTACGTTATCACCAGGCATGCACATCTCGGTACCTGCAGGAAGTTCGCAAACACCAGTAACGTCGGTAGTTCTGAAGTAGAACTGAGGACGATAGTTGTTGAAGAAAGGAGTATGACGACCACCTTCATCCTTGGTTAATACGTAAACCTGAGCGGTAAACTTGGTGTGGCAGGTAACAGTACCGGGCTTTGCAAGAACCTGACCTCTTTCGATATCAGTTCTGTTGATACCACGAAGAAGAGCACCGATGTTATCACCAGCCTGAGCCTCGTCAAGCATCTTACGGAACATTTCGATACCAGTAACAACGGTCTTTCTGGTTTCTTCCTTAATACCAACGATTTCAACTTCCTCGTTAAGGTGAAGGGTACCACGCTCTACTCTACCGGTAGCAACAGTACCACGACCAGTAATGGTGAATACGTCTTCTACAGGCATAAGGAAAGGCTTATCGGTATCACGCTGAGGATCAGGAATGTAGGAATCAACAGTATCCATAAGTTCCATGATCTTGTCACCCCACTCACTTGCAGGATCTTCAAGAGCCTTAAGAGCGGAACCCTTAACGATAGGGCAATCATTGAAATCATACTCAGCAAGCTGATCGGTAACTTCCATCTCAACGAGCTCGATAAGCTCAGGATCGTCTACCATGTCGCACTTGTTAAGGAATACTACGATGTAAGGTACACCTACCTGACGGGAAAGAAGGATGTGCTCCTTGGTCTGTGCCATAACACCATCAGTTGCAGCAACTACTAAGATAGCACCGTCCATCTGTGCAGCACCAGTGATCATGTTCTTTACATAGTCAGCATGGCCTGGGCAGTCTACGTGTGCGTAGTGTCTCTTCTCGGTCTGATACTCGATGTGAGCGGTAGAAATGGTAATACCTCTTTCTCTCTCTTCGGGTGCCTTATCGATGTTTTCGAAATCAACCTTTGCATTACCTGCTACTCTCTCGGTAAGAACCTTGGAGATAGCTGCGGTTAAGGTAGTTTTACCATGGTCTACGTGGCCGATGGTACCAATGTTGCAGTGCGCTTTAGTACGCTCAAATTTTTCTTTTGCCATTTTAATTTATCCTCCTTAAAATGATAGCCTTTTGGCTAAAAACACTGTCATAAATTATACCGATTTTCTTCAGTATTTGCAAGTAATTACTTGCCGCTCTTATCAGCAAGAACCTTGTCCTGTACGTTCTTAGGAACTGGCTCATACTTCTCAAAGAACATGGAGTAGTTACCACGTCCCTGGGTGGAAGAACGAAGCTCAGTTGCATAACCGAACATTTCAGCAAGGGGAACAAGTGCTCTAACAATCTTGCCACCGCCGATATC
Source organism: Lachnospiraceae bacterium (assembly GCA_024403455.1). Taxonomy (GTDB): domain Bacteria; phylum Bacillota; class Clostridia; order Lachnospirales; family Lachnospiraceae; genus NK4A136. The sequence goes on along the minus strand of JAKSRR010000023.1, from coordinate 32,411 downwards.
GTCCATACCCTGAACCATACCACGCTTAGAGTTAAGGGATCCGATAACATCACCCATGTACTCTTCAGGCATCGTTACTTCAACCTTCATGATAGGCTCAAGTAATACTGCGCCAGCCTTTGCCATTGCATCCTTGAATGCCATGGATCCAGCAATGTGGAATGCCATTTCGGAAGAGTCGACTTCATGGTAGGAACCATCATATACGTTAGCATGTACACCAAGTACAGGGAAACCACCAAGAATACCAGACTGAGCTGCTTCCTTAATACCGTTACCAACTGCAGGGATGTATTCCTTAGGAATAGCACCACCGACTACAGTGGACTCGAATAATAATGTAGGGGGCTCGTTGATAAGTACGTTTGCCTTAGGATCAACTTCGAAATGATCGCAGTTAGCTTCCATGGGCTCGAACTTAACCTTACAGTGACCGTACTGACCACGACCACCAGACTGCTTAGCATACTTAGAGTCTACTTCTACAGCCTTAGTAAAGGTTTCCTTATATGCAACCTGAGGAGCACCAACATTAGCTTCAACCTTAAACTCACGAAGGAGACGGTCTACGATAATATCAAGGTGTAACTCACCCATACCTGCAATAATGGTCTGACCAGTTTCCTGATCGGTATGTGCACGGAATGTAGGATCTTCTTCTGCAAGCTTTGCAAGTGCCTCACCCATCTTTGCCTGACCATCTTTGCTCTTAGGCTCGATAGCAAGCTCGATAACGGGCTCAGGGAATTCCATGGACTCGAGGATTACAGGATGCTGCTCATCACAGATGGTATCACCAGTGGTGGTGAACTTAAGACCAACTGCTGCTGCAATATCACCGGAGTAAACCTGCTCGATTTCCTTACGGTTGTTAGCGTGCATCTGAAGGATACGACCGATACGCTCCTTCTTATCCTTGGTAGCATTCAGGATGTAAGAACCTGCCTTGCAGATACCGCGATATACACGGAAGAATGCAAGCTTACCAACGAAGGGGTCAGTCATAATCTTGAATGCAAGAGCTGCGAAAGGACCGTCATCGGTGGAAGGAACAGTAATATCGTTACCATCCATATCAGTACCTGCAATATCAGGAACGTCTGTAGGAGCAGGTAAGTACTCGATAACACCATCGATCAGCTTCTGTACACCCTTATTCTTGTATGCAGAACCACAGAATACGGGAACTGCTTCATTGTTAATAGTAGCTTTACGAAGAACTGCCTTTAACTGATCAGCAGTAGGCTCTTCTCCTTCAAGATACATCATCATGAGTTCATCATCTAACTCACAAATCTTTTCAACAAGGTTCTCATGCCATTTGTTAGCAAGCTCTTTGATAGAAGCGTCCTGGATTTCTCCGATAGTAACGTCTTCACCCTTGTCATCATTGTAAATATACTGTTCCATTTCGAAGAGGTCTACAAGACCTACGAAGGAATCTTCTGCTCCGATAGGAATATTTACAGGGATTGCATTCTTTCCAAGACGATCAATGATGGTCTGTACAGACATAAAGTAATCTGCACCCATTTTATCCATCTTGTTGATGAATGCCATACGAGGTACACCATAGGTATCAGCCTGACGCCATACGTTCTCAGACTGAGGCTCAACACCAGCCTTTGCATCAAATACACCTACTGCACCATCAAGTACTCTTAAGGAACGCTCTACTTCGATAGTGAAGTCTACGTGTCCAGGAGTATCGATGATGTTAAGACGATGCTCTAATGCACCGGGCTTAGTCTTATGATGATCCTGTAATGTCCAGTGAGCGGTGGTAGCTGCGGAAGTAATGGTAATACCTCTTTCCTTCTCCTGCTCCATCCAGTCCATGGTAGATGCACCATCATGGGTCTCACCAATTTTGTAGTTAACACCAGTATAATAAAGGATACGCTCGGTCAATGTGGTCTTACCAGCATCGATATGCGCCATAATACCAATATTTCTGGTTCTGTCTAAGGGATAATCTCTTCCAGCCATTGGTTGTCTCCTTTATTAGAATCTGTAATGAGCAAATGCCTTATTAGCCTCAGCCATTCTGTGCATTTCTTCTTTACGCTTTACTGCTGCACCGGTATTGTTTGCAGCATCTAAGATTTCGTTTGCAAGCTTATCTTCCATAGTCTTCTCGCCTCGTTTACGAGAGAACTCGGTAAGCCAACGAAGTCCTAATGCCTGACGACGATCAGGTCTAACTTCGATAGGTACCTGATAGGTAGCACCACCGATACGTCTAGCCTTTACTTCGAGTACAGGCATCATGTTGTTCATAGCATCCCCAAACACTTCAAGTGCAGGTCTGCCACTCTTTGCTTCTACCTTAGCAAATGCTCCATAAACAATTTTCTGAGCAACACCCTTCTTACCGTCTAACATAATGTTGTTGATAAGCTTGGTTACTACCTTGTCATTGTATAAAGGATCTGCTAAGACATCTCTTTTCTGAATATGTCCTTTACGTGGCACGGTTCTTCCCTCCTTAACCATTATTTCATGTTACATGATTAAATCATCGGTACTCACACTTAGGTCAATGTGTACGCGCTGGTATTTCTATCATAAACAGTCGTTCGTGAATCAAAAGCCCAACACTAAATCAATCCTATGTGAACTACACAATTACTTTCCTGCTTTAGGTCTCTTAGCGCCATACTTGGAGCGAGCCTGTTTACGATTAGCAACACCTGCGGTATCAAGGGTACCACGGATAATGTGATATCTTGTACCAGGTAAGTCCTTAACACGTCCGCCTCTGATTAATACTACAGAGTGCTCCTGAAGATTGTGGCCTTCACCGGGAATGTAAGATGTTACTTCGATTCCGTTAGAAAGACGAACTCTGGCAATCTTACGAAGTGCGGAGTTAGGCTTCTTAGGGGTTGCTGTCTTAACTGCGGTACAAACACCACGCTTCTGAGGAGAAGCAGCGCTTACTGCCTTCTTGTGAAGAGAGTTATAACTTCTCTGAAGTGCAGGTGCAGTAGACTTCTTTACGCTTGTCTCGCGACCCTTTCTTACTAACTGGTTGAATGTGGGCATTTTGTTCACCTCCTGTCTTTAGTATTTTGAAATTGCAGCGCAAAAAGTAACGAGCCATTTTGCGCACGCCTTTTGATTTTACTTTTTTTCACTTTTGGTGTCAACAAAAATATAGGAGATTTTTTGTGAATTCTGATGAAATTTCGAAAATACCTTGATTTTTGTAAAAAAGGCTCCGGCATAAGCCAGAGCCCTTGTTTACATAACTTTATTACTGAAGATTATTCAGTTCTGCAGATTCGATGTCCTCATTTAAGGTTTCCTCTGCACTTACTTCCTCAACAGTAGCTACGCTCTCTTCAGGAAGATACTTAGGATTGCCCTGCGCATCAGACTCGAGACGTACATCACGATATCTTGCAAGACCAGTACCTGCAGGAATCAGACGACCAAGCATTACGTTCTCCTTAATACCCTGGAGATAATCTACACGGCCCTTAATTGCTGCATCAGCAAGACCCTTGTTGGTTTCCTGGAAGGAACATGCAGATAAGAAGGAATCAGAAGCAAGTGCTTCGTGCTTGATACCATTTACTACATCTACAAGTACCATAGGCTTCTTGCCTTCGCTGATGAGTGCTTCATTAATATCTTCTGCAACCAGACGATCAATGAATGCACCAGGTAAGTACTCAGAATCACCAGCATCCTCAATACGCTGTCTGTGAAGCATCTGACGGATAATGGTCTCAATATGCTTATCGGCAAGGTCTACACCCTGGGTACCGTAAACCTTCTGAACTTCGCAGATCAGATAGTCTACAACAGCCTGGAGACCCTTTACCTTCATTAAGTCGTTTGGATCGATGGAACCTTCGGTTAAAGCATCACAGGTTTCTACCACATCACCTTCGTGTACACGAATGGTCTGACCAAAGTTTACCTTGTAGTCAAGCTTCTTATCACCATCGGTAACAGTGATTACATGACCCTTATTGGTTTCCTTAATAGATACGGTACCACCAAACTCAGCAAGTGTTGCAAGAGCCTTAGGAGTAGTACATTCGAAAATTTCTTCTACTCGAGGAAGACCCTGGGTAATATCGTTACCAGCGACACCACCTGTATGGAAGGTACGCATGGTAAGCTGTGTACCAGGCTCACCGATAGACTGTGCTGCAATAATACCAACTGCTTCACCAACCTGTACAAGCTCGCCAGATGCCATGTTTGCACCGTAGCACTTAGCACATACGCCAACGTGGCTTTTACAGGTAACGATGCTTCTGATCTTAACCTTTTCAACACCAGTTGCAACAATCTTCTTTGCTCTGGCAGGTGTAATCATGTGGTTAGCCTTAACGATTACTTCACCATTTGCATCTTTAATTTCTTCAACGCTGTAGCGACCCTTAATTCTTGCTTCCAGATCTTCTACTACACCATTGTTCTCATTGTACAGAGTGGATACTTCCATACCCACGATTTCAGGACGATTCTTGCAGCAGTCTGTCTCACGGATGATAAGGTGCTGGCAAACGTCAACCATTCGTCTGGTAAGGTAACCAGAGTCAGCGGTACGAAGCGCGGTATCGGAAAGACCCTTACGCGCACCATGTGCACCGAGGAAGTACTCAAGTACGTCAAGACCTTCACGGAAGTTAGACTTAATAGGTAACTCCATGGTCTTACCGGAGGTATCTGCCTGGAGACCACGCATACCTGCAAGCTGCTTAATCTGTGCCTTACTACCACGCGCACCGGAATCAGCCATCATCTTGATGCTGTTTAATGCAGACAGGGAATCCATCAGGTTGTTTGCAAGCGTTTCGTCTGTCTTCTTCCAGATTGCAAGAACGCCTTCATAACGCTCTTCTTCAGTACAAAGACCACGCTGGTATTTCTTCATCAGCATGTCTACCTTGTCCTGAGATTCCTTTAACATCTTCTCCTTAATATCAGGCACGGTCATATCAGAAATGGATACAGTAATCGCTGCTCTGGTGGAGTTCTTGTAACCAATAGCCTTTACAAGGTCGAGAACCTCTGCGGTCTTGGTTGCACCATGAACATCGATAACAGCCTGAAGAATCTTCTTGATGTTCTTCTTACCTACGATATCATCTACTTCTAACTTCAGCTTATCTTCATCAGTCTCACGCTTTACAAGACCAAGGTCCTGAGGAATGATTTCATTGAATAAGAAACGTCCTAAAGTAGATTCAACAATACCGCTGATTTCACGACCATCTTCTAAGGTCTTCTTTACCTTAACCTTAATCTTTGCGTGAATATCAAGGTAACCATTTTCATAAGCGAGGTTTGCTTCTTCAATGCTTCTGAAGAACTTACCTTCACCCTTAACACCTTCTCTTTCCTGGGTCATGTAGTAAATACCAAGGATCATATCCTGGGAAGGTACTGCTACAGGCGCACCATCGGAAGGCTTTAATAAGTTATTGGTAGAAAGCAAGAGGAAACGGCACTCTGCCTGTGCTTCTACGGAAAGAGGCAGATGTACAGACATCTGGTCTCCATCGAAGTCCGCGTTAAATGCGGTACATACGAGGGGATGAAGCTTAATTGCCTTACCTTCTACTAATACAGGCTCGAATGCCTGGATAGAAAGTCTGTGCAGGGTTGGTGCACGGTTTAACATAACAGGATGTTCTCTGATAACTTCCTCAAGAACGTCCCAAACTCTGGGATCACGCTCTTCAACAAGCTGCATACCACTGGTAACTTCCGGAGCAATCTTACGAACTGCAAGTTCATGTGCTACGAAAGGCTTGAATAATTCGATAGCCATTTCCTTAGGAAGACCGCACTGGTAAATCTTTAATTCAGGACCAACGACGATAACGGAACGACCAGAGAAGTCTACACGCTTACCAAGAAGGTTCTGACGATAAATACCCTGCTTACCCTTTAAGGAATCGGTAAGAGACTTTAAGGGACGTCCGCCGGAACCGGTTACAGCACGACCTCTCTTACCATTATCGATTAATGCATCTACTGCTTCCTGCAGCATACGCTTCTCGTTGTTGATAATTAAATCCGGAGCATCCTTGTCCATCTCTTCTTTCAGACGGGCATTTCTGGAAATAATTCTTCTGTATAAATCATTTAAGTCAGAAGTTGCATAACGGCCACCATCCAGGGGAACCATAGGACGAAGATCAGGGGGAATTACAGGAACTGCCTCTAAAATCATCCAGGAAGGCTTGTTGCCGGACTTCTTGAAGTTCTCAAGAACGGTTAATCTCTTGATAATCTTCTCTAACTTATCATTCTTGCTACCCTTGGTTGCGATGGTTCTTGCCTTGGTAGTCTTCTTATCCTGGGTCTCCTTCATTTCTTCACGGAGCTTGTCAATTTCTGCATCGAGATCAACAACTTCCAGAAGCTCCTTAATCGCTTCTGCACCCATTCCTACACGGAAACTGTCATAACCGTATTTGTTTAATGCATCCTGATATTCATGCTCGGTTAATACCTGCTTGTACTCAAGATCGGTTGTACCGGGATCAATAACAATGTATGCAGCATAATAGATTACTCTATCCAGTGGATCTCTCTCGAGACCAAGTACTGCACCAAGATAGCAGGTAGCGCCCTTGGAATACCAGATGTGTGCCATAGGTGCGATTAAATCGATGTGACCCATACGCTCTCTACGAACACTGGACTTGGTGAGTTCTACACCACAAACGCTACACTTCTCACCCTTCTTATAGCCACTCTTTCTGGTACCACAGCGGCAGGTATAATCCTTGCTGGGTCCAAAAATCTTCTCACAGAAAAGACCATCCTCTTCCGGCTTTAAGGAACGATAGTTAATAGTTTCAGGCTTGGTAACCTCGCCATGAGACCATCCACGGATGGTCTCGGGAGAAGCTAAGCCAATTTTGATAGAATTGATTTTAAGCATCTGATTTGCTTCGTTTCTATTTTCAGACATGTTGTTTGCCTCCTAGTTTGGACTGTACACTTTGGATTAACGGGGCTGCTTATTCTTCGTCTTCGCCACCTTCGAATTCGCCGATGCCTGCTAAATCTTCATCGAACTCTTCGTTTTCTCCAAAAAGGGCAACTTCTGTATCTTCTACGGTATTACCTTCAGCATCTACAATGTTCATGCTTTCCTTATCAACCTTAGGGGTATCAAAGCTCAGCTTGTCTAATGGATATCTGTAGTCATCAACCGCTTCCTTCATTTCGATTTCTTCATCATTCTCGTCAAGAAGCTTTACATCTAAGGACAGGGACTTTAACTGGTTAAGCATAACCTTGAAGGATTCCGGAACGGATGCCTTAGGAATGTTCTCACCAGCCTGAATTGCACAGAGCGTTGCGTTACGTCCTGCAATATCATCGGAACGAACGGTAAGTACTTCCTGTAAGGTGTATGCTGCACCGTAAGCTTCCAGAGCCCAAACTTCCATTTCTCCGAATCGCTGACCACCGAACTGTGCCTTACCGCCAAGAGGCTGCTGGGTAATTCTGGTGTAGTTACCGGTAGAACGAGCATGAATCTTATCATCAACCAAGTGATGCAGTTTCAGATAATGCATGTGTCCAATGGTTACAAGGCTGTCAAACTTCTCACCGGTACGTCCATCACGAAGTTCAACCTTACCTTCCTTGGAAATGGGAACACCCTTCCAAAGCTGTCTGTACTCCTTGTTTGCTTCCAAGCTCTTGAATACAGCAGGATCAAGTTCAGCCTTATGCTTCTTGGTGAACTCACTCCACTCATCATTTGCATAATCATTTGCAAGCTCCAGAGCTTCCTCGATATCCTTCTCATTCGCACCATCAAATACAGGTGTAGAAATGTTAAATCCAAGAACCTTTGCTGCAAGAGAAAGGTGAGTCTCAAGCACCTGACCGATGTTCATACGGGAAGGTACACCCAGAGGGTTAAGTACGATATCCAGAGGACGACCATTCGGTAAGTAAGGCATATCTTCTACAGGGAGAACGCGGGAAACTACACCCTTGTTACCGTGACGACCTGCCATCTTATCACCCACACCAATCTTTCTCTTCTGGGCGATATATACGCGAACCTTCATGTTTACACCAGCATTTAATTCGGTGTCACCTTCCGCTCTGGAGAATACCTTAACATCTACTACGGTACCGTAAGCGCCATGAGGAACCTTTAAGGATACATCCTTCATGGACTTCGCCTTATCACCGTTAACGGCATTGATTAGACGATTGTAACCATTCTCTAAAGTAGAGTCGTTCTCACCCTTAGGCATAACCTTACCAACCAGGTAGTCACCGGCGCGAACTTCTGCACCGATACGGATGATACCTCTTTCATCAAGGTCGCGCTTTGCTCTTTCACCAACGTTTGCGATATCGCGGGTGATTTCTTCGGGACCATTCTTGGTATCACGAGCATCTACTTCGTACTTCTCAATATGGATGGAAGTATAAACATCTTCCTTTACAAGGTTCTCACTAAGAAGAACCGCATCTTCGTAGTTATAACCTTCCCAGGTCATGAAACCAATCAGAGGGTTTCTACCAAGAGAAAGCTCACCATTATGAGTGGAAGGACCATCAGCAATAACCTGTCCTGCTTCAATGTGGTTGCCCTTGAATACGATAGGCTTCTGGTTGTAGCAGTTAGACTGGTTACTTCTTACATACTTGTGAAGCTTGTACTCATCTACACCGCCCTTATCAAGCTTAACCTTAATAAGTTCAGAAGATACGTAGGTAACCTCACCAGCATTCTTTGCTACCACGCAGGCACCAGAGTCAACAGCGACCTTGGTCTCTAAACCGGTACCTACAACAGGTGCTTCGGTTACTAACAGAGGAACTGCCTGACGCTGCATGTTGGCACCCATGAGTGCACGGGTAGGGTCATCGTTCTGCAGGAAAGGAATCAACTCAGTACCTGCGGAGAATACCATCTTAGGAGATACGTCCATGAAGTCGAACTTCTCTCTTCTGTACTCACCAGTACTGTTGCGATGACGTCCAGCTACCTTTTCATTTAAGAAACGGCCCTTTTCATCAATCTTCGCACTTGCCTGTGCAATGTAGTAATTATCTTCCACATCTGCAGTCATATATACTACTTCGTCAGTAACAACAGGGTTGGAAGGATCCTTCTTATCAATCTTTCTGTAAGGCGCTTCAACGAAACCATATTCGTTAACACGTGCATATACAGCCAAAGATCCAATCAGACCGATGTTCTGACCTTCTGGAGACTCGATAGGACACATACGACCATAGTGGGTATAGTGAATGTCTCGAACTTCCAGCTTTGCATTCTCTCTGTTCAAACCACCAGGTCCTAATGCAGAAAGACGACGCTTGTTTGTAATCTCGGACAGAGGGTTCGTCTGATCCATGAACTGAGACAGCTGGGAGGAACCAAAGAATTCTTTGATTGCTGCCTGTACAGGCTTAATGTTGATTAATGCCTGAGGAGAAATATCCTCGCTGTCATTTGCATTCATACGTTCCTTTACAACTCTTTCCATACGGGAAAGACCGATACGGAACTGGTTCTGTAAAAGCTCACCTACGGTACGAACACGACGGTTTCCTAAGTGGTCAATATCATCCCACTGGCCAACCTTGTGCTCAAGGCATAATGCATAGTTAATTGCAGAAACAATATCAGACTTTGTGATATGTCTAGGAATTAAGCTTGCAATGTTCTCCTTAATGGTGGAAGCAAGCTTCTCAGGCTTATCCTCGCACTCCTGTAAAATCTTAGTAAGTACAGGGAAGTATACAAGTTCATTAACACCAAGTGCTTCCGCATCAACATCGCACCACTCGTTAATATCTACCATTAAGTTGGAGATTACCTTAATGTTCTTATCTTCTGCAGCGATGGTTACAGACTGCACACCAGCATTCTGAATTTCTTCTGCAATGGCTACGGTAGCAACCGTACCAGCCTTTGCAATCACTTCGCCAGTTAAAGGATCAATAACATCCTCTACGAAGGTATAGCCTGCAATACGATTCTTCAGTGCAAGCTTCTTATTGAACATATATCTACCAACTTTTGCAAGTTCGTATCTCTTTACATCGAAGAAGGTATCAGATACATACTTCTCTGCAGACTCCATAGAGAAAGGTTCACCCTTACGAACAACACTGTAGAGTTCCTTCAGACCTTCTTCATAGTTTCTTGCCTTATCCTTCTCAAGACTCTTCATAAGCTTAGGTTCTTCACCAAAGAGATCAATAATCTCTTCATTGGTGCCGTAACCGATTGCACGAAGGAATACGGAAATCATAAGGCTCTTATTCTTATCAATACCGATTACTAATGGATCTTCAGGATCGTTTGCATCGGTTTCGCACTCTAACCAGCCACCACGATAAGGAATAATCTGGCAGTTGTGTACATAGTGCTTCTTATCTTTAGACTGACCGTTGGTACAGTAAATACCAGGGGAACGAACGAGCTGAGATACGATTACACGCTCAGCACCATTGATTACGAAGGTTCCAGTCTCGGTCATCAAAGGGAAATTGCCCATGAATACTTCATGTTCTTTGATTTCTTCTTTCTGCTTGTTAAAGAGACGTACCTTTACCTTTAAAGGTGCTTCATATGTAAGGTCTCTGTCCTTGCACTGGTCAATGGTATGCTTTGCATCTTTTTCATCAAGTACAAAAGAAGCAAACTCCAGACTGTAGTGGTCGCACTTATCCTCAATCGGTGAGAAGTCATCGAAAACTTCCTTTAATCCCTGGTGCAAAAACCAGTCGTAGGAAACCTTCTGAACATCCAAGAGATTAGGAATTTCAAGTACTTCCTTCTGGCTGGCGTAGCTCATACGCTCAACACCGCCATTTACAATGGGACGCATTCTGTTCTTATCCATGTCACAATCACTCCCGTTTTTATAGTAATTCCATAGGCCCCGCTAAAAAAACAGCATAAAAAGACCTACTGCGCCACAATGACGCAAATACCATAATATCACAGTCATGAAATACATGTCAACGAAATTTTTTGAAGAATTTTAGAATTCTATAGAAAGTAAAAGAAAACAGAGGGCATGGCATTTGCCACACCCTCTGAAGAATGTAATTTGAAATTACTTTAAGGTTACAGTTGCACCAACAGCCTCAAGCTTAGCCTTGATATCGTTAGCTTCTTCCTTGGAAGCGCCTTCCTTAACCATCTTAGGAGCGCCTTCAACAAGCTCCTTGGATTCCTTAAGGCCAAGACCAGTGATACCACGGATCTCCTTAATAACATCCATCTTCTTCTCACCAAAGCTGGTAAGCTCAACATCGAACTCGGTCTTCTCTTCAGCTGCTGCTGCAGGACCTGCTGCCATAACTACAGCACCTGCTGCTGCGGATACACCGAACTCTTCTTCACAAGCCTTAACAAGGTCATTTAACTCAAGAACAGAAAGTTCCTTGATTGCATCAATAAATTCCTGGGTAGACATTTTAGCCATTTTATTTTACCTCCATAAAAGTTTAGTTAATAAGTAATTTGCAGATTATTCTGCATCTGCTGCGGGTGCTGCCTCGCCGCCTTTTTCAGCGATCTGGTTAAGCACACGAGCGAAGTTGCTGATAGGATTCTTCATGCTGCCAAGGAGCTTGGAAAGAAGCTCTTCTCTGGAAGGGATCGTAGAGATCTCTTTGATTCCAGCCTGGTCATATACGGTACCTTCAACAACACCAGCCTTAAGCTCAAGCTTGTCAGCCTTTTCTGCAAACTTTGCAAGTACTCTTGCAGGTGCAGTTGCATCTGTCTTGGAAACAGCCATTGCGCTGGGTCCCTCCAGATACTGGGTAAGGCCTTCGAACTCAGTACCAGCGAAAGCACGGGTCATCATGGTATTCTTGTATACCTTATAAACAACGCCTGCCTCACGAAGCTGCTTACGAAGCTGGGTATCCTGCTCTACAGTAAGACCTCTGTGGTCTACGAGAACTACGGACTGAGCATCCTTAATCGCTTCAGAAATCTCTGCAACGATGGGCTGCTTTAATTCTACCTTTGCCATTCTTTTTTACCTCCTTTTAGATTTCATGCCGAAAGAGGTTTTCATGATAAAACCCTCTGCCAATGACAGAGGGTTGAAGTAATCGTTATAAAAACTTCTCTCCTCGGTAGGCCCTAACGTGTTACGTTCTTACGAACACCTACTGTCTTCGGCGCGGTTCCTATAGCAGAACCTTTGCTATATTACTCTACCGGCAGAGATTTGTCAACAAACCGCCACCTGGAGAATACAGAATTAGTACTTTGCAACGTTGCAACGTACGCCAGGACCCATGGTAGATGCAAGGGTCATGGACTTGATGTACTGTCCCTTTAAGGTTGAAGGACGAGCCTTTACGATAGCGTCCATAAGAGCATTTAAGTTCTCATTTAACTGCTCTTCAGTAAAGGAAGCCTTTCCGATAGGGCAGTGAACAATGTTGGACTTGTCAAGACGGTACTCAATCTTACCAGCCTTGATATCGTTGATAGCCTTGGTAACATCCATAGTTACGGTACCAGCCTTAGGGTTAGGCATAAGTCCCTTAGGACCAAGTACCTTACCGAGACGACCTACAACACCCATCATGTCAGGGGTAGCAACAACTACGTCGAACTCGAACCAACCATCATTCTGGATCTTAGGAATAAGCTCTTCGCCACCTACGAAATCTGCTCCAGCTGCAGTAGCTTCATCAAGCTTTGCACCCTTTGCAAATACAAGTACGCGAACAGTCTTACCAGTACCGTTAGGAAGAACTACTGCACCTCGGATCTGCTGATCAGCATGACGTCCGTCGCAACCGGTTCTTAAGTGTACTTCAACAGTCTCATCAAACTTTGCGGTAGCGGTCTTCTTAACCATTGCTACTGCTTCAGCTGCTTCATAATAAGTAGCTCTGTCGAACTGCTTTGCAGCTTCTACATATTTCTTTCCATGCTTCATATTATACCTCCTGGTGGTTTAGCGGACCAAAAGGCCCTTCCACTCTCTGTCAATTAGTCTTCTACGGTTACACCCATGCTTCGGCAAGTACCAGCGATCATGGACATTGCTGCTTCAAGGCTAGCTGCATTTAAATCAGGCATTTTGGTCTTTGCAATTTCTTCGACCTGTGCCTTGGTGATCTTTGCAACTTTGTTCTTGTTAGGAACACCGGAACCAGACTTAATCTTGCAAGCTTTCTTAATAAGAACGGGTGCAGGGGGGGTCTTTACGATGAAGCTGAAACTTCTATCAGCATATACCGTAATAACAACAGGAACGATGGTATCACCCATGTCTGCTGTCTTTGCGTTGAACTGCTTGGTAAATTCAACGATGTTTACACCGTGCTGACCAAGAGCAGGACCAACCGGGGGTGCCGGGGTTGCTTTGCCGGCAGCGATCTGTAACTTAATGTAGCCTTCTACTTTCTTTGCCATTTTGGCTTCCTCCTTAAAAAATGTGGTAGTGGCGCTTCTCCCTATGAGATGCTCCCACACACGCTATATAAAACAGGATAAACCTGTAAGCGCCATAAACGCTTTACCGTGCTATTAAACGCACGTCCTTAAGCATACTTCTTTAAATCAGAGAAGTCAATCTCTACAGGGGTCTCACGACCAAACATTTCCATCATGATGGTTGCGGTATGCTTATTCTCGTCAATTCTGGTTACGCGACCGATTGCATCTTTCCATGCGCCATCGATTGCAACAACCATATCACCAACAGCAAATTCTGCCTTAATGGTGTGTTCCTGACTCATCATACGTTCCACTTCTTCATCAGATAAGGGAACGGGCTTGCCTCCGGGTCCTACGAAACCGGTAACACCACGGGTATTACGTACAACGTACCATGCGTCATTATCATCTGCATCCATACGTACAAGAACATATCCAGGAAGAACTTTCTTACGAACAACCTTCTTACCAGTTGCGCGTACTTCTGTAACGTCCTGTTCAGGAATCATTACTTCTACAATCTTATCTTCCAGGTGGCGGTTTGCTACAGCCTTTACGATATTGTCTTTTACTTTCTTCTCATAGCCTGCGTAAGTGTGTAATACATAAACACCCATACCGCGGCCAGACTTATTACCACTTGCAGCAGCGTCGTAAGTGTTGGTCTCTACAACGCCTTCAGGACGAACAGGCTTAAGAACTTCGCCTAAGTCGCCCATCTCACGAATGGCCTTCATTGCTGCCATTCTCTTGATTCCGGCTTTACTTGTATCTGCCATGAAATCCTGCTCCTTTTCTGGACATCCAAACCAATCCAAAGGCTTCTTACAGTAAGTGAATACCTGCCTGTAAGAGTCCATCAATCAATACAATCAGCGCACCTACAACAACAGAAATGATAGTAACGGCAATCGTTTCCTTAGCCACTTCACCTCTGGTAGGCCATTGCACTTTCCTGAATTCCTTCTTTAAGCCTTTGAAAAAACTCTGCTTTTTCTTCTTTTCTTTTTCTTCTGCCATGGCGGCCTCCTTTATACGTAAAAAGGCGACTTATTTGGTCTCTTTGTGTAAAGTGTGAGCCTTGCAGAATCTGCAGTACTTCTTGGTTTCCATACGATCAGGATGAGTTTTCTTATCCTTGGTAGTGTCATAGTTTCTCTGCTTGCACTCGGTGCATGCTAAAGTAATTCTTGTACGCATATCTTTATCCTCCAAATACGTAGTGCATTTACTCGCCACAAAAAAAAGAGCCGAGCTCTTATGCTGTGATAGAATAACATACCACCCCACTTGCGTCAACTCTTTTTTCGTATTTTTTTGTAATTCAGTCAGAATTCAGTCTTTCTACTATAAATATGTAGAACTTATGTAAACTCCCGAATATATTCTGCTGCACTGGTGATGGCATTCGCGCCATCTGCAGCTGCCGTGAGAATCTGGCGTAATGGTTTCTTTCTAGCATCTCCTGCTACAAAGATTCCTGGCTCTGAAGTTCGCCCATCTTCCCCTGCTATAAAATAGCCCTGTTCGTCCGTCTTCGCCAGATTTGTAAAGCGCTCCGTATCCGGTAAAATGCCAACCGCAACAAACACGCCTTCTACAGCCAGTTCCTTCTGCTCATCCGTCTTTAGATTTCGAATCACCAGAGATTCTAACTCTCCATCTCCCTGCATACATTCTACCGTGGTATCCCAAAGAATCTCTACATTTGGAAGTGCCAAAAGCACATCCTGCAGTGCTTTTTCTGCCCGCAGGGTATCCCTTCTGTGGATTAGGTACACCTTCTCACAGAATCTTGCCAGAAAAATAGCATCCTCCACAGCAACATTGCCGCCACCAACAACAGCCGTAACTGCACCCTTATAAAATGCACCATCGCAGGTTGCACAGTAGGACACGCCACAGCCAGCCAGTTCTTCTTCCCCTGGAACGCCTAGCTTTGCATGGTGGGCTCCCGCTGCCAAAAGAACCGATTTGCAGGCAAAATCTCCTTGGTCTGTCTTCACTAGAAAACGTCTTTCCGCCTCTTTCTGCACACCAGTTACCTCTGCCGTCATGATGGTTCCACCCACTTTTTCAAAATGTTCCTTCATTTTTAGGGAAAGGTCCATCCCGCTGATTCCAGGCAGTCCCGGATAATTATCTACGGCATAGGTTGACTGCACCTGTCCACCAGCAGCCGCTTTTTCTAGCAGCAATAGTTTTAATCCGGCACGCAATCCATAAATACCAGCAGATAAGCCCGCTGGTCCTGCACCGATAATAAGGGTATCAAGCATTTCGCCCATGACTAGTCGTCCTTCCATTTTCAATGTATACATCATACCATATTTTGAAGATACAATGGTCAAAAGTGTAAACCAGCAAAAGATTAAGGTATAATAATTAATAACACATAGGAAAGGAATTCTTCTATGAACCCTATCGCCGTTATTACCGGTGCCTCCAGAGGCATTGGAAAAGAAATTGCAACACTTCTTGCCAGCAAGGGCTGTGACCTTGTGCTCTGCTGCCAAAAAAGTATCGACCAGCTTTCTTCACTCGCCGAGACCTTGCAAACCACCTACGCTGTTTCGGTTCGTTTTTATCAGGGTAATGTGGCAGACCCCCATTTTGCCGAAACTCTATTTGCTGATCTTCCCCGGGTTGATTATCTCATTAATAATGCCGGCATTAGCCAGATTAAGCTACTGACAGATACTTCCTACGAAGAGTGGAAGGAGCTCATGGGCGTCAATGTAGATGGTGTATTCCTATGTAGCAAAGCGGCGGCAAAACTTATGTTAAAGGAACATCGTGGCCATATTCTGAATATTTCTTCCATGTGGGGACAATCGGGGGCTTCCATGGAGGTTGCCTACTCCTCTTCCAAGGGGGCCGTAGACGCATTTACCAAGGCCCTTGCCAAGGAGCTGGCGCCTTCCGGCATCCAGGTGAACGCCTTGTCTCTAGGATTTATCGACACCGAAATGAACAAACATTTATCTGACGAGGAACGGGAAGCCTTCTTTGACGAGATTCCCTCTGGTCGTCCTGGAGATCCTAAGGAAGCCGCTGCCATGGCATGGCAGATTCTAACTAGTCCCCCTTACCTAACTGGACAAGTCATTCGTATGGACGGAGGACTTCTGTAATAAAAAAGGCCTTTCAGTATTTTGTTAAAAATACCGAAAGGTCCTTTTTATTTTAAGAACTCTATAATCGCATCTGCTGTAATCTGCAACTGAATCTCGGCCGGGATGGTTGCTTCACCATCACCCTTCTGTGGTCCATAGGATCCAAACTGCGCATGGTTACCGCCAGGAATCACCGCCTCCTTATAATCCGTAGGCATATTGGTTCGTCCCGCTTCCACCTTCTTTACATTCAGCACACCATCACGATCACCATACAAGGAAAGAACCTTCAAATCCTCTGCCTGTAGTTCTTTGGTGGCATAGGCCGCCAACAGAATTAAACCATCTGGTTCTTGCTCCGCCTTTGCAATATAATTCGCTGCCATCGCTCCACCTAAGGAGTGACCGCACAGATACCAGTGCTCATAGTCATAGTTCTCCCGCAGTCGGTCCATCGCATTCACATCAAACAGTGCCAGATTATAAGGCATTTCTACCAGGAAAACATCCACACCTTCTCCCGAAATCTTTTGCAGAAGAGGACTATAGGAGCGACAATCCACCATGGCACCCGGATAGAATACCAGTGCCACATCACTTCCCGGTCCATCAAACAAATACCCTTCATCAATGTCTAACACAGAAGTCGTCTCGCTACCGTCCATCTGCCTGATAGCCTCTTCTGAAGGTGCATAGGAAGTCATCTTTGCATAACATAGAAAAACGCCAAATAACAAGGATAACTGTGCTACCGTATTAACGCTCTGTTCTATCCACTGGCTTCGTTTTTTCGTTGCATCCAGGTTCACCCCCAGAATTCCCATAGCAGTAAATCCAAGAATGCTAAACCCAAATGCGTACCGTCCTGGAAACGCCTTCACAAGCGCCCACATTCCTGGAAAAGACACCTTTCCCCTTCCCAGTATTAGCGAGATAATCATCAGCAAAAATCCCGCAGGCAGTACAATCCGCAACTGTTTATTTAAAAACTTAATGTTCTTCCTGGTAATTGCAAGAAGCAGTTTCCATAGGACCTTCCCCACCCCTGCCAAAATACAGAGAACCGCGCCCACATAGAAAAGAGGCGAAGGGTATATTCTGGCAAGCAAAAACATGCTGACTGCAAAAAGAAGAACCGGGATAAAATCCATGAGCCCCATGCCAATGGAAATATTCTTCAATTCTTTCTTTTCAGGTATTACTAACATTTATTCATCTTCTTTTTCTGTTGCCGGCACTTCATAGACATCAGAATTAATATGTAATCTTCTGGTGCCTCCCTTGTACCTGCAGTTTTCTTTCTTCGCACCTATAAGAACAAACTCCGCAGCACGAACGGTCATATGGATAGAGGAATATTCGGTACTAATCTTGGCTTCCTCTGTCTTTGTTCCAATGCCGACAATTTCCGAACCTTCTCCAGTAAACTCCATACTTGTATTCTTCATCTCATAGGTTACGTCACCGCTTCGGGTGCCTGTAATATATGCAATACGTGCATTTAAGGCAGCAATGACACGGCAGTCTGTAAAGACAAATTCACCGCTAGCATCTTCCATGGAGCCAATACCGCAGAGAATATCACCAGAGCCTTCCACTTCCACCAGGCTAGATGTAATGGTCGTCAGCTGTTTGCCATGAACATTGCCAATACCATGTCCACGCTCTGCTCTAAGATCCACCTTTACACCCGCATTATCAATCGTAATCGGCATATCACCAATATTGCAGCCAACGCCAATACACTCCGTACCAGTCGAGATAACATGCACACTGCCTGCTTCTACGCGAATACCTTCACCGCCGCGGAATACTCCGCCGCCAAAACCAATCGCACTAAATCCATCGACAGCAACATAGAGTTCACCGGTCATGCCAAGGACAATGGTACCTACGCTATTTTCCATATCATTACCAATACCATATGCCATACGCTCCTTGGCTCTGATTGCTAATGTTCCATCGCCCACCATGTGAAGACTTGCGCTCTCAGGAACGCGAATACCAATCTCGTTAATTTCATTCCGTCCCTCAATATTCAGCTCCAGAGATGCATTCTTTCCAATATCAACACAAGGAAGACCACTCTCGCTCTCTAGTTTCACATTACGAATGGTCAGACGACTGCTCGTTCCATCCTTCACCTTAATAATCATGGAGGCCGTGTAATCCTGATTTCCGTAAATCGTTACATCCTGTCCTGATAAGACGATACTGGTGTAGCCCTCTAGTGCCAAACGCATCAAGGGAATCTCCGTTTCATTTCCCACCATATAAGTCTTCTGGTTCTTGTGCTCGTGATTCCTGATATTGGCATTCACAACATCCATCTTGATTTCCTTCGGGATTTCCGTAAGGAATTCAAAGGAAGGCTTCGCTGTATAGTAACCCTGGATCAAATCCACATCCATCTGTATAACAGCCTTTAACTCAGCCAGGGTTTCTACACCCTCTGCCAATGCCATAAATCCATTGTCATGTGCAAACTCAATAATATTTCGCACAAAATGCTGTTTTTTCGGATCCTCATGAATATCCGAAATCAAAAGCCTGTCAATCTTTACGCAGTTCGGCAAATAGCGAAGCAGGGTCGTGGTGTTTGCATAACCACTGCCATAATCATCGATTGCGATTTCAAATCCGTCTTCAAGACTTCGGCTGGTTAGTATCTCCAAACCTCTGTCATCAAGTTCCGTCTGCTCCGTCACTTCCACAGTTAACGAGCCAAAATAATCACCATACGTCTTCTTTAGTTTTTCATAATCCGAATCATCCAGCATATACTGAGGAATGCTGTTTACAAAAACCCTGCGATTCTTCAGTTGTCTGTATTCCTGCTTGATGTGCGCCAAAACATTGAAGAAGGTTGCATGCTCAATATCGTAGAGTCTCTTCTCCATGGTAGCGTACTTTAAAATCAAGAATGGGGATAATGGTTTTTCCTCCGAAGAACGCATGAGCGCCTCATAAGCAAAGATTTCACCATTCTTCGCATTAATAATAGGCTGGAAAGCATAACGGAAGGCATTGCGGTCAATCAAATCCATGACTGCCTTTTTCTCATCCTCATTCACACCGTCCCTATCTGCCGTGTCATCCATAAGGGTTCGCTGGTTATTCTTCCTAATGCGCTTCTCACTAATGGTATCATCCAAAAACTTCTTCATAGAAGTTTTGTCTGTAGGTTCAATTCGTTTCTCCGCATAGTTAATCTCAATGGTATATTCTTTGCCTGAGATACGATTATAGTTTTCAATCCCTAGCTGGATACTCTTAATCAGTGTCGCGCAAACATGTTCTGCCTCCGCTCCGCCTATCGTCGCAATAGCAAACTCATCCGCACCAATATGCGCAGAAACTTCTCTGGCCATCAAACTGTTTTCAATAATATCCGCTAGCGCCATAATCGCTGCGTCGCCTTCTGAATGGCCGTAGATATTGTTAATCTTAGAAAGGCCTTCCAAATCAATGGCAATGAGTGCAATATTTGCCTTCTCTTCTACGGCTCTGTCCTTCATCGCTTCCAGTTCCTTTACGAAACCACGCTGATTGAACATACCCGTAACCATATCACGAACCTGCATCTGGCGCATTCTCTCGTTTGCATGAAGAAGTTCACGGTTCGCAAACTGCAATTCCCTATCTTCAAAATAACGCCAGAAGGTATCAGACAGATTCACTGCCATTCGTTCCATAACATATAATTCTCTGTTATAATCCTGGCCCTGATACAAAATGAAACCAGTCTGATCTCGGCTGGTTTTTACCGGAAATACAATGAATGTGTTCTGATCTTTTGGCAAATCCGCAATGGCAAACTGCTTTCCCTGATAGGAGTCCCTTCTCCGATCAGCAAATACATAGAATTTTTCATCAAAAGAGCTGCTGCTTCCCGCATAGCTTTCCAAAAATCCAGCAGGTACCACAAAACAGCTATTTTTCGGCAGAATTCTGCCAATCATATCCTCGATATCATCGATCGAATCGCTGGATAAAATCTTACTCATGGTGGCATGCTGACGCACTTCCGCATTGGACCAATGGGTAATCTCTTCTTCCAGTTCGCCAAAATGTCTGCGTACTCTCTGCTCCCTTGCTAAATCCAGGTTCTCATCAACCGCCTTAATGAATATATTATCTAATACGGTATCATTCTCAACTTCTGTTCCTTCCATCATCTGATACAGAACATCCATCGCTTCTTTTGCCGTGTTCATTGCAGAACGTTTAATACCCGCATTCACTGTCACGGTGTTGTCATCGATATACTTACGATCCACACTGCATACAATGGCGTTCTTTCCAGATGTTTCTCGCTCTGCCTGTATATTGTTGAAATAATTTGCCGCACGATCATCCATGGCAATCACGGCATCCGGACAGTCATAATCAAGCAGCCTGTCAATGTGCCGTTTCAGATTTCCGTTCCATGCCACGCTCTTGGCAATTCTCAGTTCATCATAGGGAATTCCTGCATTAGACAATTCTTCCTGATAGATATCCAGGAAGACATCGGGGATGCCTCGAAGCACTTCCCCTGCCAGAAGATCAATGGATTTGCACTTTTTGTCCACCAGCAGATACTGCATCAACTGGCGGAATGCATTCTCATCAGAAAAACGAACATAAGGAAAACCATTCTGACGCTGCTCAATGGCAGGCTCCACCAGAACCACTTTTGCCCCTTTTTTCGCCAAAGCCTCTCCAATAATCACCGGTCTTTCCGTTTGAATGTAACTGGAGGCTTCTACAATCACACCATCAATGTGCATCCCTTTGGTCATGAGGTCATGCCCTACAATCTCATTCCAGCTGACACTGGTCTGGATAACAAAAAGGGTGTCCCCATTGGCTGTGACAATATCCTGTATCGCCTTCAGAAAACTTACATTACTCGGTGTATGGATTGTTTCAATGCATAATCCAATTGTTTTATTCATATGTAACCCTCAATCCAATCGTCTTTTCCTCTTCTCCTCCGCAGGGAAAGAAGTATCTCTCTTTATTGCATTCTCCAGCCTTATACTGCTGCCAGAGCATTTCCTAAATCTTCTAAAATATCATCAATACTTTCCAGACCAACACTGAAACGAACCATGCCGCCATCAATACCACAAGCTACCAGCTGCTCATCTGTTAACTGTCTGTGGGTCTCTGATGCAGGATGAAGCACGCAGGTACGAATATCTGCTACATGCACTTCATTGGATGCCAGTTTCAACTGATCCATAAACTTCGCTGCTGCACTTCTTCCACCCTTAATGACAAAGGAAACAACACCGGAGCATCCCTTTAAATACTTCTGTGCTAAAGCATAGTTAGGATCACTGGGAAGTCCAGGATAGGATACGGATTCAACCTTATCGGATGCTTCTAAGAACTTCGCAACTGCCATTGCATTTTCACAGTACTGCTTCATACGAACTGGCAAGGTCTCCAGTCCAAGATTTAGTAAAAATGCAGAGTGAGCTGCAGGATAAACTCCAAAGTCTCTCATAAGCTGCATTCTAGCCTTAATAATATAAGCCATCTTGCCATACTGCTTTGTATAAGAGATGCCGTGGTAGGATTCATCTGGCTCAGTCAGTTCAGGGAACTTTCCATTTGTCCAATCAAACTTACCGCTGTCAACAATAACACCACCGACCTGCAGGGCATGACCATCCATATATTTACTGGTAGAATGGATTACAATATCTGCGCCGAATTCGAAAGGCTTGCAGTGAATAGGAGTTGCAAAGGTATTATCCACAATCATGGGAACACCCATTTCGTGTGCAATGTTTGCAAAACGCTCAATATCTAACACTGTTAATGCAGGATTTGCAATGGTCTCACCAAAGAATGCCTTGGTGTTTTCCTTAAAGCATTTCTTAATTTCCTCATCAGATGCGGTTTTATCCACATAAATCACTTCGATGCCCATCTTCTTAAAAGTGTAGGAGAAGAGATTAATCGTTCCGCCATAGATTTCAGGAAGAGCCACAATGGAATCTCCTGCCTGGGCAATATTCAAAATACAAAGAAGGGAAGCTGCCTGACCGGAGGAGGTACACATAGCACCTACACCACCTTCTAATGCTGCAATTTTTTCTTCTACAGCCATCACCGTAGGATTGCCAAATCTGGAGTAGCACAGGCCCTTGGTGGGATCATCAAAAATCGCTGCCACCTCTGCAGCACTGTCATATACATAGGTCGTACTCTGTACAATCGGAAGTACTCTAGGCTCTCCATTTTTAGGCGTATATCCTGCATGGAGACATTTGGTTTCGTCTTTCATTCTTCTGCTCCTTTATCGGTGTCCTAACATGACACACTATTGCTTCCTATTATACCATATTTCTCCTATTAGGGACGGTCCTTTTGGGATAAGGAGTGCAAAAACCGGTCTATCGGGAGCTGACGCTTATCCCGATAGGCCGGTTCATTTTTTACTCATAGATACTAACGGACATCTCTATTCAAAACAATAGAAACGCCATTTTCCATCATTTACAAAAGCACCAACTACAACGCCAGGGATGGCACTCTCAGGCGCATTGGGAGCAGCAGGACCACCAATGTCAGTTCTGCACCAACCAGGATCGGTAAGGCTGATAATCACATCTGTGCCCTCATATTTTAGTCCAAGTTCTCTCGTTACCTTGCTAAGAGCAACCTTACTTGCAGAATAGCCTGCCTGCTGAGGATCCAAATCGATACCACTGGTAGTATTTACAATTCTCGCTACATAGATATTCCTTACTTTTTTTTACAAGTTCGTGGTTTATCTGTCAATTTGCACAGTGACGGCTACGTCAGCCTAACTATATTTTTTAATTATTTCTTCTATTTCACGCAGTTTCTCTCTATATTCCTCTGGATATATTTGAGACGAAAAACGAATCGTACTTTTTTCAAACGAGAAAGAGTATCCCCTACTCTCTCCGTCTGCCACAAACATATCCGTAAACTTCTTGTTGTTCCAAGAGTTCATTCTATGCTTTATGATAACTTTCTCTATTTCATCCAAAATAGTGGCATCAACAATCACTTCTGACTGCACTGGTTCTTCATTATGCATCTCTGCCTTTTCAGTATAGATGACTGCGCAATCGCCCTGTCTTTTAACGGTTCTTCTATAGTATCCGCCAGCCATTCCCCCACCAGAATAAAATTCAGCCTCATTCAGTTTTTGATCTTTTATTCGAACATAGTGTTTACTAAACATAGACCTGTTCCCTTAACGCCGCTACACATACACTAAAAATATACTAGCAAATATAACTCTTTAATGTATTCAGATTATCAATCCCATAGCGACCCTCATCATACAAATAAAAGAAATCGAATCCTTTCGAGAGAATTGCTGCAACTACAGAACCACTTGTTCTTCCACCTATAAAACAACAACATTCTGCCAGTAATTTGAGTGAAATTAAATATTCTTCATTCTTCTCACCACTATCTATCGCATTCTGCTCATTGTATTTATTTAATACTGTTCCTTTTACATCCTTATACAGAAACCGCTGCGTAAACAGCAATCTTTCCCCAAAGGCATCTTGGAACTGCTTGTAAATTTTCTCATCCTCTGTAGCCAGGTAACAATAGTCGCACTTATATTGTTCCATCAACTGTTTTGCATCCTCAATAACCATCACGGGATTCGGCTGAACAGGATGATTATACGGCTTCAATTCTGTGTAATCTGTTCCTCTGCAAATTACCCCCAGCACTCGCTTATGTTCCCAATCTAATGCGTCTTTAACCACAGCCAACTTGCTTTCCATATAGTCTGAAAAACGCAAATACTTTGATGCAGCATTTCTCCAAAACTGCATTAAAATTGGGTTGTCAAGATCATCCATTTTGTAAGATGGGTAAAATCCAGGAATCCCTTCCGCATAACTGATGTGCATATGTTCTTCCACTTCATCTAACGAAAGTTTGCAGGGCTGTATAAAGTATTTTTCCCAAATATTCCTATTCTCAGCTTGGCTTAATGCGGTAAAACTATTCTTACAATTTCTTGTATCAATTACTGGCACTTTCCCCTGACTTAACGCACTTACCACCTGTCCAATATTTGTAATGATATGCGATGCCAATCCGGGAATCTCATCATTTCTTTTAATAATACAAATATGTTGTCGGCAGGAAATCACATCCAACAAAAACTGCTTCAATCCCTCTTCATATGTCTCTAAAAATTCAGAAAACGAACCTTCATTCAATAAAGCACTATCCTTTTGACATAGGATATTAGTTAAATAATCCCCCTGCAGCCCAATATATTGTGCAATTTGGCATAATTTTCCAAAGACAGACACGAAGTCTTCAATTTCTTCCATGGAACTTTGTGCAAATTGAATTTTTAACACAGCAGTTAATGTATCTTTTCCATTGTCATATAATATGTCTAGTAATTCTTCGTTATTCATATGCTTTATGCCACAATCATTTAGTCTTTAGTCTATTCCATCACAATCATTTGCATTACAGTTCGCGGAACAATTTCTCCCCACACTAGAGAATAGATTTTCCACCCTGCTATTCAACAATAATATCATCCAGCACATAACTAAAGGATGGTGCTGAGCAAGACGCATTCTCCTCATATCCATTTGATAAATCAATAACGTCGCTTTCATCAAATGGATTGGTTCCTTTATAGTCTCCAACAAAGATGCTATGCGGATTGGTCTTAAACTCCTGAATATACTGCTCCACCAAATCCTTCGTCTCCTGTGAAACGATAACCTCATTTAACTCCAGCATCTCGACCCAGCCACTATCAAATCCTGCACAGGCATCCTGCGCAAAACGGGTGGCATCCAAAGAAGCCTCTATATCCTGATCCTCTAATACTGCACCTACTGCAGCCACCATGTACGGATTCCAGTTAATTCGGCAGCTCACCAAAGAAGTAGTGGGGGCAACCTCAAACATACTCTGGTTGTATCCTACATGATATACGATATGTTCTCCCACTGCTTCCTCACAGGCAACCGCCGGTCCGTAGGTATCGGAATGCTGTGAAATCACCACACAGCCTTCTTCAATCAACTCTTTCGCCAGTTTCTTTTCTGTCGCATAATCGCTCCAGGAGTAAGTATATTTCACCTTCATGGTGACATTAGGAACAATATCTTTTACACCTAGATAAAATGCAGTATATCCAGAAATAACTTCTGCATAGGGGAATGCACCCACATAGCCAATCACAACATTTTCGGGATCAATCATACCAGCATCTATCAATTCCTTGATTTTCATACCGGCAACAATCCCACTAACATAGCGGCCCTCGTATATCCTTCCCATGTAGCTGTGATAATTCTCTACTATGGGATCCTCTGCATTGTCGGCAGTTGCTGCACAAAATACGATTTCCGGATGTTCCTTAGCCGTTTCTTTTAGCGACTGACAATATCCATAGCTAGTCCCAAAAATAATATCGCATTTCGCTGCAAGCAATCTCTCAATGGCAGCTCCTTCATTTCCTTCCGGAACATTGTATTCCGCAATGGTTTCTACCTGATCGCCATAAGTTTCTTCAATCGCTTTCTGCGCTCTAATGAAATTGTAGGTGTAGGGATTGTTAATATCGGAAACATAAATGAATCCCACTTTGATATGCTTTTCTTCTTTCACATTACTGTAGTGAATGACTGTCATAATTCCAATCATTAGTAGAGAAGCACATAGGGTAATGAGATATCTTGCTACTCTGCTGGATTTATTCATTGGTTGCCTCCTTCTGACTGCTCTGATACAGTTCAGTGACGTCAATCTCGCCGCTAGCTATCAGATCCAGCAAAATATCCGCCATGCGTGGATCAAACTGCGTTCCTCTACATCTCTTTATCTCTCCAATTACAAAATCCAAATCCAGTTTCTTACGATATACTCTGTTGGCCGTCATCGCATCGAACGCATCAGCCACACCGATGATTCTTGCAAACTCAGGGATTTCCTCTCCCTTCAGACCATGGGCATAACCCTTTCCATCATAACGCTCATGATGATATAGTGCACCTTCCTGCACGTGAGGAATGAAGGTGAAATCCTTTAAAATCTCACCACCACGGGTAACATGCGACTTCATAATAGCGTACTCTTCATCATCTAACTTTGCAGGTTTGTTAAGCACTCTGTCTGGAATACCAATCTTTCCAATATCGTGAAGAAGGGCAGACTTACGAAGGTCTTCGCAAGTCTCTTCATCATAGCCAAGTTTCTTACCAATGCGTACAGAATATTCTGATACACGGAAGGAATGCTGGCTGGTATTCTCATCCTTCGCATCCACGGTCTTTGCAATGGTTAAAATGGTTTCATTTCCTAAGCGAACCTGTTCTAGTGCATGCTCAACTTCGCGGTTCTTGCTTTCCAGCGCTTTCTGCATGAAGGTTCTGGTAATAACCCAGGCAATCCATGCGATGATAACCGCCAGTTCTACAAAGAAGTAAATTATAAAAATCTGCTGCTCGTAAAAATCCTGCTGACGCACGATGGTATAAATCTGCTCTTCTGCAACATTGCCGTATTTATTAATCACTGCCAAATGGAACTTATAGGTTCCGGAGGGTAACCCTCTGTACTCCACAGAACGCAGTTCCGACTGTCTGACATCAATGGGGGCCTTATCATATCCCTCCATATAGTAGCGAACGGTTGGATCTTCGGCCGTATAATTGATAATTTCAGGAACCAGTTCTAGAACAACATCTTCTCCAGCAAGCACAATATCTTCACTACGATTAACCATGTGTGTAACATCATTAATCCTCATGGAACTGATAATCAAGCGGAAGGACTTTGCACTCTTTTGGTACTGGGTAAGATCCAATCTGGTGACGCCGGCATTATTACAGATATACCATGTTGCATCGTTTTCTACACAGTTCCAGGAATTTGCTGTAATGGTCTGCCTGAGACCATTAATATAATTTAGCTGTTCATAGTGAACTCTCTCACCATTAAGGAGTTCTTCCTTCTTCACCACATAAATACCTGCACTACCCGTGACAAAAAGAAGCCCTTCTCCATTGTCGTAGATATCAAAGTTGTTACTGTAAGGGAATGTCGACAGTTGTAGAATTTCATCCTCTGCAGAAATGTAACAAAGGCCATTACTAGTAACCACAAATACACCCTCTGCATCCCTGTCCTTTGCAATTCGAAGAATGATATCTGAGCCCAGTTCTTCACTGGTATAATTCTCAATAACTTTTCCGTTCTTTACAACAACAATACCGCCGCCATCCGTGCCCAGGAAAATCGTTCCATCTTCTCTCTGACACATACAGAGCACAATAGGATTGGTAATTCCCGCATTGCTATCCAAGGTATAAACCACCTCTGTATCATCAATTACAGAAACACCCTTATCGCTTGCAATAGCAATCGTACCATCCTGCAGTTCCAGTGCCTGACGGAATTTTGAACCAATCACACCTTCCTCTGCGCCTAGATGAAGTGTACTTCCATCTGCCTCCACACGAATCACATATCCTGCGGTGGAGCAAATCCATAGTCTATTCTTGGAATCCACATACAGATTTCGAATACGAATTCCATCTAATTCTTCCGCTAATTCACTGGTAACCGCACTGCCTGTAGACTGATCAATGATATCAAGTCCTTTATCGGTTCCGCAATAAATCTTATCCTGCCAAACAGTAACAGCATTGACTACTTTTTCGCTTACACCGGCAATGGTAAATAGTTCAGAAAAGGCAGAAGGACAAAGCTTTAATAATCCCTGTCTAGATGAACTAAACCAAATATTTCCCTGATAGTCCACCGTCATATTGTCGATAGAACTATTGAATGCCCCCGTGGTAATTTCATGGGCATTATACTTTTTATCCAAATAGCAAACACCATTATCCGCACATACAAAAACAACACCATTTTCCATTTCATACGTGTTATTTAAATGAGTTAAGCCTGGGATAGATATTTTCATCTGTTCTACAAACTGATTGGACGAAGTGTTATATAGATATATATCCCCCGCATCTGAAGTCACATAAAGCAAACTGTCGCTATTGTATCTACAGCTAGTAAAGGCGCCTTCCTCTGCAGTAAGGCTTGCTTTTACCTCGGTTCCGTCCAGTAAGTATAACTGTCCCTGCGCGGTAACAGCTGCAGTGTGTCCGCTCGCATCTGCCGCAAGGCTCTGTGCATACTGAATTTCATCAATCACTTCCTTGGTTCGAATACCACCCGATAGAGATACCACCGCCATGCTACCACTTGTACCAACTAAGTAATCACCATTGGAGTTTCTGATAATGCTTCGAACGGAATTAGAAGGGAGGCCACTTCTCGTATCTAATATGTTGGATACTTCCTCCCTAGTACAAATGGAGATACCCATATCGTTGGTTCCAACCCATAGTCGACCTTCCTCATCCACAAATAAGTCATTGGCATTCTTTATAGAAGAATAGTCACTCATATAGCGGAACTCACTTCCGCTATATCTGTATAATCCGGCATAGGTCGCAATCCAAAGCACACCATCATTGGTGGCAACTATGTCATTTGCTTCACCGCAGGAGAAACCATTGGTATTGTTATAAATGGTCTGAATGTAAGAATCATAATCTTCTTCGTCGTCCTTGTCTTCAGCCATTACCTGCATTTGGGGCAAACCATTCACAAGCAGTGTGGCTAATAAAATCATAGTTACCACACTTGCAATATTCTTCTTTTTCTTATTCTTACTCTTTTTGCGTATCCGACGAACAGCTTTTACAAATAGGAATAACACCCCAAGGGTAACAATCTTATCTGCAAAGTCGATGAAGAATTCTCCGATGGAGGAGGCAGCCACAGTATTGAAACCACGGTGTCTTAAAAATTCAACAACAGCATCTCCCCACTTGTTCCCCATCATTCCTTCATAAAAGATAATATTGAGCGGCGCAGAAATTGCCGTAGAAACAAGCGTTACCAAAGCGGCTACTTTAGATGTTTCAAAGAAAGTATTGATTGCACCCTTCTTCGCCGCAAGACCAATAATGATACCGGTGGCAAGATTTACTATGGAGTAAACAAACGCCATGGAATCCTGGAACCCGTACATAATATTTACGGATATACCAACAATCGCCCCACAGATGGGACCATAAATATAGGCACAAAATGCTGTTCCTATGGAGTCCAACCATAAGGGTAATTCCACATTTGATGCTAACGTTTTTCCTGCATAGTTGATTAGTATACAAGCCACAGCAACGAGAAATACTCGTGCACCAGGACCAATTAATTTTCTAGATGAAGGTTTCATATTTTCTAACCTGCCTCTTTTTAGACATGCTTATAAATTATCACCCTATAATATACCATATTTCTAGGGCATATGCGTGACAGCAAACCTTGAATTCGTCAGCAATTACCATCATTCCCAGATTAACTCATAACTACAATAAGACTCACCTAAATTGGGCTTTACAAACCATAGGTAACTACCATCCAGTCTATTTTCCCTGTTTTCGCCAGCTACCACATTTTTTCAGAGATATTACCTTTTAAATATAGATTCCCTTTCAGATTTAATCTAATAGGGCTCAAACTTCCTTCCTTTACCATATAAGAAAGATTTTGTCTTGAGCATTCTAGCATATCACACGCCCCAGAAGTATCCACTATATTGTTTTGAACAAATAATGCAAAATCATTTAATGTAAGCGGAATATCTTTCCCTTCATCATAGAGAAGAACGGCTGATATATCTATTGAACGATTGAATGATATAGAATATCCTCCTACGCCCACGCTTACACTTCTCATTAGCATTTTATTCTTTAATATTTTATCTACGTCCTCAATTTCGGCAATGTCAGCAAGCGAAATGATCTTGGTACATCCATCCACAAAAAAACATAGCAAACGATCATTTTCTAGCAGGGAGCACTCCTTAACATTCTTCTTTGCTCTTTCTTTAACATACTCTGGTACTCTATCTATTTTCCTTACATATAAATGATCCTGTGCACAACGTCCTTCTGCCAGTTCCAAAAAATCTATCTCACTATATTCTTTCAGCTTATGATTATTCAAAATCGAATTTATATTTTGACGCCCACTCGGTATGATTCTTTCCTTAACCCACAGGTAACTAATTTCACTAGGAACTGTATACTTATTTTGCTTGATAAGATAGGTAAACATAATGGGTGCAGTCCACTCATCTAAACCCTCACATAACTCTATGATATAACTGCGCTCTTTTTCATAATATAACAATGTTCCTATGGATATATCATTTTCTTCATCATATATTTCATAGCTTTTCATATATTTGATACCTTTCGTAAATCATTTCCCAAATCTTATCAATAAAGGTTTCAGACAGTATATTTTCCAGTCCTTCAAAGATTTTATTTTTATCACTAGCATGTAATTTATTCTTGAACACTCTTTTAGGATTCTTTACCAATTTCACATTATCCAGACACGAATAACTTCCTATAAAGTTCCGACACCTTTTATCCTCTAATACATCAAAAGTTTTCGCATCTGCATCTGTCATGCATGAATATAACAAAGACAAGCCATGATCAAAAAGCGGGGCTATTCTAAGACTATGTGCTCTGGCATTTCTAAGCACTTCTATATTGGCACCATGCCTATCTCTATTTAATATGAGATAATCAACAATAATCATTGCGTCTATGTATTCCTGCCACCCATTTCTTACACAAAAGTCATAATGGCTCTCGCCATGAATTGCATTTGTTCTATAATAGTTATCTAGCGCAATCTTGCTCTCGCCACGTTTCTTAAAATCCTCCGATACACATAAAAATGTGGAATACGTATTTCCTTCAATTTCAATATCCGCATTGATCAGTTCATAATTCAAATGTTCCACCCCAAGAAGCGTAAGCATTCTATCCACAATGATTTCATTTACACATTCGTGACCTACGATACCATTTACCGGGTCAAAATTTGAAAGCTTATAATACTTTTTAACTCCATCCATATTAGACTCGGACTTTAAAAATGTGCCAGCAGTGCCGCTGGAAGTACGTATATGTGACCACTTTAAATAGGTTAAATCCTGCTTTTCTAGGATTATTCTTGTCTCCACCAATCTGTTACTCCTTTTATAATCAGCACAATATTCTTTGTATTTGACGCTCGTCAAATACACCAAGCATAGTATAAGTCATTATTTGACGCTCGTCAAATACGCAAAAAAATTCTTATACAAATGAAATGGCACTTTGATATGGGGCAAATAAAAAGAACTCCTCGAGTAAACTCGGGAGTTCTTTCCATAAACTGCAATTCGCAGTAATCCTTATCTCTTTGAGAACACATGAACAAAATTTAACCCCAGCAAAAATACCATATATTGAGAAATATCATACTAATACTACTATTTATTGACATTTTCACATTTCCCGATTTTCACCGAGTGTAAATCGAGTGTAGTATGCTATATATACACTTTTTTCACTGCTATATATATTATGAAGAAACCTTCTCATGGTATATCATTAACTTTCAATTATCAACTCACCTGAATTTTTGTCCCGTTATGTTGTATATCTGTATCGCACTGAGTCTTATTTGCCAGCTTTTTAACCCTTCCTAAGCTATTATACAAATCACAATCCGTACAACATAGTTTATATGGACAAGATTCATTTGCTATTGGACATATTTTCCCCTGGTAAGGAAAAAGAAATTCTACATCTTTCAAAATAAACCCTTCTTTCATTCTTCTACTTCTATTTTGAATATATTAAGTACATCTACATCAGGACATGAAAACTTGATAACACCATCTGGCTGGCTCGGAAGTTTTCCTCCATATCTCAAAATATCTACATAAGGAAATG
>JAKSRR010000022.1 GCA_024403455.1 Lachnospiraceae bacterium | reverse complement strand
ATTGTTATTTTTCTTTAATACTGTAATAATCCTCTGCATCCACACCTATTTCAACAAAGTCTGTTGCCTTTTTCTTGTTCAAAAGAACTACACTCTCCACATGCACACTATTCGGGAACATATCACATGCCTTTACCTTCTCCAGTTCATAACCATGCTCGCGGAGATATTTGATATCTCTTGCCAAAGTGGCGCTGTCGCAGCTAACATAAACGATGCGGCTAGGAGCCATGCTGACCATCGTGGAAAGACAGGCTTCGTCGCAGCCCTTTCTAGGAGGATCCACCACAATAACATCCGGCGACTTAGCTGATGCATCAACGTCTTCCACCAATTCCCCATGAACCGTTCCATGTTCATAAAATTCTGGTAGAACTTCCTCCGCCTTTCCAACAAAGAATGCCGCATTGGTAAATCCATTTAACTTCGCATTCTGTTTCGCATCTTCTATCGCCTGGGGAACAATCTCTACCCCATATACCTTCTTTGCATTCTGGGCTAAGAATAGAGAAATAGTACCGATTCCACAATACAAATCCCACACCGTTTCCTTCCCCGTAAGCTGCGCGTAGGAAAGTGCCGTTTCATATAATCGCCTGGTTTGTACCGGATTCACCTGATAGAAGGAAAGCGGCGAAATCTTAAACTGTACAGAACCGATACTATCTGTGATAACATTTTCTCCCCATAGTACCTCATAGGATTCACCCATAATCACATTGGTATTTTTCTCATTCACACTGATGGATATAGACTTCATACCGGGAATCTTGGTCAACATATCCACAAGCACCTGCTGCCCAGGAAGTTTCTTTCCATTAATGACTAGGCAGACCATGATCTCCCCACTTTGAAATCCCTTCCGAAGCAGGGCATGACGAATTAGTCCTTTTCCTGTTTCCTCGTCGTAGGGCTCTACATGCATCTTTTCCATGTAGGATAAGATGGTTTCCAGAATGACTTCATTTTCCTCTACCCCCAAATAGCATTCTGTATTTGCAATAATGGAATGGGTATGTCCCGCATAAAATCCACAGATGTTCTTCCCTTCCTTATTCTTTCCAAATGGAAACTGTGCCTTATTTCTGTACCGCACTGGAACATTCTCATCAGCGGAGGATTCCATACCGATAATTCCGTCATATACCCGGGCCAACACATCTTCTGGTACACCACCTATGCGAAGAAGATTATTCTTCACTTTCTTCTCCTTGAATGCTAACTGGGCATCATAGGATAACTCCATGATCTGACAACCGCCACATCTTCTTGCGTGAGGGCATAATGGATTAATTCGCGTAGAAGATGGCGTCAGTATTTCTTCCAGTCTCGCAAAGGCCATATTTTTTTTGGTCTTCATCACTTTTGCGCGAATAATATCCCCAGGAAGCGCATCCTTTACAAAAAAGGGATAGCCATCTATCTTTCCAATCCCTTCTCCTTCACTTCCTAAATCTTCTACTTCCAATGTAATATACTGATTCTTCTGATATTCCATATCTGCTCCTATCCCATCTAAAAATCGCCCTCCCATAAAAATGTTCCAAGCAGGAACAGTCTACCAGGAGAGCGATTCTTTATTTACATCTCACTTGTTTTACGAACATTGGACTCGAAAAGTTTGTTGTAGCCAAGCCACTCCGTCTGCACCTTATCTGACTTTGCTAATAGTTCTTTAAAGGTCTCCAATTTTGCGTCGGTGTTATCTGCATAATTTAATGCTACAGCCTCAGCGATGGCAGGCTTCTTAGGAGAACCAAATTCATACTCTCCATGGTGTGCCAGAATGCAGTGCTGTAATTCATGTAGTAGCGTCTTGGGAAATCCTTCAATATTTTTCGCTCTTTCTCCAACCATTTGCGCCCCTAAAACAATGTGTCCCAACAGTTGTCCCATATCGGTATAATCATTCTCTGGGAACTGCGATAACTCCATAACCTTTCCCATATCATGACAAATGGCCGCCGTAATTAACAAATCATAATTCAGATAGCTGTAGCATCCCGTGTAATAAATACACATCTTCGTTACACTTAAAGTATGCTCCAACAAGCCACCTATGAATCCGTGATGCACGGATTTTGCAGCGGATGACTTTTTAAAATCCATCACAAAATCCTTGTCCTCTACAAAAATATTTTTTAATAAAGTATTTAAACAAGGCGTCTTTACTGTATCAATAATGCCGGTAAGTTCGGCATACATTTCCTCCACATTTTTTTCAGAAGCGGGGAAATATTCTGCCGTATCATATTCACCCTCCTGACACTTCCTGATGCGGTCCACCTTTCCCTGCAGTGCTCCATTGAATACATTTACTGTACCAAGTACTTCAATAAAGTCTCCTGCTTCGTACTCCTCAATGGCCGCACTATAGGGTTCCCACACATTACTTTCTAATGCTCCCGACTTATCCATTAAGGTAATTCTATGATAAGGCTTTCCGGTTTTTGTTTCTGCCTGGGTCTTTGCTTTGCAAAGATAAATCTCCTGCAGTCTGCTACCTTCTTTTAAGTCCTTGATATAACGCATATTCCATCCTCTTTCTATTCTATAGTTTCATATTTCCCTTGGGTTTCTACGGACACCTTTGTTTCTCTATATTCACCACCGCCTAAGCGCATGAAAGTCACACTAACTGGCTGGCCAGGCTCAATCAGTGCCAGCGCACTCATGTACTCACTTGGGCTGGAAACACTAGTATCTCCAATAGCCGTGATGATATCTCCTGCTGCAATCCCTACTGCCATTGCTGGAGAATTCATTTCCGTCTTTATGACATAGACACCGGCGGGCATGGACAGGGCCTCCATCGCCTCCTCAGAAACCGGCCCTGCTACGATACCTAAATAGGCTGGATTCGCACCATTAGAAAGATTCTCTAACAATTTTCTGATGCCGGTGATTCCATATGCATAGATCAGATTCTCCATGCCATCTGCTTTATGATCGTTACAGATAATTCCAACAACCTGCCCCTTGGTATTTACCAAAATACCACCACTATATACACTTCCATAAATATCCGTTGTTAGTATCTGATAGGTCGCATCTACTTTCTGCACGCGGCTTTCCTTACTGGTGATTGCCCCATAGCATACGGATGGATTTCCCAGGGGACTACCAACTGCAACCACGGCAGATCCCTGCACGGAAGCTGAAGTACTGTTTCCTAAAGTAACCGGCGTTACTGAATCTAACGTCTGCTTGGAAATTGTGCGCAGTTTAATACCATACACTGCTAAGGACGTATCTTTGTCTAGCTGTTTGAGCATCGCATTCACGCTGGTTCCATCTGGAAAGGTTGCTCTCACAATCGCATTATCCATGCCACTAGGCTGCATCGCTAACACTAGAAGTTCTTGCCCGTTATCACCTAAAATCATTCCGCTGGCATGATTCTTGTACCAATTAGAATCATCTAACCAGTCCGTGTTATCAGAAATATAGGTGATTGTTACCATACTCTTTCCGACTTCTTTTGCTAATGCATTTAGTTTCTGATACAGCAGCTGATAGTCAGATAGTTCAATCTCCATGGGCACTTCATGAATCTCAACAATTTCTACCGGCGGCTCTTCTTCCACCTCTGTCATTTCTTCAATAGGCTTTTCAACAATAACCGTTTCTTCTGGTGGGATCTCTGTATTCTGCGGTTTTTCGTTTTCTTCTCCCGCCTGATTGATCTGCAGATTTTCTCCATCCTCTACCGTAACTTCTACTGCAGGCAATTCCTCTTCCATCTGCTCCACCGTAGGAAGTTCCACTCTGGTTAATACTGTTTCACTTTCATTTTCGTTTCTTTTATTCGCAGAACGAAGCAGCAAAACAAACACACCACAGGCAATGGCGCCAAATACAATGGCATAGCCTGCTGTCATAAGCATTCTGCGAAGCAGTTTCCTACGATTGATGGGGCGATCTTTAATTTGCTCCCGCAGGAACTCGTAATCACTGCTGGACTCAGCCTTCTCCTCGGTTATGTTTTTATTCTTTTCCTCTTTTGCCAAATTTACATCTCCAAATTGCCAGTCTTATTTCCACTGCAGGTGGTGTAACTGTCCATGTTCTTCCATCCCCGCAAATCCCTGCTGCCGAAGGGCTTCAAAAAGCACAATATTTACAGAATTGGAAAGATTAAGCGATCGTATCTCAGGAAGCATCGGGATACGAATACAGTTTTCCTCATTATCCACTAGAATCTCTTCTGGAATGCCTGCACTTTCTTTTCCAAACATAATAAAATCATCCGGTCCAAACGCAACTTCATCATATCGCTTATGTGCCTTGGTTGTTGCATAATAAATGGTCGCACCAGGATGTTTTTCCAAAAACTCCTCATAATTCACATAACGGGATACTTTTAATTTCTCCCAGTAATCCATGCCGGCCCGTTTGATATTCTTATCATTCAGTACAAACCCCAGGGGTTCAATCAAGTGCAACTCCGTTCCCGTTGCCACGCAGCTTCTGCCAATGTTACCTGTATTTGCCGGAATCTCCGGCTGATGAAGAACAATATGCATACTATATTTCCTCTTCTCTATCTTTCGCTACAGGAAGAGTAAAGATAAACTCTGTTCCTACCCCTTCTGTACTTACTACGTTTATATTTTCCCCATGGGCTCTAATAATCTCTTTGGTAATGGAAAGCCCTAGTCCAGTGCCCTTTTTATCCTTACCGCGAGATAAGTCTGATTTATAAAAACGATCAAAAACATGACCGATGCTTTCACTGGGAATACCAATTCCCTGGTCCTTCACAGAGACAAATAATTTGTCTTTCTTCTCTGTTGTTTCAATGGTAATCTCTGAATCTTTATGACTGAACTTTACAGCATTATCAAAAAGGTTATTAATGACCTGGCCAATACGAACCATATCTCCATTGACGAACAATTCTTCTCCGGTTAGTTTAAGTCTTACAGAGATCTTTTTCTCTCTGCATCTTCCCTCAAAGGTGGATACCGTATTATAAATCAACTGATTCATATCAAAATCCTTACGCTTTAGCACCATACCGCTGACATTCAGATTGTTCAGCGTAAGCAGGGAGTTCGTAAGGGTAATCAGTCTGTTGGTTTCTTTTAGCACCACACCAATATATTTATCGTGCTGCTCTACAGGTATGGTACCATCCCCCATTGCCTCCAAATATCCTTTGATACTGGTTAGTGGTGATCTGAAATCGTGGGAAACATTGGCAACCAGTCGTTTCTGATTATCCTCACCTTTGGCCATTTCACTCGCCATGTAGGAAAGACTGGCAGCAAGATATCCCATTTCATCCCCACTCTCTACAGACAATTCATAGTGAAGATTTCCTGCGGCATATTCTTCAGTTGCCACAGTGATTTTACGAAGTGGTATATAAACAAACTCTGTAAAGAAAATCAAAATGATTAATGACAGTGCAAAAATCACGATAAAGAGAAGATAGTCTATACCTACCAATGCATTTACTTCTGCATTGATTTTGTATTTCGCCATGTGCATAAGCACATACCCGTGAATCGTATATCCACTGGTAATAGGTACCGAGACCGATAACATCTCTTCCCCAAACTGTCCAAAGAAATCACCGGAGGTATAATAAGATCCCGTCATAACCGTGGTATCAAAACCTTCTATGACAATCGGATTCTCAACATCTACTGGATTTCTAGAGTCTACAATAATAGTTCCCGATGGGTTCACGATCTGCATCGTTACATCTAAAACTTTACTCATTCGATCGACTTCCTGCTTCACGGAAGTGAGGGAAGTTTCATTTTTATATAAATCTAATGCAAAAGATTCTGCCACAACCGATGCCGCAGAATATAATTTTTCAGCCCGTTCTTTTCTTACACGATCTTCCGTGGTCTGCTGTACAAAGGTGGATACAACAATGAATCCAAACAGTGCAAACAGAACGTACCCCATCATAAATTTTAGGTATAAGGTTTTTTTCACCCAGGCATTACCTCAAACTTATAACCCACACCATAAATGGTTGCAATTCGCCATGCTGCATGATCATTTAACTTCTCACGCAGTCGCTTAATATGCACGTCTACCGTTCTGGTATCACCCACATAATCGTAGCCCCAGATACTCTCTAATAGCTGTTCTCTGGTATATACATGATTAGGCGTAGATGCCAGGAAATATAAAAGTTCCAATTCCTTGGGAGGCATATCTAATTTTTTGCCCATATAAGTTACCGCATAATTGGTCTTATTAATCACAAGATCTGTAAAGGATACCTCTTCCACATCAGAGGCCTTTTCCACGCTTGGAGCAGACACATTCTCATATCTTCTAAGAACCGCTTTGACTCTGGCTACCAACTCCTTACTATCGAAAGGCTTCTCCATATAGTCATCCGCTCCAAGTTCTAATCCAAGAACCTTATCGAATACTTCGCCCTTTGCCGAAAGCATAATAATAGGAACCTTGCTCGTCATACGTACTTCTCGGCAAACCTGATAGCCATCTTTTCCCGGAAGCATAATGTCTAACAGAATAATATCTGGTGCAAACGTCTTCACTGCTTCAATGGCACTATTTCCATCCCCGCAAATAGAAGTTTCAAAGCACTCCTTCGTCATATACAAACTGATTAGTTCTGCTATATTTTCATCATCATCTACAATGAGAATCTTTTGTTTATCTGCCATCTTCTCTCCCTTCCAGCATAAGCGAATGATATATTTTACGCCAGTTCTACAATAGTCACACCAGCATCACCTTCCCCCGGCGCTGCCAGATGATACTCAGCCACATAGGGACAACGATTCAAAAATGCATGAATTCCACTTCTTAATGCCCCTGTTCCTTTACCATGAACAACTCTGACCGGATTCAGGTGGCAGAGATATGCATCATCTAAGAACTTGTCTACACGAATCACCGCTTCATCCACTGTAAGCCCTAACACATTAATCTCCGCGGATACATTAGATGCCTTGGAGATATTCACCTTCCCCTGTTTTCCTGGGGTGAATCCACTTCCTTTTTTTACGTTCTTTGGCTCTTCTTTCTTAACATATGTCAAATCAGAAAGTGCCACTTTGCTGGTAATAATACCGCACTGTACTGAAACCTTTCCATCTTTCCCGGGGCCTTTGGTAATGGTTCCCTCCATCCCCATGGAAATAATCTTAACACTGGTTCCCGGCACGGCTTCCTTCTCCGTTAAGGTAGGCACCTTGGGCTTATCCTCTGCTTTTTTCTGTAAAGCACTTTCCTGCTCTTTTAACTTCTCACGAACATTGGACCTTTTTCTTTCCATGGTCTTAATGTTCATCTGGTCGCCCTGCTTGTGGAAAGCACGTATGGTTTCATCTGCGACTTCCTTAGCTTCCTTTAAAAGTTCTCTAGCTTCCTCTTTTGCATCTAACAGAACCTTTTCCTTGCGAGCTTCCAGTTTGTCTTCTTTCTCTTTAATCTTGGCTCGAAGGGTTTCAAGTTCCTCCCTATCCTTACGTATCTGCTCCTGTTCTTCCATCATTTCCTTCTGACGACGGTTGAGGTCTGCAATGACAGTTTCGAAACTTTCTTCTTCACTGGTAATATTTTCTTTTGCCTTTTCAATTATTTCGTCAGACAATCCTAACTTGGAGGAGATTGCAAAGGCATTACTCTTTCCAGGAATACCAATTAATAATTTATAGGTAGGGCGAAGCGTTTCAACGTCAAACTCGCAACAGGCATTGCTCACCCCTTCTTTTTGCAGTGCATACACTTTCAACTCACTGTAGTGCGTGGTTGCCATAGACCGAATATCTTTCTCATGAAGATGATCTAAGATGGCCATCGCAAGTGCAGCTCCCTCGGTAGGATCCGTACCGGCACCAAGCTCATCAAAAAGACATAGGTCCGCTGGTGTTGCCTTCTTTAGAATTTGGACAATACTGGTCATATGCGCAGAGAATGTCGATAAGCTCTGTTCAATACTCTGCTCATCTCCGATATCTGCATAAATTTCTTTAAAGAATCCTAGGGTGGATCCGCTTCTGGCTGGAACATATAATCCCGCCATCCCCATTAATGTTAAGAGGCCAACGGTCTTTAGCGAGACAGTCTTTCCACCGGTATTCGGTCCTGTAATAATTAATAGTCCAAACTCTTCTCCCAGTCTGACATCAATCGGTACTGCTTTATCTTCTGGAAGCAGCGGATGCCTTGCCCCCACCAGCTTTATCACTCTGTCCTCTGAAAATTCTGGCTTTCCTGCATGTAGTTTCGCAGCATACTTTGCTTTTGCAAAGATGTAATCCAGCATGGTTATCGTCTTCTGGTTTTCGCCAATTTCCTCTTTGTAGGTGGCTACCTTAGCACTGAGATTTTTTAAGATTTTTTCAATCTCTTCTTTCTCTTTTTCTTCCAGTTCCCGCAGCTCATTGGATAAATTAACAACTACAGATGGTTCAATAAACAAGGTAGATCCTGTTGCAGAACGGTCGTGTAAAATACCTGGCACCTGCGATTTATGTTCCGCTTTTACCGGAATACAGTATCTTCCATCACGGGTGGTAATGACTGGGTCCTGTAAGTAAGTGCGATAAGCACCATTCACCATCTCTGTAAGAGACCTGTGAATCCTGTCATCCGCAATTTTCTTTCCACGTCTAATATCCTTCAGCGAAGGACTAGCATCGTCTGCAATCTCTTCCTCAGAAAGAATACACTTTTTAATTTCTTTTGATAAAAATCCAAGCGGATCAATGCGCTCAAAGTATTCATCTAAAACATCCTTAGGCGCATCCTCTTCTTTCTTTCCATAAGCAGCAACCTCTTCGGATAGTTCCAAAATCCTAGCAATCGTTAACAAATCCGACGCTTCTAATCTTCTGCCAATCCCAGCTGCTTTCAATATTCCGCGCACATCTTTGTTTGCACCAAAGCTGATTCTTTCGTCTTTTACAAAGCGGCCAAAAGCTGCATCCGTTTCCGCTAGGGCTTTCTCTGTCCATTCCTTGTCAGAGGATGGACGCAAGTTCAGACAGATTTTCTTTCCAGGCTCACTGCCGGCATGTTCAGAAAGCGCTTCT
This sequence comes from Lachnospiraceae bacterium, assembly GCA_024403455.1. Lineage (GTDB taxonomy): Bacteria > Bacillota > Clostridia > Lachnospirales > Lachnospiraceae > NK4A136. The sequence goes on along the minus strand of JAKSRR010000022.1, from coordinate 24,963 downwards.
GTAATTTTATCAAACTCCAAAATACGGAGTACTTTCTCATTCATTGTTTTATCCTAAGGGAATTATTCTATCATTTTCCCTTTTCCCATTTACACAAAACACCCCAAAGCAATTACTTGCGTTGGGGTGACATTACTACTTGTTAACACGAAGATGTTTATGCATTCTTCTCTGCACGTAGCCGTTCCACAAAATTCTTCATACGGCCAATGGCAACCTTTAGGTTTTCAATAGAGTACGCATAGGAAATACGAAGATATCCTTCGCCACAGTCTCCAAAGGCAGTACCAGGAACTACGGCAACTTTCTCCTCCTGCAGGAATCTGGTTGCAAACGCTTCACTGGTAAGCCCAAATTCTTTAATGCAAGGGAATACATAGAATGCACCAAAAGGTTCGAAGCAGGCAAGCCCCATCTCTCTAAAGGCATTCATCAGGAATCTGCGTCTCTGGTCATAAGCACCACGCATCTCTTCCACATCTTTGTCACCATTCTTCAGTGCTTCTACCGCTGCATACTGGCTTGTGGTAGGCGCACACATGATGCAGAACTGATGAATCTTTGTCATCTGGGCAATGATTTCCTTCGGTCCACAGGCATAGCCAAGTCTCCATCCAGTCATTGCATAAGCTTTAGAAAAGCCGTTGATTAAGATGGTTCTCTCTCTCATACCCGGCAAGCTGGTAATGGATACATGTTCCTCTTTGTATGTCAGTTCCGAATAAATCTCATCAGAAAGAACAAAGAGATCTTTTTCCTCAATAATCTTTGCAATCGCCTCTAAATCAGAGCGCTCCATAATTGCACCAGTAGGGTTATTGGGGAAAGGAAGAATTAAAATCTTGGTTTTATCTGTAATTGCATCCTCTAACTCTTTTGCTGTCAGACGGAATTCATTCTCTTCCTTTAACTCAATAATGACAGGCACGCCACCAGCAAGCACGGTGCAGGGCTCATAAGAAACGTAGCTAGGCTGCGGAATCAGAACCTCGTCTCCAGGATTTAACATTGCACGAAGTGCTGCATCAATACCTTCCGAACCACCTACTGTGATTAGTACTTCACTGGCAGGCTCATAGGTTACCCCCACTCTTCTCTTTAAGTAGGTACAAATCTCCTTACGCAGTTCCATCAGTCCGGAATTGGAAGTATAAAAGGTCTTTCCCTTTTCTAGTGAGTAGATACCCTCATCTCGAATATGCCAAGGTGTATCGAAGTCTGGCTCACCAACACCTAAGGAAATAGCATCTTTCATCTCACTGACAATATCGAAAAATTTACGAATGCCAGAGGGTTTAATATTAACAACTTTATCAGCCAAAGGATTTCTCATGGTGTAATCATCATCCTTTCATCTTCAGTTTTCTGGGTCATGATAGTTCCATGATCCTTATATTTTTTCAGAATAAAGTGGGTTGCAGTAGAAAGCACAGTATCCATGGTTGAAAGCTTATCCGATACGAATTCAGAAACTTCCTTTAAGGTCTTGCCTTCCATTGTAATCAGAAGATCATAACCACCACTAATCAAATATACACTCTTTACTTCGGGGTACTTGTAAATTCTCTCCGCCAAGGTGTCAAAGCCAAGACCACGCTGGGGGGTGACACGAACTTCAATGAGAGCAGTCACTTTTTCCAAAGTGGTCTTCTCCCAATTAATCATAGTATGGTAGCCGCAGATGATACCTTCATTTTCCATCTCGGCCATCTCCGCGACAATCTCTTCTTCCGGAAGGCCCAGGCGAATCGCCAGTTCCTTGGTATCCACACGACTGTTCTTCTCAATCACATTTAAGATTTCTTCTCTCATGTTCGTGCTCCTTTTCCTGTTTCTTCTGATGAAACATTCTATCTTGTCGGCGTTAAAAATCTCTTTTCTTCACCGTTCACAATAAGTCTTGCTTTTGCCTTATCAAAGCGGCCAATCACCGTCGCCTCGTATCCTTCTTCCTGCAGTTTCTCCACCAGCTGATGACCATGCTCTGCCGCCAAAAGGACTCCACCTTTCGAAGGAAGCTCGTAGGGATTCACGTCTAAAACATTGGCAAGTTCTATGAATTCCTGCCGTATCGGAATTGCCTTCAGCGAAACCAGCATCCCAGTTCCGTGCTTTTCCCCCAGTTCCCACAGTCCCTGGAAAACTCCCTGTCTCTCCAAAGACACATGATTCTCATCCACAAGGGAAGGTTCTTTGGGGTCTTCCCATTTCTGCATTCGTCTAATATAAGACAGACTAAACCGGCTCTGCAGTTTTTCACAATATGTCGCAGCCAGTTCCTGCGCGGAACCATTTGCTGCGCATCCAATCATGACAATTTCCTTCTGCGCTGTTGTTTCCAATGGTATTTACTCCCATTATGCTATAATGCTTATTAGGTAAAATAAGACACAATCATGGGAACCACCATGGCAATAACCATCAAAATGGCAAGAACAGCCACAACGGTACGTCTGTTTTTACGATTATTAAAAAAGTTAAACATCTTTACTCCAAAATGATATAAATATAAGTAAAAATAAGCCTTTTATCCGAAAGGAATTATATATGAAATTCCCTATTTTAGCAACTGTACTGCTCTTTTGCTTGGTACTATCCTACTTCATAAAAAAGTCCAATAAAGAAAGTGAACATGCCATGGACGAGTTCTGGGAGCGGGAGAAAAAAGCGAACTTCACTAGGAAGAAATCCATCGAGCATCTGGATTATATTTCCATCCCTTCTTCCATCACAGACATGACCATCTCCTCTGAGGAAGGCAAGGATGCTCTGCTTAGTTTACAGCAACTATCCACCCAGAAGATTGTTAACTTCACTGGCATCACCAATACGGACTTAAAACTCACCTATGGTACTGCCAATATTACGCTTCTGTCAGAGTTTGATGCCAACTACACACTGCTAGTTCGCACGCTGCAGAAGCTAGCAGTAGAATTAAAAAAAGAAGAACGCTTCCAAGATATGGAAACAGTTCTTCTCTTTGCCATTAACTGTGGTTCCGATATTAAAAAAAGCTATGAGCTTTTAGGTGATTACTACCAAGAGCAGAATCGGGATGATGAAATTGCCGGCCTCCTCTCCAAAGCAAAGGAAATTAGTGGTCTGTCTTCTGGTCCAATCATCCGCTATTTGGAAGGCTTGCTTTTCCAAGAAACAACCTAGCTCTTCTTTCCCGTAGGGCACAGGTCTTTTAGAAAGCATTCCGGACATTTTGGCGTGGGTGCCTTGCAGATAGTTCTTCCCAAAGTAATGATATGGATGTTGTAAAGAATCCAGTGATCCTTTGGCAGTTCCTTCATCAATTCAAACTCCACCTTCACTGGATCATCTTCCTTCGTAATTCCCAGTTTCTTAGAAATTCGTTTTACGTGTGTGTCAACGACGATGCTTGGTTCGTGATAAATATTTCCCCGAATGACGTTGGCTGTTTTTCGTCCCACTCCAGGAAGCGCCGTCAATTCTTCTAATGTTCTTGGCACCTCTCCATTATGCTTTTCCATGATTTGCTGGCAGCAGCCAATGATATTTTTCGCCTTATTATGATAAAAACCGGTGGCGTGAATATCCTTCTCCAACGCTTTTAAGTCCGCCCCTGCAAAAGCCTCTACCGACGGATATTTCTGGAACAAATCCTTCGTCACAATATTTACTCTCGCATCGGTACACTGGGCACTTAATATGGTCGCAATCAGTAACTGCCATGCAGAGTCATGATTCAAATAACACACATACTCCTTCCCATATTGCTCATCCAGTCGATTTAATATTGCCAGTGTTTTTTTCTTAACCATACGCACTCCTAATTTAGAGTCATAAAGCCTCTTTTGAGCAAGCTCACCATTTCTTCAAGGCTTTTGTCCCTTGTATCACGTTGTTGAAAGTCACCCCTGCGTCTGCTATGATAAGCAGTGTCTGATGACAGAAAGGGGTGCATTTTGAGAAGCGAAAAATCTTCCAAAAATTTCATAATTCGTCTATGCAGCGAAGCCCCTTTATTCCTTCTTATTATACTTCTTTCTATAGGTGCCTCTCTAGTTGGTCTTTTGAAAATGTATCTTGGACAGAGTAATGCTTCACTTTCCTTAGAAAACCCGCCTGTGTCGGCACTGTTTTCTGCCGAAGATGACCTTGCTCTGGGAGATCCTGAAGCCCTTCCTATGACTGGAAACGAAACAGACTATTTTCATTTTGATAACATCAGTATGCAGACTTCCGCTCCCCTTTTACAAGATGACGAAACAAAAGGCGTCAATAAAGAAGCTGCTCGGTTTGCAGCAGAAGCGATATATAGTTCTGTTACAGAAGTTGCTCCTGCGCCTGAAACTGCTGCTTCCTCAGAAGAACCAGCGAATGCAGACACTACAGATGAAAATGCTGAGACACAGGAAGTAATGCTCTGCCAAGCAGATGTACAAAGAGAGCCCCTGCGAAACACAGAAGATGCCATCCTGGCATTAGCCAAGGATCCCGCTCCTGTTACGATGGTAAATGGTGAGATGGTAGCTATTCCCGAGCCTACCGAAAAAGCCCCCGGTGTGCAGGAGTATATTCCCGTTCCCGTGTTCACCCCTCGCTGCGGTTCCTACGACTACACCGGTGTGAAGCCACTCACTACCACTTATGACTATGACATAGCAACCGATGATTCTTACTTTGACGATGCTTTATTTATTGGGGACTCCCGCGTGGAAGGTCTATATCTTTATGGGAATCTGCGCAATGCAACATTTGCTTATAAACGTGGCTGTAGCATCAGCTATATCCCCACTGGAGAGCTAAACTACACCGCCACAGATACCACGACACTGGCAAGAATTTTATCCTCCAAAGCTTTTGGAAAAGTTTATATCATGGTGGGCGTCAATGAACTATCCGGCGGAAGCCCTGCCTACTATGGCACCCATTATAAAACTCTGGTAGATATGATTCTCTCCTACCAGCCCGATACTACGGTCTTCATGTTTGGAACCATGTATGTTACCAAGGCCGTTTCGGATGCCAATACTGCGCTGAACAACGATAACATTGACTCCAGAAGTTGCCGCGTTGCAGCCCTGGCCAATGGAATCAATATCTTTTATTTGGATATGAATCCTTCCGTCGCCGACGAGACAGGCTACGTAAATCCAAACTATAGCTGGGATGGTATTCACTTGAAGCCAGAATATTATGCCAACTGGGTACAGTTCATGCGTGAACATGTGGTAACAAAATAGTTCTCTTTTTTGCTAAAAATGTAGAAAAATAGGCGATTTATTGTGATTTTGTTACAAATACCGCTGTAAACATGTAGAAATTTTCGTTAATTCGTTGGTAGATTATAACAAATCTTTATATTATACTTTGTTGGAATTGGGAACTTTAATTATTGTTTTTGTGCATTATTGCAAACAAACGGAGGAAAGAGATGACTTACAAGCAGATCGTAGCAAATGTTGAGAAGGCTGCCAAGAAGGCTAATGGAAACGCAATTGCAAGCCACTTTGCAATGCAGCTCGATGTTAAGGGCAAGGGCGAAGGCGCTTTATATGTAGAATTTGTAGATGGAAAGATCAATGTTCAGCCCTATGAATATTATGATCACAATGCAAAGGTAATCGTTGATGGCGATGCACTTTGCAAGGCACTTGCTGGTACTACCGATATCGAAAAGGTTGAGATCGCATACGAAAAAGATGGCGAGACCGCTAAGAAGGCAATCTATCTTCTCGCTGGCAAGGAAGTAAAGGCTGCTGCAAAGAAAGCTCCCGCTAAGAAGGAAGCTCCTAAGGCTGCTCCTGCTGCTAAGAAGGAAGAAGTTAAGAAGGCTCCTGCTAAGAAAGCTCCCGTTAAGAAGGAAGCTCCCAAGGCTGCTGCTCCTGCTAAGAAGGCTGAAGCTCCTAAGAAGGAAGAAGCAAAGAAGGTTGCTGCTCCCGCTAAGAAGGAAGCTCCTAAGGCTGCTCCTGCTGCTAAGAAGGCTCCTGCTAAGAAAGCAACCAAGTAATATATATTATATTTTCGGGGTTCTCCGTATGGCGAACCCCTTTTATTTTGCAAAATGACTAGAGGTAAGATTTATGAAATACGAAAAATCAGTTTTTGAGACCTATTTTTCTGTTGCTCCAGAAATGATTAACAACCTTGTGCAGGGCTGGCTTAGTAGCAATGGTTTCTACTTTCAGCAGAAATTCGAAACTAACTATTTTCAAAAAGGTGATGGCATGATTACCGCTATCCAGTGTTTTGAATATTTCATTGAGCCTAACAAGCTCACTGTTTATGCATACTTAAAGAATCCAAAAAAGCCCATTCCTTTAGACAATAAGCTATACGCTTCTGCACTAAAGAATGAGTACAAAAATGATTTGCAGCTTTTATTCCAACAGGTTAGCAACATGTCTGCCCAGAGCATTAATGTAAGTGCTGCCATCGCACAGGGACAGATCACTCCTGATTCCTATCAGTACAATATGCAGATGCAGACTGGTCAGGCGCTTGCCGCTTTTGAAGAAAGCAAAAATAAGAAGAATGGAAGCTGCGCTATCTTCTGTCTTGTTGTCGGTATCATCGATGTCCTCATTGGCCTGTTTGGTTTCACCTTTGGTATTTACATTACCATCTGTGCTATCTTCCTAGGCGTAAAGGGATTAAACTCTAACAAAAAAGGACTGTCTATTGCTGGTCTTATTTTAACCGGCGTTTCTCTAGTCTTATTCTTTGTTACCATGCGTACGGGAGCTGCCATAATCCAGTTCTAAACGAGTTTTTCTGCAATAAAAAAATGGGTTCCATGAACCCATTTTTTATTGCTTCCTACTGTTTTCAATTAACCATTGATCTGCTTTAATACATCTTCTACAGCAAATCCATGTACCATTGCAGCCTGCTCTAAGGTCTCACCCTGTGCGGAAGGGCAACCAAGGCAGTGCATACCAACCTCTAATAACTTAGGTGCTACTTCGGGAGCTACCTGTAAAATTTCACCAATGGTCATATCTTTTGTAATTGTTGCCATAATACTTCTCCTTGTCCTTTTTCTTACGCACTCCTAGTTTCTAAGCAATCTCTTTCTATGAGTCCACTCTCTGCCGCGGTGCCCACAAATCATCTGCTAATGAGTGCATTAGTATAGTATCATCAGTTATTTTATGATGTCAAGGGAATCCCTCGTCCCCCACTTTCCAAATATACAGGCTACCCCTTTCGTGGTATAATAAGACCATCGTAAGTGGCATGTATCGCCGCAAAAACGCACAAGGAGATATAAGCAATGGATATTAAAGCAACTATTACTGACATCGTAAACAAAATAAAGAATGATCCTAAGATTCTTGAAAAGTTCCAGAAGAATCCTGGTGGTACCGTAAAGGAAGTTACCGGTATGAACATTCCCGAAGATCAGGTAAATGGCATCGTAGATGGTGTTAAGGCAAAGCTTTCCGCTGATAAGCTTGGCGATGCTGCAAATGGTCTCAAAGGTCTTTTCAGCAAGAAGAAATAATTTGTATCATTAAACAAATGGTAAAGGGACTCCCGCAGGAGTCCCTTTTTTATTCCGCTTTTACTCTAAGGATGTCACCCTCTTCCGGCACCGTAGAAAGCACTAAATCTACAATCTGTTTAGAATGAGGACAGGACTCTATCGCTTCCCCCTCTTCATTCATCATCTTCTCTACGGTTACCGAAATATTCTCACCATTTGGCTTCATGATTTCTATAACATCTCCTACAGAGAACTTATTCTTCTGAACAATGCGCGCCTTCTCGCCAGTTAATGACTCTATGGTTCCTAAATAAATATAGTCATTTACATAAGTGTTATTATCATAGATCTGATTCTGCTCTGTTGGTTTACCAAAGAAAAATCCTGTAGAGAACTGTCTGTAGGTACATTTTGCAATCTCCGCCTTGTACCATTCCATATTTGCACGATACTTTTCTTCACTTTCTAAATAATCATCAATCGCCTTACGATAAGTACGGGCCACGGTTGCTACATATAATGCCGTCTTCATTCGGCCTTCTATTTTAAAGGAATCAATTCCCGCATCAATCAATTCCGGAATATACTCTAACATACATAGGTCTTTGGAGTTAAAGATATAGCTACCTCGCTCGTTCTCATAAACCGGCAAATATTCTCCCGGTCTTTTTTCTTCCTCCACTGCATATCTATAGTTGCCTTCTTCGTCCATAAAAGGATCTGCCTCTTTCGCAGTATACTTCCAACGGCAAGGGTGTGTACAAGCCCCCTGGTTGGCATCTCTTCCTGTAAAGAAGTTGGACAAAAGGCAACGACCAGAATAAGAGATACACATTGCACCGTGTACAAAAGTTTCAATCTCTGTTTCTGGCTGAATCTTTTCCCGCAACTGCTTTATTTCTTTCAGGGAAAGTTCTCGGGCAGATACCACACGCTTTGCCCCCAGTCGTTCCCAGAAACGATACGTCTCGTAATTCGTATTATTTGCCTGGGTAGAAATATGGATTTCAATTTCTGGACAGATTTCCTTTGCCAGCGTAAATAACCCTGGATCAGAAATAATCAGCGCATCCGGTTTAATCTCTTTCAATCTGCCAAAATATTCTCTCGCTTCCTCTAAATCATCATTATGCGCCAGAATATTTGCGGTCACAAAAACACGCACGCCCCTAGCATGCGCATAGGCAATCCCCTCTGCCATCTCTTCCTCAGAGAAATTCTTCGCCTTCGCCCGAAGGGAAAAAACTTCTCCACCAATATATACAGCATCCGCACCATAACGCACCGCTGTTTTCAGTACATCCAGGCTGCCTGCCGGAATTAATAACTCTGGTCTTCTTTCGTTCATATTCATCCTCTTATGATTCAATGGTTTCTTCTCCCACTTTTACCGAGAGCGCCATTCCATCTCCAATATTTAAAATCGTGGTCTCATATATCTCCGAATGTTTCAGTTCATATAAGTATTCACGCATACGACTATGTATAGTTCGATCTCTCCTGCACACAGCATATCTGGATTCTAGAATATCCCCTTCCTGCAAAACATTATCACTGACTAATAATCCACCTGGTGCTAGAAGTCTTGTTACATGTTCCAGGAAGTTGCCATACTGTCCTTTTGCTGCATCCATGAAAATCATATCATAGCTGCCTTCTAAAGAAGCCAGGATTTCAGTGGCATCCCCCTCATACAAATAGATTCCATTCCTTCGAACCATGGGGCCATCCAGAAGGCATCCAGCCTCCTCAAAATTCGCTTTGGCTATAGGAATGCGTTTCTCATACTTTTCGATCGTATCAATCCGCACTCTTGCTTTCGCAGCATCCCACATCGTTAGCGCAGAGTATCCTGTTGCTGTTCCTACTTCCAGAATCCTTGCCGGTTTATGTAGGGCAATTAAAAAACGAAGAAGACTCCCCGTTTCCTGTCTGATGATGGGAACATCATTTTTCAGAGCATCTTCTTCGATCTGTTGTAATAATGGAGAGGAATCCTTTTCCAGAGACGCCAGAAAAGAAAGCATTCTCTCACCTTCCATGTGTATCATGTTTATTCCATACTTTCTGTATCGTCTACAGGCACATCAATGGAAGCACCCATATCCCCACTGTCTTCCGTTATATCTTCCGAACCAGCATATTCACCATCATCTTCCTCTGGTTCATCATTCGCAGTATCTGTCGGTTCTGCTCCCTCTTCGTCTTCCTCTACATAACCTGCTGCCATAACAGCCATCATTTCAAAAGGGGTCATCTCCGTATTAAGCACATAGGCACCACTCTGCAGTTTCCCATGATATACCGACAACAGTTCCTGGAAATAAAACAGCCTAGCAGAGCGAATCAGGTTATTCTCCTCTAGTTTCTGTCCAATCTCCATGACGGTATTGCCTTCCACAATACCTACATACTTATCTTCTCCCGGCGGCGGCGTGATGGGCTCATCCGCAAAAATTCTGTATCCTACATCATACGCCCTGTTCATCCCAGCATAAATTAACTTCACCAATACCATAATAATGGCAATCGTGACAACCGTTCGAAATATGCTTTTTACAACTTTCTTTGCATCAAAATGCATCTTACTTTTCCTCTGGTGTGACAGTTCTTAAAACGCAAAACCATTACACTAGTCAAAATCCAACTGTTCTAAAATATAATCGGTAGTTTCCTGAAGCATTCTGCAAAATGCAAGCTCAGCATCTAGAAACTTTCTTACTAGTGGCTGATTGGTAAGCCATGCGTAGCTATCTGAGAACTGCTGCACCCTCTCCTCTAGGCTACCATCGTTGGGCTGATTCTGCAGTTCAAAATTCTTTGTTCGAAACTCATCCACTTGCTGCTTTAACTGCGCATCCTGACTGAGTTCCTCTCTGCACATTTGATATGTTTTATAAATATCTGTATTCTTATACCCATCAATCAGTGAATTCATCTGCTGGTCAAGATTATACATATTATATTACTCCATCTCCATAATAATTGGTAAAATCATCGGGCTACGTTTCATCTTTCTCCAAATAAATTCACTGAGATCATCTCGAATCAGACTGCGAATCTTTGCGTAATCTCCAATTCCCTTTTCATCGCAACGGAGAATCACTTCTTCGGTAACAATCCGGGCATCCTCTAACATATCCTCAGCTTCTTTGACGTATACGAATCCGCGGGTTGTAATTTCCGGTCCGCTGACAACATTACCTAGGGCATCCATAACCAGCGTTACGATAACAATACCGCTTTCTCCCAGTTTCTGACGATCCTTTAGAACTATATTTCCAACATCTCCTACGCCAAGACCATCGACTAGTACAGCGCCGCTTTGAACCTGCTCACTAACCTGTGCCTCCCCATGCTCTAGCGTCAGCACATCACCTGTATGTAGCAGGAATACATTTTCTTTAGGAACTCCCATCTCCGCAGCAATCTTTGCCTGTGCCATCAGATGCTTATATTCACCATGCACAGGAATTGCATACTTAGGCTGCGTCAGAGAGTAAATTAGCTTGATTTCTTCCTGACATGCATGTCCGGAAACATGCGTATCCTGGAATACTACATCTGCCCCCTTAAGGAACAACTCGTTGATAATCTTCGTAACTGGCTTCTCATTACCAGGAATGGGATGCGATGAAAATACAACCGTATCCATGGGTCCAATGACAACTTTTTTATGAGTACCATTGGCCATTCGGCTAAGTGCTGCCAATCTCTCTCCCTGGCTACCGGTGGTGATAATCACGGTCTTCTCATCCGGATAGGACTTTAATTCCTCCGTCTTGATGAGAATATTTTCAGGCACACTGATACGCTCTAAAGCAATCGCTGTCTCGATGATATTAACCATGCTACGACCTTCAATGGCCACTTTACGACCATACTTGTCTGCAAAGTTAATAATCTGCTGCACGCGATCAACATTGGAGGCAAAGGTAGCCACAATAATACGACGCTTCTGGTTCTCATCAAAGATAGAATCTAATGTGTGTCCTACGGTACGCTCCGATGGCGTAAAGCCGGGACGCTCTGCGTTCGTACTATCGCAAAGAAGCGCAAGCACTCCCTTCTTTCCCAATTCACCAAAACGGGGTAAATCAATAGCATCCCCATAGATTGGTGTGTAGTCAACTTTAAAATCACCGGTATGTACAATGATTCCCTGGGGTGTGTAAATCGCCAGCGCTGCTGCATCTACGATGCTGTGATTGGTACGAATAAACTCAACATGGAAGTCCCCAAGTGTAATCGTCTGCCCGAAGGTAACCACTTTCCTGGTGGTGAGATCCATGAGTCCATGCTCTGTCAGCTTATGCTCGATAATGCCCATCGTCAGTCGGGTTGCATAGATGGGCACATTGATTTTCTTTAAAATATAAGGCAAAGCGCCAATGTGATCTTCATGACCATGGGTAATCACAAACCCCTTCACCTTATCGATATGTTCTTCCAGATAAGCAACATCCGGAATGACCATATCTACACCAAGCATTTCATCTTCCGGAAAGCCCATACCGCAATCCAAAATAAAAATACTGTCCCTTGATTCAAATACCGTAATATTCATTCCGATCTGTTCCAGACCGCCAAGGGGAATAATACGGATGACGGAATTCTCCGCCGCCTCGCTTTTCTTCACGTTTCCTCCTTACGTAAAGGAGACGTCGTCCAGGAGACTTTCAAACACTTTTGCCACGGCATTTAACTCCGCATCGTCTGATACGATTTCAAATACTGCTTCTTCCTCGTTCTTACTGGAAAGGTCCTTTAAAATATAGGCTTCGCTATCGCCCTCTTCGTCTTCGGTGGCTAAGAAGTAATCTACCCCGCTAATGGTAGTTTCTTCCAGCACAAAAAGTTCGATTGCTTCTCCTTCCTGTGAGGAAAGTTTTATTTTCTCCACGCCGGATTCTCCTTTGTTTTTATTATTTCAGTGGCAAGCCACATATCGTTCCATTTAAGTTACTGCCTGCTTCTTTAATTTCTCAGCACGATCATTTAAATAGCCCTGCAGAATAAATACCGCCGCCAGCATATCCACAAGTTCCTTGCGGTCTTTCCCTTTAATCCGGCGTTCATTCATATATTCATCCGCCGCAACAGTGGTGCATCTTTCATCCCAAAGAATAACATCTAGCCCCGTCCGGCGTTCTAACATCTCTTTAAATTCTTTCGTCAGACGAACTCTTTCGCCTTCCGTATCGTCCATGTTCTTGGGGTAACCAAGCACAATGCTTTCTACTTCATTTTCTACAATCAGTTGCTCAATACGAGCAAGCGTAGTACGAAGCTTCCCCGGCTTTTCTCTGCGAATAATCTCTTTTCCCTGGGCAGTGATATAAAGTGCGTCAGAAATTGCAACGCCACAAGTCCTGCTGCCAAAGTCTAATCCCATGATTCGCATCGTATTACTCTTTCTGGTCCCAGCCCTTATTACGGATATAGGAAGTCAATAATTCCTCTACCAACTCATCCTTTTCAGCCTTCATAATAATGCTTCTTGCATTCTTATGGCTGGTAATATAGGTGGGATCTCCAGACATAATATAACCTACGATTTGGTTGACGGGATTGTATCCTTTTTCCATCAACGCATCATAAACATCCTCTAGAATACGGCTTACGCTGTCTTCCTGATCCATCTCCACTTTAAAGAATTGGGTTTCGTGCAAATCTCCCATGTCCTAACCTCACGTCATTTTCCTAAAGAACTAAAAACCACTTTATCGTATCCTGAAAAACGGACACGTACTTATTAATATTTTACCACAATTATCTCTTTTATTCACTTCTACATAAAAGTTTATGTTAACTAGAAAAATCCACTTTTCCGAAGATGATCCCGTCCTTTTCCTTTTCTATCCAGACATCCAAAATACGGTTTTCCAAGGCATCCTCTGCTTCTACAGCAACCATACAGTACTCCGGAGTGTGTCCTACAAAATACTGCTTTCCGCCAATCTCCTTCTCCTCTTCAAATAGAACAGATACGCGCTTTCCTTCATAGAACTTCCTAAATACAGCGGACTGTCTGATGGTCATTTCCTCTAACACATCACTTCGCTCTGACTTTTCCCGATCGGTAAGGCTCTGGGGCATTTTGGCTGCTACTGTCCCTTCTCTGGATGAGTACTTAAATATATGCATTTCAAAGAGCTGTAAATTTTCCAAAAATGCGACTGTTTCCCCAAATTCTCTTTCATCCTCACCAGGGAATCCTACAATCACATCCGTCGTAATCGCAGGATGCTCATATTTACGGCGCAGAATCTCTACGCCCTCTGCATACTCTTTGGCTGTATAGTGGCGGTTCATACGTTTCAACGTATCATCACATCCGCTTTGCAAAGACAAGTGGAAATGAGGGCATACCTTAGGAAGCGCTGCCAGCTTGCCAACAAACTTCTCTGTAATAATACGCGGCTCTAGAGAACCTAGACGAATTCTCTTTACCCCCTCTATGGTGTGTACGCTCTCAATCAGTTCTAATAATTGCTCTTCTCCAAACTGATCCGCCTTCGGTGCATCTCCACTAAAATCTGTTCCATAAGAACTTAAGTGAATCCCGGTTAATACAAATTCCTGAAATCCTTTTTCCGTAAGTTCCTGGATTTCCCGCACTACATCCTCTATCTTACGAGAACGAACGCGACCACGCACATAAGGAATCAAACAATAAGAGCAGAACTGGTTACAGCCATCCTGCACCTTAATAAAGGCCCTGGTTCTCTCTCCTGCTGAAGCAATGACCATATCCTCGTAGTCACGAATCTCACCGATTTCGGATACTTCCTGCAGCTTTTTCCTTTCTGTCAGAACCTTCTCTAGGAGCGGTACCAGCTGATTCTTCTCGTGATTTCCAATCCATAAATCCGCGGCATCGTCTACGGCTTTTGCCCCCTGCACATAACATCCAGCAGCCACAATCACAGAATCCGGTGAAAGCTTTTTCGCCCTATGAAGCATCTGGCGGCTCTTTCTGTCAGCCATGTTGGTAACAGAACAGGTATTGATCACATACACATCTGCAGGGCTATCAAAAGGTACGATCACATACCCTGCCTCCCGCAATAATTTCTCCATTGCATCGGTTTCATAGGCATTGACTTTACAGCCCAAATTGCATAGAGCGGCGGTTCTATTTCCAGTCATTATTTTACATACTCCTTACGCCTTCTGTACCCTTTTTTATTGACTTTTTTGTCCCCCTGCACTATAGTTAAAGAGTACTAAATACGGGAGGTTATATTTCATGAAAGCAGTACAGATTTCTCTTAATTCTATCGATAAAGTAAAGCGTTTCGTAAACGACATTACCAAGTTTGATTTTGATTTTGACCTTGTAAGTGGTCGCTATGTCATTGATGCTAAGTCCATCATGGGTATCTTCTCTTTAGATCTTTCCAAGCCTATCGACTTAAATATCCATGTAGAAGATCCTGCTGAAGAAGCAACCGTTATGGAGACCATCAAAGACTACGTAATCTAATCTTTCGATTGATACATGATGTAAAGAGCACCCGATGAAGGTGCTCTTTTTTATTACGCGATTTCGATTTTCTCTCTGGAAGAAAGTGCAGTCTCCACCATGCGATCAATCTCTTCATCTAGATTATGCTCATGCTTCGCAATAATATTAATATTTGGTTTGGTTACAGGATGTTTTGCAACCCAGATGGTACAGCAGTCTTCAAAAGGAAGAATACTGGTCTCATAAGCCCCCATCTTTTCTGAAATGGTAATAATTTCCTGCTTATCAAATCCAATCAGCGGTCTGTAAACTGGAAGCGTGCAAACAGCGTTCGTACACAGAAGGCTCTGCATGGTCTGGCTGGCTACCTGTCCAATGGACTCACCAGTCACAAGACCTAGGGAACCACACTCCTCTGCAATGGCATTAGCGATACGCATCATATATCTTCGCATGATAATGGTTAACTCGTCATGCGGACACTTTTCATAAATATACTTCTGAATCTCTGTAAAATTCACCACATGAAGGGTCATGCTGCCAGCGAACTTAGATACAATCTTAGCGAGGTCAACTACCTTCTGTTTTGCACGATCACTGGTATACGGAGGTGCATGAAAGTATACTGCATCAATGGTTACACCACGCTTAGCAATCATGTATCCCGCTACGGGCGAATCGATTCCGCCAGAAAGTAATAATGTTGCTTTTCCACCAGTACCAGAAGGCATACCGCAGGCACCAGGAATGGTAATAGAGTACAAATAAATCTTCTCTCGGATTTCAATATAAATATTCTCTTCCGGTGCATGCACATCCACGCTGTACTGGTCATAGGCATGCAGAAGTGCTTCTCCTACTTTTGCATTAATCTCCATGGATTCTAAAGGATAGTTCTTTCTTGCTCTTCTGGCATTTACCTTAAAGGTCATCTTCTTATTGCCATAAACTTCCCCACAATACTTCACTGCCTCTTCACAGAGAACTGGGAATCCTTCGTCTGCCAGTTCGATGACGGGACAAATGGCAGTAATACCAAAAATCTTAGTTAATGCATCGATTAACTCATCATAATCATATTCACCCTCTGTTTCTAAATGAATACGTCCCTGGGTTTTATAAACATGGAATTTTCCTTCCACATCCTTCAGTCTTCTTACAATGGAATGTACCAAAGCGTCCTCAAATAAAAAACGGTTCTTTCCCTTAATCGCAATCTCTGCATATTTAATTAAAAATGCTGTATAGTTCATGTTCTCTCCTTCATAAAAGCAGCCTGGAACCAGAAGCCCCAGACTGTTTACTTAATACTTGTAAAAACGCTTTTTCATTTCATTATACTGCGGCTGACTAATGGGAATCTTCATTCCATTTTTCAGCGTCGCTTCATACCGTTCAATGCGCTCAACCTCATCAAGATTCACGATGTGGGTACGATGGCAACGGAAGAAATGCTGTTCAGGAAGTATCTTCTCAATATCCGAAATTTTTTTCTTCAGCGGAACGCTCCTGTCCTTCGTAACGATAATGGCATTCCGTGTGTCACTCTCAATATAAAGCAAATCTTTATAAGGAAACTTTGTAGGCACGCCATCCACAGAGACAAGAAGTTCCTCAATACGGTTCTGCTTACGAAAGCTTTGCAGAACTGCATCCCTAAGATCCTCTAACTGCACCGGTTTCTGCAAATAACGTAGTGCCTGTACTGTATACCCTTCCAGTGCATAGGCTGCCGTAGAGGATACAAATACAATATCTAATCTTTCGCTATACTTACGAAGTTGTTTTGCTGCATCTATTCCGGTTACCGAATCCGTCATAATATCTGTAATCAACAGATTATAGGGCGGAATCGTATTCGACAAAGCCGAAATCATATCTTTCATATCAGAAAAAGCAACTAACTCATACGCGATCTGCTCTTCTTCACATATTTTTTTTACGAGTGCAGTCAGAAGCATTAAAGACGTTGCTTCATCATCACATACTGCAATTCGAAACATACCTAACCCCACATCTCCCATAGTGACGTATTAATAGCTTGTTGCTCATTAAGATATACTCACGAATACTACGTATTCGTTCGTTAGGTGATGGCGCACAACGCCATCACCTACATTATACCATATCTCTAGAATTCACTAAAGAAAATCTTCTTTAACTGCATAATCATACCGCGGTAGGCATCATAAAAAGCCTCATGATTATCCCAGATAAATTCTATATCGCCACGATTTCCAGCACGCTCCAGCATATAGGCAAGTTCTGCCACTTCTGTTGCGCCAATATTCTTGCTGGCACCCTTGATAGAGTGCGCCGTGAGCGCATAATTCTGCATGTCCTCCTGTTCAAAATGCATCTGCAAGAGGTTTACCATGTTTGAGGTTGCATACGCTCTTAACAAATCAAAGTATACAGAAATGCTGCCCGCACAATTCTTTATACCTTCCTTGGTATCAAGTCCATCTAAGTGCTTAATAATTTCTTCTGGCGACATCTTGCTGTAGTCAATGTTTGCCTGTTTTGCAGCAATTTCTTCCATCGTTAAATCTGGAGAATATCGTTTATCAGCAGGAAGCCATCGAACTAGTATCTCATCCAAAAGAGCTACATCAATCGGCTTCGCTAAAAAGTCATTCATACCCGCTGTCAAAAACTGCGCTTCCACACCTTTAATGGCATTTGCCGTAAGGGCAATAATTGGCACTGATTTTGCGTAGTCTCCAGCCAGTTTTCGAATCTGCTTTGTAGCTTCCACACCATCCATATAAGGCATCATATGATCCATGAAGATGATATCATAGTTCACTAGCTGCTTATCTACCTTATCAATAGCCTCCTGTCCGCTTTCTGCAAAGTGGGCTTCTATTCTAAAGAGTGCTAGCAGTTCTCCGGCAACCACTCTGTTCACCTTATTATCATCTACTACCAACACCTTGGCACCCGGCGCACAGAAGGATACATTATACTGCTCGCTTTCCTCTAACGTCGTTCCGTTACCTGGCTCATAATTGCATGGATTGTGGTCTGTAATTCCCTGAGGGATCTGCACTTCAAAGCAGCTTCCTGCATTTAAAACAGAATGTACCTGAATCTTTCCACGCATAAGGTCTACAAGATTTTTTACAATGGCTAGACCCAAACCGGTACCTTCTACATTTCGATTCTTTTTTGTATTCAGCTGACCAAATGCCGTAAAGAGTTTTGCTAGGTTCTCTTCCGATATACCAATACCCGTATCTTCTACGTCAATATACAGACTGCCATCCAAATTGGAATTCATCACCCAGTTGATACGAAGTGTAATAGAACCACGATTGGTGAACTTTACTGCATTATTTAAAAGGTTGATGAGAATCTGACGAACTCTAATGGAGTCACCATACAGAACTTTGGGTATATTTTTATCGATTTCCTGGATTAGTTCAATATTCTTTTCTCGCATACGGAACCGAATGATGGTAACCACGTCTTGAATCATGGTATTGAAATCATAGCTATCCGGTGTAAGCGTCATCTTTCCGGAGTCAACCTTGGAGAAATCCAGAATCTCATTAATAATAGAGAGCAGGTTATCACTAGATCTCTTAATAACAGCAATATACCCCTTCTCCTTCACACCTAAATTCTGGGTTTCAAGTAATTCCGCCATACCATAAATCGCATTCATCGGCGTACGAATTTCATGGGACATGTTTGCCAGGAAATTACCCTTAGCCTCTAACGCATCCTTAGCAATTTCATTTTTCTCTTCCATGTCCTTCTGGTACTGTCTAACACCACTGGCAATGAATACAAGCGCTACCGACGCAAAAGCATACAGCATAATGTAAATAATATACATATTATCGGCGGCAATGATTTCCCGGTGGAACAGACATACACCAACCAGCATAAGTATTGCAGCGGTAGAATACTCTATCAAAATACGCATGTTAATAAAGAGACATAAGGTTACCGCAACTGCCAGATACATCAGTGGCAAGGAAGCATAAGTTCCTGTAGACTGTGCCAGGAAGAAGAATGTGATAATGGTAATCGAATAGATCAGTCGTAATACCACAGCCTCATTCTTAATCATCCATGCTAGCACTGCCAAAATCATTCCCGGCACTAATCCCAATGCCATCATAAAGCCGGTCTCAATACCTTCCGTTGTGAACGCATAGAACATCTGCAAAAATACAACGCAGGCGAATTCGATAATAAATATTCGGACATTGTTTTTATAAGGTAACATGCATACTCCTTTAGAAAAAACTACGATACAAGAAACCGTAAAAAGTGCTTACTTAACCTTCGCTTAGTACCTTGTATATTTCCTCAGTTGAGGAAGTAACTCCTGCAATGCTTTTAAAGTATATTCCACTTCCTCTTCTGTATTCTCTCCGCATAAGCTGAAACGAAGTGTGGACTCTATATATTTTTCCCGCTGACCAATCGCGCGCATCGTGTCACTACCTATCTGCTTTTTGTTCGATGCGCAGGCACTTCCAGCGGATACATCAATTCCTTTTTCTTCTAATGCGTGAAGAAGTACCTCAGCACGCACACCTTCAAAGGATGCGCTAACCACATGAGCTGCCCCATCTCGTCCCGCAGGTCCATTGAGTACCGTTCTTTCCAGCGCAAGAATCCCTTCTGACAGCTGCTGCTTTAAGAGATACATCTTTTCTGTATTTGCTTCCATATTGGCATAAGCTTCTTCAACGGCTACTGTCATTCCCACAATTCCAGGAACATTTTGGGTGCCAGAACGAAGACCGCTTTGCTGTCCACCGCCTAAGATATAGGGTTCCCACTTAATCTTATCTTTTAAATATAAGAACCCAACACCCTTGGGGCCATGAATCTTGTGGGCGCTGACGCTCATCATATCAATCCCCAATTTCGATGGTTGTATTTTATAGTGACCAAATCCCTGTACCGCATCCGTATGGAATAAAGGTCTTTCCCGCTCGGGCAAGTTTTTTAGATATTGACCAATTTCCGCCAGAGGCTGCAGACTGCCGATTTCATTGTTGGTATGCATTACAGAGAGGACAGTCGTATCTTTACGAATCGCTGCTTTCACATCTTCCATGCGAAGAACACCCTTCTCATCCACTGGAAGATAAGTCACCTCGTACCCTTCCTTTTCTAGAAATTTAAATGTTTCCAGAATGGCTGGATGCTCAATAGCTGTCGTAATCAGATGCATTCCCCTGCGCTTGTTGGCTCTGGCTGCACCAATAATGGCGCTATTATCACTTTCCGTTCCTCCAGAAGTAAACAAAATCTCTTTCGGATCTACCTTGATATATTTGGCTATCTTTTCAGCAGATTCTCTCACATGATTTTCTGCTACTAGTCCTCTATGATACATACTGGAGGGATTTCCATAATCCTCCAGATAAATCGTTTTCATCGCCTCTACCGCCCGATCTGCACAGCGAGTAGTAGCTGCATTATCAAAATATACTTCCATACTTTCTCGTTACCTTATATCCCATTGCAATTTTTGTGGGAACTCACACGGATTCCCTCACTTGTTCAAATATTCGTAACCGTTTCGCTTTAACTAATTGTTTTCCTGACCAATCTCCAGGTGGTACATCAAAATGGAAAGCGTTGTAAGTCCGGCGGTCTCCGTACGAAGGATTCGCCTTCCCAGGGAAATTGCGCTTCCGCCAATCTCCTCAACCAGTGCAACTTCTTTTTCAGCAAAGCCACCCTCCGGTCCAATGAAAATCCCGATGGATTCTGCGTCACTGCATTTCTGTAGCCAGCCTTTGGTGGCCTCCATGCCTTCTGCTAATTCATAAGGGATAGCAACAACATCCAGTTCCTGGGCATATTTGCAAGCTTCCTTCATGGACATAACCTTCGTCACGTTAGGAAGTACACCTCTTTTACTCTGCTTTGCTGCGGCCTCTGCAATCCCTTGCCAGCGCTCTATCTTATTCTTTTCTTTCTTGGCATCAATCTTCATAACGCAGCGATCCATGGCTACCGGCACAATCTCTGCAGCACCAAGTTC
The DNA here is from genome assembly GCA_024403455.1 of Lachnospiraceae bacterium. Classification (GTDB taxonomy): domain Bacteria; phylum Bacillota; class Clostridia; order Lachnospirales; family Lachnospiraceae; genus NK4A136. The sequence goes on along the minus strand of JAKSRR010000022.1, from coordinate 4,011 downwards.
TACTGCCTTCTGCACAATAAGTTCCATCTTATCTGCCTTTGGAAGTCCTTGGAATAAAATAATTTTGGCAGGAAGTTCCACACCATCTTCCTTCACAAAACGAATTTTTAATAATACTTCATCTTCCAGAAATGCTTCTACCTCACAGCGATACTCCGTGTCTGAAATCCCGTCTGAGACAGAAACCTCCTCACCAATTTTCATGCGGAGAACATTCTTCATATGGTTCACATCGGCACCATCAATTCGTATCTGCTCTTTGGTAATATTTTCCGGTTTAGCAAAAAAATGCTGCATATTCTATCTTCCTACGCAAGCAAAATGGCTACAGCCATTTTGCCTTTCTCTCTTCTCTAGCCAATATATCTTCCTGTAACACTACGCCACTCACCCATCTCAGTGATTTCTACGATTTCAAATCCATTTTCCTTCATAGTGTCTGCAACTAAAGTTTCTTTTCCTTCAATAATTCCGGAAGTGATATATATACCACCCTTCTTAATATGCTTTGTTACTACCGGCGTCAGAGGCGCCAAGACATCTGCTAAGATGTTGGCTGTTACAATATCATACTTCTCATATCCCACTTCGTCCTGCACACTTTTTGTATCAATCACATTGCCTATGATTAATTTGAAAGTTTCCTCCGGAACATCATTATTCTTTAAATTGTCCGCAACAGCTTCGATGGCGCAAGGGTCCAAATCTGTTCCCAGCGCATATTTAATTCCTTTCTTTAATGCAACAATAGAAAGGATGCCGCTACCAGTTCCTACATCTAACATAATGGTTTCCGGCGTAATGTATTTACTTAATGCCTTGATACAGAGCTGTGTCGTCTCATGCATTCCCGTTCCAAAGGCGGTACCTGGATCTATATGCAAAATAAGCTTATCCTGATCCTTTGCCTCCACCTCTTCCCATGAAGGAATAATCAAAATGTCATCCACCGTAAACTGATGAAAATACTGTTTCCAGTTATTAATCCAATCTTTATCTTCTGTCTCCGATAGAGTTACCGTTCCCTCTCCAATCTCCATATAGGTTGCAATGTCCGCCAGGGTTTCTTTTACATCGGCAACCAATTTGTCAATTCTTACCTTAAATGCTTCTGGGCTTTCTTCATCCTCTGGTGCAATAAAAAAGTTGAGCGTTGCCAATCCATCATCCGGTGCTGTATCCGGCATAATATCAACAAACATCTGGCTCTTTTCTTCTTCTGTTAAGGGAATATGATCCTCAATCTGTGCCCCTTCTAGTCCTAACTCAAATAACTCTGAAATTATAATATCTTCTGCAGAAGTAAGAGTTTTAATGCTAAGTTCTGTCCACTTCATAACTTCATCCTTTCTAATTTAGCTGGAGACTAAAATTCTCCCATAACCCTTTAATTTTACTATATATTGCGAGGAATTTTTATTCTTTTAGTAATTTCTCGCAGGTGATACCCTATTTTCCTGCAAGTTCTTACGCATCGGTAGGAAATGGTCCTGCCCTTTTTGTCACGTTCCCCATTACTTCTATTGCAATATCTCTAAGATTTCTCTCAGCACGTCCTCGTTCTTATATACAATGATTCCTATATGGCTACGGGCACGGCTTAATCCATGAAATAAATTTCGCACTCTATACTTTTCTTCTTCCAGTGCTCGTAATCGCCATTCCTCATCATAGTAAAATGCTTCATCCATCACCATGACTACACGGTCATATTCCTTTGTGGAAGTATCCGAAGCATCCTCGATATACTTATACCCTTTATCCTTATACTGTTCTATGAACCGTTCTAAATCAGCCTCATTTTCTGCATATACAACATCTACCGATGGGTAATACTTTCTATTCCCGTATTTTGCCGGGCTTAAAAGTCCATGAATAAAGGTAGATAACTCCTTATTCATGCGAATACGATTGGTTAACACATACTCCTGATAGGTGTTTTTCTTTTTTAACCGCTGGGCTACTGAAAATATAGTTTCCTCCTGGGCTATGGCATCCTCTTGGTCATAAGTAAACAGAACCGGAAGCTTCTGCTGATCAGCCAAAATTAGAAGTTCTTCCAGTAGTTCCTCCGGCATCTGGTGACCTTCATCCACCAAAATGCATGCATAGCCTTCTAATGCAGGTAATTTCACCATGCCACGACAGGCATAGAAATCAATTCTTTTTAGTCTTTCATTCAGACGCTCTAATTCTTCTGGGAAGAAACCAAAATGCAGAACTGCCACCCTCTGCTTTTGTGTCAATTGCATCGCAATGTCGTAAAGCAAGAGCGTTTTTCCTGTTCCCGGGAGCCCCGTAAAACCCTGCAGCATTCCTTTCCCATCTTTGATTCCCTGTAAAATATGATGCTTGATATCCCTCTGCTGGAAGGTTAAGAAGTATTCTCCATTTAGAAATTTATCTGCATCGGTCAGTGGAGAAATCAAAAATTCAGATTCGTTAAATAGTTCTTCAATGTCTGCTTCATAAAAATCCTGCATTTTAAGCAAATCTTCCGCTAACTTCTGGAAAGATGTCTCTACAAGATTTTCCCCCTTAGAAAGTCTATAAAGCCTGTCTTCCTCACTAACATAAGTATAGGATTTGACAGATTTTCCAAGAGAAAGAAGATAATATTGGTTCTGCTTCAGCTGCCTTTTTATCGTTTCTTCCGAAACATTCCCACTCTTTAATTCGATATTCATTACATAATCTTTGGAAATACGAAGAAGATCAAATTCCTTTCCAATACGCGGAATCTGAAAGGAGTAATAAAATAACATCCGGCAGAACTGGTCTGTTTCGTCCATAAGATGTTCTGAAAGTCGTCTTAGTCCGTCCACTTCCCATGCTTTGATGCTAAGGAATCTAGGTCTCCTAGACATTTGCCGTTCCATCTTCTGCAGCATTTTTGATTCAGTAATCCTAGTTAATGCATATATATTTATTGGGAACACACTCTACTCCTCTAAGTTCTGAATTCTACTTTCTAATTTAGCATACCAAAACGCTTAATGATGTTTCTTTAATTGTGCGCTAATCCATTCCTCCAAAGCTGGATCCGTATATCCCTCTGTCTCCTGAAGAATCATCTCCTCCGTAATATCCGTTAGACTGTTGGCATACGCCATACCATCCTGATCTTCTGTCACAGAATAGCTTCTGTCGATTCCTAATGTATGCATAATCTCCAAAAGACGATTCGCAGTAGTAGTTTCCACCAGATTCATAGATATTAGTTTATTTAGGAAATCATAGGCATTTAGTGGTTTATCAGGCTTTGTATAAGGGGAACACTCATAATCAATTACGGTTTCTAGTAAATCAATCTCACTTTTTTCTTGCATACATTCCAAATGATGCGGCTGCATCTGCACATGATGTTCCTGACTTAATCTCTGATCAAGTGCCATATACATTACGAGTTTATCAACATCATGCCACTTTGCCCGTTCTAAAATGGCAGTAAGCAGCTCTTGATCCTTTATCAATTTTCACGCAACGTAGACAAACATTTTTCTGTGTTTATACGTATAAACGCACCAGTCAAAGTTTTTCATTATATTTTCAAGAAAACCTTTCCAAAATCATATCAATAAATATTCTATCGTTAATGTACGCAAACGACAATCAAAATAAAAAAACTCGCAAGAAATACTTGCGAGTTCTCAGAGGTGCGAGCCGGATTTGAACCGGCGATCATGGAGTTGCAGTCCAACGCCTTACCGCTTGGCTATCGCACCATTTATAAAGAATTTTCGAAGAAGGATTGTTACTTTTTCTTTGCGAAAGGCTCTAACGCCTGAGCAACTAGAAAAAGTTAAATCCTAGTGACTCCAACGGGAATCGAACCCGTGTTACCGCCGTGAAAGGGCGATGTCTTAACCGCTTGACCATGGAGCCATAGTTCTAAAAAAATCACCCCAAACCCAAAAAGGATTTGGGGTAAACTCCCCCAGCTGGGCTCGAACCAGCGACATCATGATTAACAGTCATGCGCTCTACCGACTGAGCTATAGAGGAATATTT
>JAKSRR010000021.1 GCA_024403455.1 Lachnospiraceae bacterium | reverse complement strand
CACCGGAGTTTTTACCCCTGAGCCATGCGGCTCTGTGGTCTTATGCGGTATTAGCGATCGTTTCCAATCGTTATCCCCCAGTATGAGGCAGGTTACCCACGCGTTACTCACCCGTCCGCCACTAAAACTTAAATCACTAGGTTTCATTAAGTTTCCGTTCGACTTGCATGTGTTAAGCACGCCGCCAGCGTTCATCCTGAGCCAGGATCGAACTCTCTTAAAAAAAGTTTCTTTAATCCTGTCAGTCTTGCTGACTATCTTTGTTTACTTAAGTTACGTGATCGATTAATTCTCATTAACCGTCTCGCTCTGAAATCTTCTTAGAATCTTTCAGGGTTGCATTACTGTTTATTTGTCAAGGTACTGCAAGGCTTTTCAGCCTTTCGCTTTCGCCTCATCGGCGCGCGACAGTTGTTATATTAACACTGAAAAAAAATAGTGTCAACAACTTTTTTTATTTTTTTTAAAAATATTTTTTCTTTTCTCAAAAAAATACCCACAAACCCTTATAAATAAAAGGTTTGCGGGTATTCAAAAACTTTTATATTTCTTCAAAAAATACTGAAATTGCTGTAAAACTATACTTTTTATTTTCGTTTCATTGCTGCAAGCATATCTTTAAAGCCAACCTTTGCACCATTAAAGAACAACAGCCCCTGGTATATTTTGCCTGCAATCCAAAATATAACTCCAAAGAAAAGAATGTTGATTACAATCCCAAGTAGTGCTAGCGGTATCGATAACTCTCCCACTAGAATTGCAGATGGTAGTGACATGGCAGACGTAAACGGAATAAGGTGATATAGTAACGGCATCGTTTCAAAAGCACCGGTATACTTACTAATCGGAGACACCGTCAGCATAATTATATACGCAATAATAAGTGGGAATATAAATATAGCTGTTACATTTCCCGCATTTTCTGGTCTGGTTAATGTTGCACCTGCAAGTCCCGCCAGCGATAGATAAAATGCCATTCCCACCAAAAACGCTACAACACATAAGAAAATCCGTAGCGGTGAAAATCCATTCATTCCAAAAGCCTCGGAAATGCTGTTCAAAAGTTGTGTTACATACCCCTGCTCCAATCCATATTTTGCAACGACCTGTGCTTCTCCTAAAACCAGTCCTCCAATCAAACATACAATCCACAGAACCATCTGCATCGTGCAACTAGCAATACCTGCCAGAATTTTACCGCCAACAAGACTTCTTGGTGAAACGCTCATCAGCATTTGCTCCACCAATTTACTAGTTTTTTCAGAAGGAACTGCCGAACAGATAGAATTACCATAAACCAATACCATAAAATAAATGAGTACAACACAAATTGTGGATGTTATATTTCTGGTAACCTGCATCATCTCATTGTTATCTGCCTCACCAATGGTAACCACTTCTGTATTAACCGGGAAGAGCGCCTGCATCATTTGGGCTTCTGTCAGCTGTGAATGCATTAATACTTGGTTCCTTAATCCAACAACCGCCAATTCTTCCAGAATAGAAATATTTTTCTTCACAACGGCGCTGGATGCATCAACGTCTTTTCCTGTAACGATATCTATAAGGTACCCTTCTTCAGCCTTCTTCTGCACAAATAAATATCCACTGGCAGCATCTCCTGCAAGAAGTTCCTCGACATCACCGGTTACTTCTGTAAATAGTGTATCTTTCGCTTCTTCATAGCCAGCATATTCTGCGTATGCCGCATAGTCTCCTATCCCTAGTCCTGTTTCATCAAGGACATAGACTTCCTTAACGTCATAAACAGATGCGTCTTTTTCAGCAGCATTCCCAGAAAGTATGGTGTCTAACAGAAATACTCCAACCATCAGAAGAAGTGCAACAATAAGCGTGCTCATTTTATATCTGTTATTGGCAACCCTATCTCTAAAGTTAAAGGAAAACACTTTCCAAAATCCATTACTTTTCATTCACTTTTCCCCCCTTTCCATTTGCATTCTTTGCCATCTTAATCAGATCGGGAAGTTTTAGTACTTTTCCACTGGCTACAATAGCGCTTTCATATACTCTGGCTATGAACCAGAACAAGAAAATCGTAGCCAAAACAGATAAAAGGGTTGCAGGTATCGCAAACGCAACTGATAATTCGCCGCTAATCAGCAATCCTGGAAGTATGAAGAACGATGTGAGGGGAAATACTGCCGTAAACTTCACAAAACCATTCACACCGTGCATAGGCATCATTGTGAGTGCTGCCAAGCTGGCAAACATTGCAATCATTATAAGCAACGTAAATGTCTGATATCCCTGGGCAATCTCTTCCACCTTCGATGCCGTTGCTCCAAAGAGTCCAGACAAAAGGCAAAAGAACAACAGTCCCAGCAATAGCATTACAAGTCCAACCGCAACAGTAACTGGGCTAAGTCCCGAAAATGCCTCTACAAAACTTGCATTTTTCAGGAGTTCAATTTTTCCCCACAGCATGCCAGAAATCGTAAAGGAAGCAAATCCTACTACCACCACCATTCCAATTTCAACCAGCACCGCTACTAATGCCGCCAAAACCTTTCCAATAATCAATGCCATAGGACGCACGTTCGTGAGAAGGTATTCCACCACCTTACTGGTTTTTTCTTCAGCAATCTTTGGTCCAACCATTGAAGTGGACATATTGATGATGATAAAGAATACAAAGAGAATGATATAAACCAGGAAAAATTTCTCTTCTGATACTGGTTTTTCTGAATTCTTTACATAGTCTTCGTATTTGTGAATTTCCGTTACTACAGGAGCAGTAATATCCTGAATGACTTCCTGCGGCGCATCCACGCTTTCAACCTTATAAACGACAAGCCACGCTGTAATAGCATCTGCAATGGCTGCTACATCTCCATCATCCACAGCACCGCCGGCTGCATACTGCACATGCACGGTATATCCTGTCTCTAAGGAGCGTTGAATATCAATCAAAATTGCGCTAGCATCCGGTTGGTCACCAGAAATATTTTCAGAAAGCAATGTCTCCGTCGCTTCAAGCTGTTCTTTCTCGATAGGAATAATCTCTACACCGGATAGCGCATCTATCCCAGCCTCTTCCAACGGCAATTCCTGAAAATATGCCGAGTTGCAAAGATAAGCTCTATGCACACTTGAACTTTGTACGCCAGTAGCACCATCCTTATTTTTCAGAGACAGTACTGGAAAAATTAATAAAGCTGCCAGGCAGAGTATCACTAAAGGAACTACAAAACTAGACTGTTTAAACAGCTGTGACAGTGTAAAAGAATACACCTGTTTCCAGCCGGTCATCTCATTAGACTTCATTAGCTTCCTCCCCTACCTTTTCAACAAAAATTTCGTGAAGTGTCGGTTCGTCGGCCATGAACTTAATGACAGGAATATTGGCTGCTACAATTTTACCAAGAAGTTCCTGTGCCTGGCTTTCTTCTGAAAGACGCACAAAGATTTCCTCTGGGGTTTCTTTTGTAATCGCAATTCCCATTTCTTCAATAAAAGGATGCACATCACCTTCTGCTTTAATGCAAAGATTGATTCGTCCATAACTTTTCTTGATTTCTGCAAGGTTACCCTGCAGAACAGGATTTCCCCTGTGAAGAATCGTTAAGTCAGTACAAAATTCCTCAATGGTTTCCATCTGGTGAGAGCTCATAATGATGTATTTGTTCATCCCAGCTAATTCATGAATAATCTCTTTAAACAAATCTGTATTCACTGGATCCAAACCAGAAAGAGGCTCATCTAATACAATCAGTTCGGGATCAGAAATTAATGTTGCCATAAGCTGAACCTTCTGCTGATTTCCTTTGCTTAACTGATCCGCCTTATAAGGCTTCACTTTTTTCTTTCCAACAGGCACCGGATAGAAATACTCCGTCAGCTTCAACTTCTTAGCCCAGTGCTCCATACGCTTTTCTGCTTCCTTCTTGGATACACCTTTTAAGGATGCAAAATAGAGTATCTGCTCTTTTAAGGATACCTTAGGATATAATCCACGTTCTTCTGCAAGATAACCAACATTCACCGTACTGGTAGTTAATGGTGCTCCATTAAAGAGGACTTCGCCTTCATCCTTTAACAGCATTCCCAAAATCATGCGAATGGACGTGGATTTACCTGCTCCATTGGTTCCCAGGAGTGCGTATACCCCTGGCTGCTCCATGGTAAATGACAACTCGTTAACAACGGTCTTTTTCCCATAGCTTTTCTTTAGATTTTGAACTACTAAACTCATTGTTTTTTCTCCCTCACTCTTTATATATAAATACAAAAAGCCCATGAAAGGGCTCTTTGTTGTATTTCATCGAAGCTGTATCGTATCAATACTGTCTCCAGTAACCAAAATATACTTGGCCGCATTGGCAGTAGGCATCATCAGAATAACTGCGTCATCGAAGTCGCCCTCATACACCAACTTTCCTTCTGTTGTATAAATCAAACAAGAAGATGCATTATATATGACTATACGTCCGTTACTGAAAAAGACATTGGCATATTCCAAGTCAAACTGCAGCTGCCCCGATATCTTACCATTCTTTGCATAAACATCCATACGATATCTGCCATCTGCATTATTTTCTACGAAAACAAGGCCAACATGTTCACTTCCATAAAAGACAGAATGTATCTTGTCATATATCATAGAATCACTGGTATTCCTAGGTGTCTCTTTTCCTTCATAGAACATGATTCGTCCCGTGCCAACAGCAAAGGCCGTAGCATTGTCCAGAAATCCTACCACAGGAACCACTTCTCCCTGATAGTCGTTACCGCCTACTAGATTATCTGCCTTATTCTGTCCCACTTCTCCAAAGTTATAGAAGGCCACCTTGCTCATCAGCGTAGCACTATCCATGTATAGGTATGCAATTTCTACCAGCTTTCCATCATCAGAAATTGCTAGCGACATAGGATATCCGCTCTTTGACATGGTGGTTCTAAAGGACACTAACATCGTTCCATTGCTGGCATACAGATAAATCGGTGTTACGTTCCCGCCGTCAACGACAGCCAACACCTCTCCTGACTGGGACAGGGTAATGCTATCAATGGGATCCGTCGTCTCCACCGTTCCTACCAAACCGGAAGAAGAAAAGATATAAATATTTCTTCCATTCTTATCTGCTACAGCAACATAAGAACCATTTACCTTAACCATAGGAGACTGCATCTCATAGGGATGATTCCACACATCTTTTCCGCTCGCATCGGTGCAGCGTATACCATCGTCATTATAAGAAATAAAACTACTTCCAAAAGCAAGCACCTGTGAGGATATGGCACCAGAGCGTTCCACCGTGGATACAACCTCATAGGAATCGTACACGCGATTTTTCATCTGATGGCGAATAATTAAGAACACCGTCACAATCGCCGCTAAGACAATCAGAATAAACAGTGCAATACGAGCTCGGTGTGCATAGAGTTTTCCCCAGTATGCTACGCGGCCCTTTTCTTTTCCCTTTGTATTTTTTTTCTTAAAAGGAACAATTGTCATATCTTACCAATTAAACTTATATACGGTTTCTGTATCATAGGGCTTTCCAGGGCCAACGATAGGACATTCAAAATCAGACTTACCGGCACAATTGGGATAGTACTGGGTCTCTAAAGCAAGACCTTTTCGCTTACAGTTACGAATACCATCCTTGCCAATAAGGTCTCCAATCCAATTACCAGCATAAAACTGCACACCAGGAAGATCTGTGGATACTTCCATACTTCTGCCAGACTTAGGATCTTCTACCAGGGCACATTTCTTCATTTTTCCATTGTAGCCATCAATGCACCAGTTGTGATCATAACCACGTGCCTGCTTCAGCTGAATATTGTCAAAGCAGTTCACTTCCTTACCAATCACCTTTGCCTTCGTAAAATCGAATGGAGTTCCCTTAACATCAGCAATTTCTCCCGTAGGAATTGCATCCTTACGAACAGGGGTAAATTTACTTGCATATAAAGTAAGCTTATGCTTTTCAATAGAATCCGACTTCACCCCAGACAAATTAAAATAACTGTGGTTAGTCATATTCATTAATGTATTTTTATTACTCTCCGCATGATAGGTGAGCTTTAACTCATTTTTATCGGTCAGCGTATAGGTTACAGACACCTTAATCGTTCCGGGATGTCCCATTTCTCCATCCTTCTTCACCAATGAAAAGGTAACTGCATTCTTTCCCTCTTTCGCGTCCCAAACACGATGATGCAATCCTTCCACAAGATGCGTATGAAGATTATTCTTTTTCCTGTCGTTAATATCCAGCTGGTAAACCTTCTTACCAACAACCATTTCTCCTTTTTCGGTTCGATTACAGATAGGTCCTACCGTAGAGCCGAAGCAATCCGTGTTCCTATAATATCTGTATAATTTATCAAAGCCAAGAACCACATCATCTTTCTTACCCTTCTTATCAGGCACATAAAGGTTCTTTAAAATAGCACCATAGGTCATTACGACCGCAGCCATTCCATTTTTATTAGTGATGGTGTATGCATAAATATCCGTACCATCCTTCATCGTTCCAAAAAGGCTCTTCTCAACACCCATTGTGATTTACAACTCCATTTCTTTTATAGTTCCACTCTACCTTCTAGCGCACGAAGCAGAGTTACTTCATCGATGGACTCCAACTCTCCCCCAACAGGGACACCGCTAGCAATACGAGTCACCTTAATTCCAGCTGGTTTAATTAACTTGCTTAAATACATTGCCGTGGCTTCCCCCTCCAGGGCAGAGCCTGTCGCAATGACAACTTCCTCTACATCCCCTTTTAGTCTTTCTAAAAGTTCCTTAATCAGAATATCGGAAGGACCTATGCCATTCATGGGACTGATTGCCCCATGAAGCACATGATAAACCCCTTCATATTTTGCTGTTTTTTCATAAGCAACCTGGTCCCGAGTTGTCTCCACTACCATAATCATCTTATGATTACGCTTAGGATTACTGCAGACCGGACAGATTTCTTGATCCGTTAGGGTATAACACATCTTACAGTATTTTGCATTCTGCTTTGCAGTCAGAATTGCCTCAGAAAGACGTTTTACCCTATCCATAGGAAGTCCCAGAATATGAAAAGCCATCCGCTGTGCGGATTTATTTCCAATACCGGGAAGCGCTCCCAATTCCTCTATCAATCTATTAATATCGCCGCTATAGCTTTCCATTAAAAAGGAAGGCCTCCTAAATTCATACCACCGGTCATCTTACTCATAGCAGCACTGCTTGCCTCTTCCGCCTGACCAATTGCCTCATTAACTGCAGCCACGATCATATCCTGCAGAGTTTCAATATCATCAGGATCTACTGCTTCTGGAGAAAGCGTAACGCTAGTCACTTCTTTTGCTCCTGTTACCGTAACAGAAACTGCGCCGCCTCCAACCGTTGCAGTAAACTCTTTGGTTTCAAGTTCCTTCTGATTCTCCTCCATTTGGCGCTGCATACGCTGTGCCTGCTTCATTAAATTGTTCATGTTGCCAGGCATTGCTCCGCCGGGAAATCCACCTCTTCTACCCATAGTTTTACTCCTTTAATTTATTTACATATGCTCTCTATAGTAGCACAATCGTCTCTTTTTTACTCTTCCTCATCCTCTTCCAGAATCGGAATGCCGAACTGTTCCTGGAAATCCAACAGATTCACAAACTGACTCTCCACCGGAACATCATCCTTCGCCACGCGAAATTCAAAGGAAACCTCTTTCCCAATTTGTTCCGCTAATGCTGTCGCCACTTTTTCCTTGTTCTCTTCCTTATCAGACAAACTCTGCATCATAGAGTCGCTGGAACAAATCAGCAGAACATCTCTGTCATCTACAGACACTACAGCCTTCTTTAATACTGCCGCAAGAATAGGAGAAATATCAGATAGTTTTGCTAACACACCGCCCCACTCTCTGGCCACCTGTTTAATATCTTCTGGTAACGCTCGATCCAGTGTCTTCGCTACAACCGGCTCTGCTGCCATCGTATTTTGCGAACCTGAAACCACAATATTACCGCTTTCAACTTTCTCTTCTAGATCACGAACTCTATCTAATACACTGTCAAAATCTTTATCCATCTGTGGCTTGCAAAGACGGATGAGTGTCATTTCAATCATAATACGTTTCTGCGAAGCATAACGCATAGAGGCAGAAAGTTCTGAAAAGACACTTATATAACGAAGCACTGTGGATAATTCCATCTTCCCTGCTTCTTCTAGCAGTGCCTCATAATTTTCCGTAGACATCTGCAGAGCCTCCGGTCCAATAGATCCGCCAGAAGACTTTGCCAACATTAGGTTTCGCAAATACCATATAAAATCCGTCACAAACTGATTCAGTTCACGACCACTATAGACTACCTTATCTAGCAAATGAATGCAGGCAATGACATCCTCTACCAGAACAGCCCGAAGCAGTTCACTAAATACCGTCGTATCTACTGCCCCTAAAATATCTAATACCATGTCGTAGGTCAGTTTTTCACCATAATGAAATGCCAGACACTGGTCCAAGATACTTAAGGCATCTCTCATGGAACCATCTGCTGCCAGAGCCACATACCGAATGGCGCTCTCTTCCACTTCTGTTGCCTCTTTTCCCATGAGTTCTGTAATCCGCGCAGCAATGGTTTCTACAGAAATATGTCTGAAATCGTATCGTTGGCATCTAGACAAAATGGTAATCGGAACCTGCTGTGGATCCGTTGTCGCCAAGATAAATAGGGCATAAGCCGGCGGCTCTTCCAGCGTTTTTAGTAGTGCATTAAACGCAGCTCTGGAAAGCATATGTACCTCATCGATGATATACACTTTATACTTTCCATCCACGGGAGGATAAGACACCTCTTCGATAATTTCACGGACATTATCTACACCATTGTTGCTGGCAGCATCAATTTCTATAACGCTCATGCTCCGGCCTTCCAGGATCGCTTTGCAAGAATCGCACTCTCCACAAGGACTACCGCCTACAGGATGTTCGCAGTTGACTGCTCTTGCCATGATTTTCGCAACCGTGGTTTTACCCGTTCCTCTGGTACCACAATAAAGGTAGGCATGGCCTACCCTATTGTTTTCCACCTGATTACACATGGACTTTACAATATGTTCCTGTCCCTTAACATCGTCAAAGGTCTGGGGTCTGTATTTTCTATAAAGTGCCTGGTATGACATAATTACTTATTGATCGCCGAAACTAATTCCTAAAAGTCTTGCTTCTTCTAAAATCGTAGCATCTGCAGGAACTGTCTTTAATTTGCCTGCAACTTCTTCCAGGGGAACCTTTACGATTTCTCTGTTCTTATAGCCCACCATGAAACCATATTCACCCTGTAAAATCAACTTGCCTGCTTCTGCTCCAAGACGAGAAGCAAATACACGATCATAAGGGCAGGGACTACCACCACGCTGCATATGACCAGGTACTGTAACGCGAACTTCCATACCGGTCTTTTCTTCAATCGCAGCTGCTACCTCATAAGATACAGAAGGATAAACCTTCTTTTCCAGTTTCTTCTTATATTCTTTCTTGCTAAGGGCTGCATCTTCTTTAGAAATAGCGCCCTCGGCAACTGCCAAAATGGTAAACTTACTTCCGCGCTTTGTTCTTCCCTTAATAGCCTTAATAATGGCATCAATATCGTAAGGGATTTCTGGCAGAAGAATAATGTCTGCACCGGAAGCCATACCTGCATTTAAAGTAAGCCATCCTGTCTTGTGTCCCATAACTTCTACAATAAATACGCGGCCATGAGAATCTGCCGTAGTATGGATACAGTCAATAACATCCGTAGCAATATTCACTGCACTCTGGAATCCGAAGGTCATATCGGTTCCCCAAAGATCGTTATCAATGGTCTTAGGAAGGGTAACGACATTCAGTCCTTTGGTACGCAGAAGGTTCGCCGTCTTGTGGGTACCATTACCACCCAAAATAACGAGACAGTCTAAGTTTAACTTATGATAAGTGTGCATCATGCACTCAATCTTATCTCTTCCCTGCTCATCAGGCTCTGTAATCTGCTTGAAAGGAGTTCTGGAAGAACCAAGAATGGTTCCGCCCTTTGTTAAAATGCCTGAAAAGTCACCGCTGGAAAGCATTCTGAAATCACTATTAATTAATCCCTTATAGCCAGAAAGAAAACCAAAGATTTCCACTTCTTCTCCGCTATTGTAAATGGTCTTTACCACACCACGCATCGCAGCGTTAAGTGCCTGGCAATCTCCACCACTGGTTAACATTCCAATTCTCTTCATAAATGCAATCCCCTTTCCTTTTATGACCCATGACACGCAACAAAATCACCTATAGCGCATCTGTGAACAGGTCAGTAGTTAACATAATATCCCCCACAGGATACTAATACATACAATAGTCATTATACCCTTTTTATGTCTATCAATAAAGGTTTTTCTATCTTGAAAACCGCCGCCTAATCCCTTATAATAGACAAACGTCATGGAGGAGTACCCAAGTGGCTGAAGGGTCTGGCTTCGAACACCAGTAGGTCGTGAGAGCGGCGCGAGGGTTCAAATCCCTCCTCCTCCGTCAATAAAAAATGTGGCAAAATGCCACATTTTTTTATTTTAAGAATCCATTTACAATTTGCTGCTCAGCTTCTTCCTGCGTAAGTCCCAGTGTCCGCAACTTATCAATCTGCTCCCCGGCAATTTTACCAATGGCAGCTTCATGAATAAGGGAAGCGTCAATATTGGCTGCATCTAGTGAAGGAACCGCAACCACTCTACCTTCATCCATCAGAATCCCATCACATTCCGAATGTCCGTAGCACTTATTATTTCCAAGAATCTTTGAGTTGAAAATCTGATAAGAATGTCCCTTTGCCACAGAACGGCTCACTAAGTCTGCACTGGAATCCTCACCATTTAACTCCACAACAAAGTTCGTTTCTGCCCGCTGCTGTTCATGGGTCATAATCTTTTCCTTAATAATCAGCTTCGCCCCTGCATTTAGTACAGCTTCCGTATCTCGAATAGTGGAATCCACACCCTTGATCTGTACGCTCTCCATCTCGAAAAGGCCACCGTCCTCCACGAAAATCTTTGTTACAGGATTCAGAATTCTTCCACCCTTACCTTCTCCTTCGCCATAGTGTTTTTCTACATATTTCACTTTGGCACCTTTTCCAATATGGAAGGTATGGATACCATCATGCTGCATATCGCTATCTCCGCCACAGTGAATACCACAACCTGCAACGATTAATACATCCGCATTTTCTCCAATATAGAAATCATTGTACACCAGGTCCTTCAGGCCTTCCTTGGATAAAATCACAGGGATATGCACCGACTCATTCTTTGTATTTTCCTTAACAATAATATCGATGCCCGGCTTGTCTTCCTTACTAACGATATTGATATTCGCTGTTACATTTCGACCAGCACTCTGACCATTATCTCTGATATTGTAGGCACCCTCTGGAATCTCATGAAGATCCGAGATGGTTTCCAACATATGTTTTTGTAAAGCATCTAATTCCATTTAATTCTCGCTTCCCTTCTTAACTAAACTTCTCCGTAATGGCACTGCAGCTCCCCGAATAGTTCAGCAATTCCGGAAGAATCTCTTCCTTTGTTCCAATCTTCTGAATCGCACCATCTGCTAATAAAACGATGCTATCCGCAATATTTAAAATACGTTCCTGGTGAGAAATAATCATAATGGTTCCATGAATCTTCGCACGCATATTCTCAAACACACGAATCAAATTTTGGAAACTCCAAAGATCAATCCCTGCCTCCGGTTCATCAAAGAGAGAGACCTTGGTGCCTCTGGCAATAATCATAGCAATCTCAATTCGCTTAAGCTCGCCACCAGAAAGAGAGGCATTCAGTTCTCGATTAATGTATTCCTTTGCACATAATCCTACCTCAGACAAATAAGCACAAGCTTCTGTCATGGAAAGTGCAGACCCATGCGCAAGATTGATTAAATCATGAACCGTTAATCCTTTAAACTTCACCGGGCTCTGGAATGCAAAACTAATGCCCTTCTTGGCCCGCTCTGTAATATCTAAGTTTGTAATGTCTTCCCCATCTAGAATAATTTTACCGCTGGTTGGTGTAATCAGTCCTGCCACAACCTTGGCAAGAGTAGACTTTCCTCCACCATTAGGTCCTGTTACTGCAGTAAAACCATCTCCCAACGTTAGGGAAACATTCTTTAAAATGTCTTTTCCATCTGCTGTAAAGCAGATATTCTGTAATTCCAGCACGTTTTTCACCTCTTGCTATGACGTTTTCTCCGCCCATTCCTTAGGCATTATACCATAGATTCTCTCGCTTTTTCCTTCCATAGGTAAAGACTTTACCGCATAGTTGGAGTATAATGAAAATAATTGAGAGGTTAATTCATTTATGAAAAATCACTATATTCGCAATTTAATTTTATGCAGTTTGTCTGGAGTTCTGTTGTTGTCAGGCTGCGGCAAGAAGGAAATATCGGAGGAACCCTCTACCCCCGTGGAAGAAACTCCCGCTGATATTCCTGTTGTTGACTGGTACACAGTGGCTTCTGAAAGCGCTGCCAGAAACTATGTTGAGCCCCCTAAACCGGATCGTATTACGCTCATGAGTCTCGGTGACTGTCTCATGCATATGGGTGTGGTAAATTCTGGTGCGCAGGCAGACGGTAGCTACAATTATGATTTTCTGTTCCGTGAAATTGCTCCTACGTTAGCATCTGCAGATATTAAGGTCATTAATCAGGAAACCATTTTAGGTGGAAACGACCGTGGTTTTTCCGGTTACCCTGCCTTCAACTCTCCAACCCAGGTAGGAGATGCCATCGTAAATGCTGGTTTCAATGTCGTGCTGCATGCAACTAACCACGCAGATGATATGGGTCTTTTAGGAATCGAAAACTGTCTCGCCTACTGGGATACCCAGCCTAGCATGACTGTGGTTGGAATCGGACCACAAACAGAGATTCCCATTCTTACTATAGAAGATACCACCTTCGCTTTGCTGAACTACACCTATAGTGTCAATACCGAAGTGATTCCTTCTAACGTAGTGGATCAGGTGAACTGGCTATGTAATTATGATCCTGGTTCCAGACAGCTAGATTTCAACACCATTCATCCCAAGGTTCTCGATGATATCAAACTTGCGGATCAGATAGCAGATGTAGTGATTGTTTTCCCTCACTGGGGTGTCGAATATACGCTGACAGAGACTAGCGTACAGGATCAGATGGCACAGCAGATGGCGGATGCTGGTGCTGACCTAATTATCGGTACCCATCCTCATGTACCGGAACCCATCCGCTGGTTAAAGGGTGCTGGCGGTAACGATTGCCTCTGCTACTTCTCTCTCGGAAACTTTGTTTCCACCCAGCAAGATACGCCCCGTATGCTTGGCGGTATGGCTTGGGTAACCTTCGAAATTTCTAAAGATGAAGTTACCATCGTAAAAGAGGACAGCGGCGTCATCCCTGTGGTTACGCACTACACCAATGGACCCACTCGCGTAGAGACCACCTACTTTTTGGAAAGCTATCCTGCAGAGAAGGCAGCAAACCATGGCGTAAATGCCTATGCTAACTGCACCTGGGATAAACTGGACAGCATCGCAAAACAAGTTTTTGGTGAATATATCATGACGGTGGATGAAGCACTTGCCACCAAGGATAATGCCGTAGGATCTGATACCTACAACTACACTAAGATTCAGATTATTCGAGATTAGTATATAAACTCTGCAAACACAAAATCCCCCGAATCCTTTCTGGCAGCTGCCAAAAGATTCGGGGGATTCTTTTTTATTCATTAATCAATTACATTCTTAATGGTCAGGATTGGCATCATTCCAACATTTGCAACGCAGATACCCTTTGCTCTAGTTGCCGCATGAACAATCTGTCCATTTCCGATATAAATCGCTACATGGCCACAACGACCGCCACCACTATTGTAGCAAACAATATCTCCCGGCTGTGCCTCTGCCAAACTTACTGGTCGACCTGCAGACGCCATCTGTCCAGAAGGCACTCTGGATAAATTGATGCCAAACTGCTTAAAGATCAAACTCGTAAAGCCGGAGCAGTCCGTACCATTAGTTAGAGAATTACCACCCATAACATACGGACATCCCACAAACTGCAGCGCGTAATTCACAATGGCACTTCTAAGTTCCACATTGGTAGCATAAGTGCCTGTAGGCAGCTCCGTAATTCGTGTCGGTTCCGGAGTACTACCACCCGGTGTAGTTGCCACTTCCGTCGTTCTCTGTTCAAACTGCTTGGCAATCTCCATCTCCGCTTCTTCCTGCGCAGTGGTCTTTGCATAAATAAAACTTTCCTGCAGAGAACAGTACTTCTTATAAATATAGCCTTCTTTGTTCTTCGCATAGCGGACCTTGAGCCACTCTCCTTCATCCGCTAAAATCTCTGCTTTCTCACCATAGGTGAAATAACCAATCTTTGCCGCATCCGTGGAAGCAGACTTTCTGACATTTAACTGATCAACATCAATGTATGCATAGGTACGGACATAATCTTCCATAACCAGCGCTGCTTCTTCACCGTAGATGAAGTAATCAGACTTAATGTATCCTTCCAAATCTCCGGATAGGACTTTGAACCACTCCCCGTCTGCTTCAACCACTTCCTGAATCTGGGCTACAGAGCCGGCATACATCTTTCCCACAATGTCGCTGGATGTATTGGGTTCCATTCGAACATTCACATAATCGGTAACATTGGCAATGGCAAAAGATGCATATTCACTTTCTTCCTGCATCGCTGCTTCTGGCACTTCACCTGTTAACGCAAGTGCCGCTCCCGCCTGTGGAAACATAGACTCAAAGGTCTCTTCTTTCGGCACATCACCCGTAAGCATGGGTGCAGCCCCTGCCATCGGAAGCTCCGCTGATGACTTAGGCGTTTCCATCGTAATGGAATCCCAATTAATCACTTCAACCTCTGCTGTCTCCGTTGTCTCTTCTGCCGCGCGCGCTCTGGAAGTCCCAGCGATAATGCCAAGCCCAAAAACCAGCCCTGCAAAAGCACCTGCACATACTCTGCCTATTCTCTTTTTATATAAACGATTTAATTTCTTCATAGTAGTGGATACTGTAGGTGTCTTTTGAAAATCCCACAGCACTTCCATTATACCATAGCTAGCAAGCCTGGCAAAATCAGGTCACCTGTTGTTTTTCTTTTCTATTATTCAATAGGAACATAACCACGCCGGCCCCAATGATAATAACATACCCTACAACGCTAAACACATCCGGCACTTCCTTTAGGAATAGCATTCCCAAGATGGCAGCAAAAATAATCATCGAATAATCATAAACAGATATTTCCGATGCTTTTGCCAAAGAGTATGCCGTCGTAATTCCCATCTGGCCAACCGTCGCACTGGCTCCTGTCATAATCATGCAAAACCACTGAAAACCGCTCATTGGCACGAAAGTGATAATTAATCCCGGCAAACAAAGAAGGCAGGTAAATGCCGAAAAGAAAACCACAATAAAAGGTTTATCCACGCCCTTCGCTGTAGCCAGTCGCACATTCGTGTAAGCAAACCCAGCTCCCGCGCCGCCTAGCATTCCAACGAAAGCCGGAAAGCTAATCAGTCCTTCCATGCCAGGCTTTAATATGAATACAGCTCCCACAAATGCCACAATAACGCAAAGTAGCTGATAAAACTTTGGTTTTTCCTTAATTAAAAATACAGAAAAAATAATCGCAAAGAAGGGACTCAACTTGTTCAGCATAGAAGCATCTGCAATAACGAGCCGATCAATCGCATAAAAATTGCAGAGCATTCCCAAACCGCCAAATATAGAACGAAGCCATACATGCTTCATCCCCTCTTTTGACTGTTTAAACGGAACCCTCTGTTTCAGCATAATGCCAAATGCAAAAAACATTGCTACGAAGTTTCGAAAAAAACATTTCTGCATAAATGGCAAATCCCCTGCCAGCTTTACAAAGAGATTCATAAAAGCGAATCCCAAGGCAGAGCAAAGAACATAAATTATCGCCTTGTTCTTATTTTTCATCCCCTATGCCATTTCGTACTGCATCATTTCATATTTTATACGGCTGCCTTCTGCAATCTCTGCTGGCAATAATGCTCTGGCAACACACTTTTCATCCTCTGCGGCATCTTCCAAAACAAGATATGCATAATCACCGTCAATTCTCTGAACGGTATAAAACTTTGCTTCTAAATCCATACATCATGCCTCTTTTCATAAAAGTAATCACTTGACTTTCTATTATACACCCTGTGTAAACGTTTCTACATAACTGGACTTTTGACCCCATAGTAGCCCATCACCCTAGCACCTTTACAGTCTTAACATCTGTCTTGTCATTAAAAATATTTTGTGTTACACTACTGTCAATTAAATAGAAAGGAAGGATTATCAAACCATGAACGAATTACAAGAGAAAATCCTTGCGTTAAAAGAAGAAAAAGGCGCCGCTATTTTGGCACACTACTATGTTCCTGCAGAAATCCAAGAGATTGCAGACTGCGTTGGTGACTCTTTCTTCCTTGCCAAAAAAGCAAAGTCTCTCCCCAATGAAACCCTAGTATTTTGTGGGGTAAATTTCATGGGCGAAAGCGCAAAAATGATGAACCCCGAAAAGACCGTTCTGATGCCGGATCTTTCTGCTGACTGTCCCATGGCTCACATGGTTACCAAAGAAACTGTGGATGCAGCCAAAGCAGAATATGATGATCTTGCTGTTGTCTGCTATATCAATTCCACTGCCGAAATTAAATCTTGGTCTGACGTATGTGTTACCAGCGCCAATGCTGTAAAGGTTGTGAAAGAACTTCCTCAGAAGAATATTCTGTTCATTCCGGACAGAAATCTGGCACACTTTGTTGCCTCCCAGTGTCCTGATAAGAACTTTATTTATAACGAAGGCTACTGCCCCAGACATGAATTTATGTCTGCTGAAGAAGTCGCTGCTTTAAAAGAGGAGCATCCTGATGCTTTAGTACTGGCACATCCCGAGTGTAATCCTGCTCTTCTTGCATACGCAGATCATATCGCTTCTACCAGCGGAATTATCAACTACGCAAAAGATAGCGATGCTAAGGAGTTTATTATCGGAACAGAAATTGGTGTTTACTATGCACTTAAGCAAGCCAGACCAGATGCTTCCTTCTACTTCACTCCTACCCAGCCCATCTGCGTCAACATGAAGAAGAATACTTTGGAGAAACTATACCAGGTTCTTTCTACAGGCGAGAATGCTGTAGAAATGCCTGCTCCTGAAGTGGTAGCACAAGCTACCAAAACACTGGATCAGATGTTAGAGCTGGCCGCAAAATAATTCACTAACAAACAGCAAAAAAGCCGCAAGTTGCAGAATACTATTTCTGAAATTTGCGGCTCTTTTTTATTCCGTCACTACTTTGATTTCAACATTTTTGATTGTCTGGGGAAGGAAGGGGATTCGTAGCCCTCTAACCTTCATCTGGGTCGCCTGGAAATAATTCCAGACAGAACTGGTAAATTCTCCCCAATAAGGATCTTCTCTCACTACCTCTGTGATAGAAACAATTCTTTCCCCTTCATGCAGGAAAGGTACCACGGCATCTGGAATTTCAGTTAGCGGCACTTCATACCCACTCTTCAAATCAAATGACATTTCATAAGTATAGCTATCATAGATGGTATCCCCTCTGACTTCGCCCTGTTCTGTCAGCTTTCCATCCCAAACTCCATGATGCAAATTCACTAAGCGGAGCACGTAGCTGGTTCCTTCACTAAGATCAACGCCGCCTCTCTTTTTGTAAAGAATCTTTTGCGTTGTTTCAATCTTTGCCATACCTTCCGGAAGATCGTTTTCCCACAGAAGATGGTTATGAACGACATACCCGTCTTTCAGATAATACCAGTCCCCTTCTCCCTCACGTTTTCCATCTACAAAGTCACCATAGTAGGCATACCATGTATTTTCTACTTCATATACAGCAGCACCTTTTCCCTGGGGGATACCTTGTTGCAATACGGTCTCACTATAAATGGTTCCTTGTAGTCCATCCATAGCACGACGCCACCGGTCTGACGTGAATAATTTTTCTATTTCATTCTCTTTATCTGATTCTGTTTTTTGTTCTAACTGCAATAGAAGCGTTTGCGTTTTTTCTGTTTTCTTTTCTAATAACAGAATTTCCTCAGCCAAATACTTTTCCGTGGTATTGCCCATATGTTCTTGCAGCCAGTCTAGTGCTTCCAGCGCTTCCTCATACTGCAATCTATTCATGCAAACTCTTACTTCCTCATTTACTATTCTTCGGGCGGCATTCTTCAGTTCCTGATCAACCTCCATAGAATCAAGCGCTCTTCCAAGGATTTCTCTCGCATCCTGATACTCACCTTCCTGCCATAAGTAGTCCGCATATTGCAGATAAAATAGTCTTAAGCTATCACCCATAGATGGATTTTTTGTAATTTCATACCCTCGCTCCAGTGCCTCAAGATACACACTTTCACTGGCATATGCAGAGGAAAGAAGGGTCGCTCTCACCAGCTTTTCTTTTTCAGTCACCGATAGTACATCTTTTCCGCCAGCCAGCTGCCATAATCTGGTGAGCACTTCGTCAAATTCGTCCTGCTCCTTTCGGCTCCCATATACTTCTAATTCTCCCATCAATGCCGCAAAAGAGTTTTCTTCAATAGAAAGCGCTTCTTTAAAATATAGTTCGGCTAAACCATATCTTCCTTCATTTAGCGCTCTGTTACCACGTGTAAGATCGTCTGCCAGCAATCGCTCCGGATTTCGAAAATATAGAAAGGCCGCTACCGCGCTAACCAAAACAATGCAGAACTGAATAACAAGCGCAATAGGAAATCTTTGCTTTTTATAATCCCTAGGTTCTCTCGGTTCCCTAAATTCTTCCTTACGCATGACTACTCCTTTATTTAAACAATACTATCTTCCGCAAGCTAGAAGAATTGTTATACGTCACATACGGATTTCCATTCTGCAAATAGGATATTTGCAAGAAGTTTCCCCATACTTCAAAGTCTATAACATCCTGCAGGCTGGTTCGAAAAACTTCACCAGTTCGCATATCATAGTATGCCAATGTTCTTTCTTTACTCTCATCTATAAAATAGATTCTGCTCCCTGCAGTCTTTGCTGGCAGTGAAATTTTGAGTCCTTTCGTCAGAACCTCAGCCTGAAGTTCTGCCTTATCAACTCTGATAATCTCGCCATAACTATAGTCAGTTGCAATAAAGTCGGTCCCATCATACAAAAAATCAGTGAAGCTAAAGAGTAAGGGGGATTTTCTTTTTTCCTCTCCATTTACATCCATCTCTTCAAAGGTATACCAGGCAATTCCTTTTTCGTCTGTCTCCATATATTTTGTACAATATATAGAATTATCTAGCACAATAAACGCTCCTGTTTGTTCTGCTGAAAGTGCAAACAAATCTTTGTTTTCCAGATTCATTTTATACAGACATCCATCGCTGATATCCTTGTAGTAAAGCCACTCATTAACCACCTGCATATAAGATGGAATGCAATCTGCAAGCATTTGGATAGTCCCGTCAAACTGAACTTTATAGATTCCTGGCATTTTCTCTTCTGTTACTGCCGCCAAGGAAAAAATAAGTGCATCCTCATACACATTAATATTGTCTCCTGGCGTTTCCGTTACCATAAACGCCTTCTTTCCCTTATCATCCAGCGCATATATACATCCATCCTCTGGACAGCGCACATAAAAATAGTTTTCATCTTTCGCAACACCATCCACGGGGTCTCTGCCATACGTAAATCCTTTAGAAGAAGAATCCTCCTGCACTGCACTAATAAGCGCACCATTATAGGACACTGCCTCTGCCTGATCCAAATAAGAGGGGCCTGTAAATTCTTCTCGCACTTTAAATTCACAACCTACCAGACCTATGGCTAGTAGAAGCAATGTTATGGCACCGATTGTTTTCCGTTTCTTCATCTTTTTCCTCAATAGATTCACATAAAAGAAGCGTCGCCCCAAAGGACTGACGCTTCTTAACATTTTTCGTCAGCGCTCAGCCTAAGCCTCATACCCATTCGGGTTGCTGCTCTGCCAACGCCAGCTATCTTCACACATACGCAGTGTATCAAATTGCGCCTTCCATCCTAGTTCTTTTTCAGCTTTGGAAGGATCCGCATAATTTACTGCAATATCGCCTGCACGACGAGGTTTGATTTCATAGGGAATCGTAACCCCACTTGCCTTTTCAAAATCGTGTACCAGTTCTAATACGCTGGTTCCTTTTCCGGTTCCCAAATTATAGATACATAAACCGGCTTTTTCCTCAATCTTTTGTAATGCTTTTACATGACCTAACGCAAGATCAACAACATGAATATAATCTCTTACTCCGGTTCCATCAGGGGTCGGATAATCGTTGCCAAAAACACCTAGTTTTTCTCTCTTTCCTACCGCCACCTGCGTGATATAGGGCATAAGATTATTGGGAATACCACGAGGATTCTCCCCAATACGGCCACTTTCATGTGCACCAATAGGATTAAAATATCTAAGAAGAACTACATTCCATGTCGGATCTGCCTTCTGCATATCAGACATAATCGTTTCTAACATTGACTTAGTGGAACCATAGGGGTTGGTACATTCCTTTTTGGGACTATTTTCTGTAATTGGCACCGTATCTGGATCACCATAAACGGTTGCAGAAGAAGAGAAAATAATATTCTTCACATCATATTTTCGCATAACATCGAGCAAAACTAAGGATCCGGTGATGTTATTGTGATAATACTCCCAAGGCTTTTCGACAGATTCACCTACCGCCTTTAACCCAGCAAAATGGATGACAGCATCAATCTTTTCTTTTTCAAAAACTGCACGCAGTCCCTGTTCATCCAAAATATCAACTTCATAAAAAGGAATCGCTTTTCCCGTAATCTCTTCCACTCGCTTTACAGACTCTTTGGAAGCATTTACTAAATTATCCAGTACCACTGCTTCGTGACCACTTTTTAATAGTTCCACGACTGTGTGGCTTCCAATATAGCCAGCACCACCAGTAACCAAAATTCTCATAGAATGTACTCCTTTAGGGGTGTAAACTAATGTCACTCCATGACATTAGTTTACATTATAACACAACTTATAACACAACTAGGACGATGCCTATTTTAGGAACTGCATAGATTTTATATCAATCTCCGAGCCGGGCAGGAAAACAAAGTCAACGGTACCCTTTCCGACAATCCCCTCAGGAAGTTCATATACTAAGGTTTCATAGGAAGATGACTGCTTTACTTCTATCAACTGTACACTGGATGTACCTGTAACATCATCCGTAAATCGAATCTGTACTGGATTCACCTGTAGATTGGTATGGGCTGTTAGCGATACTCTCTTGCAGACTTCTGTACCAAAATCCATCTCCGCAAAATGGATAATAACATTGTTTCCGATAGATTTAATATCCTCTTCTGTCCGGGTAAACGCATCACCATATAAAGCATCACACTCTGTCGCCAGCAGACATTCGTATGCCTTCTCCTTTTTCTCAAAGACAAAGTTCCTCATCTGATAAGAGTCAGTTGTAGCAATATAGAACGCATCCCCATCCTTCAATCGCTTCGGAAGACTGATACATTCTTCCTGGAAAACCATCCACTGCGGTGGCTTATGATACAGGGTATCCACCAGCAGTGTACTATCTGCGTCACCGGGTCGGCCACTATACAACTTCAACGTAACAGGCTGGTCACCAGTGTTTGCAAAAATATAAAACTTCACCTGGTCAGTTCCATACTTTCCAAAGGCAAGATTATCAAATCCCACATAACATAAATCTTCTTCAGCATTTGCTCCAAGGAAATTAACGCCATGGTCAATGCCCGCTTCGCAACGACTAGAGGTTTCTGTAGACAGTCCACAAAGTACTGATTCATAGGGATTTAAGAAAGGTTGTCCTAAACCGGTTGCCACACACTGCAAATCAGAACGAACCGAAACACAATTGCCGCCATTCCTTGCCACACACCTAATTCGGAATTCTCCATCTCCCTTTGCAGTTACCTCTACCTTACTCTCATCGATTTTTGTCAGATGAATGTAGGGTAATTCGATTCCCGTATCAGTTACGACAAACCACTCGATTTCTTTATAAGTCGTATTTTCAGGATACAGCTTTGCTTCCAAAATAAGAGACGGCTGCTCTGCAGTCAGGTTCACTACCTGTAACCCTTCTTCTAACGTACCATACACTGGCATTGCCGGCAGTATCGTAATTCTACGCACCGGTATTTCCTGCAAGTTGTCAAGAACCGGCGCCTGCACTCCCGCTCCATAAATAGGAACTTCCTTACAGCAGGACGCACAAGAGATACCTGTCAAATCCTTTTCTATCGTTTCCGATGTAAAGGATACTTCTGCTGACTGTAATCCCTCACTTTCACAAAGTAATGTTACTTTTCCCGCCTGCTTCGTTGTTGCTATAACTACCAGTAAAAGGCCACTAAACAATCTGCGACTAACACCTTTATAAGCATCGAAATCTGTGCTGTCTCCATTGTCCATACCAAGGATTCTTCCTTCTCCTGATAGGGAAACATGCACTCTGTTCTTCGCATTTTCCACAGGATTACCATCTTTATCCAATGCCCTGATTACTACAAATTTTAAGTCCTCACCGTCTGCAATGGCACTCTCTTTTTGCAAGCATTTAAATTTCTGTAAAGCAGATTGATAGGCCCCATATAGATATTCTGCTGTGTCCTCAATGTCTGCCTGCAAACATACTGCATCACCAAAGGAACGCTTAACCTCCTCTGCCAGAACAGCACCCTGTTCATCGTAGCATACTGCTTTCAGCTCGCCTTTATGATATGGAATTCTGTAACGCTTTACGAAATCCCTATCCTTTCCTTGTTCGATTATTTCTCTTCCCTGGCTCACACCATTTACAAAAAGTTCTACCATAGGAGCATTTGTGCAAACAGAGATGTCAATGATTTCTCCTTCATTAAAATCCCAGTAGGGGAATACATGCACCATGGGTTTCGTACGATAATCTGTCCACGCGGACTGATAAATATAATAAGCATCCTTGGGAAATCCCGCTGTATCTATCTGACCAAAATAGCTATTTTTTGTATCATAGGGAGTGGGTTCTCCAATATAATCAAACCCCGTCCAAATAAACTGTCCTAGAGAATACTTTCTGTCTCTGTCATCACAGATGACATCTTCATAGCTTTTACCACCCCACCCCGTTACAGTATTTCCTAGTGCTGAGCACTGCAAGTCCGCATCTGATAACACGTGTGCACTATAAGGGAAATGATAAATGCCTCGACTCTCCAGCAAGGAAGAAGTCTCGCTGCCATAAATCACAAATTCGGGAAATCTTTCATGGTGTTCATCATACAAATATTCGGAATAATTATATCCGGCTAACTCAACTTCTTTCTCCGCCAAAATGGCATTATCCCATTTCATGTAATTGGACCCAATGGTAGTTGGTGCATTGCCTCTTGGATCATGCTTTCGCACTTCAGCCACAAGGTACTGGGCAATCTCACGGCCATGCTCACTTTCTACAGTATCTGGGATTTCATTACCAATACTCCACATCAGCAAGGATGGATGGTTCCTATCCCGTCTAATCCAGCTGGCAACATCCTTCTTATACCAGTCCTTAAAGAATCTGGCATAGTCATAAGTTGTCATGGGTCTTTCCCACATATCAAAGGCTTCATTATCCATCAAAAAGCCCATTTCATCGCACAATTCCACCCATTCCCTGGCTGCCATATTATGTGCGGATCGCACTGCATTTACTCCCATGCCTGATAAAATGCAAAGTTTTCGAAGCATTGCTTTTTCATTAAATGCAGCTCCTAGGCATCCTAAGTCATGATGTTCACAAACACCATTAATCTTGACATTCTGTCCATTGATAAAGAACCCTTCCTTTGCATCAAAGGTAAGTTCTCTAAACCCAATGCGCGTTTTCTGCTCATCAAGTATCTCCTCTCCCTTAAGGAGTCCTACTTGGAGTGTATATAGATTGCCCTGTCCAATATCCCACAGAAGCGGATTTTCTACCATAAAAGATGTCTCTAGGGAATATACCTGTCTTTCCGAAGCATCATCATACTCCAGAATCTCTCCCTGCTGTTCTACCGAGATTTCTTTTTCATCGGAAGAATTAACACACTGCACATCTACCATGCGTCCTTCCGAATCTAATAAAGAAAGGCGAAGTCCATCATAATCTTCTTTCTCCTTTGCTACCACTTCGGTAGATATCGTGACCTTCCAAGAATCTCCTTCCGTCCTTTTCTCTGTAGCATAGATTCCATCTGTTGCAATATGCGTAATTGGTCTTTCTACCCATCGCACCGGACGATAAATGCCTGCACCAGAGTACCATCTGCTATTGGGCTCTCTGTAATCGATGGAAACAACAACCTGGTTCTCTCCAGGCTTCAAGTACTTTGTAATATTCACACGAAAAGCAGAATAACCATACTTCCACTCTTTCGCCTTCTGACCATTTACAAAAACAGTGCAGTCCATATAAACGCCATCAAAATCTAAGAGGTATTCTTTATCTACTGCAACCTGATGCAGGATAAAGTTTTTTCTATAAACACCAATACTGGTTTGGTATAGTGCATGTGTATTCTCAATTAAATAGTCATGCGGTAAATCCACTGGCTGGAAATGTGTTTTATTTTGATCTATCACTTGTTCTTCTGTGGCATATCCTTTAGTTGCCACAGAAAGAGCCAGCTCTGCTGCCATGGAAGAGTGCTTCGTATGATCCTCTTCCTGGATGGTTTTTAACATTAAGAATTCCCAACCATCGTTCCATTTATTGCTTGTTGTCATAGGTAAACCTCACTAAATGTAAATGCTGTATATGGTATCTTCATTATAATAAATAACGGGCACCGCAGTGCCCGTCTTTTTTTGTGTAATTATACCTAAATTATTCGAGTTATTATCTTGCTGTAAACTCCATAGTAGTGGGAAATCCCGCGGGAGCTACCTCACCGTCAACATGGAAGGTTACAGACAACTTTTTCTTATCCAGAACATAATCCATCTGTGCTTCCGTTTCACCATCAATAAAGATTTGGGTATCTGTATAGGTATAGATTCCTCTCTTCTCTGTGCCATCTCCCATCATATCGCTAACACTAAATGTAGACAGCTGACTATTAATAAATTCGCTTACAGTCATACCCATCTGCGCTTTCATTTCTTCATCCGCCTGCTCTTTGGTGACACCATATGTTTCTTCATATGTTTTATACAAAAGATCTGTGGAATACTCTATATACTCCTTCATCCACTTATCAAAAGATGCTTTGCTGGCTTCCTCATCCATAAAAAAGTGATAGTTACCATCCTCTGCAAATTCCATGACCATAACAACTTCCAATCCCGTAGGTATTCCGCTTACCCCTTGTGTTGCCGCATAGTCTGCAATGATTGTACTGGCATCATATGTCGTTTCCCACGTTCCCACAGGTGTCTTTTTTCCACAGCCTGTCAAAACAAAAACCATAAGCATCGATACCAATAAAACTTGAACTTTTCTCATATAATCCTCCCTTGTTTTCGAAGAAAATTCGACGAATCTTCCTTCTTCGCTATTATATCAACAGCATGACCCTTTCGTAAATAATCCCTATACTGCCTTCGCACTTTATGGACATGCCTATCATCATGGACTACAATAACACTAGTTTATCATGTCACTATCATAAACTTATAATGCTAAATAATCTGACTACACGAAAACACTTACGCAAAATCACGCATAAATATAGAGGTTAGTTATGGACATTATCAACTACTTAAAAAATAATATTGAATCTCCCAAAGGCTTTATTGGGCACCTCCCACTAGAAATCATCACGCTAGAGACAGGCTATATGAAGGCTAGGCTAAAGGCCTCTCCCGAAAATGCCAATCCTTTTGGTACAGTGCATGGCGGTCTCTACTTCGCAGTTGCCGATACTGTTGCCGGAACCGCTGCCATGACCCATGGAAGATACGTTACCACCACCTCCGGTCATATCCATTATTTAAATGGATCCAGAGCAGAAAACGATTTAATTGTGGAAACATCTGAAATCAAAGCGGGGCAATCCCTTCTCACCTACGAAGTAAACTTCTATACAGAAGATCAGATTCTCGTATGTAAAGCCACTCTGGAATACTATGCATTAAAGGATATAACTCTCTAAGAATCCTATTTTAGTGACTGCAGGTACTCTTTCTGCTGTTTTGTAATGCGGTAGCTTTCCCTAGCTTTCTGTATGCTTTTTTTGTGGGTCCAATCGTCAAGTATATGCTTTTCCAAAATCGGCAAAGTTTTCTCATACTGCTTAGCTAGCGCGGTCGCAAAATACCACGCTCGCATCATATTTACATAGTATTCCTCTGACTTTACGCCAGCCACCCATTCTAAATACTCCTCTTTAAAATTCTCATCTAAGTAGAACGTCATCAGCATTTCCATTCCGAATCGAATGATGTAGGTTTCCTTAGATGCCATCCATTCTTTAATCTTCTTTTCCAGCTTCACCAGATTATTTTTAAACGCCTTTTGCGGACGAAGCAAATCACAGGTTGCCCAGTTATTCACATAAGGAAGAAACTCTTCCAATCGATCGATTACTTTCTCGTAATCTTTCATTTCACAAATAATGAAACCATGAAGATTCATTTCATCATAGTATTTATGGGGAAGGGTATTCAAAAATTCCTCATACTCTCCGCTTTTATAAATCTCTTTCGCAAAGTTCCTGAGCATCGGCGTACGCACACCAATAACAGTATCTTCCTCTATACCCGGCATAAGCTTACAATGAAATGCTTTGTACTCCAAATCCTGCATAGCCTGCAACTTTTTACGAATCTCCTTACTGGTCATTTCTGCATCCTTTCTGGGCAATCTATTACTTCACCGCACTAACAATCTTTCCAACAATCCATAAGACCGTACTCATAATTAGAAAAATAAGAACAAAAAGATTCTTCTCTTCCTTCCAGCGAAGAATTAACACAAGAATGTCTCCAACAATTGCAATCGCAATTGGTACAACATAAAACAGATTTTCGGCCTTTCCTGCAAATACAAGATAAACGAGTACTGCAAACACAACTACCAAAAGCACGGAGACTATTGCCTCCACAACATGAAACAGCGTTGCTTTATCTATTTTAGATGGATATACCACCGGAATTGCCATAGAGAGGGCAACAAGATAACCGAGAGATAACCATAGCATCAATTTGCTACCTGCCACAGTTTGATACTTCACGGTGTACAAGACCATACTGGCAATCAGCAAACCATATGCGCCAAACTGAATCGGCGGGATTGTATACTCTGTATGCACCATCCCCGATAGCAAAATCACTCCAATCGCAATCGCCAGAGAAAGAACGTTAACCTTTGCATGTACTGCTGCATCTGCTGAAAACAAACTTTTTAGGAATGGCATATTAAACCCAAATAAAACAACAAA
This sequence comes from Lachnospiraceae bacterium, assembly GCA_024403455.1. Taxonomy (GTDB): domain Bacteria; phylum Bacillota; class Clostridia; order Lachnospirales; family Lachnospiraceae; genus NK4A136. The sequence goes on along the minus strand of JAKSRR010000021.1, from coordinate 12,635 downwards.
AAATCCTACGATAGAAAGAATCGTCAAACCATACACATACTTGCCAAATCCGCTTCCCATGCAGCTGATACTTTCGTCCTTTACCGAACGAATCAGGCTCTGTAATCTTTCCACCAACAAAACAACAAAATATCCTACAATTAGCCAATTGGCTATCGTTAATAATTTTTCGTTTTCCATAATATTTCTCCTTACAAAATCAGTTCAAAGTACGTTCCCTTCTTTTCTCCTATCTGATTCTGCCCATTACTATTTTACACCCATGCAAATATTTCCAAATAACTAGACTTTTCATATGGAAATAGTTTGCTCAAATATATCAATAATGCTATAGTGGAATAAAAGAAATGAGGGAATCCTATGAGTTATATTAAGCACAAATCTGAAGAGTCCATGGAAGACTACTTAGAGACCATTTTGCTCCTTCAGAAAAAAAATGGGAATGTTCGTTCCATAGACATCGCCAATGAATTAGGCTTTACTAAGGCTAGCGTCAGCGTTGCTATGAAGAGCCTTCGCGAAAAAGACTATATTTCTGTGGCCGAAACAGGCTATATCACTTTGACCCAGACAGGGCAAAAAAGGGCCGAAAATGTTTATGAGCGTCACACCATACTGTCAGATTGTCTGATTCGTTTAGGTGTCAGCAAGGAGATTGCCATGGAAGACGCCTGCCGCATCGAGCACGATATTAGCGAAGAAACCTTTCAAGCGCTAAAAAAAGCCATTCTCCAAGAATAATATCATCATACAACTATATGGGCTGGATAACCCAAGCGTTATCCAGCCCTTTTTATTACTTCTTATATCCACACTTCGGGCAATAACCTTCCTCATCTAAAGCAACACCGCATAAAGGACAACGGTCCATACTGCCATGAACTTCATACTCCTGAGAAGCAGCATTGTCACCACTGGTAAAGGTCAATTTGGCAATATTCAGTTCATCCTTCAGCAGGCAATGAACAATCTTGATCATTCCCTCCACCGTCATGGTTTCCTTGGTTACCACCAGACGGCAGTCAGGATAAGCCGTTGCAAGTTCCGTCTGAAAAGCCTTTCCTTTCATGGTATTCTGCGGATGACCATTACATATTCCCTGCTTCTCATATACCGCAAGAATTGCCGGTAAAATTGGATCGTCTTCCCGCAGAATCAGGGCATGATCAAAATTTTTCAAAATATTCCATGCCGTTTTCTTAATCTCATTACAAGGAAAAACCATGTTGACGCCTTTGTTAATGGTATCTTCTACTTCAATGGTGAGTTTCCCTGTGTGACCATGGAGATACTGTGCCTCTCCATTAAATCCATAGAATCTATGTGCATACTGTAAATTAAAAGATGTAAAACTTCTCATATCATTATCCTCCTTGTGTAATGTTCATTTATTTGCATGAGTCGTTTTTCTGCACCTTTTCTTTTCCTATCTCTCTCAATTCTTTTCGAAATCAGAAGCTGGGTGATTACAAATCGGGCAGGTAAAGTCTTCTGGCATTTCTTCGCCTTCATACTCATAGCCGCAGTTCCTGCAGCGCCATATCGTTTTTCCACTTTCCTTCCCTACTTCCTGTGGCTTCGGTTTTATATTATCCAAATAGTACTCGTAGGTCATAGACGCAGCATCGTCAAGCACTTCCATATCTGTGATTTCTCCTACGAACATGGTATGAGAACCAAGATCCTCTGCTTTATCTACACTGACTGATATATAAGCATTGGTTCCCCTAGTGATATAGTACAATCCGTTCTTTCCTCGAACGCAATCTTTAAAATCAGCAAACTTATTGATATTTCTTCCAGACTGTAATCCAAAATGTTTGAATAATTCAAAATCTGCTCGTTTGCTAAGCACCGAAACCGTAAAGACACCTGTTCGTAACACCAAGCTGTGTGTATAAGTCGCCTTATTTAAACAAATACTGACCTGATTCGGCATCGATGCAGCCTGCAGTGCTGTGTTGATAATGCATCCATTATCATGTTTCCCACACTTTGCTGTCAGAACAAATAAACCATAGCTTAACTTGTATAATGCTTTATGATCCATAAAATCACCTTTCCTTTTCTCTCAATAAAGCTAACAACTGCTTCTTTGCTCTGCCCTCTCCCTTATCGTCAGAACTTCTCCGACGAAAATAAATTAGAAAAAGCTTCTGGGCAAATGCACCAGAAGCTCCTACTTGCAAATATTATATCCATTTTTCTATAAAAAACAATGGCTTATTTGTATCTTAGATCATACCCCACACATACGAACAACAACGGTCATTTGGAAGTGCGTGTCACTTTGCTTTACGAAAATGTCACCATTCATACTGCTCATAAGTTGCCTGCAAATATATAACCCAAGTCCACTGCCTCCCTGGGATTTGACATTGGAGCCTCTATAGAAACTGTCAAAAATCTTCATCAGTTCATCCTTTGCCAGCCCTGTTCCACTATTTTCCACGGTAATGAGTCTGCAGCCTTCCTCTTCACTAAAACGAATCGAAATCTCTTTTCCATCCCCGTACTTTAAAGCGTTTTCCATTAGATTCTGCAACACTTCTACCAGTCGATTTTCATCCCCTCGCAAAAGACAATCCCTGTATTCCTCAATGAAAAACTGTGTCTTATTGAGTTCCAATTTAGCCGTATAGTAGTCCCGAATATGCTCAATTACCTTTGATAGATAGAACTCTTCTTCACCAACCTGCAAATCCAGAAAGTCTTCTTTAGAAGCCCTGGTAATCTCAGAAACATATTTCTCAATCTCATCCACCTTTCCACGAATGGCGGACAAGGCCTCCTTCTGACGCTCCTCTTCTTTGTAAAGGCCTCTCTCTAACGCCTGGGTATTTAATTTAATCACTGATAAGGGCGTCTTAATATCATGGGTAAGCGACAGAAGCAGCAGTTTCTTTTCTCTGTGTAAGTTCAGTTCCTTCTGACGTCTCTCCTCGATGTTTTCTCGAAGCATATTTGTGCCCCAAATAAACTTTCCAAAATACTTTGCCTTCTCCTCTGGTAACTGTAGCGTCAGATTACCCTTCGATAGCTCGTAGGGGATATCTTCAAGACTAGCAAATGGACGAATAATCCGCTTATAAATATATAGAAGAATCGTCAGCATCAAGATAAATAGAATACCAAAGATGATATTTAAAATGCCCTGCCCCGTTTTTTCAGAAGGGACTGCCTCATATTCAAAACGATATAACTGCTCACCAATCTTTCTAACGCAATAATTATAAGGGCTGGCTGCCGTCAGCACTTCCTCCGTATTGCATAGGATAATTCTTTTAATATAAGTCCTTCCCTGCAGATACTGCTCCACGTTTGCTTTGGCTATACTCTCATCCCAAGCAGACATTCCTGTACTATCGCCTAATCCGTCTTCTTCCATCTGCGTAGCTACTCGCGCAATCTCCACCATATAAGGTCTATCTTCTGTTTTATTTTTTTGTGCCAATAAAAAATTAGCCGCCACCCACAGGCAAACAAAGACAACTAATATGATGCACGTTAATCGCTTATAGCTTTTCACTGCTAAAGGCCTTTCTTCTATCCTATCTTATGCTTCGAATTTGTAGCCAACGCCCCAAACCGTCTGGAAGTGCTTTGGATGCTTAGGATCGGCTTCCAATTTGGTACGAAGCCATTTCATATGAACCGTCAGCGTCTGCATCTCCGACACACTGTCACTTCCCCAGATTTCTTCAAACAGGTACTCCTTACTCAGTACCTTCCCTGGGTTCTCCACAAATAAAAGAAGAAGTTCGTATTCCTTTGCCGTCAAATCTAACGGCTGACCGCAAAGGTACACGACTCCTCCTGCTTTATCAATACGAATATCCCCTACAACAATCTCTTTTCCGCCATAACGTCTCGCAAATATTCCATCAATCTTGGCCATAAGAATATCAATATCATAGGGCTTTTCAATATAATCGTCTGCACCTCCAATGATTCCCTTCAGCTTATCCTCTTTGGAATCTTTGGCTGACACAATGATGACTGGTGTATTATCTCTTTCCCTGATTCTGGAAAGAATGCTAAAGCCATCTCTGCCAGGAAGCATAATATCTAAAACAACAAGTTTAGCTCCGTACTTTTCGTACAGAGCTAACGCCTTATCTCCATCATTTGCAACGGATACAATATACCCTCTATCCTTTAGAAAATCCCCTAATAAATCGGCGATTTCCTTCTCATCTTCTACGATTAGAATATCGGTTACTGTCATGGTTTTTCCTTTCTTACCAACCAAGCTCCATCAGCCAGTTGTTTACCGTTCTTTCCCTGTCACGCATCTGGCTTTCATCGGTCATTTTGGAAAGATTAATATCCCCTTTGATATTACCATCCACAATATACAATACACGCTGGCATCTTGCTGCTACCTTCGCATCGTGGGTTACCATCATAATGGTAGTTCCCTCCTGATTAATCCTCTGCAATTCCTTCATGACTTCCTCAGAAGAAGAGCGGTTTAATGCACCCGTAGGCTCATCAGCAAAAATAATCTGCGGATTGTTAATTAGGCTTCTGCAGATACAGGCTCTTTGCAACTGTCCACCAGATACTTCATTGATATCATTATCTGCAATATCAATTATACCAAGTTTACGCATAAGTTCCTGTCCACGTTTTAAAATATCTTCTCGTTTCTCGGTATTCTTATCGCTTTGGCAAGCCGGAAGAATAATATTCTCACAAATTGTCATATTCTTTAACATATACATCTGTTGGAAGATAAATCCCATTTCATCCAAACGAAGAGAGGATAACTCACCAGCTGCCATTTTAGTAATATCTTTTCCTAGGAATTTTACCTCTCCGCTAGTCGCATGATCCATTCCAGATACGCTGTAAAGCAACGTGGATTTTCCGGATCCAGAGGGACCCATAATGGCAACCATCTCTCCCTCTTCCACGCTGAAATTTACATTTTTCAAAATATTATTCTGTCTTTTATCTACAACATAAGATTTGCAAAGATCCTTTACTTCAATGATATTTCCCATGATTTCATTCTCCTTTATCTCTTGTTTATTCAATGCTTGCAGTATCAGAACTCTTAATCTTCTTTGTGTATAAAGCAGTTAGCAGGGAAGAAATCAGCATAACCCCTAAGATAACTCCTGGATACAGAAGAAATACTTTTACCGGTTGAATAACATAACTTACTTGTCTCATACCCATCATTTTAAAAATCGGTGTAATGCAGAGATGAGTCATCGGAACCGATAATGCTATTGCCAGTAAAATAGCGGCGATACTGACAATAACGAATCGCTTCATATGCCATGTAACAATACTCGCATCTTTAAATCCAATCGCTTTCAGAATGGCAATTTCACCCTTCTCATCCGATATGAAGGAACGTTCCATTAGTATCGTTACCAGCACCACAACGATGATTGTGATTCCTAGAAGCAGATATCCCACACTTTCCATGGTATCCACCACTCCGATACAATCTGCACTGTACTCACTTGCCGTAAATACCTCTTCTGTGTCAAAAATATCCTTCATCTCCTCCACGCGTTCTTTGATTACACTATTGGCTGGCTGATCCACAAAATCGAAACCGAAAGCCATCATTGAACCAGCATCCTTCATATCGATGTTCACATCTTCATGTAATCTTACAAGTTCTCCAATATTATTCATGGTTTCAAAATATCCAACCACCAGATAGTCATCCGTCTTTCCAGAAATGGTAATACTTATGGTATCTCCAATCTTTGCACCAGTAATATCACTAATTCGCTGCGTAATCGCTATTTCCTGTGCATTTCTTGGTGCATCCCCTTCGTAGTATTTATAGTCTGTCGTCTTTGTTCGAACTCCCTGGGTGCAAGTCAGCATATGATTCTTGCCATCAAATACTGCCGGATATTTGATCTGTACATCTACAGAAGCCTTTACTTCCATTCCATGTTCCGCTAACTGTGTCGTAAATTCATCTAGGCAAGCCTCTATAGATTCCTTCCCTTCTCCACGCATTGCTGACATCGCTTTTGTGTTATTAACATAATAGGCGTCACACTCTTTTCCAAAGGTGTATACCAGCTTATCGCTCTTCATGGTCTCGGTGGTATTTACAATCATAAACACCAACAAGGAGCAAATCATGAAAGCAAGGATGATGGTGAGATAGCGCTTGGGACTACTCAATACGTCATTCCATGCCATGAAAGAAGTTGTCCTAAGCTTACTTTTCCCAATACGGAGTTTTGACTTTTTCTTATAACGTTCTCCTGTCTGCCCGCTACGAATCGCATCTAGTGGAGAATACTTCTTTAACTTGCCCGTGCAACGATATGCATATAACACAATGATACCTACCACCAGAATGGAACTGATAATATTTAGTAGAATTCCATTATTATTCCCCAGCACCATATTTTTACTAATAGATTTCATGAGCATATTTCCAAAGGGAATACTACAGAAAAATCCGATTACTGCACTGATGGAAGCTATAGCAAAGTATTTAATAAGATAAATGCCTCTGATTTTTCTATTCTTTATTCCAATTGCTTTCATAACACCGATCTCTCTAAACTCTTCTGAAAGCGTAAAAGTGATGGTGAATTTAAGCACAACAAACGCTACGATGATAAGACAGATACTCAGCACAATGAGAACCCCTGCGATAACCATATCCATGACATAGCACATTCTGATTAATGCTCTATCCCCATTAAGGGCAATTCCAGGAATTTCCGAAACCGCTTCCTGCACACTTGCAGTATCGTCAGTATCAATATAGCCAATCTGACCACTGTAGTATTTTGAAATCATTTCATCTGCTGTAAGAATTGCATAGTCTTCTTCACTCAGCAAAAATCTTGCGTTGCCCATGAAGGTAGAACCTAGTAGTGCATCCTTCACACCACCTGCTACTTCTAAAGCCAGCTCCACGTCTCCCTGTTTGAAGTGAATCACATCCCCCACCTTCAGGTTATTATCTTCCATGGTCTTTCTGGAAATATATGCCTTTCCCGGAGCAACCTCCTTTACTACTTCATTATTGTCATCGAAGAAATTCAGCTTTGCATCAGCTAGGCTCTGCAGAATCGTTGCATTTTTTAATATTACTTTCTCACCATTTTCCAGTGTAAAATTATCCTGCGAGCCAAATGCTACATTCTCTAGGCGATATTCCTTCACAGCAGTCTCATTTTCCAGGACCTTATCTGCTGCTCCAATCGCATTCTCACCCATGGTGATGAAAATGTAATCACCAATTCCGGCCTGATCAAAATAATAATCTGTACCATTTATTACGGTCACAATATTATTCACACTGCTTGCCACAAACATCGTTGCCAAAACCACAAATAACAGCAAGATGATATTCATGGTTTTCTTTCGCTTTAGATCTTTCTTCAAAATACTAAATATCATATCTGCCTCCTGCATCCATGGGATGCTTTCAAAAAATAAGAACCAGCGCAGGCACATCCTTCTGCCCTTCGCTGATTCTATAATACAGTGGAAATTATTAAATAATCCTTAAATCAAATTAATAATTATTCTATTTATTATTCGGTTCTTCGCTATGTTTCTCTGCCGTTCTCTTCCAATATACAACGCATATACCAATACACACTAGCACGAGCGCAATAATACTTCTGTAGTTTAGAATATCGCCTTCTTTCAGAATAATTGCGGAAAGAATGACGCCAAACACAGGGTTTAAAAATCCCATAACGGCTACCTTTGAGATTGGATTATACGCAAGAAGTGTTGCCCATAAGGAGTAGGCCATAGCAGAAATAAATGCCAGATACAGTAAAAGCAAACATCCCTGCCAGGTAAAAACCGTGAGTCGTCCGCCAGCCAGAAATCCTGCTGCCATCATGAATAATCCACCAATCAAAAACTGGTATCCACTCATCATAACCGTGTCTTCCTCTTTTGCATATCGCTTCAAAAGAACCGATGACATAGCATAGGCAAAGGTCGAAAAGAAGATGCAAGCATCTCCAATATTTAAATCAAACGTAAGTCCATTTAAATTAATGATTACGACACCAGCGAATCCAATCAGACTGCCGATAAGTTTCTGCAGTGTTAATTTTTCCTGTTTGAAAATTAGACTGGCTACAAGTATCGCAATAAATACATTAGAGGCTTCAATGATTGAGCCCTTTACTCCATTGGTATGGGCTAGGCCAATGTAAAACAAAACATACTGCAGAATGGTTTGAAAACTACTTAATATACAGACACGCCCTACCGTCCTTGCACTTCTCGGTCTAAGGAAACGCCGTTTTACAAGGCTCATGAAGCCTATAACCAAAATTCCAGCTAGTGTAAACCGCAGACCAGCAAACAGAATCTGGGTGGCAGTCTCTCCCGCCGGAATTTCGAAAATTTGATAGCCCAATTTTATGCAGGGAAAAGCACTTCCCCATAATAAATCGCAAATCGTAGCTAACAGAATCACTACAATGAATTTTTGCATCACTTTATTTTTATCTACTTTTCGCATTACTGCTTAATCCATCCTGTCATACCCTCCGAGAAGCGGGCGTCATAAGGCGTTCCATCTGTATACATCAGATTCGCCTGCACCTGGTTAATCAGACAGCGCTGTCCCATCTCAAAGCCAAAGTTCATCTCTCTTTCCATGCATTACCAGGGTAATCAGTCCTTCCGCTGCCATTCTATCCAGTTCCCCTCTGGCAGGCACATACCCCGAAGCAATGAGTACACATAAGTCAAAAAGTTCTGTATATTTCTCCGCCATAATCCAAGTCATCCAACCACCAGAGGAACCAGTTCTACGCTAAAGTCATATAGTCTCTTCGCAAGCGTCATATCCTTTGATCGCTTGCTAGACTTTGCAATTTTACATTTATAAAAGTACTCTCCAGATATTTCCTTCACGGAAGGATCCGTTGCCAGAAAGATTGCCGTCCTAGCACCTTTTTCCGGGGTCTGGAAGAAGGGCTTCAACATCCTGGTAATCGTTTTGCCAAATCCAGTATCACGGCTTACGCCCATATTCGTTGCTACTGCCCCAGGGTGACAGCAATTCACAGTAATATTTCTCTCAGCCAAGCGTTTGGCCATCTCTCTTGTAAAGAGAACATTCGCAAGCTTACTCTGTCCATAGGCTTTAAAAACGTTAAATCCCTTTTTCAAGTTGATATCCGCAAAATGAATCTTTCCTGTTTTATGTGCACCAGAGGCCACAACAACAATGCGAGATCCATCTTTCATGCAGGGGAGTAGCAGATGCGTTAGAAGAAAATGTCCCAGATGATTGATCCCAAACTGACGTTCCATCCCTTCATCCGTCTCCTGACGATCCAGAGATATGAAACCAGCATTATTTACCAACAAATCCAGTTCTTTAAATTCTTCCTGATATTTTTCCGCAAAGGCTCTTATGGATGCATAATTTCCAAGATCGCACAATCGCAAGTGAATATTCCGCTCCTGACTGGCTGTTTTCAGCGCTTCATAGGCTTCTGTGCCACGCTTACTATCTCTGCATAGCATAATAACCTCATAGCCCTGATCTGCAAGTGCGGCTACGGTCGCTCGTCCCATTCCTGAATTTGCTCCTGTTACAATTGCTCTCATTGGCCCACCTATTTTATCGTTTTTTCTTTTTCCTGTTTCTTTACGTCTTCTTTTTTCTTTTCTACTTTTTTCTCTTTGGCGTGCTCTTTCATCTTAATAATTAATTCCAATGCTTTTTGATTTGCAATCTGTCCCATACCACTAATCGCCTTTCTACTTCTCCCCTAGGGCTCCGACCAATCTGTTTTCTTAATTCCAATAATGGCTTAAAACAATCATTAACAATTGAACTAAATTTTACTGTAAATTACGCTAACTAAATTGAGTTCGTCTTCAACATCCGTGCTTATCTTGACCCATTCCGTGCCTGCCAAGAATGTGGTTTCATCATACATATATAATTCTCCATCTTCTATCTTGCCACGCTCTGTTTTAGTAATTAAGTATTTTCCATCATCTGTAACACTCATCCCTCTGCTCTTGGCCTTTTCAATTTCTTCAGCCGGAGTATTTTCGGGTATTTCCATGATATTCTGAATATTTCCCTCAACATCAACTCTTAGCATGCTTCGCACAGTCTGCATAAGCATCCGCTTTTCCCCTTCATCTGTGGTCTCCGCCATGAGTGTATCAATATCAACAAATACAAAACCTTTCTCATCAACATTCTTAACTACTCTAGCTGCCTTATAAATTCCCTCGAATCCCATATGTTACCTCCTCCATATCAAAAATATAATTTCATTTTTCTGCAAGCAATTACCCTTTTTTTCGTGGCGAACCACATTCCGCACAGAACTTTTGGTTTCCCGTAAAATTGGCTCCACAACTGTCACAAAACTTTGCCCAGGTAGACATATCCTCATCCTTGCCACTGGTACATTTAACTTCCACAGTCCGATTGGTCTGACCAAACATCATCCCCATAGTCATGATCCCAGGCTCTTCTGTAACCATTACATCAACGCCATAGTTTTCAGACACTTTTATAAGTGGCTTCAATTCATCATACATATCGCGTATCTGCTGCGTATATATCATGCCACTCTCTAGAACAATTTTTGTTCCATTGTCAAACACAAAGCAATCGCTTCCGCTGGGAGCATCATACATAGTCACTTTTTGCTGTGGCAAATCCGTCCAATGAATGACATCGTATCGCTCGCAGACCTCACTAAGCTTTTCCAGCAGACCTTCTGCATAATATCTCACCCTCCTTATTGGCTGGCTATGAAAGGGTCTGTTGGCAGTATTTACCTCGCATCGACCATCATCAGTATAAGCAATCGATGTGGATGAATAACTTCCATTCATGCCGCCACTTTCAGATGAGTTATAAGATATCAGCTTCATAAAACTTCCTCACACCTAGTGATTGAATAAAGGCTCCCAAAATTCTGGAAGCCAAGGGATTCCTCTCTTAATTAATATCAGCGACTGTTTAGTGCTTTTTCCATTCGATCAAGTGCCTCTGTGATGATTGCTCTTCTGGTAGCAAAGTTAATTCTTACATATCCCTCACCACCAAAATCTGTGCCCTCCGTCAAAAATACTTTGGCATACTTTTTAAAGAATTTTGCATCTATGTCCTCTCCGTAAGCTCTGAAGTCTACCCATTCTAAATATGTGCTTTCTAGATGCACTACTTTTGCCTTCGGAAATCTTGTTTTTAATTCCCTTTCAAGATAATCTCTATTGGCCTTTAGATATGCCAAAAGCTGTTTTTTCCACTCATTGGACTCTGCGTAGGTGGCAATGCCGGCTTCAATATTTAGCACATGTTCCTCACCAAAAGCGTAGGCATATCGTTCAAACTCCTCACGAATTTCTTTATTAGGGATAATGGCAAAGGCCAAGATCAGATCTGGAACATTACAGAGTTTTCCATTGGAATACAGGGTAATCGAATGTTCTCTGGCATACTCATCCACGGTAAAGAAAGGAATGTGTTCTCCTTCAAATACCACCTCACAGTGGGCTTCATCAGAAACCACCAGAAGATTATGCTTCTTTGCAAAAGCACTTACTTTCTGTAACTCTTCCAAAGAATACACTCTTCCCACGGGGTTGTGAGGATTACAGAGATAAAACACCTTCGTATCCTCTGTCAGTGCTGCCTCTAAGGCTGCAAAGTCAATGGTATAATATTCATTTTCATTTTTCAGAGGGACCTGTATCATCACATTCCCTGCGCTTACCGGCGCATCCAGGAGATTGCAGTAATTAGGAATATTGGTCATGGATTTTCCACCGCCAATATTGCTGGCTACGGCTAGGGCAGGCACAATCCCTGGAACTAACCTAATCCAGCTTTTGCCAGGAATCTTCACATTATATTCTTCCCGGAACCAGTTTCTTAAGACATCGTAGATCTCATTCCCCGTCAGAAAGTAGCCAAAAACACCATGGTTAATTCTGTTTTGCAGTCTCTCGGTAACCGCTGGCGGAACCTCAAAATCAGCATCTGCTACCCAAAGAGGAAGATACTCTTCTCCAAGCATATCCCATTTATAACTATGGGTATTTAGTCTGTCGACTTTTTTATCAAAATCAAAGGTCATGTTCTTTTTCCTTCCAGGAATCTTCGATACTATTGTAACAGTGGTGGGGGCAAGGTTCAACAAGAGTCATTCCATGGGACCTTCCCATACAGCTAAGTTATCATTTATTAAATACATAGCTTTTTTCTTCGCAAATAAGCGTATCTGCTCAGCAACAATTTTAAGGTATCGTGATAATTTACTAACGCTTTCCTTCGCACAAACTCATACAATTATTACTCTCATCTTCCCTGCTTCTTAACACTTCATCCCAGTGTTCTATAACCTTTTTAGCAATTATTGGATCATACATAATACCTATATTCTTCTCAATTTGTTCTTTGCAAATATTTATGTCCATTCCTTTTCGATATGGTCTGTCTGAAATCATGGCATCTATAGAGTCTGCAATTGCAATAATTCTTGCACCAAGCGGGATGTTTTCACCCTTTAAGCCATCAGGATATCCTTTACCGTCATATCTTTCATGGTGCGACCTTACAACATCTGCAACTACTTCAAAGGACTTTGCATTCATCAGAATGTTATATCCCTGCTCTGAGT
>JAKSRR010000020.1 GCA_024403455.1 Lachnospiraceae bacterium | reverse complement strand
GAACCCTCGCGCCGGTTTCCCGACCTATACCCTTAGCAGGGGCACCTCTTCGGCCTCTTGAGTATTTCTCCAAGCTTTTCAATGAACATCTTTATTCAAGAAAAATGCACGTTCTAACGCGTGCATTGTGAATTATAATAGACTCCTATTTGATTGTCAAGGGAATTTCTCAAATTCTTTAAAATTCAAAAAATCCCCTGTGCTTTATTCTTTTGTACGATAAGCTTCTACTGCTGTTTCATACAGGTTATTTCCAAATCGATCCGCAACTACAATAACTGGAAAATTCTCCACGGTAAGTTTACGAATCGCCTCTGTTCCAAGATCATCATAAGCAATCACTTCTGATGCCACAATAGCTTTAGACAATAACGCACCGGCACCGCCAACTGCCGCAAAATACACTGCATTATTGCGAACCACTGCATCCAAAACTGCCTGCGCTCTTTTGCCCTTACCAATCATCCCCTTTAAGCCAAGGTCCAATAACTTCGGTGCATACTTATCCATACGGCTAGCTGTCGTAGGTCCAGCAGAACCAATGGGGCGTCCTTCTCTTGCAGGAGAGGGTCCCATGTAATAAATTACATTGTTCTCCATTGCAAGCGGTAATTCTTCATTCTTTTCAAGAGCTTCCCACATACGCTTGTGCGCTGCATCTCTTGCTGTATAAACAGTTCCGGTAATATAGACATAATCCCCTGCTTTTAAATCTTTGATTTCTTCTTCCACAAGGGGGGCAGTAATATGTTTTTCCATATCTTTTCTCACTTTACTTTTGTAATGTATATTCCTGCGGTGCAAATTTAAAGCGTTCTAACAGCATGTCTGTTTACATGGCAACAGATATTCACTGCAACGGGAAGTCCTGCAATATGCGTTGCGTATGTATTAATATTCACCGCAAATGCAGTCGTTCTTCCACCTAGTCCTCCAGGTCCAATACCTGATGCATTGATCTTTGCAAGGATTTCTTCTTCCATCTCTGCGACATAAGCAATTTCAGAATGCTTATTCACTGGACGCGTCAATGCTTTTTTCGCAAGAATGGCACACTTCTCAAAGGTACCTCCAATGCCGACACCAACAACCATGGGAGGGCACGCATTCGGTCCTGCATCAAGCGCTGCCTGTACCACTGCATTAATAACACCTTCTCTACCATCTGCAGGCTTTAACATAAACACACGGCTCATATTTTCGCTACCGAATCCCTTCGGGGCCAATGTGATTTTCATCTGATCGCCCGGCACGATATCATAATGGATAACAGCAGGTGTATTATCTTTTGTATTGACTCTTTCTAATGGATCCGAAACCACAGACTTACGTAAAAATCCATCTACATATCCCCTACGCACACCTTCATTAATCGCATCCGTAAGGTTCCCGCCTTCAATGTGCACGTCCTGTCCTACTTCTACAAATAGAACCGCCATACCCGTATCTTGGCAAATAGGAATCATATCTTTTCCAGCGATTTCTAAATTTTCTTCTAACTGAGCAAGTACCTGTTTCCCAAGAGGGGATTCTTCCTTCTCTTTTCCTGTATGCAAGGCAGATTCCATATCTGCAGACAGATAGTGCGTAGCTTCAATACACATTTCCTTAATCGTATCGATAATTTCATTTACGTGAATGTTTTTCATATCCTATCCTTCTCATGTATTCTTTATATGGTCTCTCTGCAGAAGTAGCAGCGATACTTACTTCTTGCGTATTTCGGAACCATATTTTCTGCACGGCAGTATCCACAAACAACAATCCTGTCTGATGGAGCAACCACTTCAAATCCTGTATAACGAAGCGCTAGAGGAATATCTGACTCCATCCTTCTTCGTTTTAATTCTGCCGCCTCTTCTTTTCTATGCTCTGCAGCATCGCGTTGCGCTTTTTGTTTTAAGTACTCAGTCGTTGACTGTCCCGGTGCTCGTTCAATCGTCGTCTTAGTGGACACGACTGTTTGTTTCGCCGTATTCTGCGCTGTCCCAGACTTTGCGCTACCTGGTTGTGGCTGTTTCTGTACACTTCCTGCAGTTGCTGCTCTTGCTGTCGTGTTGCCCGTTCCACTGTAATTACGAATCACTCCACCAGGCTGCGTCTGCTGCACTGGCTGTCCATAATTCTGCTGCATTACTGGCGGCTGCCCAAACAGATAAGTAGCCATATTATTTTGTTGCATCGGCCGCTGCGCCGCAGTTTGCTGAGGTTGGCCATCTATCTGATTCGTCCCATTGTTTCCTGGTCTCTTTTTGCTATTTTTGATTCCATTAGCAATCACCGTGATGACAATGGCAAACCAGAAAACGACGGCGAATAATGCTGTTATGTCGCCCATTCTTCTCTCCTCATAAAACAAGTAAAGAGAACATTTGCATGCTCTCTTTACATCGAATAACTATTTATTTAACTGCAATTTATACTGCGTGTTCAAATACTACGATAACCTGTTTGGTCGTCTTGTTGAAGCCTGCCATGCTAAGCTTCTGGTTGTTCTGTGCTTCTCTGGAAGTAATGCTTACTACTCTCCATCCAGCTGCTGCATATCTGTTTAATAACATCTGGAATGACTCAAACTCTGTTAAGGAGCCCTGTGCAGGACGATCTGACTCTAACACGATGTCTGTTAATACTTCTACAGCATACTGGAATCTCGGTGCTGCAACCACATCAAGCTTTGCATTTAGCTTAAGCATCTGATCAATCATGCAAATGTCTTTCAAAGTAGACAAATCTTCAGACTCAGCCTCAGCTAAAAGGTCTTCTTCCATGACACGACGCTTACGAACCTTAACTGTGTCAGAATACAGAGAGCTCTCTTCAATGTGCTGCTTTGCTCTTACTAAGTTATCTTCACGGAGCATATAGCCTTTTTCCTGAAGATACTCCATAGCAACCTTTTGGATATTCTCCTCGTTCTTCTCGAGACCAGTATCAATTAACTCTTCAATCTCATTTACGCTCTTTGTCTGAACGCAATCGCATCGTCTTATAGTTTCTCCCAAAAGCTGATTTACATCTACCATCACTCTACACCATCCTTCTCCGAAATATCTAATCTTCGCGTGTAATCCCTCAATATCTTTTAAGATTATAACACATTTTCACAAACAAACAGAGTTTTTTGCCTGCGTTTTTGTAAAAATTCATATATCTTTTTTGGTAATTCTCACTTTTTTATGTATTATGTTAACCTGTTTCTTCTATATATAATACAAGGGTCAACAGATAACAATAGACTCGTCATGCTTGCATGTAAGAGTCTATTGTTATCTGATTGACCCGCAAAAATATGAGAATGTAGCTATTTTTCGCAGAAAAATAAGCGGAATTCGAATATTTTGCAGGATTTCGAGAGCTCGCAGAGCGAAGAAATCCTGTATTATATATCTTTATATATCTTCCTAATCAACCCTCAAAACCTCAAAAAAAGACAGAGCCCACTCGCTCTGCCTTTATACTGTCTTACTTCTTTTTCTTTTTATCCCGTTCTCTGCCTTTATGTACTAGGGACATCTGTTCACGAATACTGGCCACATTCTTGTCAATCGGCTCTCTGTGACTTTTTTCTTGCTGCTCCGCTTTTCTTCGTTCTTCTTCCGCAGCTTTCTCCGCATTCTCTTCTTGTGTCTTACTAATCTTATCAAATACCCTTCTGCAGGTAAAACTTGTCCCATAAGCAATTAGTGCAGGGAAAAGGAATATCCACATATACCAGGTAAACAGGAACAATACCTCTATTTTCAACGTGAAAAATATAGGGGCAAACCACGCGATAAAGATCTTAATCCAGCTACCAAAATTGCTGATTGCCACTAGAAAAGAGTTCTTTATCGTATTCTTTAATCCATTATCATATCTCGCAATCAACGGATACAAAAATGGTGAACCTAGTCCTATCACTGCTAGTTCAATAACAACCAGTACCAGATAGAACCATGAAATGCCATTGGACATCTGCTTTAATACAGGAATGGCCTCTAAAAGGGTAGAATTGTTCATGCAAAGAAGCATTTCCACATAGATGATTCCACCAAAGACCAACGTGATCATCCACACAATGGTTGCCTTTTTAAAGTTCGCCTTAAATCCCGCAACAAAACTTTTAAAGATTCCACCTTCCTCGCCACGCACCATCTTTAATGTTACGCTATAAAGTGCGGTAACAGAGGCTCCAATGGTAACAACCGGAAGAGAAAACAGTACAAATACAATATTTAGAATGAACAAGTTACCAAAAACATCCAGTCCTTTGGCAAGCTTATTTTTCTTTAACTCCTGCGACATCAATCATCTCCATACACAGCTAAACCGCTGTTATACATACGCTTCAACAAATCAGAAACTTCCATTGCATCAATTACTGCCATATCTGCAGAATCCATGGAAATACCACTACCCTGTGCCCATACATCCTTAATGTTGTAGTAGGCCTGTTCTGCCTGCTGTTTTGCCGCATAGCCAACAAGATATGCCTTATAGTCAGTATCATCGGTATTGTCCATACGGACAACCATATATCCTGCTACAGACTCGTAAACGTCGCTAATGTCACCATTTGACAGGCTAGCAATAATATCATTCAGTTCATCAACGTATGCGCCATCAAATTCGTGTTCCTGACCAGAAAAGTCCTTGATACCATACTCTTCGATAAGCGCTTCCATTTCTTCACCCGCTTTTGCCCGCTGCATAAGTTCAGTCGCTCTGGCAAGTTCTGCGGCTTTCTCTTCCTCACCAAGATAAACAGTTGCTCCGTTCTCATCTTTGACCTGTCTGCCGCTTTCGTCATATACAATGGTCGGGAACAGCGCATAGGTTACACTGTGAAGTTTTTTCGCAGCATACTCTGCTTCAATATCCGCATAAAAATCATTATAGAAATTCTGCTTTGTCATCGTTTCTAAAGCACCGGAATATGCGGACTGGGTGAACATTTCCTCCACCTTTTCCTTCGTTACACCATAATGCTTCAAAAATCCCTCGCCAAAGAATCCAACGAAATTCTCAGCACTCTGTGCTGCTTTTTCCTTTTCTTCGTCTGTAATCGTACAATTCTCTTCCAGGGATAGCTGATACTGCAGTTTCTCCATCATAACCTGGTTCAGCACGATAGTCATTAATGATTTAATACCCTCCGGTGTCTGGTCATTACGAATACCATTCATACTGGTATACATGATTAAATACAGGTATAAATCACTTGTATCAATCGTATAGTCGCCAATCTGCATAACACTCTGTGGTGTAATTGCATCTTCTACTGCAACCTCATTACCAGACGCGCTATTGTTTGATACAGACCCACTTTTACCGCATGCCATAGCTGTTACTGACACACATAAACTGAGCATAATCGCAACAATTTTCTTTTTCATAATCTCCTCATTTCCGTGGCACAAATAAATCCTAAGCCTCTGCCACAAAACATTTATATTCTATCACAGGACCTACTTTTCGCAAATGTTTTTCACATTTTATTCTCATTTGCAATATAGAGAATTTGTATTTCTAAAAAAGCAATCCTTCTCCCTTTTCACCTGCATATTTCGACTTAACGAACAAAAAAATTCCCTTCTACCAGTTTCCTGATAGAAGGGAATCTCTAGATAACCTATAAACGAATGGTTCTTATAAAAATTATTCCTTTACACCACCAAGTGCTACACCGGCTACGATGTACTTGGATAAGATAAAGTATGCAACCATGATAGGCAATACAGAAATAAACAGACCACAGTAGATCTGACCAAAGTCTCTCTGCTTATCATTGGACTTTAATGCCTCAACGAACATAGGCATGGTTCCCTTATTAGCCTTGGTTGCAAGGATAATGGAAGGGGTATACAAGTTGTTCCAGGAAGCTACGAAACCGAAGATTGCCTGGGTTGCCATTGCGGGCTTCATAATAGGAAGCGCAATGCTGTTAAAGGTTCTAAATTCACCAGCACCATCAATTCGCGCTGCAGAAACGATTTCTACAGGGAAGCTTGCTTCCATGTACTGCTTCATGAAGTAAACAGTAGTAGGAGCAGCGATTGCAGGAAGAATCAGAGGAAGTCTGGTACCATACATACCAGTAAGCTTACATACATTAATCAAACCTACGATAGATACCTGGGTAGGAATCATCATGATTGCATAGATGAATGCCCAAGCAAACTTCTTAAGTTTGAAATCGTATACGGTTACACCGTATGCGGTTAAGCAAGCGAAGTATACCTGAAGGATCGTGGAAGGTACGGTGATGATAATGGAGTTCAACATACCCTGTCCTAAAGATACAGTGTTGGTCAACTGGGATTTCGCAAGAAGTCCCTTATAGTTTGTAAAGAAGTTTCCACCAGGGAGCATATGAAGTCCCTTAATAATTGTATCAGACTGAAGTGTAGAGTTTACAAACAGTACCCAGAATGGAAACAAACTTAATAAGCAGAGAAAAATACAAATGATGTATTTGAAGATGATTCCAACATGGAATGCCTTTTTCTCTTCTGTCATATTTACCTGAAAATTAGCCATTTTTCTACACCCTCCTTCTTATTTAGATTTCTTTTCAGAAGTAGCTTTGTAGAAGATCATACTAACTACCAAGGTTACAAAGAACAACATTACGGAGTATGCAGATGCACGTCCAAGGTTAGCAGAAGTACCGATAATGTACTGCTTAATAACCATAACGACCGTCTTCGTGGAGAAGAAAGATGCACCAGAAGCGGTAACAATCTGCGGGTCACCCTTGTTGAACAGCTGAGGAATATCATACATCTGGAGACCACCGATTGCGGAGGTAACCATGGTGAACTGTAAGATAGGCTTAAGCAAGGGGATAGTAATCATTCTGAACTGCTGCCATCCATTTGCACCATCTACCATGGCTGCTTCGTATAAGGAAGGGCTGATACCCATGATACCTGCGATTAACACGATCATGGTGTTACCATACCACATCCAGAACTGGATGAAAGCGATGATTGCGAATGACCACCAACCTTTGTTCAGGTTAATTTTGGTAAAGATCTGTCCTAAAGGACCAGTCTGTGCAAACAAGTTAAAGAATAATACGGCGATTGTTGCTGCTGTAATAATGTTAGGCATGTACATAATAACCTTATATGCACCCTGTCCCTTTAACTTTGCGTGCTGGTTGGTAAACCATGCTGCTAAAAGTAAAGAGAAGAGAATCTGAGGTGCAAAGTTACTAAGCCACAGCAGTACAGTAACACCGAGAGATTTCCAAATTTCACTGTCTTTTGTAAAGACGAATTTACTAAAGTTACCGAAGCCTCTAACGAGGGTTTCGTTGTTACGTCCAGTCTTCTCGATAACATCAAAGGAAGTCCAGAACGTGCTGATTAACGGATAAAATTGAAAGATTAAGAATATGATAAAGAAAGGCAGGATAAAGAAATAGCCATATTTACCATACTCAACGGTTTTTCTCTTTTGCATTACAGCGTCATCCCCATTCGTTTTATTTTTTTACTACAACCTTTTTTATTTGATAAACTGTGCACCGGCACAGAAGTACCGATGCACAGCATCAAATCATTCTTTTGCTAAAGAAGGTATGAATTATTCTACAGTGATGTAGTCATACTTCTCAGCTACCTGAGACTTAACGTTCTCAATAGCACCAGCTACGTCTACGTCACCAGCGATAAGAAGCTTAGCAGCGGAGTCGATCATGGTCTTGATTTCGGAATCAAGGTAGCAAGCGTTGGAAAGGTTGATCTTCTTTGCAGATTCAGCCCAAGTAGCAACAGGGTTCTGACCACCAAGAAGAGCGTCAGCACCATCACCATTTGCAACTTCCTTAGCGATAGCAGCCTTGTTGTTTACGAAGTCCTTGGTTTCAACAGCGATTCTGTACATGATATCTTCATCGCAGCAGAGGCTGTAAGCAAGGAATGCAGCAAGTTCGGTGTTAGGGCAACCATCGGTAACTGCTACGTAGGTACCACCCCAGTGATAACCAACAGGACCTTCGGTTACTCTCCAGTCACCGTAGGTAGCGTCAGCCTTTAAGCACCAGTAAACTGCCCAAGTACATCCGAAGTAGCAGAATACATCACCATCGTAGTTAGCGTTCCAACCATCGGACCACATAGTAGCATCAACGTTCTGGATGTAACCACCATCAGCAAGCTTCTTAGCATACTCGAAGTACATTTCTACAGCAGAGTCAAGCTGAAGAGTTTCGCTTCCGTCAGCATCAACCTTTACCCAAGGCTGAGTCTGCTGATCCCAGCAAGCATACTTGATTTCATCGTAAGAAGAAACCATAGCATAACCAGCTTCCTTCATCTTGTCAGCAGTGTCAAAGAAGGTATCCCAATCCTTAACAAATGCCTGAACATCATCGGGTTCACTTACGCCAAGAACTTCCTCAGCGATGTCTGCACGGTAAGAGATGTTACCTGCAGGTGCCTGCCAAGTAAGAGCCTTGAGTTCGTCGCCGTACTTAGCGTACTGAACAGCGAAATCATAGGAGTTAGCGTACATGTCATCAGTGATACCTAAATCATAAAGATTAAGGGTCATATCACTCTCGGTGAAGTACTTAGCTACGTCGTTATCGCAAGCGATAAGAGAAGGATGCTCAGCGGTTCCCCAAGCAGCATCAAGCTTCTGCTGATAGGTACCATCGGTACCAGAGCAACCAAGGTTGATGTACTCAACGAACTGTGCAAGTTCAGGATAAGCACCTTCAACATAGATGTCGTTTCCGTTATCATCCTTGTCACCAGGGTTTACGCCGTAGATTTCAGAACCGGTTACACGAGCAAGTCTGTTACCGAACTCATCGTTCCAAGAGTAAACATAGATCTTGTCTGCATCGGTCCATGCGGAAGTATCAGGTACTTCCATCTTTGCTGCGTCAACAGCAGTAAGGTCCTCTTCAGGCTTCTCAACAACGGTAGTGTCACCGCCGTCAGGGGTAGTGGTTTCGCCGTCATCAACAACGGTAGCGTCACCACCATCAGGTGTGGTTTCAGGAGTGGTTTCTTTGCCGCAAGCGACCATAGAACCAGCAACCATAACCATAGCCATGGTAAGAGCTAAAATTCTCTTTTTCATTTTGTTTTTTACCTCCCGTAAAAATTTGCAGTCAGGTGAACCTATTCCACCTGCTATTTGTGAGTTTATCATAGTCCGAAAGCAATTTGCAACACTTTTGTTCATTTTTTATTCATAAAATTATGTTATATTTTTGTGGAAATTGACAAATATCTCTAATTTAGGGGTCAGTTTTCTCAATATTTTACTGTAATTTGGGTCTAACCAGCATAAATTGCAAACAAATTGTGTACAAGGAGGCCTCCATGAGACTTACCGCAGAAGATTATGAAGAATCTAATGAATCTCCCACCCTATTAAAGGATAAAGAAGAACATCCTGAAGAAGAGGAAAACAAAAAAGAACTTAGTCCCGCCGCCAAGAAGTTCAAGAACTTTTGGTACTATAACTGGATCAAAGTTCTTGTAGGTGTTCTGGGGGTAACGCTTGCTACCATATTGATTATCGATATTATTCAGGCCAACAAGCCACGCATACTTTCCGTGTCTGTGGTAAATGCTTCCTCCGCCACTTACCTAGCGCCACTCATTGATGGCCTATCCACAGTATATGACTACAATAGAAACAAAGAGGTTATCAACTTCGAGACCAGTGCCTTCTTTACCAACGATGGCAGCGAATCATCCCAGGCTACAACCCTTGCACTAAGGACCAATGTCGCATCCGGTGATTATGACATCCTTATTATGGATAAAGTGACCGCTGATTATTTCTGTGAATTTATTGATATCTGTGAGGATGTGGCTAGTTTCCTTCCTGAGTACGTATATACATTATATGAAGATCATCTCTACACCATGACCCCTGCGGATTATCACGAGATTACCCCAGGATTTTATATAGAGGATAATGCAATATTAAAGGAAACCGACATGTTCTTCGAAGACACCCCTTATGTGCTCCTTCCCATTCCAAATGGCCAGCACTACGATAATATGATTACCTTCTTAAAATACATTGCACAGTAAGTAAAAAAGACGTATGGCAAAACAAAAGTTTTTCATACGTCCTTTTTTTATTTACGGAATCTCTCTTCGAATCAGCACTGCGCTCTTAGGCGGCAGAGTTACCACAATCACACCCATGTTGGTGGTAAAGGTTTCATTATAATCCTCGAAACCATCTCTGGTAGTTCTGATGACGCCTTTCATCTCTGCACCATTTTTCGGAACACCCAGACCCCAGGAGCGAATATCCTTTGTAATCTCATTATCCGTATTGTTAATAGCAATAATGGATTGCCCATTCTTATCAAAGCGGCCATAGGCAATATAGCCATAATCTTCGCCTAAATCCTTAATGGAACCAGTCTTTAACTCAGAGAACGCCTTACGATATCCAATCATCTTTCTATGGAAGTCGATGAGTTCCTGATCTTCTCTTCCCCAAGGATAGGTTCTTCGATCATCCGGATCTGTAAAGCCGCAAAGACCGGCTTCATCTCCATAATAAATGGTAGGTGCCCCCGTCCAGGTCATCTGCAAAAGCACCGCCTCGCGCATAACCGCTTTATCGATGCCTTCCTCCGCTGCATGAGATCCAAGATTTGCCACACGTCCTACCTTATGATTGGTTCTGGTTAAGAACCTAGAATGATCGTGATTAGACAGCTCATTCATACTAGTGAACAAGCTTGGCATGGTAAATGCACTATTGTGATGCTTCATTGCTCCCCAGAAGTTGGAAGCATTGTTTAGCTGATCATTTCTAAAGTCATCGCTGTGCTTCTGCATACCGGTTAAGAACCAGGTCACGGGCTCCATAAACGCATCATAGTTCATAACCGTATCCCATTCATCCCCACGCAGCCAATCGTAGGGTGAGCCGTAGTGTTCAGCTAAAATAACTGCATTAGGATTTGCCTGCTTCACAGCGCGTCTAAAGTCTTTCCAGAACTGATGGTTAAATTCTGGGGAATGTCCCAAATCCGCTGCCACATCCAGTCTCCAACCATCTGCATTATACGGAGGGGATACCCATTTTGCACCTACGCGCAAGATATAATCATAAAGTTCTCTGGAACCTTCATAGTTGAGCTTCGGAAGCGTGTCGTTGCCCCACCAGCCATCGTAGGTATAGTTATAGGGCCACTTATTCTCATCATAGAATTTGAACCAATTATGGTAAGGGCTTTCCTTTTCAATGTATGCACCCTTCGCGTAGCCGTCTGCATTCTCATAAATCTGCTCACGATCCAGCCACTTATTAAAGGAACCACAATGGTTAAATACACCATCCAAAATAACCTTCATACCTCTGGCATGGGCTTTCTCAACAAGTTCCGCAAAAAGCGCATTGGACGCATCTAGATTCTTCTGGTTCGTTACCCTTGCCAGATATTTAGAAGCATACTTATTCTCTCTCTGATCAGGACGAAGTACTTCCCCGCCATCCTCCACAATCTTTCCTAGATGAGGATCAATATTGTCATAATCCTGCGCATCATAGCCATGATTACTGGGGGACACAAATAATGGATTAAAATAAATCACCTCTACGCCAAGATTCTGCAGATAATCTAATTTATTGATAACGCCCTGCAAATCACCGCCATAGAAATTACGTACGTCCATAGAGGAAGGATTCTGGTACCAGTCATCAATCTTCTGTACCGGCTCTCCTATATACATGTACTCTCCGGATTCTACGTCATTGGAGGTATCTCCATTGCAAAATCTGTCCGTATAGATTTGGTACATAACAGCACCCTTGCACCAGTCAGGGGTTCTGAATCCAGGGATGATCCGGAAATTATAATATTCATTCAGATTACGAACCACGCCGCGGTTGTCGTAATAAATCTTTACGTTTCCAACGTGGATCTCAAAATAATAGGATATTACTTCATTATCTAACTGAATCTGGGTTTCATAGTAGTCGAATTCTGCATCGCTACGCGCCTTTGTCATGGTGTATTTCGCATTCTTCTCATGCAGGATGACCTGATCTGCATTATATTTTGCAGTTCTAAAAGAAATAGTGACAATATCGTACGCCGTAGGCTCTGCCGGCGTTACAAAGTTGCTGGTTGTATCGGAAAACAGTGCACGTTTGTTAAGTACAGGCCGCATGCCTGCAATGTAAGCCCTTCCAATATTGGAAATACTATAGTCCATACTCAAACCTCGTCTCTGCCTTCTTTGTCTGATGCCTTCAGATCTCTCTTCACAATAGTCCCGCGTGCATATCTCAGACACCAAATAATATTTTACTATAGTTCACAATTTGTTCGCAAGCGAAACACCGACTTCGTACATGCATTTCTAAATAATGGGGTATTTATACAGAATATTTGCAGAATGAGAAGATCTCTACAAAGTAAAAATGACAGCGAAGCTGTCATTTTCAGAGAAGGTATTTCTTTCTTATGGGGTTATAGCAAAAAACTATAATGTATTGGGGGTTACAAGCATATTATAGCACCCGTACTTTTTACGTCTATGCAAAGGATTTACAAATTTTATAACCGATTAGGCTTCTTTTTGTGCATTTTTACACAAAACCACAAAAATCCTTATGAGGACGCCCCCAATATCCTGTTTTTTTATGCTTCCGTAGGGAATAATGCCTCAAATTCTTCCTGGGTAATTCTTTCCTTTTCCAGAAGAAGGGCTGCAGATGCATGTAACACATCCATATATTTCGTAATAATCTCTTTTGCTTCCGCGTAGCATCCATCAATGATACGTTTTACTTCTGCATCAATTTCGCTAGTCTTCTGTTCTGAGAAAGACTTGGCATGGGCAAGGTCACGACCAATAAATACCTCATCATGGCCTTCCTCATAATTGATCGTTCCCAGACTCTCACTAAATCCATAGCGGGTTACCATCGCTCTCGCAGCTTCCGTTGCCCTTCTAATATCAGCAGAAGCACCGGTGGTAATATCGTCCAAAATTAATTCCTCTGCAATACGTCCACCTAAAGATACCATAATGTCATGACGCATCTTTCCGCGGGTTAAGAACATCTCATCCTTCTGCGGCAAGGGCATGGTATAACCTGCCGCTCCGGGGCCAGTAGGAATAATGGATACCGTATAGACAGGATCCATATCTGGCAAAACATGGAACAGAATCGCATGACCGGATTCATGGTATGCCGTAATTTTCTTTTCTTCCTCTGAAACAACGCGGCTCTTTTTCTCTGCGCCAATACCAACCTTAATGAAGCTTGCCTGGATGTCCTCATCCATAATGAATGGACGGTTGTTCTTTGCCGCACGGATGGCTGATTCATTTAACAGGTTCTCAAGATCAGCTCCCGTAAAGCCGGCCGTCGTCTTGGCTACACTATTTAAGTTTACGTCCTCTCCAAGAGGCTTATTCTTTGCATGAATATTCAGAATCTCTTCTCGTCCCTTAACATCCGGTGCACCCACCGTAATCTTTCGGTCAAAACGACCTGGGCGCAAAATAGCAGGATCTAAGATATCTACACGGTTAGTTGCTGCCATAACGATGATGCCTTCATTCACAGAGAAACCATCCATCTCCACCAGAAGCTGGTTTAAGGTCTGCTCACGCTCATCATGACCACCGCCTAAACCGCTGCCTCGTTTTCTTGCTACCGCATCAATCTCATCGATAAATACGATACAGGGAGCATTCTTCTTCGCATTTTCAAAAAGGTCACGGACACGGGAAGCTCCCACACCTACAAACATTTCTACAAAGTCAGAACCAGAGATACTAAAGAATGGTACCTGTGCTTCACCAGCAATCGCTTTTGCAAGTAGGGTTTTACCAGTACCAGGACGGCCTTCCAGTAAGATACCCTTAGGAATACGCGCACCTAAGGAAGTGTACTTCTCAGGGTTTCTTAAGAAATCAACAATCTCCTCAAGATCTTCCTTCTCTTCATGCAGACCGGCTACATTGGAAAAATTGGTCGTTACGTCACTAATCATCTGGGCACGGCTTTTACCAAAATTCATCATCTTGGCATTGCCACCACCGCCACCGCCGCCAGCGACACCACCTACCATAGTAAACATGAGGAACATGGCAAGTACAATAATAAGAATAATTTCCAGACCATTCTCTTCAAACCAGCCGGGACGCTCAATATCATGCAGATTATAGTCTACATGAGCTGCCAAAAGCATGCCCGTTACATCCTTCACATCAGCGGTATATACAGTGTAAACATTTCCATCCACACTGGTATAGCAAATAGTACCTGTTGGCACTTCAGCATTCTGATAAACGTCTACGAAGGTTACCTGATTGGAAGCAACTGCTGTTTGAAACTGATTCGGCGTTCTCTCGTACAGGCCGTCGTTACGGTGTCTATAGTAGTAGATTCCTACAAACACCAGCACAATGATTGCAATATACAATAATAATTTTTTCAACTTCTTTTCCAGACCTTTCTATACTACAAATTAGTCTTCTTTTTCTACCACTCCAATATAAGGGAGATTTCTATATTTCTGTGCATAATCTAATCCATATCCCACAACAAATTCGTCAGGAATCTGGAAACCAGTATAATCCACCTCCACCTCATTCAGTCGTCTATCCGGCTTATCAAGAAGGGTGCATAATGCTAACGATGAAGGGTGTCTATCCTTTAGTAGTTCCATTAAACAGCTAAGGGTTCGTCCTGTATCAATGATATCCTCAATCACCAGAACATCCTTCCCTTCAATAGACTCATCCAAATCCTTTACGATTTTTACATTACCGCTGGAGATGGTGTCATTCCCATAGGAGGAGCAGGACATGAAATCTACCGTCACAGGCACAGTCATTCGCTTAGTCAGCTCACTGCAAAAGTACACACTTCCCTTCAGAATACAGATGACATGAACTTCCTTACCTTCATAGTCTGCGCTAATCTGACTTGCCATCTCACGAATTCTTTTATCCACTTCCTCTTCCGAAAGCATCACTCTGATCTTATCTGCCATGGAAATACTCCTTTATCTGTGCATAATGCCCTATTTTACCATAGATTATTCTAAAAATTGAATTTCTAGCACCGTTTTCGTCTTTTCCGAAAGATATCCTGTCACGCTGCGGCGCACACCTACAGCCCAAAGTACAAGCCCTCCCGTACACAATAACGGAAGACTTCCACGCCTGTTAGAAGATACCTTTTCGTTAATGAATAACTGCGCTAGGCTCTGGTGCTTTTCTTTCGCAATCTCTATCTTATCTCCCTCCTGCATCTGCCGGAGTACTAAGCTTCCTGAGACTATATCTCCATCAAAATACTGACACTGCGATATGCTCGTCTTACCAAGAATAGACTCCCGATTCTCCCAGGAAAAGTCTTCGATTCTACGAAGCAAGCACTTCCCCCCAGGAAAAATATTGACTCCCTCTTTGAGGGGCAGACAATACGAGGGCTTCTTTTCTTCCTTTACATCTTTTTCAAAAGAAAGTCCTTCATACACCCGTTTCACTGTCACGCCATAGGGAAGGGAAAGTTCCTTTCCCACCTGCAGTTCCATGAGCCCCATAATGGCTACAATGTGCTCTCGTCCCAGATCCTTACTTTTCCCTGCACTTTCACATAAAGCCTTTCGGCAGACCCGTTTCCAAAACAATTTTGGATACTTCTTTAAAAATTCCGTACGTAAGATCTGTCCCTGCATACAGGCAGCATAGATTCTGTCCGTTTCCTCCTGCAGATATTCTTCCGTTTCTGTCAGTTCCTCTGACAACGACAGCAAATGACTGACAGCTGCTCCATTCACCTTTTCAAGGGCCGGCAGAACTTCCTTCCGAATACGGTTCCGGGCATACCGCACATCTTCATTACTTTCATCCTCCCGCCAGCTCTGCCCTGCTCCTCGTAAGGCATCACAGATGGTTTTCTTCGTAACCTTTAATAGTGGACGAATAAAATATTCTCTTCTATCAGGCATACCGGCTGCCCCTTTGATGCCCGTCCCCCGGCTCATATTAAGGAGCATGGTTTCCGCCTGGTCATTTGCATGATGTGCTAACGCCACATAGGTGGATGCATCCATAGTTTCTGCAAATGCGTGATAACGAAGTTCCCTGGCAGCTTCCTCTACGGACATCCCCGTTTCCGCCACCCGCTTCTTTACATCCACGTGCACTATTTCACAAGGAACCCCATAGCGCGCACAAAGTTCCTGCACAAAAATGGCATCCCCCTCTGCATTTTCCCGAAGCCCATGATGCACATGACAGGCCGTCAAGGTATACTTTCCTTCTTCCCGCAGGCTAACTAGCGCTAGGAATAAAGCTACCGAGTCCGCTCCGCCAGAAAGGGCACAGAGGATTTTCGCATCATCGCTGATGGCATGCTGCTTCAAATATTCTTTTACGGCATTTTTGATTCGTTCCATGCTTCACACACCCGAATTTTCAAAAAACAAAAACTGCCGGTTCACGGCAGTCTGTTCTGTACATTAGTCATTTGCTCTGAAAATAATCTCACCTTCATGCACAAACCCCAGTTTTTCGCTGGCCATCTCTTCCGCAAACGCCTTGGTCTGCGTATAGGCCTCATACTCTCTTAATGACTGGGTTCTATCTTCTTCTGCCGTGAGCTTATCCTGCATTGTTGCAATCTCACCGCTTAGTCTGCTTCGCTCCTTCACAAGAGATCTGGAAATCAGAGAGATATAAAAAGTAAAGGCAAAAATCACAAGAAGAAAGATGCCAAGTTTCAGAAGATATCTCTTTTTTTGTCTCTTATACGCAGGAATGCGTTTTCTAGAAGTTTGCTTTGCCATGGAAACCTTTTGCCCCGTGTTTTAACATTTTGTAACAACTTGTTTACATAAAACACTAATTATATTTTATTCTCCTGGCAAATGTATGACAACTACTATTTATTGTGCCTGTTTTTCTTCCCAAACACTAAATATGACACATAAATACATCTTTTTGTCATATTTAATAAAAAATATCGTAGTTTTATAGCAAAATTTTCGTACTTTACCTTATATGTACTCAAACATATTCTCTGTTTCTTCTTTTCGAACCGTTTCCTTCACCATAAGGACACGTACCTTGGTTTCTTTATCCCCAAAAGCAATGGTGATGGTATCTCCCACCTTCACTTCCGCAGAAGCTCTCGCAACTTTGTCATTCAACTGCACACGTCCCGCGTCACAAGCTTCGTTGGCTACCGTTCTGCGTTTAATCAGTCTGGAGACCTTTAAATATTTATCTAATCGCATCGTCCTTCCTCCCTTTCTTACAGGCGGCTATCTCACCTGTAAAAAAAGCGGGCGCCTAAGCGTCCGCCTTTCTTGTTTATTCGTAATCGAATTACTTGATAGCATCCTTGAATGCCTTACCAGGCTTGAACTTAGGAGCCTTGGAAGCCTTAATCTTCATCTTCTCCTTGGTCTTAGGGTTAAGACCCATTCTAGCTTCTCTCTTAGCTACTTCGAAGGTACCAAAGCCAACGAGCTGAACCTTCTCGCCCTTCTTAAGTTCCTTGGTAACAGTGTCAGTGAAAGCTGCTACTACTGCAGCTGCATCCTTCTTGGAAAGATCAGCCTTAGCTGCAATTGCATCGATTAATTCGGTCTTGTTCATTGAAATTCTCCTCCTACAAGATATCTCATGTGTTATTTATGTAACGTCTTTACGTTAACACATAAATTATTATATTGAATATGCACTTTTTGTCAATGAATTTCCCTATTCTAGGCACTTTTCGTGGTTTTTTATGAAATTTTTCCCGTAAAATGGGCATTTTTCTTCAAAAAAGCCGAATTTTACGCATTTCTATTGACTTTTTTTATTTTTCTATTAGCACATTTAGATAACATAAGATTTTACTTCCCAGAGCCATCTCCATGTTCTCTGGCAGCTTCTTCTGCTGCCTCCTTAAGTCGTTCTGCCTCATTTTCAGAAGGAGACTTTTCTGTGTTATTTCCAGAGATGGTATTTTCGGAAATACTATTTCCTGAAATAGAATTATCAGAAACGGAATTCTCAGAGAGACTGCTTCCACTGCCATCCTCTCCAGTACCATCGCTGCCCTTCTTCTCCATAATAATCTCAAATTCCTGGTTCTCCTGCTGCACCTTAATATAATCACTAATGGTGGCATATCCATCACAAACCGCAATAATGTGATGCAGACCATAGGTTAACGTCACCTTCTCCAAGGAGTCCACGTAATCTCCATCAATATAGATTCTTGCTTCTTCCGGTCTGAGCTTAAAGGAAACCGTAGTTTCCTTTACTTCCGCTTCATAACCAGAAACATCCCACTTCGTCGTTTGCCCTTCCACAAAGGTCAGTTTCTCCGTACCACTGCATCCTTTGGCAGACACCGTTACTTCATACTCGCCTGCAGGCACTGCAATACGCATATCCGGTTCGATTTTAACAATCTGCCTGTTGGAGACTTCTAAGAATCCGCCCTCGAAAAAAGAATCCCCTGTTAACTCCAAATAGCTATGGCTTCTATTTACATAAATGCTTTTAATGGATTTATCCGTACCATAAAAAGTAAGCACATCGACTGCTGCCAAATCCTCCAGATTGCGGGGACCATTTTCCGACAACACTACCACATGATCGCTGAGAGAATAATAATTATCCCCAATCCAGAGATTATGTCCATCCAGTACATAGTTCGTCACTTCATCATAATGAAAACTCTCTGGCAGGAGTGCCAGAGAATTCAATCTTTTCTGTGTCTTCATAAAGGTTATGTAGGTAATCATCCCTGGAGAAAGCTGTGCCGCTGCCATCCCTACACCATGGGCATCCTCATAACTGGTAGCCCCATCATAATCAAGTGTATAGAACAATCCCGTTGCCATATTCTCAAACTGCATGGTGCCATTTACAAGATCCACCTTCGTAAGCACTGCATAATCGGCACTGTCATAGTTTCCAGGTGTTGCCATCATAAAGCCGGTTTCATATCTTGTCTCCGGTTCTGACTGTGCCTGGGATGTACTAGGTGCACTACATCCTGTCAGAAGATTTTCCACCAACCAGAATAAGATGGTAAACACCATAGGCCATGCGGGACGTTTCATCCCCTTCTCTGCCTTCGTTTTCTTCACCTTAGTCGGTTTCTTCGGCGCCATTTTCTTTTTTGCTATTTTAAATATCCCCGATAGAATCTTTTTCATTGTTCTTCCCCTGCATATTCTGCAATCATTGTACCATACTGCGCAAGAAGATAGGTCTTATCATTATGGGAGGGTTCTTCCAATACATCCGCTAACATCGTCTGCAAAATCTGTCCAATGCCCTTCCCCGGCCTGCAGCCTGCTTTGATTAAATCACCACCGTTCACCGCAAGTGTCTTTAAGGAAACGCAGTCCCTAGCATCCATAATCTCTTTATATACTTTTCTTCTGCCCTCGTTTAATGCCAGTTTTTCTTCTCTCTGGTACATGCTTTGCGCAAGTAAATCCGCCTGAGCAACATCAAAAAGATCTGGGAAAAAATCTTCCCCTATTTTATGAATTGCTCTGCGCATCGGTTTCGGTTCTGGTACGATTAACGCATCATGATGTTCCACCAGTGCTTTGACACGGCGAATGGTCTCGTTGTCAAAATGAAGCCGGCGCAAAATCTCCACCGCCATCTGGGCACCCTTTTCCTGATGTCCCCAGAAATGATCAATCCCCTTTTCATCCGTCGTTTTCGTAAGGGGTTTTGCAATATCATGTAAAAGCATCGCCAGACGAAGCGTTCCGTCACTTCGAATCCCCTCTACCGCCTTTAATATATGTTCTCCTACAGAATATGCATGGTGTGGATTATTCTGCGGTGTCTCCATACATACATCAAATTCCGGCAAAAATATCTTTGTAAGTCCTGTCTCATAGAAGAGTCTAAACTTCTCCGGATGATCACTTCCCAGACACTTGCAAAGTTCCACCTGAATTCTTTCTGCGCTCACCTTGGCAAGATTGCCGGAAAGTGCACGAATCGCTGTCAGTGTCTCTTCTTCAATGGCAAAATCAAGCTGCGCTGAAAACCGGATAGCCCGCATCATACGCAGGGCATCCTCCGAAAAACGCTCTGTGGCATTCCCTACCGCACGAATGATTTTACGTTTTAAATCTTCCTGGCCCTCAAAGGCATCCACCAGCCCTTCCGTAGGGTGGTAAGCCATAGCATTAATCGTAAAATCTCTACGCTTTAAATCTTCCCTCAAATCCGGCGTAAAGCTGACCTGTTTGGGATGACGTCCATCTTCATAAAGCCCGTCTACACGGTAAGTCGTCACCTCGTAGGAATCATGATCCATAAGAACCGTCACAGTGCCGTGCTGCAGGCCTGTATCGACGGTACGTCTAAACAAGGATTTCACTATCATAGGTTCTGCAGAAGTGGTAATATCCCAGTCCGCAGGATTCTTCCCCAGCAGCGCATCACGAACACAGCCACCTACCACATAAGCTTCATAGCCAGCATCGTTTAACGTCTTTATAATTTTTTCTGCCCCGGAGGGAATGGTAAGATTCATATTATTCTTCTTTCAGTAGGGCATCATAAATATCCCTCTTGGATACACCCCTGTCTTTGGCAGCCGCTTTCATAGCTTCCTTACGGTCTAGCCCCTTTGCCTCATACATGGCCACATGCTCTGCCACAGGCATTTCTTCCCATTTTTTCTGTTCTTCTTCTATAAGGGTCTGCTCATCTGCCCCAGCAATCACAAGCACATACTCCCCACGGGGATCTGTGGTTTCATAATGTCTGATGGCTTCCTGGATGGTAAAATGCTGCACTTCCTCAAAGCGCTTGGTTAACTCTCTGCAAAGTGCAATCTCTCTATCCCCCAAAAGAGCATAGAGATCAGCCAGCGTTCCCTTCAAATGATGGGGCGCTTCGTATAAAATCATCGTTCTGGTTTCTTTCTCGAGTGGCGCCAGACGACGTTTCCTTTCCTTCTTTTCCTGGGGCATAAATCCCTCAAAGCAGAAACGGGTTGTAGGAAGTCCCGACATCGTTAATGCCGTAATACAAGCAGCCGGCCCTGGCAAACTGGTCACGCGAATCCCTTCCTCGTGACACATCTTCACAAGAACTTCTCCGGGATCCGAAATCGCTGGCGTTCCCGCGTCTGTGATAAGCGCAATATTTTCTCCAGCCTTCATTTTAGCAATCAGTGTATAAGCCTTATCGACCTTGTTATACTCATGATAGCTGGTCATGGGAGTCTTGATTCCAAAATGAGTCAGCAAATGAATACTATTTCTGGTATCCTCTGCCGCAATCAAATCCACTTGCGCTAGGGTTTCTAGCACTCTGGCTGTAATATCACCTAGATTTCCAATGGGGGTTGCGCATAAATATAAAATTCCGCTCGCTGCCTTTTCCTGCATCGCTCTATTCCTGCCTATTTGCTTTTGCGAAAAGCAAACTTTGTTAATACTTATAATCCTCTTTCAGTTCTTTGGTATACTGACCATTTTCATCATAGATAATGAGTGGCTTTTCTACTACCATTCCGCTCCCAGCACCCTTCATGCCTTCTACAAGAAGCATGACAGGTTCTGCATCCACACGGGGATAAACGAACCGAATACGCTTGGGTTCCAGATGCACCTTTTGCATCGAAGATAAAATCTCCGCCAAACGAAATGGCCTGTGTACCATATAGAAATGTCCGCCAGACTTTAATGCTCTGGCACTTTCCTGCAAAATATCCATCAAACTACAGGAAAGCTCGTGTCTTGCAATTGCCTTTGCCGAGGACGGATTCACAATCCCACTGCCTTCCTTCAAATAAGGTGGATTCACCGTCACCACGTCCATAGAGCCTGCCGGAATAAATGACGCTGCATCCAGCAAATTTGCTTCCACTAAGGTAAGCCGCTCTTGCAAATCATTTAACAAAATACTGCGGTTTGCCATATCAGCACTCTCTGGCTGCAGCTCCACACAGGTAAAATGCTTTGCCTTTGTCTTGGCACTCATTAGGATAGGAATGATTCCGGTTCCCGTACAGTAGTCTACTACTTCCCCGCCTTCCGGCACTTTGGCAAAACCAGATAGAAGCACTGCATCCATCCCAAAGCAAAATCGTTTGGGATCCTGAATGATTTTTAGTCCAGAGCACTCCAAATCATCAATGCGCTCTCCATCCCGTAACTCCACCTCTGCCACAGCAACTCTCCTATTCTCCCTGGTTTCCACCATGGTTATTGTTTCTGCCATGATGATTGTTGTGATTTGGACGCTTATGATAGTTTCTATTCATCTCACGATTCACGTCATGATTATGGTCATGAATTTCATGTCCGCGCTCCTGGTTCTCGTGACCGCGCTCATGATTATCCTTGTGGAAATTCTTATTCTTTCCCTGTCCACCATTTTTATTAAACTTATTGTGATCCTTACCGTGGAAATTATTATTGCCTTCCCGGCCACCTTCCTTAGGCTCTTTTCCACCCTCCCGAGGACCATCCTTATGAAACTCACGGCGCTGCTCTTTAAAGTTCTTGTTATTGTCGCGGTTTCGGTTCTGCTGCTTCGGTTTATAGTCATTCTCTGCATTTGTCACATCTTCCGGTCTATCCTCTAATGCAGCAAGTGCTTCTTCATCTATCTCTTCCTCTTTCACCTCTTCGTGCTTCATACCACGCTTATAGGTAAGTTCGCTGGCAGGATAATCCTTAATTTCCTTTGTGCCATTGTTATCTACCATCACGTGAACAATCTCACGGAGAATACTCATGGAATGTACCACACCTTTGGTGCCATCTTCTGCTGTAACAAAATCGCCTACTCTGGGAAGACGCTTATTTAACTCTTCATAAGTTTCCTGTTCATGCTTTAAGCAGCACATCAGTCTTCCGCAGACACCGGAAATTTTTGTAGGATTTAGGGAAAGTCCCTGCTCCTTTGCCATCTTAATAGATACAGGAATAAAGTCAGACAGATGTCCATGACAGCAAAGCACGCGGCCACAAGAACCGTAACCGCCTAACATCTTTGTCTCATCACGTACACCAACCTGACGAAGTTCAATACGGGTATGGAATTCGCTGGCAAGATCTTTTACCAGTTCTCTGAAATCGACTCTTCCATCGGAAGTAAAATAGAATAAAATCTTATTGTTATCAAAGGTATACTCACAGTCAATCAGCTTCATATCCAGTGCATGAATAGCGATCTTAATCTGACAAGTTCTGTAAGCATCCTTTTCTTTTTCTTTGTTCGCAGCATCCTTTGCATCATCTTCTGGCGTTGCCACACGTAAGACGGGCTTTAATGGCTGCGGAATCTGTTCCTCGGGAATCTCTCTAACATCCCCTACCACAGTACCATATTCTATACCTCTGGCAGTCTCCACAATAACATGAGAATCTCTGCCAAGTTCAAAATTTAATGGATCAAAATAATAGATTTTTCCTGCTGTGCGGAAACGCACACCGACAACGTTTTGCATATTTACTCCTTTATAACCACAATTTATAACCACATTCTACATCTACTGCTCTCTGATTGTCAGAAGCAGCAGTTCCATCGCAAGCTCGTACTTGACGTTATTGCGAAGTCTTCCTTTCGCTTTCTCTAAGGCTTTAATAATTTCCTCAATGCCCTCATAGGAAGACCGTTTTGCCACCTTCGTAATGGCAGCTAATTCATCTTTAAAGATTAGATGGTTGGCATCGCCTGTCGCCTTAAAGAGTAACACATCTCTGTACCAGACTGCCATAATATCCAAATAATCTTTTACATCAAATCCATACTCCCGGATTTGTTTAATGGCCGCTAAAATATCCGCGATATCCATTTCATAGATGCCTTTTAACAGGCTAAGGGCTTTTTCCCGAATAACATCAAAGTCCTCACTGGAAGCTAGCGACTTTGCTCTTCCGATATTCCCTCTGGCAAAAGCAATACAGAACTCTGCTCTGGTAGACGGAATCTCTAACTCTTCCCGCAGGTACTTTGCCATCTGTCCATCTTCCACCGGTGTCATATGCAGCTGCACGCAGCGGCTTTTAATGGTGGGAAGCATCATTTCCATGGAAGCTGTTAGTAACAGCATCGTGACATATGCCGGCGGCTCCTCTAAGGTTTTTAAGAGCGCATTCTGTGCCTGAGGCGTCATGGTTTCCGCCTCCATAATGATATACACTTTTCGCCGGTTATTCATGGGCTTCACACTGACGGTGCCCGTGATCCCCTCTCTAATATCATCCACACCAATGGTGTTTGGCTTTGCCGTATGCAGATACAACAAATCGGGATGGGTACCTGCATCCACATGCTTGCAGGATGCACAGCTGCAGCAGGGCTTTTCACCTTCGCTTTCACAAAGCAACGCTTTCGCAAAAACCTTTGCCACATATTCTTTTCCGCTTCTTGGCTCACCTTGCAGTAAATAAGCATGAGACGGCGTATCATTTCCGGCGGCTGTCTTTAATTGATTTTTCAGTAAATCCTGTCCAATAATGGTACTAAAATCTGCCATATGGTATCCCCCTTTCCGCCCTTTTCATAGAAAACAATTTCTCTTACGTAAACAAATCCAGAAGCAACCCTCTAATCTCCCCAATCTTAGAAAGCACTTCCATGTTGTCCTTTTCTTCCTTCATCAGTTCCTTTGCTAGAGCGTCCAGATTCTCATCTACTAGTCGAATGATTCCATAGACACGATGACGTCCTCTCTTATCCAGAAAGTTCTCTCTGGAAAATGCGTGGGAACGATTTACTACTTCATTGAGAAATTCCTTAATCAGGTTACGATACTTTCGCATATCCCGAATGTCTTTTTTCTTGGAGATTTTCTCCCCCTCCTCGTTAATCTGTTCCATTAGACTAACGATTTTTTCCTGCAGCTCACTCTCTCCAATCCTGCTGGTCAGCATGAACCGAAAATTCTCATCGGAAGCCTGGGGCGCCTTTGCCACCTCCGCTTTATGAGCCTGCATAATTTGTGAGATTCTTAAATCATCCATACTATTCCTGCATTATATAGGACGCGATATTCTCTACCGTTTCCTTTAAATCATTATTTTCAAACTGTCTGTCAATCTGTAGTTCTTTCAGAACCTCCTCCCGGAAGTCCTCATCATCCGCCAAAAAACGACGACAAAGCTCTTTATACTTTGGTTCTTTCTGAGATCGCTCCCTGGTAAGCGCGCGACTCAGTCGCTCCCCATCATCTAAACAAATATATATAGGACGACAAATTTCTTTCCCATAATATTCCAAAATCTTTCCATAAGATTCCGGTGTTCCAATCGCAATATACTGCTCGGCATTCTTTACTGCTTCTTCCCTGGAAATCTCAGCCACAGTAAAATAATGCCAATCTCCATGTACCGTGTGATAGGTGCGATGCTCAATGACGCGTCCTGCTTCTTTTAAACTTTCCAGCTCCTCCACGGTGGAAAAATGATAGTCCTTGCCATCTACTTCCCCACTTCGAATCGGACGGGTGGTATAGGGAACCAACGCCTTTAATGAAAGTCCCTCTCGCTCCATCAACTTCTTATAAATAGTATCTTTTCCGCTGGCACTTTTGCCCATCAGATAAAACAGTTTCATTCTTTTACTACCTGTACCAATCCATTCTGCAGACCAGTAATATTTAATCCGGCCTGTTCATACCCCAAGATTTGCTGCAAAAGTTCCTTAGAGAAAATCTCTCCCGGCACAATCATAGGCTGTCCCGGTGGATACAGCATCACCATGGCACCGCTGATTCTTCCTGCCGCTTCCATGAGGGGAACCATCTCCATTTCCCTTTCAATCCCCTCAAAAAGAGAAAGGGCTCTTTCCGGTAACCGATAAGGTGAGAATTTAATCTGGCTCTGATTCCACTTCTTTTCATCCAGTGTAAGAACTACTTTGGCTAG
This sequence comes from Lachnospiraceae bacterium, assembly GCA_024403455.1. Lineage (GTDB taxonomy): Bacteria > Bacillota > Clostridia > Lachnospirales > Lachnospiraceae > NK4A136. Next base: position 28,933 of record JAKSRR010000020.1, on the reverse strand, counting down.
CCTCTCATAGCATTCCTCCCCATCACAGGGTGTTAATATGAGAAGTACATATCCCGGTGCCGTTAGCTCCGGCTCCAGTCCTGCGTCCCGAAGCGCTGCGGCAATTTCCATTCCATGGCTGCCGGATGCATCAAAAAGGACCATCTTACAAGGATCCAGCCCATCCCCGCCAAAGAAATCTATGACCTTTATCTTCTGCAAAGAAGAGAGCTTCTTCGCAAGCTCTATACGTTTCTCGCAAAAGTTTTCCCAGGCTTTTTTTCCACTTTGCTCTACCCAGGAAAGACAACTGTCAATGCCAATAAGAAGTGGGTAGGAGGGCGACGAGGTCTCATACACTCCAAGATAGTAAGCAACTTTCTGCCTGTCCACCTTGTCTGAACAAATATGTAAGAGGGCTGTCTGGGTAGGTGCCGGTAAGGTCTTATGCAGAGAATGAATCACAACATCTGCCCCACAGGCTGTAGCATTGGGAAAGCTCTCCTTGGAAAGCACTCCTAAATGTGCACCATGGGCGCTATCTACCAAAAGCGGCAGCTTGTACCGATGAACCACCTTTGCAATTCCTGCAACATCTAATATCCTACCTTCATAGGTCGGCGAAGTGATACATACCGCATCTACCTTGTTGCCTTCCAAAAGAACCTTCTCCACGTCCTGCGGAGTAATCCCTTCATCAAATCCTAAAAGGGGATGTTTCTCACCCTCCATATAAAGCGGTGTGATATGTCGTAATCCGCAAACATGATACACGCTTTTATGACTGCACCTTGGCATGAGCAGTGTTCCGCCAAAAGGAACCACTGCAGAGATTCCAGCCAGTACACCCAAAGTACTTCCTCCCACCAGAAAGAAGGTTTCCCCAGCGCCATACAAATCGGCTGCCCGCTGCTGTGCTTCCTTTAGGATTCCTTCCGCATGATGCAAGTCATCTGTTCCAGCAATCTCCGTCATATCATACTGGTAAAAAGGCTGTAAAAGACGGCTCTCCCTACCTGTGAAAATCTCTGTATTTCGTTTATGCCCCGGCATATGAAGAGGCTGCGTCTCTTCTGCTACCTTACTGATTTCATCAAACAGCTTTCCCATAATTACATCTGCTTTCTGACAATCAGATACTCATTATCTAACTGATAGAAGGGACACTCAAAGGTATGCCCCTGCAAGAAATGTACCATGTCATCCTCGTCTAAATCACAGTCGCAGACATAGTATTCCATCTCTTCATCATATACGTAATTACTGCAGCTATCGCAGTTTGCTCCCTGGTTTGCCATACTACCCTCGTCTATTTCTACTTTACAAGCTGCATGAGACGGCATACCTGTCCAACGGTTCTCTTCAGGTTGTGCAGTGCCGTTTCTTTTTCCATCGCTTCTTCAATACTCATAGGCTTTGTGCAAATGCTGAAGAAAGCATCAATGCCATCACGATTACAATCTAATACGCCTCGACCTAAAGTACCTGCAAATGCAATAACCTTTGCCCCATGCTTTTTCGCAAGATGCGCTACACCAATGGGCGTTTTTCCCATAGCGGTCTGGGCATCTAAACATCCTTCTCCGGTAATCACAAGATCAGCATCCCCTAGCATATCTTCCATATGAATCTGATCTAACATAAAGGAAATGCCTGGCTTTAATGTGGTATTTAAGAAGGTCAGGAAAGCAAAGCCAAGTCCACCGGCTGCACCAGCACCTTCCATCTCGCTGCAATCCTTTCCTGTGGCTGCCTTAATAATCTCTGCATACTTTCGAAGTCCTTCATCCATCTGAGGAATCGTCTTTTCGGTTCCACCCTTCTGGGGTCCAAAGATAACAGAACTTCCCATCTCTCCGCAGAGAGGATTCTTTACATCACTCATAATAGTGAAATGACATTCCTTTAATACGGGATTCATCTCACTGATATCAACCTTAGCTACTCTGAGTACATCGCGGCCAAAAATACCGGCTGGCTTTCCTTCGGCATTGTAGAATTTTACACCTAACGCTGTCAGCATACCCATACCACCATCGTTGGTCGCGCTTCCGCCAATACCCATAATGAACTCTCTATAGCCTGCCTGGGCTGCGTGCAGAATCATTTCACCAACACCATAGGTTGTGGTATTCATGGGATTCTTACTGGTTCCATGTACCATGGTAATTCCCGCCACATTGGCCATCTCCATAACGGCCACTTTACGATCCTTAAGCACGCCATAGTATGTATCAATTTTTTCTCCCAAAGGCCCTGTTACTTCTACAGGCACCTCTTCTCCATGCATACAGCGCATCAGAGCTTCTACCGTTCCTTCACCACCATCCGCAATGGGGGCAACCGTTACATCGGCATCCATCTCTTCCAATATGGCATCTTTCACACACATGCCTGCCTCATAGCTGGTTAAGCATCCCTTAAAAGAATCAATTGCTACAACGATTTTCATTTTCTTTCTTCTCCTTTTGAGAAAAATATGTTCCTACCCCAAGTAACATAAACCACACACCATTTTTATTAAAATATGGCAAGAATGCTTCCGCAGAAGCATAGGCGGTAAATGCTAAAACAAGTATCATCCCAGCGGCATTTTTCCTGCGGTACAGCCAGAAAAACAGTCCGAACAGAACGATTAAATAAAGAATAATAAACAATTTTCCCTGGTTATATAGCGCATTTACAAATCCTACCTCTGTAGCGTCACTTCCTAGGGAAACACCCATCCAGGTGGGCTTGACGTTCTCGTGTAAGGTATGGATAAGATGCGTTCTTCCTGTGGTCAGATAGTTTAAGAACCACCAGAATTTATTTGCTTTTCCTTCTACCGGCCAAAGCCAGGTCATACAGCTAAATAGCGCCCACACCTCAAATGCCATAAGAGCATTTCCAAAGATATACAACATGGTTCGGAAACCCTTCCATCGAATCAGGTCGCAGGCCAAAAAGCCAACAATCGCAGCACCACCTAATGCAAATGCCGTCTTGGACTTTGCAAAATATAGCGGCGCCAGGAATAGAATGGCAATTCCATACAATACCGGCTTAGGAAGCTTTCCCTTCTCTCCTGGTACCACGTAGGCATACAATCCAAACACAAGTACTTTAAACCAAAACAGTGCAAAAGAATTAGGATGCAGGAAACCAAACTGGTATCTAATTTCATCCACATGGCGAAAGGTATCTATCACGTAGAAGTCCCTACCTACACCGAAGAAAGACAACACTGCTGTCACAAAAGTAACGCCTAACGTTCCCCAGAAGAAAACCTTCACAACTTCCCTGGAATCCTTCTTCCGTCCAGCTAAAATCGCCAATACAATGCGTAGAATAAGCGCCTGCTTCTGGAAGTAATAGAACAGCACCCCAAGTGCTCCTAATCCCACATACCAGGGCCACATCTTCTTTAGTTCCAAATCCATACAGATGGATAATCCAAAGAATGCCATGGCTGCCAGAATAATGATATTCTCCCCATAGTCAGTAAATGCATAACCGGTAAATGACACCACCAGCTCGCATATAATTCCTATATAAAAAAATAGATTTTTCGCCTTTTCTCGCATAATACTATTTTACCATATTTTATGCAAAAAGCCCCATACCCTTTCGGGCATGGGGCCAATCTAGTGATTTAATTTGCTTTTCAACAATAATTAGTTGAAGTATGCATCAAGACCATCCTGGAAAGGATTCTTGTAGGTCTCCTGGAACTGTGCAGGAGTCTTCTCACCAGTAATGATGTCATAAAGGTCATATTCAACACCAACACTCTGCCAGAAGTCAAGTACAGTCTTGGTACCGCAATCGTTCATTACGTCGAAGTTCTTCTGCTGAAGCTCAGGCTTAGCGGAGGTAACGGAATACCACCAGTTAAGAGCACTCTTGTCATCACGAACGGTGGTATCAAGATCATACCAGTTCCACATATCGTAGATTGCATTGAAGATTTCAGCAGGGTTCTGTACACCAACAGGAATGATATAGAACTCACTGGAAGTAGTTGCGTTCTTACCAGCGTTGGTATCCTTGTTACCGGAAGGACCAACTGGCCATCTTACGTAGCAAACATCCCAATCAAGCTTAGGACCGCCGTTCTGTCCCATCCAGTCATAGTCTCCAGAGGTATCCTGAATCCATGCTGCGCAAGGGAAGAAACCGATATTACCGTTTGCATACTCAGTTCTGGTTGCGTTTGCATCAGCCTCATTATCATAAGGAGCGCAAACATTGTAGGTATTGTAAAGATCATACATTTCCTGAAGAGCTTCACCAGTTGCTGCAGAGGAAAGTCCCTCGGGAGAACCAGGAACTGCAATGGTAGCACCATTGGACATCATAAGCTCGCCAAGTGTTTCGTTCTTGAAACCAGTATAACCATACTGATCGATAACACCATCACCATCGGTATCCTGGGTAAGAATCTGGCAATACTCATTGAACTTATCCCAAGTCCACTCGCCCTTTTCCCAAAGATCACGAGGATCTTCAAGGTTGTTTGCCTCAAGCATCTGTAAGTTGAAGCCTAAAGGATAGGTACCTGCAACGGTGCCTTCACCACCATTTCTGTAGAAGATGCAAGCCTTACCATCGCCAAGATCAAGATAACCTACGTTAATCTTGGAGGTAAAGATATCGTGATCTGCAGGAAGGATGGTCTTTAAGTCTACTGCAAGACCATTCATCTGTGCGGGTACTGCCATGCTGGTATCAGCAAGATAGATCTGGCAGTCAGGAGCACCTGCAAGAATGGAGGTATTGATGGAATCCTTAACACCTTCATAGGTTAAGTTCTGCCAATAAATCTTGGTGTTGTAAGTTTCTTCAACAGCCTTTAATGCGTCCCACTTCTTCTGAGCAACCATAAGGTTGAACTCACCTTCTGCCTTCTTTGCAGGATCATCGCTTGCTGCACTGTTCTGTGCTACTGCGTAGTCATCAGAATCTTCTAAGCTGGTATCTCCACTATCATAGTGCTGTTCCCACCAAGTACCAATATTAATAACGTCGTTGTGTCCCTGATTTGCTGCGGTATCGCCACCGTTACCGGAGGTGCTGTTTCCATCACCATTACCACCACAAGCTACCATGGACATTGCAGTTACTGCTGCTAAACCAAAAGCTGCAATTCTTTTTGCTTTCATGATTTTCCTCCATTAGATTTTTTATTTACGTCAGAGCCCGCAGGCTCTGACGATTTGTTTTTTAATTATCTCTGTCCTACAGAAATGCTGTAAGCTTCCCAGTTAGAAGTTGCCTCGAACTGTACGCGGCCACCCCAAGCGCTTACATCATCACCAAGAATTTCAGCGATGGTTTCATAGGTAATCTGTGCATAGTTGCCAGTGCAGGTTGCATAACCCTGACCGGAACCATCAAAGTCGCCTACACCAACACGCATCCAGCCTGCTGCTGAATCAGGGAATACTAACCAGATTTCACCTGTTTCAGATGCATAGGAAATGTTGATTACGCTACCAGGAACAAGTGCTGCAAGGAACTCCTCACTCATTTCAGGACCATCCTGTGACCAACCACCACCAGAGAAGCTTCCTTCAATAACAACCTGATGATTGTTTGCATAAAGAGGAGCCATAGTTCCAACACTTACAGTATATGCTTCCCAATTAGAGGTTGCTTCTAACTGTACGCGGCCACCCCAGGTACTTACATCATCACCAAGAATCTCAGCGATGGTTTCATAGGTAATATAAGCCTTGCTTCCATCGAAGGATGCATAACCCTGACCGGAACCATCAAAGTCGCCTACACCAACACGCATCCAGCCTGCTGCTGAATCAGGGAATACTAACCAGATTTCACCTGTCTCAGAAGTATAAGTTACTTCAATTGCTGTACCAGGAACAAGAGCTGCGAGGAATTCTTCGCTCATATCAGGACCGCTCTGTGACCAGCCACCACCAGAGAAGCTTCCTTCTAAGGTAACTGCGGGGCTAAATGCACCATACTGACCCTGCTGTCCAAGAGTTACAGAGAATACTTCCCATGCACCATCAGACTCAGCCTGGATGTTGCCACCCCAAGTAGAAGCATCTTCGCCGCATACTGCTGCAATCTGCTCATAGGTAATCTGAATAATATTTCTGGAATTATTGTAGTATGCATACTGCTGACCAGAGCCATCGCAATCACCTACACCAACACGCATCCAGCCTGCGGCTGATGCGTTCATAACAACCCAGAGGTTGCCAGTCTCGGATGCGTAAGAAATCTCAAGTACATCACCAGGCTGCATTGCGGAGATAAGTTCAGCATCACTGAAGATATCTGCCTGTGACCAACCGCCACCGGAGTTACCCTGACCAACTTCCTGTGCGTTCTCAAGCATGAAGAGGTTGGAGATGTCCTTACCGGTTGCTGCATTAACATACTCTGCAGAGGTATCAGCCTCTAAGATCTTGCCATCAGCATCTCTAAATACTACATTGTCAATGTAATAGGTAGCAAAAGCACCACCATCATTTGCCTGGTTATCATCCAAAAGTGCAACGGTGAAGTTACCACCATTTGCGAATACAGATGCATCATCAACCTTTAAGGTAAAGGTTCTGGGATTAGCATTCTCAAGATAAATAGACCAAGACTGGCTCTGTACCTGTCCACCGTCAGCAACAACATTTAAGGAACCAGATGCTGCATGGAATGCTCCATCAGCGCTTTCAAGACCGATAGTAACATCGATGCTTGCTACCTTATCTGCGTTGTCACCAAGAAGTGCGTCCATCTGGAATGCTACATCACTCTTGCCTTCGGGAGTTACCTGTAAGGCCTTGGATCCGTTGTAGTCAGCTACTGCAATTGCGGCGTTCTTGGTACCACCAACACTGGTGATATCATTGCCTACGAAGCTGCAGGAACCATCTTCAAAATCAATACTAGCCCCTTCTTCTACTTCAGGTGCAGTAACCTCAGTTTCACCAGTACCAGCTTCTTCTGTACCAGTTGTTTCTGTACCCTCACCGTCAGTTTCAGGTGTTGTATTCTCAGTAGCACCACAACCTGCTAAGGAACCAACAACCATTGCTCCGGAAAGAAGTACTGCTGCTAATTTCTTTGCTTTCACTTCTTTTTCTTCCTCCTTTTATATTTTTTAAATTGGATTTACCTTTATGATTCAGAGGAACTATAAGCGTAGGTCATCCATAATCATTGTACTCCCACCCTCGTCTTATAATTACCTCAAAAATCCGTACGACTCAACCTACAATACCTGACCTCTCCACACCTTCGATGAAGTACTTCTGCAGGAATACGTAAATCAGTACTACGGGAAGCATAATTAATACAATACCTGCCGATACGTACAGCTGCTGGATACTAGGATCCATAATCTTATCGAAGTTAGCGATGTTGGCCTGTAGGGTTGCCAACTGCTTCGATACAATCACATCCGACTTCATTAAGAATAAGCTGGAATAGAAGGTATCATTGTACTGCCATACCATAGAGAATACTGCTACAGTAACAACGGAAGGCAGTGCATTGATTAACATGATTCTAAAGTAGGTATACCATACACCAGCGCCATCTACGAAGGCTGCTTCTTCGATTTCCTTAGGTAATCCACGGAAGAACTGGTTGAAAATATAGATATACAAGCCAGATCGAAGACCACAGGCAAAGAAGGTCAAAATATACATTGGTGTGGTGGTGGACATCATGTTAATGGCATGTCCGTTGATTCCTTTAATTATACCAAAAATGTCGAAATTCTTGAATGACATGTACAGGGGAAGCATGATGGAGTCCGTAGGAACTACAATCATGATAATGACACATGCAAAGAGGAATTTCTTTCCTGGGAAATTGAATCTCGCAAAGCCATAACCAACCATGGAGCAGATAACTACCTGGATCACCATGAGGGTTAACGAATACAGCAAGGTAAGTCCACAGGTCTTAAAGTAGTACATACGCTTTGCAGCAAGGGTATAACGCTCGAAGGTAGGATTTTGTGGAATCATGTAAACCATGGGATTGTACTGATCCGCATTGCTGAAGAAAGAGCTGGCAATGATACCTAGTACTGGCGCCAAAATGACATAGCAGATACCGATAATCGTTGCAAACTTAAACAGGTTCACGATGAAATTCTTGGAACCAGATGCAAGGCCCTTCATATCGTTGTTATAATGAGCACTGCTTTTATACTCTTTCCATCTCTTCATGGGAGATTTCTTTTCTTTTTCTTTCACAACTTCTTTTGCCATACACTGTCCTCTCTGGCCATCAGCCACGAGTTTCTCAAAATGCTTAGTTATAGTAGAAGGTTCGCTTCTGAATAATCTTCACCACCAGGAGAAGTATCAGAATCGTTATAATCATGGAAATCAGGGAGAATGCCGCTGATAAACCATAGTTCATCTGATCAAATGCTGTCTTATAAGCAAGATCCACAACCTTACTATCCGTAAAGCTATCTACTACGGTATAAACCACGTTGGTAATGATGTGGGGGGTTACCATAGGGAAGGTTACTTTCCAGAAAGTTTCATAGCCGGTCGCACCTTCAATCTTTGCTACCTCATACATAGAGCTGGGAATGGACTGTAGCGCTGCAATGAAGATAATGATCTGTACACCAGACGCTGTAATAATATCCGAAATTCGCTCAACTGCCCCTGCGAGATATTCCAGCACTTTGTTGGGAAGTGCCAAATCAGAAAGCAGCTTCATGTAGTAATCCACGCCAATACCGGATGCTGCATTAGCAGTTTCGGCTGCACTACTGGAGATACCACCCGTCATCATGGCACGGCTCATTTCCATTGCAGAAGTGATAGCATCCGCATTTAAAATAACCGGCAGGAAGAAGATCGCTCTTACTAAGGTACGTCCCTTAAACTTCTTGTTTAACAAAAGTGCCATAAACAAGCTGAAGAAAATAATCAGCGGAACGTCGATTAACATGTTTCCGATGGAAGATGTTAACACCTGCTTAAACTGTGGATCCACGCGGAATGCATACAGAAAGTTGTCAAAACCAACAAACTTTAACTTATATCCACCCGTAGGCTGCACAGACAAATCTGACAGGGAGAACTGTACCGTCTGTACAAGACTCTTTACGTAGAACAATACAAAACCAATCAGCCAGGGAAGGATAAACAGGTAACCATGACGCATACGCTTGGTATTTAAGGAAGACTTTCCACCATGACCGCTTGCCATACGCTTTTCAGACTTTGCAGCAAACTTTAGTTCGCGCTTCTTTTCTCTTTCATAGCGTGCAGCTTTCTTTGCCTTCTGCTTTTCGGTCAGTTCTTCTTCCTTAATCTCCAGTTCATCTGCCTTTGTACCCATCTGGGACAGCATCTCAACCTTTAATTCTTCGGAGGTCTTTTCCTTAGACATGCTTAGTTACCTCCTTTCGCATAACTCTTTGCGGGAACCACGATACCATTCACTGTCACAGCCTCCTCAGAGTAGTTAATATAAATTACAACGCCGTTACTATACGTAACCTTGCGCACATTATTCTCTAAGATTTCGTGGTCCACCATAGCCGCACCGGTAACATCATTTAATGCACCACTAACCGTCTGATAGGTGTCTGCTGCATCCTGCTTCCAGTTCTCAAACTTGGTTGCAAAGTAACGATTTAATCCTGTGTACTTTAATGCAGTTGCACTTTCCCAAGTAAAGATATAATGAGGTGCTGCACCACACTCAATAAGCTGCAGTACATCTACTGCGAAGTCTGCAGTAGAATTGGTGTTCATCAGCTTACCACCGTAATTGATGTAGCCATGAACCAGCATTTCATAGAAGGGAACTTCCATATCCACTAAATAGAAGTTGTTATCCTCGGTAGGTACATTTAATAAATCATCTGCATAGGCAAAGGCATACATATTGGCATTATTAATCATCAGATTCTTGCCAGTTTCCTCTAATGTAGCAAGCTGTGCCTCAACAATATCCAATGCTTCCTCTCTGTTGATGATACAGGTACGACGCTTATCGGACTGGAGCTGCGCACCTAAATCTCTAAGAGAAATACCATCCATCTCATAATTGCCAATCTTCTTTGCATAAGCCTCTACATATCTGTCTAGGAACTTCGGAGAAAGAAGATAATGTACTGTTTCCTTATAGCCAAGAGAAGCAGTCTGACGAAGGGTGGAAGGATTTACCTGTCCAAGCTTCACCACATAGCCTGCACCATAGTATCTGGAGGTCTCGTAGTTTTCCTGATATCTCTTGGAAATGGTGGTTACATTCTGGAATGCCACATCACCATAGAACTTACCATGTAACTCCTGCAGCGTTGCATTTAAATCTGCCAGACCGCCTCTGCCGCCTAACTTTCCAACCACATGAATCTGGTTTGGAACATCATGATACCAACCGCCGTTCATCCAGCCCTGGAAATTCATAACCTGGCCCTTAACACCAAGAGCATCTAATTCCTTTGCCATCTGCGCTGCTTCATCGAAGGTGGTTGCTGTGCTTACACCAAGATACTGTGCACCAAGGAAATACTTGGACTCTTTGTAAGCGCCGATAACATCATAGTAGAAAGGAACTACTGTAGATGCAGGAAGAAGTTCTCCGTTAAGATCGCCTCTAGCAATGAGTTCATCTCTATAGTAATTTGCCATACCTGCATAACCGGCATTCTCCTTGGTAAGGAAGCTGTAGCTCACCTCCAGATTTACATCATAGAAGGCGGATTCAACAATGGGGATATCTGCTTCATTACCAGTGGTTCCGAACATTGCAAGTCTATCAAAGCCTCGTAACAGGAAAGTAGGATATGCATAATTGTAACTATTCAATCTTCCAGATACCGCTGCAGTGATGAGCGCTAATGAGGAGGAGTCTGTGATTTCCACAAACATATCCTTATCCTGGGTATGAACACCATAGATAGGAAGTCTAGCATCCTGAGAATTCTCTAACTTGGTGTAGTCCTGTACTACAGGATCCAGTCCATAAACGAACTGGGAGTAATCTGCTACACCATTTGTCTTTCCATTATTCAGTGTAATCAAGGAACCGGAACCATTCGGTACCAGCATATAACCTTCATCTTCTGTAGTGGTCGCACCAAAGTAGGTAAGAAGCTGGATACGATAAATCTTTGCACCGCCACCTTCTACTAAAGAGCACATAGGAACGCTAACAACTAGCTTGTCCCCTTTCAGTCTATACTCCACATCAATATTGAAGCTGGGAAGCAGCATGGACTCCTTACCTGCATCCGTCATAGACTCTACATAATCATCTACGGTAAATCCTGCCTGCTCAAACCACACATTCATATCTGCCATGGCATTTTCAGAATACATAACCGCAGGAACCAGTTCGAGGAATCCCTTTACAGATGCGCTCTCCTGGAAGTTTGCTTCAACCTTTTCTGCAATCGCATCCTCCAACTCGCTGGTTACATCAGAAAGCTTACCCTTCGTAATATAACGAGGAACGATACCAGTGGAGTTGGTAACATTACCTACACGATAGCTATAACGAATACCATCCTTGATTGCCTCTGCTGAAACCTGTCCTTTAGCTACAGCATCATTATAGGAATCAAAGGTAGATTCATTTCTGGCACTATTGTAATACTTGATGACGAACTGGCTGCGAAGAAGTGCCTTGTTGGTCGGATTCGCTACAGGGTCCTCATCCCATCCCTGAGGATTAGAGTAAGTCGTTTCACCTGTTCTCTTATCATAGATAGCAACCTCTGCCGTTGCCTGCTTGGTATATAACTTAAGGTATTCATTTTCAGCTGCAAGAACAAAGCCCTCTACATCTGCAGATGCTTCAGAAATTGCCTTGAAGGTGGTTCCCTCCTCATAACCATAGGAAGAAAGATACTCCTCGTATCCTTTATATCCACGGTAGTGAATGGTCATATATGCAAAGGAAATGCCCACAATCAGTACTATAGCAAGCACCGCAAAGAGAATAATTTTTCCCATGCGAGTCATTTTCTTTTTCTGTTTTTTAGGAACATCCACATAGCGATCCTTGTAGGGATCCACATATGCTTTTGCCTTCTTTTTCGCAAATGGATTCTTCAATGTTAAGTCCAAGCCTTTCTAGTTTCTAAATACCAATTCTGTATAAATACTGTAGAAGAAGTTATAAACCTGTGTAATAAGGTTTAATAAAAGTAACATTAAGAAAATAATGATGAACACAGCTAGCAATGTCAGGAATAACGTAATAATCGTCTTTCCTAGACTGTAGTTATGTACCTGCATAATGCCCATTAAGAGCATCAGTGCACCCCAGGCTATGCCGACACCCATGACAATGAAGTAAAAGGCTTCTTCGTCTGCCGCCACGCCCTGGCTTAGGATGGTTGCCGGGATATAGCACAGAATCAAGGGAAGCAGTGCATACCCCACCGCCGTACAGATATCCTTTAGTCGCCCTTCTCCATTCATCAAACAGGTTACAGACCAGTTGCCTACACAGAACAAAAAGTACAGAAGGGCAACACCTAATAACTCTGTCAGGGAGTTAACGTTACGAGGGTTGACGTCATTTACTACAAAGCTGGCACCATAGCGGTTTAAAGAAAAGCATAGGGAGAATCCCAGCACCAGTAATAATGCAATGGGAACGGAACCCTTATCTTTTCTTCTGATCCAGTAGTACCCATCCATGGGATGAGACAGGGTGTACCAGAGATATTTCCATTTTTCTTTAGAAAAGTACTTCTTCATAGATCATTTTCCTTTTACTTAAAAGTCGCTCTGCTTCTCTTTCACTTTCTTATCACCCTTGGGATGCTTTGCTCTCCACTTGGAATACACAACGAATCCCACAATGATAATGATTACACCGGTCATGATACCGCTTAAGTTACTCTTTAAGATCTCATTTCTATAACGCTTGAAGGCAATGGAGTAATACTCTTTATCCATACCCAGCTTCAGATAATGCATTGCACTCTCATTATCCTTTGCAGTAAGGTATGCCTTTCCAATACCAACGTTTGCAAGTTCGAAGTTCTCATTCAGTTTAAGGACTTGGCGCCACTTCTCAACTGCCAGCGTCTCATCACCGTCATAACGAAGAGCAACGGCTTCATTAATCAAACTTCCATACTCAGTAGCTCTAAATAAAATAATGGAGTTTCGCAGTGCATCTAAAACTACGATATCCTCTCCTATGGTCTCAATAGCAACCGGAGAAGCAAAGGTTCCTTCCTGGGTTCCACGACCGCCGAAAATGTAAAGGAGATTGCCTTCATGATCGTAGGTAAAGATTCTTCCTCTCTTACGGTCGAGTACAGAGTAAATACCTTTACCTCTATAAACAACGTCTGCAATCTGGGAAGGACCGGAATAATCGGAGCTACCGTTAATCCAAAGATCACCGCCTACATTGCTGTTCTCACCCTTTTTGATAACATCTTCGCCCTTAGGGTTCAGTCTTCGAACGCCCTGCTCACCATTTTCATCAATGTTGGTTGCGTATACGAAACCATCTTCATCAACATCGATACCCGTAAACTCTGTAGGAATAAAGAGCTGAGATTTATTACGTTCTTCCTTGGAAGCAATCTTCTTCCAGAATTTTTCCCACAAGGTAATCGTTACATCGATGGTTCCGAAGAATCCAGTAAACTGACCATCTGCTTCAAAAACCATAATACCCTGGAACATATTCTGCGCTACACAGTATACACGGTTTGCATAGTCGACAGTTACCTTCAGCGGTGTGAATACATAACCAGCTTCCAGAATATCCGACTGGGGATTGTCTACCATTCCAAGGTATTCTCCCGTTTCTACATCGAGAATCACGACACGTCTGTTCATGGAGTCCGCAATATATAGCTTGTTCTCCTGGGATACGCATACACCTGTAGGGTTATTGAATCCATCCTCTTCCCCATCTCTGGTAAAGGTCTCATAAATCATCAAAACCTTTGTGAGGGTAGGATCTAACTTTACAACACGCTGGCGTCCGGTATCTGCCACATAGACATTTCCGAGTTCATCCTTGCATAAATCCTGAGGATTGTTGAAGGCACCAATCTCTTCTCCCTGGAAGGTCAGTCCAATACCATTGACAAGCCCATCGGTCTGATAAGGGGTAGGCGTATAAACAACATCCTCCCAATAATCGTAGTTATAGGTATCAAAAGGCTCTTCGTCCTCAGCATTTACCATCTGGGGCACAGAAACGAATACCGTTCCTGCTGCCATCACAGCTGCTAATACTCTTGTGCATTTGTTTAGAAAGCTTCTTTTCTTCATAAGCATCCTTCCAAATTCTTACTCAATATCTTTCGAAAAATCATCAATCCTTCATACCAGAAGTGGTCATTGTCTCTAAGACATTCTTCTGACAAATAATGAAGAATGTAATGGGCACTGCCGCAATAATGAAGGTAACAGCGGCTGCCGCACCGGCACGGGCTACACCACCGGCCGTGATCTGCTGCAGTGCGAACTGCAGAGGCTTTAACTGTTCATCACGCAGGAAGAGGGAACCTGTGTTGGCCCACATCTGCTGGAACTGGAAGATTGCCAAGGTAAGCCATGCAGGCTTTACGTTCGGCATAACGATACGCCAGAAAATTGTCATTTCATCCGCACCGTCTAGTCTTGCCGATTCCATAAGCGAATCTGGTAGCTGCTCCATGAACTGTTTCATCAGGTATAGACCCATACCGAAACTCCATGCCGGAAGCACCAGTGCCAAATAGGTGTTGTTGATTCCCAGCCAGGAAATGATTAAGTACTGAGGAATCTGGGTTACTGTCCAGGAGAACATCATGGAAAGCACTACCATGGAGAACAGTACATTCTTACCAGGGAACTTATGCTTTGCCAGAGGATATGCCGCCATGGAAGCAAGCACAACGTGTCCAACCATACCACCTACGGTAATAATGATGGTATTTAAGATATATCTGGAGAAAGGTACCCAGGAATCATTCATTAATACGAACAAGTCTGAGAAGTTCTCCAGGGTTGGGTTTCTAACGAAAATCTTTGGCGGGAACTGATAAAGCTCATCAAGAGGCTTTAAGCAGTTGTTCACGATCATTACCAGAGGCAAAACCATGAAGATACCGCAGAAAATCATTAAGGCAAAGAGCAGGGCGTTACCAGCCATGGAGCGGTTTAACTGCTTCTGCTTGCCGCGTTTAATTTTTTTCTTCTTAGGTTGCTCAGCCATTATTCACCCACCCTTCTTAAGATTTTCTGTACCAATTTATTGGTACCAATCATGAGGAGGAACAGCACTGTCGCTATGGCCGACGCGTAACCCATTTCAAATCGGGTAGAACCATAGTCAAGCAAATGCGTTACAACCGTTGCACCGGCATAGTTAACAGAAGGATTTCCTGCCAACTGAATCGAAATATCTGCTACAGCGAAGGACTGGGTAATCTGCATAACCGCACCGAACATCAACTGGGGCTTCATGGCAGGTAAAGTGACATACCATAATTCCTGCCAGCGGTTCTTAACCCCATCTAGGGCCGCTGCCTCGTAGAGACTCTTGTCCACCGTTTGTAGTCCTGCAATAAAGGAAAGGAAACCTGTACCTAGCGATAACCATAGCTGCACCACAATCAGACAGGGAAGAATGAACTTTTCTGTCTTTAACCATGCAACGGCTTCATTAACGACGCCAAGTTTCAGCAAAATACCATTTAAGTAACCATAGCGGTCACCAGTAAGAATGAGGTTCCATACCAGGTATGCGTTACCACAGATAGAGGGCGCATAGAAGATCAGGGTAAGGAAGGCTCTGGTCCAGCCCTTAAATTCGTTGATAATCCAAGCGAATAATAAGCACAGGAAGTAACTGATTGGTCCAGTGATAACGGCGAAAATCAAGGTATTCTTTAAGGCCACCATGAATACGTCATCTTCCAGGAACAGTTTTATATAGTTTCTCCAACCTACCCAAGTAGGAAACTCCAACATATTAAAGTATGTGAAGGAAAGTACGATACTCATAATTACAGGAAGTACCGTAAAGAAGAAAAACAGAATGAAGTAAGGGGCAATCATTCCATAGGACCAGCTGGATCTCTTTAATCTGTATCCAAGGGTTCCCTGCTTCTTTGCTACTGCATAAGCTTCTAAGCTCATTCCCTTTTCATTAGCCATTGCAATTTCTTTTTCAGAGAGCTTCGCAATCGCTTTCTTTGTTTTCTCAGAGTACTCCATCGCTTCCAAAGCATCTACGCCTGCTCGGTCTAAAAGAGCAGACTGCTTTTCGGTCTTCTCTTCTAATATAGCCTTCGTATCCTTCTCTACTTCTTCCGCTTTGATGTTCTTCTCATCTTTTGCCACGAGTTACTTCCTCCTTTCCACTGTCACCCAGTTTTTTATTCGCCCTCTTCCAATAATGGAAGTCCTAATTCTTCACGCTTGTAGTTGATCTCATCGTTGATGTATTCCACCTTTTCCATGAGCTCTTCTCTCGGCGTTGCTGCGGTCGCATCTGTAGTTACGGTATAGAATGCGTTGTTTACGTTTCGCCAGGAGTAATATCCACCAGGCACCTGAGGAATTCCCTGTACCTGCTCAAACTGCTGCATGAGCGCCTTGTAATCTTCCACCTTCCAGGAGAGATTGCCAAGAGCCTCTAGGTTCGCTGTAGCAACACGTCCTGCAGAGCCCATAAGGCTTTCCATCTCACGACCAAATAATGTCTGGGTCTCTGCGCTGGTCCACCACTTCAGGAACTCCCAGCTTTCATCAGGATATTCGGTACTAGCCATAATCATATCTGCCAGACCGGTACTTCCGGTTGCGTGGTTGATGCTTCCGTCAGGATTCTCAATACCGGGAACAACGGTGAAATCCCAAAGTCCTTCAATATCTGGTGCAGATACTGCTAAGTTATTGAACACCGTGTAATCTGCAATGATGATGGGACACTCACCTGTTCTGAATCGTTCTTCTACAGAGGTTTCTTTTTCCAGCTTGTAGTCTGTGTAGAACTCGCAGTAATCCTTAAATGCATTTACTGCAATATCGGAATCAAGATCTGATGCCTTACCATCATACTTATAGTAATCGCCGCCCTGCTGGAACAGAAGCATTGCGAAAATCTGCTCACCAGGGAACATACCAAATTCCATCTGGTTCTTACTTAATACGGTCATGGCAACCTTTACTTCATCCCAGGTTCTAGGGATTTCCATACCGATTTCCTTTAAAATGTCCTTTCTGTAGAACATCATTAAGAAGGTCTGGGTATCCGGAAGTGCATAGGTGGAGCCATCATAGGTAAACTGCAAGGTTGCACTATCGCTAAATCTGGTAGCTACCTGCTCATAATCTGCAAACTGGGTAAGATCCAGAACGGCATGTCGAATACCATAGTTAACAGGAGTATCATTTCCCGCTGCAATCATGTTGGCCGCAACCTGTCCTGTTGCCGTCTGGGTGGGTCCAACCTGAATGGCCACGTCGGGACCTTCCCCTGCCAGTTCGGCCTTTAATAGCGTCGACATATCTACTAACTGCACATTGACGTTAATATTCGTATTAGGAGTAAAGTTCTCATCAATCAGAGCCTTTACAACATTCGCCTGGTCACGACCGGTACCAATCCATAAAGTAATGGTAGGATTGTCATCATTCTCATCTGCAATGTTACCAATCTGGTTATAGTCTACGATGAAAGAGTAGAACAATCTCTTTAATTCGTATACAAAACGACTCCACCAGCCAGCGCCCTTGATGGTAGGCTCATTTTCAGGAGAATATACATAAATTCTATCCACCTGTAGAGGCTGCTGTACAACCTGGGTAATCCAGTTACCGCAAGCACGCACATTTACCTTATAAGAGCTGATGACTTCCGTAAAGCGCTCCTGGTCTTTAATCAACTCGTCTAACTGGTCACGCATGGTGATTAATGTTGTCGTCTTATCGGTATTGTTTCCAGCGATGGTCTGTAATGCAACGATCGCGGAATCAATCTTCGCACGAACATCAATTAATTCCTGTTCTAGGCCAGGAAGAGAGGTTGTTAACTGATAATCACGGAATTCATCTGGTGCTACACCAGTGATACGAATAATCTGACGATAGATGCTGTTCAGATCCTGTACCGCAGACTGTACGGTCGCAATGATTTCGGAGAAATCACCAAGAACCACTTCCATACGAATGGTGTGAGTACCCTGTGCAAGATAGAAACTGTAAGGATTGCCTTCCTCATCGGAAAGAACATCCTTACGCCAGCTCTGCTTATAGTTAAAGCCATACTGCTCTAATTCACTGAAAGGAACCTCTCCATCAATATAAATCTTTCTGGAGACATAAATACCACGAACGAAGTTCTGCTTATCGTAGAAAGCAATATTGTAGTAACCATCCTTCGGTGCCTCAAACTCCCACTCAATCCACTGTCCAGCTTCCTGCCAGGAGGTACCACCGATACTATTATTTAATAACGCCTTAGGGCTGCTGGGGTAAACTGCGGGAGAAGACTGATCCTGCTTCGGATAAAGCATCTGTGAGGAAGTCTTTGTTGCATTTTCTGCCTCAATACGAACTTCCTGACCAACCGTATTCTGATATCCCTTTGCATCCCACTGTGCTTTCTGGTCTGCATAGCTAAGTGCCTTTTCTCTGTTAGAGAACTTAATCTCACGAAGCAGCATGGGCTCACGCTGGCTTAATAAGGTAAGGGTATGCTCCCCTGCCTCAAGATAAATCTTCAAATCATCAACAACATAACCATTGGAATCATGGCAGTAAGAAGTCTGCCATTCAGGAATTTCAACGGAAGCTGGCTTTAAGTCATTGCCCTGGTTATCCTGCATCCACTGCTTTACAACAACACCATCTGCATTTAAATAGGTGTTAGTAACATCATTGGTCCACACACGGGCAAACTCAACAAGTGCCATCTCACCATAGGGAAGTTTTCCGTCGATAAAGAAAGAACGCTGGATGGTACTGCTCTTACCAGCGATAGGATAATATAGTAAAGAAAGATCATAATATCCAGAGGTTGCTACATCGAAATCATACTCTACCATAGCGTACTCTGTCATCAAAAGGCTGTCTCCAGCCACACCTTCGAAGTCACTGTAGGTCACAGGAGTTACTGCCTGACCATCATCCTCATAACGGCTATACTCCGTTCCCCCAATAACAATCTCATCCGTGGGGAATACCTGAGGATATGTCTTAATATAATCCTTATAATCAGGAATAGAAGAATCAATGGAATAGGTGCTGACGAGATCTCTATAATCATCGCTAGTCAGATCCATCATAAACTCTTCGTATGCTTCCGCCATGCTTTCTCTGTCTGCTGCAGAAGCAAGCATTGTGGATCCCGTAAATACGGAATTCATTAAGCTCAGGCATAGCGCAGTAGCTACGAAACGCTTTCCTACTTTCCTGTTTCTTTTTCTCATACAGTATCACCTTCCGAAAACTTTATAGGTACGTACTCACATACGATATATGTTTTATTCAAGCCACCATGCATCTTCGCCTTCCTTAGGCTCACCCATATAAGGACGCATCGCTTTTTCCACCAAATAGGAAGTAGCATAGGTCCATATACCCGGCACAAAGAAGAGACACGGAAATGGCATAAATCGGACAAAACCGTACATCAGCACAGCTAGTCCGAGTAACATTGCAATGGTGAAATAAAAATAACGAATCGCCAGATAGAATGCCAGTTTTAATAAACCTGACAGTTTCATCTCAAATCTGGTCATAACAGGAAGTAAATAGAGTAGCAGTACAAGAAGAACAATGGCTAGACCATTCAATACCACAAATACTGTTACAGAACTTCCCCCAACTTTCCCCAAAAAATACGACTGCAGCACTTCAGCGTTACCTTCCGATGCTGCTAAAATTAACCCTCTGTTTAAGTATATCATAAACCCGAGGAATGCATAAATAATAGTTAGTAAAATTCCATTTTTAAAATTCCGCTTGTAAGCCCGCCAGAACTCAATATGCACATGACTTCTTTCATGGCGAATGCTCTTAACCACGGTATAGTAAAGGGCTGCAGAGCTGCCGCCAAGTGTTACCACCGGCAGCGAGCCCAGAAGCCACAATAGGGAGGCGAATATAAGGAGTCCTGTTTTTCTAAAGAACTCCATAACGGGTCCTTCACTTCCGAAAATATCCTGCACTTTACAATTCCTTACTTATCTTTTACCGATTTCGGTGTCAGTGTCTGTCAGAACACTGTTCTCCTTGATATATTTTACAATATCGTCGAGCTGTGTAAAAGCAAGTCCTACGTAACTATCTGCTGCACCATAGTAAATAGCAATACGTCCAGTATCCTTATCCTGCAGCGTTGCGCAAGGGAAGCATACATTCGGCACAAAGCCTCTTTCCTCATACCATTGCTCCGGTGTTAAAAGGAAGTTGGTGCAACGGTACTTCACAATAGAAGGATTATCAATATCTAAAATTGCACCACCAATGGAGTAAACGAAACCGTTGCAGGTACCAGATACACCATGATAGAACAAAAGCCAGCCTTCATCCGTTTCAATAGGCGCAGCGCCACCACCAATCTTCACAGACTCCCACCACTCAGAGCCACGACTCATAACGTGTCTGTGCTTACCCCAATAGGTAAGATCAGGGCTTTCAGAGATAAAAACATCACCAAAAGGTGTATGACCAGAATCGGAAGGACGGCTAAACAGCACAAAGTTTCCGTTAATCTTACGAGGGAACAGAACCGCATTTCTATTGAAGGGAAGGAATGGATTCTCAATTCTGGTGAAGGTCTTGAAATCTGTGGTCTTCGCCATACCAATGGCTGCACCGTAGAAATCTCCGCACCAGATAATATAGTAGGTATCCTCCACCTTAACAAGACGAGGATCATAAGCATAAACAGGCATGAAGGGCTTTCCTTCTTCATCTACAAAGGGAATCTTTTCCTTATCAAATTCCCAGTGGATAGCATCTTCTGATCTGCCAAGATAGATGTAAGGAACACCATTGGTCTGCTCCCCACGGAACACACCAATAAACTTTCCTTCATAGGGCATAACGGCAGAGTTGAAAATCCTGGCAACGCCTTCTACCGGATTGCGATCGATAATCGGATTTTCCGTATATCTCCAAACAGGCGCACCTTTGATTCCCTCGGGTCTCTCCTGCCAAGGAATATTAGGTAATGAATCAACATTTATAAACTTTGCCATTTGCCATCTCCTTTATTCTTTGCTAGTTAATTTAGGTTAACGATTAAGTTAATTTAATTATATAATTTTACTAAAGTCTGTACACTATAAATCCGTTTATTTATACATTTTTGTGAAATATGTGTAAAACAGGCATTTCCGATTTATGCAAATTTAATTTATCCATTAAGTAAATCCTTTTTGCATTCCGAAAATACAGCGCTCTTTACCCTAGTATCATTGTACCCAAAAGAAATACACCCCCACTACCTCTATAATTCGTACAAAAATATCCATAAAAATAGTCCATCCCAGGCCAGGATGGACTACTACTTTATAAGACTTATTTTACGGGCAATCTTACTTTGCAGATACTTCCTTAAAGGTCGTTGCTAAGGTGGCAATACCCTGTAGGTCGGAAGGAACAATAATCTTGGTTGCCTGACCATTGCTCATTTCCTTTAATGCTTCTAAGGACTTCAGTTGCAGAACTACATCATCTGCACCAGCCTCTTTAATCATACGGATACCATCAGCGGTAGCCTGCTGTACGCGCATGATTGCTTCTGCCTGACCTTCTGCCTCGCGAATCATCTTTTCCTTCTGTGCTTCTGCACGAAGAATTGCGGACTGCTTCTCAGCTTCTGCATTTAAGATAGCAGACTGCTTATTACCTTCTGCAACTAAGATTGCGGACTTCTTCTCACCTTCTGCACGGGTAACAGCCTCACGTCTTTCACGCTCTGCCTTCATCTGCTTCTCCATGGCATCATTAATAGCCGGGGGCGGGATGATGTTCTTAAGTTCCACACGGTTAACCTTAATACCCCAAGGATCTGTTGCTGCATCTAGGGACTGTCTCATCTTTGCGTTGATGATTTCACGGCTGGTTAAGGTCTGGTCAAGTTCCATCTCACCGATGACGTTACGAAGAGTCGTTGCAGTTAAGTTTGCAATAGCGTTGATGGGGTTTTCTACACCGTAGCAGTAAAGCTTCGGATCAGTAATCTGATAGAAAACGACGGTATCGATACGCATAGTAACGTTATCTTTGGTAATTACGGGCTGGGGCGGGAAGTCTGCAACCTGCTCCTTTAAGATTACCTTCTTTGCAATACGGTCGAAGAAAGGTGCTTTCATGTGAAGACCTACCGACCAGGTTCCCTGGTATGCGCCAAGACGCTCAACAACGAACGCATGCGCCTGAGGAACAATCTTGATACAGCTGATGATAATGAAGAATACAATCACCAGAACAATAATGAGTGCTACAATTGCGGGATTCATAAGTATCTCCTCTCTCTTTCATAATATATATAAAGAAGTTATAGCTTCTTTACAATTAATTTTACACCTTCAATGCTTTCAACAACTACATTCTCTCCGGCTTCAATGACACTGCCATCAACCGTTCTTGCTGTCCATTCCAATCCAGCCAGCTTTACAGCACCTTTTTCGCCGATGTTACTGACAGTCTCTATAACTAGAGCCTGCTGCCCAATCAGATTTTCTGCATTGGTCTTTATTAGACGATTGTTATAGTGTTTCTGTGCAATGGGCCTCGTTACTATCAGTAAAGCTACAGTAACTATAACGAATAGCGTTGCCTGCAACCATACCGGTCCGTGGCAGATTGTTACAATGAGTGCTACTAAAGCACCACCGCACATCCAGATGGTGGTCAGTCCCTGGGTCATTAATTCTGCAATCAGGGAAATCACTAGCACCGCCAACCAAATGATGATTAAAATGGCAAATCGACTTAAGCCACCTGTGTTTGTTGCTTCTTCAATATTTATGAGCATATTCCCTCCTTTCGAAGAAAAGGCAGACACGTTCTCTTCTAGACAATGTCATTCTATCATTCTCTTTTAGGGCATATCCACCTTGTTTTCACCACTTTTCTCACGAAAAAGTGGAAATATCCTACATTCCAAACTTTCTTTCTTTACCAGTGTACTTAAAATCCATGGAAATTAAGTTCAGACCACTTTCTGCAAAGAACAGACGGCTGGGGGAGAATCTGGAAATAATATCAAAGGTTCCCGTTAAAGATACAGCCTTTCCACCGCTGCCATTGAAAGTATGTACGCCACGAATAGCCCCTAAGCTAAAGAAGGAAACCGCCATCTGTGCAAGCTCTCCTACTTCGGAAGATGCCGTAATGGTGTACTCATAGTCACCCATATCCTCAGCTTCAAGAGTAAACGCAAAGCTAGCGCCCTTGTTCGTATCTACGCCAGTCAGCTCTACGTGAGGATTCTTACTGATGTTAAATACCGGTGCATTCTTGGTATCTACATCACCTTCCTTAGGCTTACCAACAATCTCAATCTCCGGCTCCGTACCCATAATGCGATCCATCGCATGGGTTGTTAATAAAAATCCTAGTACATTCTTTGCAATGCGCTGCAGCTCTGCTCTAGTAACATCGCCACTTTCCATCATTGCAATCAGATTGTCTTTAGACTCATCTTCTGCATTCTGGCGAGTCATATATAAATCGTTCTGTGCTTTTACCATAGCAGCTAAGTCATTCATATCCGGCTTCTGTCCACGTCTGTGGGTGTGTGCCCACCAGTCCGTCATGGTAAGACCATCATACTTCCAGTCCTGTCTTAAAATCACAGTATTTAGATCGTAGTTTGAGCTAGTCCAGATGCCGTTCAAAGAACCATAAGTGGTCATAATGGTCTTTGCTCCGCCCTTCTTAACGGCGATCTCGAATCCCTTCAGATAAATCTCACGAAGTGCTCTCTCCGATACTACAGAATTAATAAAATGTCTGTTCTTCTCTTTATTGTTTGCGCAGAAATGCTTAATGGTTCCCGTAACGCCTTCGCTGTGAAGTCCCTTTAACTGCGCTACTGCAATCTCACCAGTTAGATAAGGATCTTCAGAGAAATACTCGAAGTTACGTCCATTTAATGGATTCCTACGGATATTAATACCAGGTCCTAAAAGACAGTCAACACGATTTTCCGTCATCTCTCTTCCAAGAAGGGTGAATAATTCTACCTGCAGCTGTCTGTTCATGGTAGATGCAAGACAGTTACCTCCGGGAATTGCAAATGCTGTCGCACCACTATCTAAACGCATACCAGAAGGGCCGTCATCACAACATCCACAAGGTACATCCAGTGCTGCCAAAGAAGCAGTTACACCACCAAATGCTGCTGCCGTACCAGCAGTAACCTTCGGGCTACCCATACCTTCGCCGCGGCAGATACCTCTTAAATCAGCATCACAGAGAGAACCAATGAACTCCTCCAAGCTAACATCGCCCCTAGAAACTTCCTTAAAGGAAATCTTTCTATCCACATGAGGAATCTCTTTAGGAAGATTCTCTACTCTTCTTGCTTCCTCATCATAGTCCATCTTAGGCGCCTTTTCATAGGCAATGCCATCGCCAACCTTCACCATGCGGTCATAATCTTCTACAGGCGCACAAGCTTTGCTGCACTGTTCTAATACAACGCACTGTGCTAACGTCGTAGAACCTACCGGGAAAGCTGCTCTTACATTTCTACCAGCGAAGAACTGGTACTCACCTTCCTCTAATACAAAGCAATGATCATGTCCTGTCACACCCTTATCATCAAAGGATGCATAGGTCTTCCCTTCTGCCACCAGAACAACATCCACTTCCTCACCGGGTGCTAACAATTTTGTCTTTTCAAAAGCAACCAACACACGATTGGGCGTTCCTAACTTTCCATCCGGAGGGCACACATAAAGCTGTACGGTATCCTTACCAGCCATAGAGCCAGTATTCTTTACGGTCATGGTGACCTTTACACCATCCACGCCATCCTCAAATGCTTTTAAGGTTCTTGCAAAGGAAGTATAGGACAGACCATATCCGAAGGGATATAAAACTTTATCTTTTGCAAAGGTCTCAAAATATCTATAACCCACAAAGATATCTTCGCCATATACCTGGCTGTCCTTTTCTCCAAAGTACTTTGTAGATGGATAATCATCAAGAGACTTTGCTAATGTATCTGTAAAGGAGCCGGAAGGACAGATGTTTCCAAGAAGTACATCTGCTGTACCAAGAGCACCTACCATACCGCCATGCCATGCGTATAAAACAGCGTCAGGTCCAATCTCTTCTACAAAGTTCATATCCATAATGGAAGAAACATTGAGCACAACAACAACCTTCTTGAATGTCTTACGAAGGTTCTTGAGAATCGTCGTCTCATCATCAGATAAATAGTAAGCACCCTTCTCAGCCTTATTGTCATAATCTTCACCGCAGATACGTCCAACAATATAAATAGCTGTATCATTCTCTGCTGCGTAGGTCTTACATTCTTCTTCCGTCAGAACTAATTCCGGCTGTGAAATAGGCTCAAGTCCCCAACCAGCACCGGGATCATAAGGCTGCTCCTCTTCGAATTTCTTATATCTGTCATATACCTTCTGGTCGATGGTTGCACCACGCTCGATTAATGCATCTGTAATTCCAATCACCTTAACTACATTAACCATACCGCCAGAACCGGTACCGCTCTTTAAATAATGGGTCTGGATATGACCAAATACAGCCACCTTCTCCTCTTTTGCTAAGGGAAGCGCATGATTCTCATTTACTACCAGAATCTGTCCTTCTGCAGTGGCCTCAACCGCCTTATCAATGTATGCCTGCCAATCAAGGGTCTTCTTCATACAATAACCATACCTTTCTAGATATTTCGACTTTTATTGTTCTTATTATATTCTCAAAGAGTTCTTCTCCAGTCCTCTTTATAGTACGCTAATTTGTTTCCAGTTCTTCAATATACTTTGTCAATTCCGAAAATCTGCCATCATAGATGATTGCTAGCAGTGCGTCCAAACTCCGAATCGCCTTCCCTGCTTCCGCCGGGCTTAATACCCCGTCCTCACACATATCAGCAAGTTCCGCCAGATCCACCACCTTCACAAATCCATCCGGGTAAATAATAACATCCGCCAAAAGATCCCGCACAACTAACGTGTTCTCTTCTTCCGAGTACTCGCTGTCAATAATGTCACAGTACCAGTAGAGAAGACTGCCATCCGCTTTATAAAATTTGGATACTTTATAGCCTTCCTTAAAAAAATAACAGGAGTATCCGTGATGTAAATCTTTCTTAGGCTTGAGCGCATTCCATTTTGTAACGATTCGTTCCTCATCACAAGCAAGAATCACGTCATCCTTAAGAAGCACGCACTCCTGTGGCAATAGTCTTTTCCTATATAATACTGGATTGTCTCTCATATTTTTTTCACCGTAACCCTTTTGTCTCATTATAGCATATTTATGTCCAGTAGGGCGTCTGGTCTTTGTGACTATAGCCCTTTAATTTGCCCTTATATTCTTCCATCACCTCGCTATAATAAGCCACCTGCTTTTTGGACAATTTGCCCGCCTGCTGCAGAGCCTCAAAACGTTCTATGAACTCCTTCAGATTATCCTGGGCATTATCTTTATAATTGTTTTCCAGATTGGCCTGCATTCGCTTTACTACCAGTTCCAACTCCTTATGTTTCACGCCAAATAATCCCATGTCTGCCTCCCAACCATATAGCACTAAACCTTCTCTAATACAAAAGAAGGGGCATAATGCCCCCTCTCCATTATTTTTCTTCCTTTAGTAAGCGTTCTCTATTAGCATCGTTGATGGCCGTATACTCATCCCAAGTCTTTACATCGTCCACCTTGCCCTTCTTCTTACGAGCCCTATCAATGAGGAAAACTACCAAGCCACTCAGGAAGCAAATCAGGGTTACACTCCAACCAAAGATAACCTCTACCTTTGTGTTGTATCCATAAACAAATGCCAGCTTACCCTTTTCTATATTTTCTTTTGCATAATTAATGAAGTTCCACACAAAGAATCCAGCTAGCGAAAGGGGTGCGATGAACTTGATGCTGGTAACAAACCACCAGGTCGGCATCTTAAACTTCTTATTGTTTAAATTCGCTTCTTCTAACACCTTCTTCGGCTTAAACAACCAGCCAACCACAATACATTCTAGTACACCGATGAGAATCATGGAGAAGTCATTGCACCAATGATCTACGATATCCAAAATCGCAAGACCTGCTCTGGTAATATAAAGCACAGAGATTGCTGCTGCAATCAGACAAACCACAAGCGTCGTGCGCTTCGGATTCAACTTAAACTTATCCGATATAGCCGTAGAAACACCCTCAACAATGGAAAATGCCGAGTCAATGGCAAGGGTAATCAAGCAAAGATAGAAGATACCGCCAAACAACGCATTAATCCATCCCGTGCCAGTCAGATTAACAATGGCTGTAGGATAAATCATGAATGCCGTACCGATACCGGATTCTGACATATTATCGGTAGTCATACCAACACCGTACATGGTGGTGAACATTACAATACCGGAAAGTACGCTAACCGCCAAATCAGAGAAAGCAATAATCATAACGTCCGAAGCAATGGAGGATGTATCATCCAGATAGGAACCATACGCTATCATAATCGCCATCATTATGGACATACTATAGAATACCTGACTGATGGCAGCTACCCAAAGGCTTGGATTTTTAAGCGCTTCAAAGTCCGGGATAAACAGTTTTGCCATACCAGCCATCGCCCCAGGCATGGTAACACCCTTAATTGCCATAATAAGCAGACAGATTACTGGTGCAAATACAGTATACTTAACTACCTTTCCTACAGAATGCGCACCATTACGAATACATAAGTAAATCAAAATCCACGCAATCACAAGAACCCCAATTAAAATGGGTGGAATTCCGAAATCCTTCACTTCCCCTGTTGTCTGAATAGTATCGGTAAACAGGGTACTTGCTGCAGCTGAGTTGCCAGTCATACCAGCAAACTTAAAGCTCAGACCAAACATCAAAAGAACCCATGCAAATACAACTGCATAATAGGTCGCAATAAAGAATGCATTGCTGGTAGCTGCCCAGCCAACCCACTCTGCACCTTTACGCATCGACTTCATTGCTCCCGGCGCACCCTTGTGGGCGTGTCGTCCAAGGGATACTTCCATGGCAAGTAACGGCACACCGATAACCAACATCGCAATCACATAAACAAGAAGGAATGCTCCACCACCGAATTTTGCTGCCAGCCCAGGAAATCTCCACGCATTTCCAAGACCTACTGCGGAACCTATCGCCGCCAGAATAAATGTTGATCTAGAGCCCCAACTTGCTCTTTCCTTTTTCTCCATACTTTCACCTCATAAATACCACTTATAAAAATAGCGTCGCATAGCACGACGCCATCTATTTCTATTTTACCACATTTTTCGGTCACCGGTCACTCAGATTCCATCCCGCTGGCACCTGAATTTGCCTATTTAGAGCCTTTCTCTTCTATAATATTAATTTACTGCTTCTTTCATCTTCCGTCGGCACTCGTCTAATAGTGCTTCACAGCCTTCCCGCACATCCCTGTAGGTCGCCTCGAAATCTCCCGTATACCAGGGATCCGCCACATCTCTGCCACTTCCCGCAAAGGTCATCATCTTATAGATTTTCCCTTTTGGATCCCCACCAGCAATCCGCTGCATGTTTCGAATATTGTAGGTGTCCATGCCAATGAGATAATCAAAATATTCATAATCTTCTTTAGTCATCTGTCTGGCTCTGTGTGGGATTACCGGAATTCCTTCCTGACGAAGCTTTCCAACTGTGCCATAATGGGGCGTATTTCCAATCTCCTCACGACTAGTCGCCGCGGAATCAATTTCAAAATGAGATTCTAAATGATTTTGCTTCACAAGATATGCAAAAACCGACTCCGCCATGGTGGAACGGCAGATATT